>NZ_JAKGCY010000002.1:0-456210 GCF_021852965.1 Vibrio floridensis | reverse complement strand
CCACTCAACGTGAAGGTTTCATCGCCTTCAAAAATATTGTCATCGGTGGTTTGAACCGAGATGCTGAATGTGGTGTCGCCAGCTGGGATTGCCACGTCAAAGGTGCCATCGCCATTGACGGCCACGGTTTGTGTGGTGCCATCTTGGTAGGTGATGGTCACTTCAGTACTGGTGAAATCCGTACCTGCGGTCGCGCTATCGCCCGCCAATGTTAAGGTCACGGTGGTCGCTGTGGTGCTCGCGTTGCTCAGGCTAACATCGAACGTAGCGTTGTCCCCTTCAGAGACGGTTGGACTGCTGATAGAGGATACCGCTGGGCGATCGTCTGGTGTCTCTACACCACCGGTATTGTTTTCTAAGTTACTAAAACGATTCTTATACTGATCCAGTAACGTTAAGCTTTGGGTTTCACTCAAACCCAAAGCTTGTAAACCTTGCGTGGAAAAGTCTGTGCTTGCCAACAGTTCTGCGCCTGTGCGAGATACAGAAACGCCAGCAACTAAGCTGGAACCACCCGCTTCACCGGCAGCTGCTGCGAACTCATCACCCAACTGCGTTGGGTCTTGACCTTGCTCTAACGCGGCAAAAATTTGCTGTATATCATCAGTTATGTTCTTTTCACCGTTTTCTGTTCCGATGCGAATCTGAGTAACATCGGTTTCTTCCAACGTTTCAATGACTAACTCTCCAGGCGCAATTTTTTGCCCTGGAGCCAAAATTTTTATTTGACCATCTAAACCCAGAACAACGATGCGTCCAGCAGTAAGTGATGCACCGGCAAGGAAGGCTGTGAAATCCATAAATAACCTCTGAGATAACTGTAGTACTTTCGTCAATTATTTGACCGTTAGACTAGTTCTATTTTCTTACCCAATACTATACCAAAGCTGCATAGATTCAGCATCTGCAAATCTTCATCAATTCACATTTACGTCACCTATTGGCGACTTTGATCACGCAGTCTCATTTTTGAAGCGAAATCACACTACCATTTGCATCATTAAAAAATGAAAACGACTATATAATTTGATTTCAATAAGTTAGAATTTGGGCAATGAAACGACTACAATGTCAAAAAACGCTAGCTTTTCTTATATTTTGAACATTCACACAGGTAATGTCAGTGTTAAAAAATTGACGTTTTCTTATAACAATCTCAAAATTAAGATGACTTATAACTTAGACTGATAACTTCGAACCGATTCGTAGGAGAAACACAGTGAAGTGGATACCGTTCAATGCATTCGCCTTAGGCGTAATGTTGGCACTTCCTGCTACAGGACAAACGCTGGAGCAAGCCATATCGATAACGCTCGCCACCAATCCTGAACTCAAAAGTGCTTTTAATGAGTTTGTGAGTAAGCGTTACGCTAATGAAGCATCATCAGGAGCATACTTACCCAGAATAGATCTCGACGCGGGTATAGGATACGAGTCGATTGACCCTGCCGTTGGTGAAGAGACCGATCTCACACGTAAAGAAGCCTCTTTGACATTTACCCAACTTATCTGGGATGGCTCATCAACTTTAAACGATATGGACCGTACTGCCGCTGAAGCAGAATCACTACGTTATCAACTACTTGCAGACGCTCAAGACAAAGCACTTGAGGTGACGAAAGTTTATCTCGATTCAGTCAAAGCCTATGAGATTTTGACCTTATCTGAGAGTAATCTTGCCACACATAAGCGCATATACAGCGACATTAAAAAACGAGTGAACTCCGGCATTGGTTCAACGGCAGACTTATCTCAAGTAGAGGCTCGTCTCGCTAAAGCACATGGCAACCTCGCCGCAGCCCAAAACAACTTGTTTGATTCTCATACTACGTTTACACGTTTGGTTGGGCAAACCCCTCAATCTTTGATATTTCCTCGTGCAGATCAAACACAGATTCCCTACACCGTCGATGAAGCGATTAGCAAGGCGTTTGAACAGCATCCCGTAATTAAGGTGTCTCAAGTCGATGTCGATTCTGCTCGCTATCAATATAAGCAAACAAAAGGGCGCAACTACCCTACGTTTTCTTTTGAAGCTGCGCAGACATGGCGTGAAGATGCAGGTGGCATTGAAGGAAGTAGCGATGAGTTAACCGCGATGTTAAGAATGCGGTATAACTTATATAACGGCGGTAGTGATTCGGCAAATTCAGAAAGTTCGGCACACCAGCTCAATAAAGCAAAAGATCTTCGTGAACGTACTTTTCGCAGTGTTGAGGAAGGGCTTCGCCTCGCATGGAGTGCTCTGGATTTAACACTGCAACAAAAAGAGTTTTTATCTGATCACGTAGATTCTGCTTCAGAAACAGTGATCGCGTATGAAAAGCAGTATCGTATTGGTAAGCGAACACTGCTCGACTTGCTTAACACCGAAAACGAACTATTTGAAGCTCGCAAAGGCTATTTGGACGCAAAATATGCCGAACAATACGCAAAGTTCCGTGTGATGAACGCGACTGGTCAACTACTTACTGCATTGCGTGTCGATATTCCACAGGAGTGGTTAGAGAAGGTGGAGTATTAATATGAAAAAGTTAATGTTACCTCTAACGATATTGATGCTCGTGTCTCAATCGACCTACGCGTCTGACAAATCAGATGAGTACGAATATATTCAGACTCCAAGAGCTAACCAAATCGCTGACCTTCAAGATCAAGATCGAGATGGTGTGATCAATGCGCGTGATTTGTGCCCAGACACACCAAGTACTGCTGAAATCGACAATGACGGCTGTGGTACTTATGTGAAGACCTCTCAGCAAATGCAAATTCGAGTTTTGTTTGCGAACGACTCAGATAAAATTAATCCTGTTTTCCGTAAGCAAATTAAGGAAATGTCAGAATTTTTAAAGCTCTATCCATCAACCTCGATTGAGCTCCAGGGTTATGCTAGTCGCACGGGTAACGCCGAGCACAACTTAGATTTGTCAAAGCGACGTGCAAACAATGTGCGTGAGATGTTAATAGGATACGGTGTTGCTCAAAGCCGCGTACGTATCGTCGGGTTTGGTGACAGTGCAGTCGCCAATGAAGGGACAGATGAAGTCAGTCATGCACTTAACCGCCGAGTGGTAGCCTCCGTTGTCGGATACAAAGGTGATGTAAAAGAAGAGTGGAATATTTTCACTCGCTTACCCAAGGCGAAGAAATAGATACTTTGAGGGGCCAGCTGGCCCCTTTTCTTTTGCCTCTATTTAATCTCACATTGGTAAATTTCCTATTAAATGGTACTCTTGGCGCCAGTTATTCTTAACGAGATTTTATCATGAGCAAATTGACTGCCGATATCCAAGCGAATTTAGACCTTTTCATTAAAGAAACTCAAAATACTAAGTTAGTTTGGGGATTACGCAACGAAGAAGGATGGCTAGCTTGTGACTCTACTGAGTTTGAAAACAGTGAAGTAATGCCTTTCTGGTCTGCAAAAGAAGATGCTCTCGCCCACAACGTTGAAGAATGGGCTGATTTTGAAGTACTGGAAATACCCCTTGATATTTTTGTCGAAGATTGGTTGATCACCTTAGATGAAGACGGTGTGCTGGTTGGTATTAACTGGAATGCTCAACTTGAAGGTAAAGAAATCGAACCGTCTGAACTGGCTAAGTTGTATTTGTAACCTTCAGCCCCTATCTCTCATAAAACAGACCAGCGCGCTGGTCTGTTTTTACTGTCTAACTCATTTATAAAAAATATAAATTCAACGCTGTCTCATCTCTGGCCTTCTTGATCATCGAACTGATCACATTACCACTAAAACGTCTAGTGTTAAGCTAGAACACCATCTCATTCTCACGATCACAATGCTAAAAATTTCGTCTCTTTTACTCATTGCATTGCTGTCGTTCTCGACAGATTCATATGCAGAAAACAGTAGCTTACATCAATGGTACGAGTTTTATCAGCAAAAACTCAAAACCGATCAAGAAGCTGCATTGCACCTATTGAATCAACGTTATTCTGCACTTTCACCGAGTGGTGAAAAACTCTATATAAGCGGGTTGCTGTTTGATTACTTATCCAAAAGAAACCAACCTTATTATGGTGGAAGCCAACGCAGCGATAGTTTATTTGCACAGCAAGAGAAACTTTATATCGATGCGCTTCTCAATAGAAAAAACAGTCAATATGATTTAGCGATCGATAAATTTACAACGCTACTGCGTGACAAAAACACGAATAATGACATTGAAAAAAAAGAGCTTTTTCTCTACCAACTTTGTTACACGCTCAACGAGCAAGGGGATCTCTATAAAGCAAAACATTATTGCTCTCAACTAGAACAGTTGATGGCAAAATCAAATGAAACACTACTGCCTACCTATTTAAGTTATCGAGTTATCGCCAACAATTATAGTTTCCGTGGTGAATCGCACTTAGCTATTGCTAACTACCAGAAAATGTTGAGAGTGTTACCCCTACATTCCGATCGTTCAGGAGCATACAATGATATTGGTGCTCAGCTCCGTGAATTAGGCCAGTATAAGGAAGCTGAAAAGTACCTTGTTGATGCTCTTGAAATTCGCTCAGATTCTGATTCGCTGATTGAGCGTGCACAAGTGTTACATAGCTTGGCACAACTGTATCGAGACTGGCAAAAGCCAACATTCGCTATCCGCTATTACCGACAAGCACTTGAGATATTGGAACAAGAACGATACGTTTTGGGTCTGGTCATGACTTACTTGGGGTTAGGTTCGGTCTATGTTGATCAAGGAACGTATCAAGAAGGTCAGCAACTGCTACAGAAAGCCCTTAATGAGGCTGAGAATAGCCAGAACTATAGATTGGCAGCAAAAGTCCATTACCGCTTTAGCGTTGCTCATCTTAAAGAAAACAACACTCAACTTGCACTTGAACATGCAAGATACTCGTACCAAACGGCTTTAGAAATGAACTGGTTCACGATGCAAGCCAAAGCATCACTTCAGCTATCTGAAATCTATAGCAGATTGGGAGAGTATGAGAAAGCGCACGACTTTCATAAACGCTATGCGCAGCTTGAGCTCGAACAGAGAGATCATGAAACCACCCGTGCGATAGAAGCACTCGATCTTGCTCAACAACATTTCGACTACCAATTGCAAATTGCACAGTTGCAAAATGATAACGACAAAAAACTGATTGAGATCCAGAATTATCAACAAACAAAGTCTCTCTATAGCCTTTTAGCAGCAGCGAGCATCATCATCGTATGCGTGTTCTTCATCAACAATCATCAAAAAAGAAAACAGGCACAAATCGATCCCATGACGGGAGCTCTCAGCAGAGGGGCCGCCATACGACTAATTCGTCAAACCCCATCATCTAAGACAACTCACTGTAACAACATCTTGATTTTGTTTGATTTGGACAACTTCAAAACCATCAATGACCAATATGGTCACCCAACTGGTGACCAACTTCTGATTCACATCAGTAAAACTCTGCTAGCAGAATTAAGCCACGGAGATTTGTTGGGAAGATTAGGAGGCGAAGAGTTTGTCGTTATGCTCAAGGAAGTAGAAGATATTGATGTTCAGTTTCGCGTAGAAAAATTACACAAACTAATTAATGAAAGTGCTGTGATCACACCTAATCATTCCTCTGTATCCATCACGGCCAGCCTATCTTATTTAGCCACATCTAGAGCGCTGTCTGATTTCGATGAACTTTACTCCATCTTAGATCAAGCACTTTACCAAGCTAAAAAATCTGGCCGTAACACTATTGTTGATGCGTACAATGAACCTATTGAACGCTAGACTGCTTGGCTCGCAGCGACGCCCTAACTGCGTCCTGTTGTTCCAAGTAATCATCAAGACCAACCTTACGTAAATGGCAAGAAGGGCAATCACCACAACCATCCCCAGTAATGCCGTTGTAACACGTTAAGGTTTTTTCTCTGACCAATTGCAAAGCGTTATTTTGATCCGCAAGCGCCCACGTCTCTGCTTTGTTGAGCCACATGAGTGGTGTTTGGATCACTAATGGCTTATCCATGCCCTTCACAAGAGCACTGTTCATCGCTTTGACAAAGTCATCACGACAATCTGGGTAGCCAGAAAAATCGGTTTCACACACCCCAGTAATGATCGTCTCTGCGCCAATTTGATAAGCGTAAATACCCGCCAGCGTGAGGAAAAGAATGTTACGACCGGGAACAAACGAGTTAGGTAAACCATTCTCCTGCAGTTCATGAGATACAGGAATATCGTCGCGAGTCAGTGAACTGATAGCCAACTCATTGAGCAGCGTCACATCCATCACTTTGTGCGCCGCTACACCCAGCTCTTTTGCCAGATTTTGCGCCACTTCGATTTCAAGACGGTGACGTTGGCCATAATCAAACGTGATGGCATGCACTTCATCAAATTCATTGAGTGCTTTGACTAAACAGGTCGTCGAATCCTGACCACCACTAAAAACCACAACGGCTTTGTTCATAAACAATCCCTCTTACGCGATACTCAGATACTTATGTGTTTGAATCGACAAACGCCAATTGCGCTTAATACAGGTGTCGATGCACAACTGAGTGGCTCTCTCTTTTTGACTAATAGGTTGTAGTGCGATCACCGTTGTTGCAGGCACTTGAGCGCGAAGCAGTAAAGCGTCTAACTGGTCGATGTCTTTCTGGGTACCGACAGGATGTTTGATCTCGTTGGCTCGTTGTAATGCACTGTCTAAGATCGGCAACTTACCTTTCATCGCGACTTTAGGCGATACCGTCACCCAAGTGTTTTCGCTTGCTTTGACTTCGTAAGTACCACTGGTCTCTATCTGACATTGGCAGCCAATGGCTTCAAATGTTTGTGTCAGCTCGATGAGATCGTACAAACAAGGTTCACCACCAGTAATGACGATGTGCTTGGCACTGTAGCCTTGACGTTGGTACTGCTCAACAATAGCTGCGGCATCCGCTTGACACCACGTCGGACTGTCCCCTGTTTTAACGATGATCTCAGCAAAGCTTTGTTCATCTTGCTCTGCTGCTTCCCACGTTTGCTTGGTATCACACCAAGAGCACCCTACAGGACAAATCTGCAAGCGCACAAAAACCGCTGGAACACCAGTAAACACACCTTCGCCCTGAATGGTTTCAAACATCTCGTTAACTTTGTACAACGTCACTACAACCCTAAAAATTTTTCGCAAGGCGCAGACCTTAAATGAGACTCGCCCCGAGGTCAAATGAATCTCTTCTCAACGAAAAAATTCATTGTTAATTTGACTCATTTTATAGTTTCATACGCCTCATTATTCTTTTCTCTTTTTCATTTTCATTAAGTGTAGGTAAGCATGTACAAGTTGATTGCGCTGGATATGGACGGCACATTACTCAATAGTGACAAACAGATCTCTGAACCCAATAAAGAAGCGATTCGCCAAGCTCGCGCTGCAGGCGTGACCGTGGTACTTGCTTCAGGCCGCCCGTTAGAGGGGATGCAAAGCAAACTGGAAGAATTACAGATCGACTCAGACAAAGACTTTGTTCTTTTTTACAACGGTTCGATGGTTAAGAACGTGGCAACGGGTGAGATCATCCATGAGCAGATCATCGATGGCAAAGCGGCGAAAAAAATCGCTCGTTTGGCTGATAAACTGGGGGTATTTGTACACGCGTTCAGCAAAGAATTTGGCCTGATTACTCCGCAAAACAATCCTTACACCGATATTGAAGCCAACATCAATGGTCTCAATATTACCGAAATGAGTTTTGATGCCTTAGCGGATGACCACCCAATCATCAAAACCATGATTGTGGCTGAGCCCTCAGAGCTCACCAAAGCCATCGCCGCCCTACCCGCCACATTGCATGATGAGTTCACCATTGTTCAAAGCGCACCATTCTTCCTAGAGTTTTTAAACCCAGCCAGTAATAAAGGAATTGGCGTGGCTGCGATTGCGGAATATCTGGGTATTCGCGCGGAAGAAGTGATTTGTATGGGAGATGCAGAAAACGATCACCATATGTTGAAGTACGCAGGTCTTGGCATTGCCATGGCTAACGCGATGGAAGAGACCAAGCAAATCGCAGATTACATCACTGACAGCAATAATGACCACGGCGTCGCAACCGCCATTAAGAAGTTTGTTCTGCAAGCCTGATGACGATTAGAGAGGGATTCTCTTCCCTCTCTAACACTTTCAAACTGGGAGCGGGTTAATACTTTATCCTCTTTAGCTCTGTTTTACAGTACATATAGCCATTACTGGTGGTAGCATTGGTGCAATTAATTTAATAGCAACAGTGTGAGCAGAAAATGTTTGTCAATTTATCCGTAAAACAAAAAATTATTTTCCCTGTTTTTCTCATTATTTCTCTATTCGCCGTCAGCTCTGTGCTGAACATTTTGGCCTCCCAAAAACAAACTGAATTAACCATCACACTACGTGATCAAGTCATACCTACTCTGTTCAAGATAGAAGATGCTTATCGTGATATGTATCAAGCAACATCTGCGATTCAGGGGCTTGTTCTCTCTGATACCAAACAAGAAATTGAACGTGAAAAGTTTGAGTATAGCGATAATGCGCACAAAGCTATTCCTCGTATGAAAGCGGCGCAAAAGTTAATTGATTCAGGGTTGTTGCCTTCCAACGCGCAACGTGAGCTCGACGTGTTAGTCACACTGGCCAATAGCTGGTTGAAGGATTACGAAACACTACTCAGCCTACCTGAGGATCAGTGGTTTGCGTATTACGATGAAAACAAGGGCACATTCGATAAGAAGTTTTCAGCGACTCGTAAACAACTCAATGTTGTGAAAGAGCTGGTTGAAGCATCGCAGCAAGAGTTACAAAAGCAAGTTAATGATGCCGCTGCGCAAGCCGAACGCACTTTGGAACTCGGTACTCTGCTTGTCATTATGCTTGCCACCGTTATGTGCTGGTTCTTAATCAAAGCCATCGTGACGCCAATTGAACATATTCGTACCGCCATGGATGAAATCGCTTCTGGCGATGGCGATTTGCGTCAGCGCATCAAGGTGGAAAGCCAAGACGAAATCGGCCAGCTTGCGGGCGCGTTTAACCTGTTTGTCAGCAAAATCCAAGCAACCATTGAGCAGGTGGTGAACACGACCAATAATGTCCGTAGTGAAATGAACCAGCTAACGGAAATCACTCGTTCTGTTGCAGATTCCACCTATCGCCAACAGCAAGAAAGTGAAGTGGTGGCCGCTGCCGTGCATGAAATGCAAGCAACCAGTCAAAGCGTGAGTGATAACGCTACGGATGCAGCAACTGAAAGCCACAATGCGGATCACGAAGTTCAAACGACAAGCCAAATTGTTGATAGCACTGTCGCCGCGATCCGTCGCTTGGCGGATGACGTCGATGACGCAAGTCAAGTCATCAATACATTGGACCAAGATGTCAGCAACATCGCGTCTATTTTGGACGTGATTCGTGGCATCGCAGAACAAACCAACCTTCTGGCGCTGAACGCAGCCATCGAAGCGGCGCGTGCTGGTGAGCAAGGCCGTGGATTTGCCGTCGTCGCAGATGAAGTACGTTCACTCGCAAGCCGCACTCAGCAAAGTACGGGGGAAATCCAAACCATGATTGAACGCTTACAAGGCGGCGCTCGCCAAGCGGTATCGGTAATGGAATCAAGCAAACGCAGCAGTGATTCCACGATTGAGTCAGCGCAAACTGCAACTCATTCTCTGCAAGAGATTTTGCGCGCGATCGCCAATATGAGTGAGATGAACACACAAATCGCCACCGCAGCGAATCAACAAAGCAGCGTAAGTGAAGAAGTCAACGCCAACGTTCAACGCATCGCAGACAACAGCAGCGCGATTGTGAGTGTGGTTCAAAATGCCGAGACCGCTATCCAACGTCTATCACAGCAATGTGGCCAATTGGATCGTCTGGTTTCTCAATTTAAGTGCTAAAACGCATTAAGCGCTAAAAACAATAACGCCTCGCATTGCGAGGCGTTTTCTTTAGGCTTTCTTTTCGCTGAACTGTTTTATCAGTAAGGCCATAGACAGCGCCAACATCGGATAACGAAGGGTTTCAACGATAAATGAGTAAAGGCCACTGTAAGAAACAGCGCCTTGCAGCAAGGTGACAATCAAGTTCAACGTAAGCAGTGCGACGACCACCATCAGTGCGTGCGATTGAGATAGCACAACTTGGGTCGTTTTGAAAAACATCACCAAAACGGAAACCACAATCAGTGTTGCCAACCATGCGGAAAAGACCGGCAAAGGCCACATCGCTGTCAATAATGCCGCAGCCACAGCAAGCGCAATCCAGACACTTTTCGACGCAAGCAACTGCGCAACATTCAAATTTGGCTTACCTTCCAATCGGATGATATGCCATGCGACTAACCCACCAACAATGCCACCGACCAACATATCTGCAATAAAAGCGGCTCCCGTATAGAACTTGCCGATCATTATTAAAGAAATCACCAGTGAAACGATTCGCAAAGCGCGCCCATTTCGTAATAATCCAGAGCGCCTTAAAAGCAATGCTGAACAGCAAGCCCAAACTGCAATTGGTAAGCTTGGAAAGCCGTAACCATAACTTTGCGTCATTTCAAGCATTGGCCAATAAACATGAGGCCTTGGCATCGAGAAGCCTTGCTGTGCGACCAAAACCAACAACGATGTCGTCGAAAGTGCAAAAAATAACTGAAAGGTGAAATCACGCCCCATGCGCCACATGACCAGCGGCAAGATCACAAGCAATAATTCAGGTGATGTTAAGTAAAGCGCTAACTGTCCCAGTAACAGTGCTGCAAGGGTAATGAATGGAGATGAAGCGACCCATGCTTGCAACTGCATTAGCCAACCCAATTCAACTTGATGATAAGCCGGTGCAGCATTGACGAGATCATTCACGTAGGTCACTGGCTGCTCACTGGCTTTATCGAACATCCCTTTCACCATCTCCCACTGTTCAGGATAACGATATTGGCTAGCAGGCAAGGTGTTTGGCGCAATCAACATCGCCGAGGAAACTTCCACGCCGTAGTGAGGAGCAAACCAAACTGGCAGCTCATTACCATCCAATGCATTGTTAAAATTAAATGCAACAATAGAAGAATCCGAAACACAATCGTAGAAAACCGCTTGTTCACTAAAGCCAAGTGCTTGACCAACCGTGACAACCAACCCCGTCTCTTCCCATGTTTCTCTTTGCGCCGTTATTGCTGGGTCTTCCCCTTCGATGATAGTACCACCAGGCAGGGAGATTTGATGTGTGAGTATTTCGTTGACCAACACCAGTTTGTTGTCTGCTCGTACCAAACAAAGCGCGCCTTTGATCCCTTCAGGAAAAGCAGTCGAACTATTGGCGACAGAAAAAGAAGAATAGAACAGTGAAAAAATGAAGCTTAATACGATTAGAAATGATCGCTTATGCACGGGTGACAACCTTTACTTTTGTTATTTGTTGCTCGAACTCAGTGACAACTAGCAATATGCTTCACCGCCTCCGTGCTCGATGAGTTGGAGGCAATAATGGCAGGAAAATAGATTTTTTTCGACTGAAATTAAGTAAATGTTTGCGATAGCCACTATTTGTTCGCCTTATTGTCCACAGGGCGACTTAAAGCCACTTCCAAAATCTAACGTAACGATTTTCTCAACCAGTGGATATGCGGCTGAAAGCCATTCTTCCCGTACAAGGCAATCGCAGTTTGGTTGAAATCCCACACTTCAACAAACACTTGTTCAACACCATAATCACGGAAAGTTTGTTCGATTTTGGCTAATAGCGCCTCAGCAATCCCTTGTTGGCGAAACGGCTTACTAACGTATAACTCATCGACACTGCCCATAGGTAAAGGGCGGCTCACTGTCGAAATCAGCTCGCAAAAATGCCCTGACACAAACCCCACCACTTCCTCATCTACTTTAGCGACAAACACCAAACATTCAGGGTCATCGAGATAGCGAGCAATGCTTTTCTCTTGCTCGATCTCTTCTGCGCTTTTAAAAAACTCAGGGCACTGTAGATGATGCTCATCATGCAAATCGAACATCAAATCATTAAGGGCTTCAAGGTCTGAAGGACGTGCAGAAGAGAGAATAAACGCGGTCATAGAGAGCAACTTACGAGAAATAATGACCTAAGTGTGTGGTGCGACAGTGCATAAAGCAAGTGAATTTGCCAATCCATCACTATTGATGATGGATTGGCGATAGCGTTAGCGACTCAGTACTTTTTCGATTTCATTAAGACTGGTCGGATCGTCAATGGTGGATGGCACAGCGTATTGTTCACCATCGGCAATTTGACGGATGGTACGGCGCAAGATCTTACCTGAGCGCGTCTTAGGTAAACGCTCCACCACCAAGGCTTGTCTAAAGCAGGCAACGGCGCCTATTTCATTGCGCACTTTGCCGACGAGTTCTTGCTCCAGCTCGGTTGGGTCGATTTTCACCCCATCTTTAAGCACCACAAACCCCAGTGGCAACTGCCCTTTGAGCTCATCGTGCACGCCGACAACCGCACATTCCGCAACGGCAGGATGCGCGCCAACAATCTCTTCCATTTCTCCGGTAGAGAGACGATGCCCAGCCACGTTAATCACATCATCAATGCGACCCATGATAAAGAGATAACCCTCTTCATCCAGATAACCGCCATCACCCGACACATAGTAACCTGGGAACTGGCTCAGATAACCCGATTCAAATCGATCATGATTGCGCCACACGGTTGGCAAGCAGCTTGGCGGCAAAGGTCTTTTCAATGCGACAAAACCTTGCTGCATCGGCCCAGCTCTTAACCCCATTTCATCGAGAATGTCCACTTGATAACCCGGAATAGGCATGGTGGCCGAACCCGCTTTGACGGGCATTAACTCAATACCCACCATGTTGCCTGCAATCGCCCAGCCGGTTTCCGTTTGCCACCAGTGGTCAATCACGGGCTTGGCCGTTTGGCTTTGAACCCATTCCAAGGTTGGCGGATCAAGCCTTTCTCCCGCCATAAAAATCGTATCAAGCTTGGAAAGATCATAGTTCTTTAGATGCTCGCCTTGTGGATCTTCTTTTTTAATCGCTCGGAACGCCGTTGGCGCAGAGAAAAGAACATTCACTCCATACTCTTCGCATACGCGCCAAAAGGCGCCAGGATCCGGCGTGCGCACTGGCTTCCCTTCAAACAAGATCGTGGTGCAACCATGAATTAAAGGGGCATAGACGATATAAGAGTGCCCGACAACCCAACCCACGTCAGAGGCGGCCCAAAACACGCCATCCTGCGGCATATTGTAAATGGCATTCATTGAATACTTCATGGCCACGGCATGGCCACCGTTGTCACGCACCACCCCTTTCGGTTTGCCCGTCGTGCCTGAGGTGTAGAGGATATACAGAGGGTCCGTTGCCAATACCGGAACACAAGCATGTGGTAGCGCGTTTTCAACCGCTTGATGCCAATCAAGATCGCGTTCGCTGTTGAGCTGGGCATCACACTGAGGACGTTGCAGTACCACCACTTTTTCCGGTTTCCAGCGGCTATCCATGATCGCTTTATCCACCAAAGGCTTATAGGCGATGACTTTGTTGATTTCGATACCACATGACGCTGTCAGCACCACTTTGGGCTCGGCATCTTCAATGCGCACCGCCAGCTCATTTGGGGCAAAGCCACCAAACACCACGGAGTGAATCGCCCCTAATCGTGCACAGGCAAGCATCGCCATCGCCGCTTCTGGGATCATCGGCATGTAAATCACCACGCGATCGCCTTTCGTCACGCCTTGGTCAGCCAACATGCCAGCGATACGAGCCACGCGATCTCGCATTTCGAAATAGCTGTAAACCTGCTTAGTTTCGGTCACAGGTGAATCATAGATCAACGCCGCTTTATCACCTCGGCCTTGTTCACAGTGGTAATCGAGTGCCAACCATGAAGTATTGAGCAGTCCATCGGGGTACCAACGCTCAATGCCATTGGGATCATTGGCAAGAATGGTTTTAGGGAATTCAAACCAATCGATATTCTTTGCTTGGGCTTGCCAAAAGCTTTCCGGTTGCTGCTTCGCCCATTGATATTCTTTCTGATAAGCAGACATAGTGCTTCCTCCAGTATGTCTTAACGGTCCTTTTCACCTTGCTCTTTGAACAAGTCATCAAACACAGTTTTATTCAAAGAGATCGGAGGGAACACGCACAAAGCCCTCCATCAGTATGCGAGCACTGCGGCTCATAATGGCTTTTTCTACCACCCAGCCTTGTTCAGTGGCTTTTGCTTGAGCGCCGACTTTGAGCGTCCCAGACGGATGGCCAAAGGTGACGGCTTGTTTCTCGCCACCACCGGCAGCCAAGTTCACTAAAGTGCCCGGCACGCAAGCGGCTGCGCCAATCGCGACCGCTGCGGTCCCCATCATGGCGTGATGCAGCTTGCCCATTGAAAGGGCGCGAACCAGCAGATCAACCTCTCCTGCCTCCACCACTTTGCCACTTGAGGCTTGGTAACTTTTTGGCTTAGCGACAAACGCCACTTTTGGGGTATGCTGGCGACTTTCCGCTTCGTCAATCGAACTAATCAAACCCATTTTCAGCGCGCCATAAGCGCGAATGGTTTCAAACTTGGCTAACGCTTGCTCATCGTTATTGATCTGCTCTTGCAGTTCCGTGCCCGAATACCCCAACGCCTCAGCATCAAGGAAAATGGTGGGAATGCCCGCATTAATGAGCGTGGCGTTAAAGGTACCAACACCCTGAACGACAAGGTCATCCATCAAATTGCCTGTGGGAAACATGCTCCCTTCACCATCGGCAGGGTCAACGAAATCCACTTGGATCTCTGCAGCAGGAAATGTCACGCCATCAAGAGAAAACTCACCCGTTTCCTGCACCAAACCATGTTGAATGGGCACGTGCACTTCAATGGTTTTGCCGATATTGGCTTGCCACACTTTCACCGTCACCACGCCGTTTTGAGGGATGCGTTGTTCATCAATCAAGCCAGCATGGATGGCAAATGGGCCAACCGCAGCAGACAAGTTGCCACAGTTACCGCTCCAATCGACAAACGGTTTGTCGATAGAGACTTGACCAAACAGGTAATCGACATCGTGATCGGCGCGGCTACTTTTGCTCACAATCACCGTTTTGCTGGTGCTGGATGTCGCCCCGCCCATGCCGTCAATCTGTTTGCCGTAAGGATCTGGGCTGCCGATCACGCGCAGCAGCAGTTGGTCACGTTTTTCCCCGGCAACTTGTGCCTCTGGCGGTAAATCCGCAAGGTTGAAAAACACCCCCTTGCTGGTGCCGCCTCGCATATACGTGGCAGGCACTTTCATTTGGCTCATCCGCGTATCGCGCCGTGCAGAGCTACGCGTAGAGGATTGTGTAGAAGGTTTCATCGTTACGCTCCTTGCTCGGAGAGAAAATCTTGCGCGAATCGCTGTAACACGCCGCCAGCTTGATAGACATGCACTTCATCTTCGGTATCAAGACGACACGTCACCGCGACATCGATTTTTTCCCCATTGGTACGAGTGATAACCAGTGCGAGGTCGGCTCCGGGTTTGATTTCCCCCATCACGTCATAGAGCTCGGTGCCATCCAATTGCAGGCTGTTACGATTCACACCTGCTTTAAATTGCAGCGGCAATACGCCCATACCGACGAGGTTAGTACGGTGAATGCGCTCAAAGCCTTCCGCAACAATGGCTTCTACCCCAGCAAGTCGAACCCCTTTTGCCGCCCAATCGCGAGAGGAGCCTTGTCCGTAATCCGCCCCTGCGACAATGATCAATGGCTGCTTGCGCTGCATGTAGGTTTCAATCGCTTCCCACATGCGAGTGACTTTCCCCTCAGGCTCCACTCGAGCGAGCGATCCTTGCACCACTTGGCCCTTTTCTTTCACCATTTCATTAAACAGTTTCGGGTTAGCGAACGTTGCACGCTGCGCGGTTAAGTGATCACCACGATGGGTCGCGTAGGAGTTAAAGTCCTCCTCTGGCACGCCCATTTTTGCCAAGTATTCGCCCGCCGCAGAGCTGGCCAAAATCGCATTCGATGGCGAAAGGTGATCGGTAGTGATGTTGTCCCCCAAAATGGCCAAAGGCCGCATGCCTGAAAGCGTACGCTCACCAGCGAGTGCGCCCTCCCAATAAGGTGGCCGGCGAATATAAGTGCTCATCGGACGCCAATCGTAAAGCGGCGATTCACTACGTTCACTTTCATCCAGTTTGAACATTTGAATGTAGACTTGGCGGAACTGTTCAGGCTTCACTGAGCTACCCACGACCGCGTCGATCTCTTCGTCGCTTGGCCAAATATCGCGCAGATAAATCGCTTTGCCGCTGCTATCCATCCCCAGCACATCACGCTCAATATCAAAACGCATCGTGCCAGCAATTGCATACGCCACCACCAAAGGCGGAGAGGCGAGAAACGCTTGTTTGGCATAGGGGTGAATACGGCCGTCAAAGTTGCGGTTACCCGACAACACCGCGGTCGCGTAGAGATCGCGGTCGATGATCTCTTGCTGAATCTTAGGGTCAAGCGTGCCACTCATGCCATTACAGGTGGTACAAGCATACGCGACGATGCCAAATCCGAGCTTTTCGAGCTCGGGCAATAACCCCGCTTCTTCAAGATAAAGCTTGGCCACTTTTGAGCCGGGTGCAAAGGAGGATTTCACCCAAGGTTTACGGATGAGACCCAACTGGTTGGCTTTCTTCGCCAACAACCCTGCCGCGACAACATTGCGAGGGTTACTGGTGTTGGTGCACGAGGTAATGGCGGCAATGATCACTGCGCCATCTGGCAGTTGACCTTCTTTTTCTTGGTACTGCCCGGCAATGCCACGGCTGGCCAATTCAGAGGTGGGCAAACGGCGATGAGGGTTAGACGGCCCAGCAAGATTGCGCGTGACCTGAGACAAGTCAAACTCCAGCACACGCTCATAATCGACCTGATGCAAATCGTCGGCCCATAATCCGGTGTGTTTGGCGTAGTTTTCCACCAAAGCCACTTGCTCTGGCTCGCGCCCTGTTAAGCGTAGGTAGTTGATTGTCTGCTCGTCGATGTAGAACATGCCCGCGGTGGCGCCATATTCCGGCGTCATGTTAGAAATGGTCGCGCGATCGCCAATCGTCAGTGCTTTCGCCCCTTCGCCAAAGAATTCAAGATAAGCGGAAACCACCCGTTCTTGACGCAGAAATTCAGTAATGGCTAACACAATATCGGTGGCGGTAATGCCCGGTTGACGCTGACCTACCAGCTTCACGCCAACGATGTCGGGCAAACGCATCATTGACGGGCGGCCGAGCATCACGGTTTCCGCTTCTAAGCCACCGACGCCAATGGCAATCACGCCAAGGGCATCGACATGTGGCGTATGGCTGTCGGTACCAACACAGGTATCAGGAAAGGCGATGCCCTCTTTTACCTGCACCACTGGCGACATTTTTTCCAAATTGATTTGGTGCATGATGCCGTTACCCGCCGGAATCACACTGACGTTTTCAAACGCGGTTTTACACCACTCGATGAAGTGGAATCGGTCTTCGTTACGACGCTCCTCGATGGCGCGATTTTTCTCAAACGCCTCTGAGTCAAAACCGCCATATTCCACCGCCAACGAGTGATCGACAATCAGTTGGGTTTCCACCACAGGATTGACGTTCGCTGGATTACCACCTTGCTCGGCGATCGCGTCACGCAGACCGGCAAGGTCGACTAATGCGGTTTGGCCCAAAATATCGTGGCAAACCACGCGTGCTGGATACCAAGGAAAATCAAGATCGCGACGTCGTTCAATCAACTGTTTCAGGCTGTCGGTGAGCGTGCTAGGTTCACAGCGGCGCACCAGTTGTTCTGCCAATACGCGCGAAGTGTATGGCAAACGCGCGTACGCGCCTGGAGATATCGCCTCGACCGCTTCACGCGCATCAAAGTAATCCAGCGAACTGCCCGGTAGAGGTTTGCGATATAAGGTATTGTTTTTATTGCTCATGGACTTGCTTCCCATGCAAAAGGGCGGAAACCTCCCCTCGCGACGAGGAGAGGTCAATCTCTAGGCGCTAGCGCTGTTCAATCGGCACCCAATCTTGGTGATCTGGGCCAATATAGTCAGCACTTGGACGAATAATTCGGTTATTGGCGCGCTGTTCAAACACATGCGCCGTCCAGCCTGTTAAGCGACTCATGACGAAAATCGGCGTAAACAGCTTGGTGGGAATGTCCATGAAGTGATAGGCCGAGGCATGGAAGAAATCGGCGTTACAAAACAGATCTTTCTCGCGTTTCATCACCGCTTCCACACGTTCTGAGACGGCGTAAAGATGGGTATCGCCCACCGCTTCTGACAAGGCTTTTGACCAACGTTTGATCAGAGCATTACGTGGGTCGCTTTCGCGATAAATCGCATGACCAAAGCCCATGATTTTCTCTTTGTTGGCCAACATGCGCAGGATGTTGCTTTCCGCCTCTTCTGGTGTTTGCCAGTTTTCGATCATCTCCATCGCTGCCTCGTTAGCACCACCATGCAAAGGGCCACGCAAAGTGCCAATCGCCGCAGTCACACAAGAATGAATATCAGACAGCGTTGAGGCACAGACTCGAGCGGCAAAGGTAGAGGCATTAAACTCGTGCTCTGCATACAAAATCAGCGAACAATGCATCACCTGTTTATGCAGTTCACTGGGCTCTTTGCCCGTGAGCATTTTGAGGAAGTAACCACCGATGCAATCTTGCGATTGGTCTTGCGTATCGATGCGCACGCCATCGTGGCTAAAGCGATACCAGTAACAAATGATCGCAGGGAACAGCGCCAACATGCGCTCTGTCGCGTCAAGCTGCTGCGAAAAATCGGTTTCTTGTTCTAAGTTCCCCAGCACAGAGCAGCCTGTACGCATCACATCCATCGGATGCGCAGACGCCGGGATCAGCTCCAACGCTTGCTTCAACTCTGCCGGTAAGCCACGCAGGCCGATCAGGCGAGTTTTGTAAGCATCCAACTCTTGCTGCGTTGGCAAGTGACCGCGTAACAGCAAGTGCGCCACTTCTTCAAATTGTGCATGGTTGGCTAAGTCAGTGATGTCATAACCACGATAGGTTAACCCTGTCCCCGTTTTACCGACAGTACATAAAGCGGTGCTTCCAGCGCTTTGACCACGTAGGCCCGCGCCACCTAACTCACCTTTCTTCGTTAAAGAACTAGGCATTTTGAACTCCTTTTCTGTCTGACTTTGCTTTCTAGCGGAGCGTTTATCATCAGACGGTTTCACGTTATTGGATTAAGTTAATTCCGACGGTATTCTTCTTGAACTTCCGTTTTTTGTTTTTCTTATCTTGGGCTTCCCTACTTTGCTCTCATCTAAAAAGCGCGTTGGGATTATTTTCCTTCTGAAAACAGCTGATCGAGCTTGTCTTCGTACGCGTGATAGTTGAGATAGTCATAGAGCTCTTTACGCGTCTGCATTGAGTCGATTAACGCCTCTTGATTGCCCACTTCCAATAAGTGGCGATAGACCATTTCCGCCGCTTTGTTCATCGCACGGAAAGCACTCAACGGATACAGCACCATATCCACGTTGGATTTGGCCAATTCTTCACAGCCATACAAAGGCGTTTGACCAAATTCGGTGATGTTAGCCAATATCGGCACGTGCTTGCCCGTAGCTTGCGCCAAAGCAGCAGAAAATTGCTGATACTGCTCAAGTTTGTTCATTGCTTCGGGGAAAATCATGTCTGCACCCGCTTCTACACAGGCAATCGCACGCTCAATTGCGCTATCAATCCCTTCCACCGCCAGCGCATCGGTACGCGCCATAATCACAAAGTTGTCATCGACTCGTGCATCCACCGCCGCTTTAACGCGATCGACCATTTCTTGCTGAGAAACAATCGCTTTATTTGGACGGTGACCACAACGTTTTTGCGCCACTTGATCTTCCATGTGAACCGCGGCTGCGCCGGCTTTTTCCATCGCTTTGATGGTGCGCGCAATGTTAAATGCGCCGCCAAAACCGGTATCAATGTCCACCAGCAGAGGCAAATCACAGGCGTTGGTGATGCGCTCTACGTCCACCAGCACGTCGTTAAGTGTGGTGATGCCTAAGTCCGGCAAGCCGTAAGACGCATTAGCGATACCGCCACCAGAAAGGTAAATGGCTTGATGGCCGAGGCGTTTGGCCATCATGGCGCAATAAGGGTTGATGGTGCCGACGATTTGCAGCGGATCGTTTTGTTGTACGGCGAGTCTGAACTTCGCCCCCGGAGTTAAGCTCATAACACGTTTCCTCTAATCCTTTAGGATCTGTTGTTCGATTAATTTTCGGCTGCCGGAGATGTGTCTTCTCATCAACATTTCCGACAACTCTTCATCTCGATTGCGAATCGCTTGCAGAATGAATTTGTGTTCTTCCAACGCTTCTTTGGGTCGTGATTGGGCACGCGGTGATTGATAGCGATACATGCGCAGTAAGTGATACAGCTCGTCACACAGCAGCGCGATCAATTCGCGGTTGCGACTGGCTTTGATGATGCGGTAGTGAAAGTCGAAATCACCGTGTTGATGGAAGTAAGAGGAACCTTCTACTTCATCAATGTGTTTCGAATGTGTCGACAATAGCAGTTCAAGGCTCAACAGCTCTTCTTGGCTGATGTAGCGAGCGGCAAGCCTTGCGGCCATGCCTTCTAGTGCTTCACGCACCGCATACAGCTCCACCAATTTTTCAGGTGAAAGAGTAATCACACGCGCCCCAACATGAGGAACACGTTCGATCAAGCCAAGCCCTTCTAGTCGCATCATCGCCTCACGCAGTGGGCCTCGGCTCACATGATAATGCTTGGCTAACTCGGGTTCCGAGATTTTGCTTCCCGGTGCGATTTGTCCATTCACAATCGCTTCAACCAAGGATTCGGTCAGCGATTCGGATTTGGTGTTTTCCTTGTCGCTGCCCGCAAGTTTGCCAATGGCTTTGGTGTCTACATTCATATTCAAATACGTTTCCTGACTGCAATCTGTCAACAATGTCTGTCTCTGAATATAAAATAGTCGATCAAATTGTCGACAATCAAGTAAATTGTCGACAATTTAGACTAAGGTATACCTTCCGTGTATCCCCTTTTCCCCATCTCTATCGTCGTTTCGTGAACTTTATGAACAAAATCGACTTTATGACCGTTATTTTTTTTAACTGCCTATTAGAGACAATTCGTTAACACCTTTTTAACCTTTCATCATTCCTAACTCGCCACTGCGAGTGAGGAACCACTGATAACAAGAACCACAGATAACAATAAGTTCGCTTCATCACCGAAGCGCCGACATAAGGAACGTGAAACATGTTTAAGGCACTCAAACCTACACTGGCCGCATCGATCATCGCCGCCTCTTTTTCTTTTAACGCTTTCGCGGCAGAGATCGAAAAAATCCACTTTCTCATCCCTGGGGGTGCCGGTGGTGGCTGGGACATGACCGCCCGTGGTACGGGTGATGTTCTACAAAAAACCAACTTGGTGGAGAATGTCTCTTACCAAAACCTATCTGGTGGTGGCGGTGGTAAAGCCATTGCACACCTGATCGAGACGGCAAAACGTCAAGAAGACACGTTGATGATCAACTCAACACCGATCGTTGTGCGTTCACTAAGCGGTGTTTTCCCACAATCCTTCCGCGATTTAACACCAGTCGCAGCTACCGTGGCTGATTACGGTGCCATCGTGGTTGCAGGAGACTCGAAATACAACAGTTGGGAAGAGGTCACCAAAGACTTCGCTGAGAACCCACTTAAAGTGAAAATCGCTGGTGGATCTGCGCGTGGTTCTATGGATCACCTCGTTGCCGCTGCCGCATTTAAAGGACAAGGCTTTGACGCCAAACAAGTTCGCTACATCGCTTATGATGCAGGCGGTAAAGCCATGGCTGCGCTGCTTTCTGGCGAAACTCAGTTGCTTTCTACTGGCCTAGGTGAAGTGCTTGAGATGTCGAAAGCGGGTCAAGTAAAAGTATTGGCAATCACGGCACCAAAACGTCTCGAAGCAGCGCCAAACATTCCTACCCTAACCGAATACGGCAACCCAACCGTCTTTGCTAACTGGCGTGGTTTCTTTGCCGCACCGGGGGCGAGCCAAGAGAAGATCAACGAATGGAACGCGGCTCTAACCAAGATGTACAACACCGATGAGTGGAAAGTGGTTCGTGACCGTAATGGTTGGATCGACAACTACAAAGCCGATAAAGAGTTCTACGCCTTCCTAGAAGAGCAAGAAAAGCAGATGGGTGACCTGATGCGTGAGCTCGGCTTCCTCAAGTAATGTCTCAATGACTTTGTTGGGGTGGTCATCGTAGAAACGAAACTGCCCCACACCGATTTCGCCGTTGTTGAAGTACTGCCATGAGCAGTAACACTACTCCTTTGTTGATTGAAAGTCCTGCTTGCTACTGTGTCCCTGTTATCACGAGTAGCACGCCTTGTTGATGACCCTCTTTTCATTGACGCTTCAATAACGGCTTTTTTCTCTTTTTCTTTGCCTCAATGATTGGAGTTGGATATGTCGGATTTACCAACCAGTTCGTTTAAAAGCAATAAGCTGCTCTCAACAGAGTTTCTCCTTAGTCGCGACCGTGTCGGCGCGCTGATTTTCCTTTTACTCAGTTTGGGTTATGGCTATCAAACCTATCAAATTCCTATGTTTCCCGGCGATGAGTACGAACCGTTCAACGCGCGTACTTTGCCCTTTATTCTCACCGGCATCGGCATTGTGTTGTCTCTATTGCTGCTCGTCACTGGGCAACCCGATAACAAAAGTGGTGCTGTAACTAAGTTTGACTGGAAGCTGTTGATCGCTTTTTTGGTGCTGATGGCACTGTATGGCCTCGGCTTGACCTATCTTGGCTTCGTCTTAGCCACCGGATTTTTCCTGTTGGCGGGGTTCTACCTACTTGGCGAACGACGCAAAAGCGTCTTGTTTGGTGCTTCTTTCCCATTCGTATTGGCGTTCTATCTACTGCTCACCAAGGGGTTGGATGTTTACCTCGAACCGGGCCTGATTTTTACCCTTTGGTAATTGGCATAAGGAACTGATTTTATGTTAGACGGAATTTTACAAGGTCTATCGACCGCAGTGATGCCAATGAACCTGATGATGGTGATCATTGGTTGTTTTGTCGGTACCTTTATCGGCATGTTACCGGGTTTAGGCCCAATCTCGGCCATTGCGCTGATGATCCCAATCACCTACGGCCTAGAGCCCTCTTCGGGCATGATTTTGATGGCGGGTGTTTACTATGGCGCAATTTTTGGCGGCTCAACCTCTTCTATTTTGATCAACGCTCCGGGCTGTTCTTCAACCGTAGTCACCGCGTTTGATGGCTACCCAATGGCGCAAAAAGGCCAAGCGGGTAAAGCGCTCGCTTTGGCCGCTTACGCCTCGTTTACTGGTGGTACGCTATCGGCCATCATGCTGTTAGTGGCGGCACCTGCACTGGCCACCGTGTCACTCAGTTTCCAATCCTCAGACTATTTCGCGCTGATGCTGGTTGGGCTTTCTGCGGTAGCGGCTTTTGCGGGTAAAGGGCAAGTGATCAAAGCATGGATGATGACCATTCTTGGCTTGATGCTCTCAACCGTCGGTATTGATAAAGGCGTTGGTGTCGAACGATTTACGTTCGGCCTGACTGATTTAATGGATGGTTTCAGCTTCTTGCTATTGGCGATGGCGACCTTCGCTTTGGGCGAAACATTGATGGGCATTCTCAAGCCTGATCAGGACAACAGCGCCGAAGAGCAAGAGCGCATGAGCAACATTGGCTCGATGAAAGTGACTCGTGAAGAGATCAAAGAAGCGGCTCCCGTCTCCATTCGTTCTTCTATTCTGGGCTTTTTTACCGGTGTTCTACCGGGCGCGGGGGCCACAATCGCGGCTTTCCTCAGCTACGGCATGGAGCGTAATCTGGCGCCGAAAGAGAAACGCGAAGAGTTTGGTAAAGGCAGCATCCGTGGCCTTGTCGCGCCTGAGTCGGCCAACAACGCAGCCTCAAGCGGTTCATTTGTGCCACTGCTAACGCTCGGTATTCCGGGCTCAGGCACCACGGCCATCATGCTTGGCGCGTTGATCGCTTATGGTATTCAACCGGGTCCTCGTTTGTTTGTTGACCATCCGGATGTGTTTTGGTCGGTGATCATCTCCATGTACGTCGGCAACATCGTACTGCTGATCCTGAACTTACCGCTGATCCCGTACATCTCGCGCCTGCTGGCAGTACCAAGAACCGTACTGCTACCGATGATCTTGTTCTTCTCCATCACTGGCGTTTATTTGGTGTCATTTAACACCATGGATGTGTTTGTGATGCTGCTGGTGGCGATGGGAGCGATTGCGCTTCGTCTTGCCAACTTCCCACTCGCCCCTCTGCTGCTTGGCTTTATTTTGGGTGGCTTGATGGAAGAAAACTTACGCCGCGCGCTGATGATTTCGGATGGACAGATCAGCTTCTTGTGGGAACGTCCGTTGACACTGGCCTTCACCGTGATTGCGATTTTGATGGTTAGCAGCCCGCTATTAGGTGCGATCTACCAGAAAATCAAGCCCAACACGGCAAAGTCGAACGTGCCCCAAGCAACCAAATAACAATAACCATCTCCATATTGCACTACGCTTTACCGCCTCAACCGAGGCGGTTTTTTCTTCCTGAGTAAAGAAAAAGCAAGCTCAACAGACTCAACCAGCCCAAAGAGCCACTGCTTTCACTGTCCGCACAGCCCAAAGCGACCTCTCCACCACCGACACTGGCGGATGTATTGCTGTTGCATTGCCCACTTGGCTGAGTGCCCTCGCTCGGTGTTTCTGTGGTCGCACTGGTCATAAACATTGGTTTGGTAATCTGCTGTGTGGGTGGATTCGCTGCATCGGTGTAAGAACGAATCCAATCGAGATAAGTCACCACATTGGTATACCAAGTGGGGTAAGTGACAGAGCTACAAACGGTATTGATCAAAGGTGATGCACTGATAATACCCACTTGAAATTGATTTCCAACACCATCAGTCCACACTAGCGGACCACCGGAATCCCCCAAACAAGCACCGTGACCGTAAGTTTCGTTTTTTATATGAATTAGCTTCTTTGGCAAGGTACACAGTTTGGTCACATCGGCGGAAGAGGCGATATAGAGCGGCAGCGTGTTGGTTTGCTCCAACATATCGAAACATTCTGCAATTGGAACCATGGCGATATCGGCCTGCTTCAGTAGGATCTCCTCAGGAATGGGTGGTGGCGTGTCAACATTCGGCGAATTGGGAACGTCCTCCCCCCAGCCCAAGACCCGCGCATTTTCCTCTCGTGTGGCATCGTCCCAGATCGCCACATCCGTCAAAAATTCTTGATAACTGGTGGTGTTAATTAAGGTAACGGGTGTGGCTGGTAAGTCCCGTTTCACTCTAATAAGCGCTAGGTCATTCTGATAAGCCGTACTGACCAGCTCCTCTCCTTGCTCGGTTTGCTTGGTAGTTCTTAAAGGCATGTAATCGGGATGGATCACCACATGGGAGACATCGTAAATGTGTTCCACTTGTGATTGAAACAGATCGAGAATACCCGCTCTGACCGACACTTCTTTTAACGCCACAATGTCATAGTTGGTAAATGATTCCGGGTTCCCCGTTGACGTTTCTTGGGTCGAACTCGATTTAATCAAACAGTGCGCAGCGGTTAAGATCCACCGAGAGTTAACGATGGTGCCGCCACATCTGGACTGCTCTGCAAATGAGCTGGCGTCCACACTTACCACAAAGCTCTCCGCCGAACTTGAACCACCCACAATGGCTTGTGCCATCATTGGCATACATAGCGCTATCACGCCAACTGACCCTATTATTTTCATCGCATCGCTTCCATATGCACCCTAACCCATAAAAGAATAAGACAATGTGAGCGAAATCGCCTGCCGAGATCACTGTTTTTCACAAATTTACTGTTTGTCATGTAACCAAATTGTTAACTTGAGGATAGCGTTCAGGCGTGAGCCATCTGTAACTGGCCAAGCGCACGCATCATCATCAATCTCAGCGTCACTCGACGCCAAAAAGGACGAACCACATCAAATGGATTTTGCATTGCTGTTCTTTGCTGGAGTCTTCGGCGGAATGCTTAATTCCATCGCCGGAGGGGGCAGCTTTATCACCTTCCCTGCACTGATGGCGATCGGCATTCCACCGGTTGTCGCCAATGCCACCAATACTTTTGCCAGTTGTGCGGGTTACATTAGCGGCGCATGGGGTTATCGTCGTGAGCTCTATGAACAAAAGAAGATCGTACCCAAAACCATCGTTTTTAGCCTGATCGGTGGTATGTTGGGGGCTTTTCTTCTCTTGAACACCAATGAAGCCGATTTCTTGACCGCCATCCCTTGGCTCTTGCTCTTTGCGACCCTGCTGTTTGTGTTTGGCGGTGCCATCAATCAACGGTTAAGCAAAAGCAAGCGCAACAAGCCTCATCCAATTCTGCTCTGCCTACCAGCGCTGTTTTTGATCCTAGTGTCTGCTTATGGTGGTTTCTTTAATGCGGGATTAGGCATTGTGACGCTGAGCTACCTTACCCTTTCTGGTCATCGAGACATCATCACGATGAACGGGTTAAAGCTGTTGATTTCTACCAGCGTTTCATTGGTCGCCGTGATCATCTTCACCTTCGATGGTTTAATCGATTGGTGGAACGGTTTTGTTGTGATGTTGGGCAGCATCACTGGCGGATATATCGCTGCCGTCGTGGTAAGAGGCGTGAATAAAATCTGGGTTCATCGCTTTGTGACTGTCACTTCTTTTGCCATTACGGGTTACTTCTTTGTAAAAATCTACACCTAACTTATTGTGCAGCTCCAAGTTATCTCTGCAAACGAATGCAACTTGTTTGCAACAACGGCACAGCTCACTTAATATTGAGCCAATTGTTAAATTGAACAGCTGTACGGCGCGGTAGGAATGCTGCGTTTTCATTCGTCACTTTTAAGGATGTAAAGTGTTATGACTCCGCTTTCTTTTAAGAACAAGATAATTGCGCTGATTATTGCCATTATCTCGCTCACCATCATCACTTCTTACTTTAGTGTTAACTATTTTATCAGCCACTACATTCAAAAAACCGACAGTCAAAACATTACCCACAATGTAGACCTGATTCAGCGTAAGCTCGAGAACGAGCTCAATAACCGACTCGCCCTCGCCAATAGCCTGAACTTCAGCATGATGGACATCAGTGACACTAAAGAGAGCTCTGGTTTCGATAAGATCATTAAAATCGTCAACGGCTATGCCTTTGACGACAGTGGAAATATGGGTGAAGAGGAAGCACAGCGTTACATTGAGATTGCGGAGACGCATGGCGACACCACCATTGTTAGCCCTGTGACTATGGTCAATGGCGAGCCTTCGATTACGTTTTCGTTGAAACGTATTGATGACTCGGTGGACTTTTTTGTTGTGAATCTTGGCCAATTTCGCCAAGTGGTGGAAGAGTATGCAGCCGATGGCAGTTATGCAGAACTTTCCGCAAATGGCACCGTGATTTTCACTAACAAGCAAGGTAACAACCTCACGCCGATTTCTCGTTCTGTCGAGTTTGCCGGGCAACGTTGGGAGCTTGTCGGTTACATCGATATGGATAATATCCAATCCAACACCGACCAACTCAACTGGATGATTACATTAGCGCTGCTGGTGT
The DNA here is from genome assembly GCF_021852965.1 of Vibrio floridensis. Taxonomy (NCBI): domain Bacteria; kingdom Pseudomonadati; phylum Pseudomonadota; class Gammaproteobacteria; order Vibrionales; family Vibrionaceae; genus Vibrio; species Vibrio floridensis. The sequence goes on along the minus strand of NZ_JAKGCY010000002.1, from coordinate 428,572 downwards.
GCGCTGCGATTATCATTGTCACTAGCGTGATTCTTCTGCATGTTTCTTTTAAACCACTTAGCCGCTTGAACAGCGTGGTGGCCGACCTCTCGCAAGGTAACGGCGATCTAACCCAGCGTTTAGCGATTGAATCGAAAGATGAAATTGGCCAAATATCACACTCTATCAACCTGTTTATAGAAAAACTACAGCAGATGTTTATCGAAGTGGCCGACTCCTCGAAAGAGATCGACCAAGCCGTGGTCGGGTTAAGCTCGCAATCTCGCTCAAACCTGCGCACGCTCAACCAGCACACGCAAGAAACCGAACAAGCGATCACCGCCATTGAAGAGATGAGCGCCAGCGCCAACTCGATTGCGCAAAGTGCCGATGATGCTGCGCTACTAACCGAACGCACCAATCGTTACGCTGACGAGTCTAAGCAAACTGTTACCAGTGCCGTAAACAGTGTGAGTGGGCTGGTGACTCAAGTATCATCCATGTCGCACACCATCTCTCGCATGAATGACGATACCAAGCAGATTACCTCTGTGTTGGAAGTGATTGGCGCGATTGCGGAGCAAACCAATCTTTTGGCGCTGAATGCCGCGATTGAAGCCGCTCGAGCTGGTGAGCAAGGACGTGGTTTCGCGGTGGTTGCCGATGAAGTACGAGCCCTCGCCTCGCGCACTCAACAAAGCACCACCCAGATCAACGAGATGCTGGCCAAGCTGAAAACCACCACCGAAAACGTGGTGAAAGAGATGGATTCAACTCGAAACCGATGTGAAGAGACAGCTGAGCGCACCAACCAAGTGATGGATTCGCTCAATGTGGTCACCGATTCGGTTGCAGAAATCAACAATCTCAACACCTTGATGGCAACCTCAGCGATGGAACAGCGCCAAGTGACGCAAGAAGTGAGCAAAAACATGGCGGCAATTCAAGAGATGGTGCGCGAGCTCAACAACAACGCGGCGCAAGTGACCTCGGTCAGCGATGAGTTGCAAAACACCTCTCATGCCTTAACTGACGTGGTAGGCCGATTTAGGGTTCAGTAAGCCATCCACGTAATCTTCCCGTTTACTTAAAGCACCATCTTTGATGGTGCTTTTTCTAATATCCTGATTTAAAAGAAACTGTGCATAAACGCACATCGTTTTGAATCCCTGCTCAAATTAACCACATTTTTCATGATGAAATTCTAAATTCGCGACGTTGAGTGTTAATAACATGTAGCATTTTTGATACATTTTTAGCCATTAGTTGCGAGGCAGGTTCCATTTTGTTCGGAAAAGCCTCTAATAGGAACAGAGGCCCCATGTTAGATTATCTCGCGATGAACAACATCGCTGCCCAAGATAAAGAGATCGTTGCCATACTCGATGAGCTATTCCAGCATTGCGTCGAGTGCTATCCCACATTCAGCCGTTTTTCTGTGGCACTCCTTGGTGACAAAAAAGCCTCCAACTATTATGTGCAGGATCGCCTGCTCTCTAAGCAAACGTCCCAGCAATTGGATTATGTCGATCATGAGTTGCGCATAGACTCTGCCCTTACTGGTCTTGCCTATAGCAACAGCATTCGCATTGTGGATAATCTAAGCACCATGGTGCAAACCGAACGCGTTTCTCGTTTGCTTGGTCTCGGCCACCGCAGCAGCTACACCGTCCCACTGAATTATCGCAATAAAACTCTCGGCTTTATCTTTTACAACGCAGCGGTATCGAGCTTCTTTTCAGATGACAACATCCAGAAAGATTTTGCCTTTCTGTCCAATCTTGTCGCGCACCTGTTTATTCATTTACATGAAAACCAAAAGCACTTTCAATCGGCACTCTCTGTTGCGCTGAACATGGGCCATGCTCGCGACCCCGAAACCAAAGAGCACCTCATTCGCATGGGCAAGATCAGTGAATTGCTGGCCCGATTATTGGCCAATCAAAAACCCGAAATTACCCACCAATTTATCCATCGCATTCGCCTCTACGCGCCGTTTCACGATATTGGTAAGTATAAAATTCCCGATCACATTCTCTTTAGCGATAAACGCTTTACTGCTGAAGAACGCCAGATCATGAATATGCACACTATCTATGGGGAAGAGATGATTGAGGAGGTCATTCGCTTGGCCAACGCAGAACTGGTTTCCGATGACGAAGTGGCTTTCATCAAACACATTGTTCGTCACCATCATGAAGCCTTTAATGGTGAAGGGTTGCCCGATCAACTCGCAGAACAATCCATCCCATTAGAAGCGCGAATTGTCACGCTGGCGGATGTGTTTGACGCGCTTTTGAGCCGCCGTGCCTATAAGCCCGCCTGGTCGGTGGATGCGGTTATGGACTACATAAGAGATAACACAGGTCGACTGTTTGACCCAGAATGCGTTAGCGCCTTAATCGACAACTTGGAACAGTTCCTCGCCATTCGCGATAGGTATCTCGATCAAGAAGAACTCCCTAAAGGATGTGTGGCTTAATGTTGCGTTAAAGTAAGGCACTCTCGTTATCGGGTAAGCAGCTTAAGTAGAGTTGTTCCGCTTGTTGAAACTGCTTTTTTGTTTCAAACATGACCCCTAAGTTAACACACTCATCGGCACTGCCTTTGGCTATCGCTCGGCGATACCAAGTTTCGCTCTCGGCCAGCTGACCAAGCTGCGCATAGCTGTACCCTAACTGATAGAGCACACTCTGCTGAGTGAACTCGTTCAGTTTCTCTACGTCCGCATAGGCGCGTTTCAACCATTCAATCGCCAGCAGATAGTCATACGCTTGAGCACTGTAACTGCCAAGCAAATAGGCTTGGTATTCGGCTGGGTGCTTTTCAAATAGCTCGAAATCCAGCGATGCGCCATGTTGCTGCAACAGCGTGTAGGCCTTTTGAAAAGTGGCGGAATTTTTATCCCACTGTTTGAGGTTGTTTTGCACGGCATAAGCCGAGCTGCTGATTGCTAGCAATAAGAGTAGGTTGATGCTATGCCGTATGAAACCAGTATTGACCATCTTGGGTGCCACTCTGCTCTTCACTCCTTCCTTTTACTGCTGCTCAGCTTGCGGTGAACAAAACGCCGCGTAATCGTCAATGCGTGCGTTTAATCGCTGCGCAGCGCCTGCATCGGCACGGCCCAAGGCATCTAAAATACGCTGCGCTTCATCGCGATAGGCAGCAATTTTTTCACGGCTCCAGTGGTGTGGCGGTGGCGATAAATTGGTGATGCGATCGCACAGCTTCACCAGCCATATTTCATCTGGCTGCTGTTGTATCCTCGCCAGTGAATCGGCCATTTGTGCTGCCTTATCGCCTACCTGCTTGTTTTTGCTCAGCGCCAACACGCCTTGCGCCACTTGCTCCCCAAACGCTTCTTCCACTTGCTGATAACGGGTTGAAGTATCTTCAATCACATCATGCAGCAGCGCCACTTGCAGTGCTAAACGGCCATCAAGATCGGGGCGCGATTTAAGTGCATGCATCACCTCCATTGCCACCGCGCCTAAATGCACACAATAAGGCAAGTGCTCATCAGGCCGTTGGCCTTTGAAGGTTTGCCCAGCATGGGCGCGCGCTGCAAAGTACCACGCGGCCAAGTAATCATCGGGGTTCCAGTTCATCATCTGTCCTACTTGCTTACACTTACCTCAGTATGCTGCCTTTAACCTTGCCTTTATCACCACACCTTCGGCACAAACTGGCAGCGCAGTTGACCGCGCAGCCAGTTGTCTTGCTGGATGGTTTGGCGCAAACCTCGGTGGTAGTCGTTAAAGGTGCCGAGCATCAGCGCGCACTCTTGGCGGCGGCTGTTTTCATGGCGGCACAGGCTGAGGGTTTGGCCATCAAACTGCGCGTAGAGGGTGAAACCATAACGGCCATCAGCCGTGCTTTGTTTCACCGCTTGCGCCGGTTGCTTCGCCAAGAGATCGAGCGCCAAGGGCTCGCTCGCTCGCCATTTTTTATTAAAGTACAGCTCGCTATTTTGCAGCACACATTGCACGCGCTCGCCATATTTGGCGTTTTCACGCGCCAACTCCAACTGTGCTTGCTGCTCTTTCAGCGCTTGCTCGCGTGCTTGTTGCTCTGCTAAACGGCGCGCTTCACGTTGCCTATCCAACTCGGCTTGTTTTAACTGCGCGTCATACTGCTGCTCGGGGGTTAATGCCAGCCATTGGGCTTCGCTCATGCCCAATGGGTAACTGGCGCACGCCGTCAGCAGCAAAGCGCACACCACACTGCTCAAATAGGGTTTGAGTAGGTTTAAGCGAGTTTTCATTACATTTCCCCTAGTTCGATGCCATCAACAAAAATGGCGCGGTGTGCACAGGCAAAAAAACCAATCACTGTCCGGCCCGCACCAAGCCACATTTATAAATCACTCTCAATAATCACTAACATACTATCTATTGATAAAGTTAATCACTGCGTTGCATCATCAAAATGAATGATTGCTTGCTGCCTTCGCCAATGTTCTTGATAGTCTTTCTCTAACGGCAACTTTTCTAACAACTGATGTTGTTGCAACGTTACTCGTGCCAGTTCGCGCCAGCGTAGGCACAGTTCTATCGGCAGTTTGTCGGCCAACTCTTTGGGCAGTTCACACACTTGTTTCAGCACCTGTTGGTTTTGCTCGGGGGTGAAACCTTGCTGGGGCAGTGAAAGTAGGATTTGCAGCAACAACCCTTCGCTGGTTTGTTGCGCCATTGGGTAGCGTGTTTGGTGCAAGGTAAAGAGTTCGAGCAATGCCTCGAACGCCAACGCCTGCTGCCCTGCTTGCTGATGTTGATAATAGCGGCACAAGGTGGTGATTAAGCGCGATGCCCAGTTGGGCGCAGTATCGCTTTCGTGGTTTTCTTCACTTTGATTATGTTGTTTGGCTTGCGCGCTCGGCTGTGCCAATAACCAAGCAATGGGCGATGGCAGATGCTCGCAGGGCAAAACGCGCAGCAAGGGGCCAAACTTTGTCTGCAAATGCGCAACAAACGGCTGTAATGGCAACTGCTGAGACTGCACATCCATCATCAGTTCTTGCAGAACCGCCAGCACAGCACTGGGCAGTTGGCTTAGCGGCAGCAACAAGGCATTGTTTAGGCGCATTTCGGTATCGTATTCGTAACGCTGACTATCTTGCAGATAGTTGCCTTTGGCCCACATCACATCGGCAACACCGTGGAAAAAAGCCACGCGCTGCGCAAACTGCCACCAACGCAACACTCGCGCCATGTCGCACGCATCACCATTGGCGTTTTGCCGTTGCGATTCAAAAAGCGCACTCGCGTCAATATTAAGCCGCTGTTGGTGCAGTTGATAAAACTGCTCGCGCCCTTGGGGTGGTAACAAGTTTAACCAGTTCAGCAATAACGCTTCTGGGGTATAGAGCAAGAACTGGTGGAAGGCGAACACAAGCGGTGTCTCTAGTTGCTTGAGTAACTGCTGCGCTTGTTTAGCGTGCCAAACGACAAATTCTGGCGATTTAACCCGTGCAGCAATGGCATCACAGGCGGCTAAGAAACGCTGCTCGCGCTCTGCCACATAGGCAAACCCCGCAGGGCTAAACGCATCGCGATGTGCTGGATAAAGAGCATCGTACTCACAAAAGGAGGCCAGTAACGATGGAAATAGCGTTGTGCATTTTGGCAGGTTTTGCAGCCATGTTAACCAACGATTTTGCTGCGCGACATCCAACTGGCAAGCATCACGTTGAAGTAGATAGAAGACGCGCTGTTGGCTATGCAGCAACGATTGCGGCAGCCCTTCTCGCTCGGGGAAAATATTCAGTTCACGCCACAGCAGTGGTAACTGGTATAGGGTGAAGTCCAGCGCCAAGCTGGCTGTGGCATCGGCTTGGCGTTGGCACAGTAACAACCCGGTTTGAATCGCCAGCAAATGCTGGTAACCATCATGCTGTTCCACCGGAAAATAAGCATGTTGGCGGCGCAGATAATCGCTATAGTAGGTGGCATCGCTATACTCGGCGCGTTGCTCGTCACTGAGGGTAATAAACTGCTGACAAAGCCGATGAATGGCGTCACCTTCGGCGGCATCTTGCGCCAACACTAGCCAGAGCGAGGCAGAAAAATTGACACTATCGTGAACATAGCTGGCAAAGGTGCGGTTTTTATCGATGTATTGCGGGCCAAGGGTATCAACAAGCAACTGCAAATCGGCGGCCAAGGCGCTGGCCAATGCTGGCACCTGTTGCGGCACCACTAGCAACAGCTGTGTTTGTTGCTGCTGTAGCGTATGGCGTAGCTCAATAGCGTGCTCATGCACCTCACGCAGTGCTTTAACCTGCGGCAACCAATACGACCACGGCAGCAGCGCATACAGCAGTAACGAAGTGAAAAACACCGCCACCACCGCCACTTGGCCAAATGGCGGTAGCGATAACATCAGTGCTCCACCCAACAGATACACGGCGCAGAGCAGCGCAAACTTAGGCAGCGTGCGTAATAAATAACTGTGCAAACACAGCAGTAAAAATAGCGCTGCCATCGCCAAATACATCAGCGCCTGTGCCCAAGCCGTAAATAACCAAGCGGGCTGCTGGTTTAAAGTGTCGCTAACGCTTAGCAGCGCAAACAGCCAAGCCACCGTAAGGGATGGCAGCAACTGCAACCACGCCTTAAACGCCCCGCGCCACTGGGTTAGGGTAAAACCTAGGTAGCGCTGGGAGCGTTTAGGCTGCGTGATGAGTATGGCTACACTACTTTGTACCGTGTAATTCTGTCCCATACCGGTAAGCTAACAATCAGAGGTCAGGTAGTAAATGGTCAGAGGATTCATCATTGGCCGAAAGCTACAGTTTTGTACAAACATACTTTTCAATCTCACTTTGAGATAAGTTATTTAATCCCATACGACCCAAAAAACCATGGTTCCACTCACCATCCCAGAAGTAAATGATATGGTCAGAACCTTGTGTACATTCGACACGATACGAAGCTGCCCCCATTATTTTGCCATTCGAAACAACGCGCTTTACTCCTCGTTGATTTGTAGCAACTGTGTTTGATTTAGCCACGGCACCTGCTGTAGCCGTAGTGGCAACAGCCGTTGTCGCAGTATCTACTGCATCTGTACTCGCATAGCGCCGCGATTCCATACGCTTGGTATCTTCACCAACGAACTGATTGTAAAGCTCGCCTGTTTTGGTAACTATCGAGTACATTGTTCCTGATTGCCTTGGTGCCGGTGGTAACTGCGCAAACGCACTGAATGCTAGCTTTTGGGTACCTTTGGCTTTCGGTTCTTTTGCGGCGACAAGTGACACTGATTTAATTTCTGCTGAAATCTTTGCGACCCCACCGGGATAAATGATCGTGTATCCGCCTAGCGTTCCGCGATCTAAATACGCAGTCTGAAATGCGCCAAACCTTACCGTATTCTGAATCGTTGAATTTTCTGGGCTCAATCTTGAACTTACTGTTTGTTCCAGACTAATACGTGGCTTGGAGGTTGAAGTCCCTGTAAGCTTTGCTTTTACTTCCTTTTCCAGTGGTAGGTTGAATGAAAACTCAATCACCACATTAAAATCATGATACTGGGGGACAAAAGGCGCGTTGCTCCATAACATCAATTGGTAACCAACGCTGGCGGTCGCGTTAACTTCGTAAGAATACTGAGAAGCCCAACCCCAACGCGCAATTTTTCGGCCATCAACGGAAGAATCTAAGTTTGTCAACTCTAGCCTAAACAGCCCTTCTTTGTTTTTGATTGATTCAAAGGCAAATGCCTCCAAAATCTTATGGTGTTCCGTTGTTTTGGCCAACTGCTGTGACTTTTGACCATCACTTGGTAACAACGTTAATTGATACGCTCGGAATTGTGCTAAAAATTGCCCCTTGTCTCTTAACAAAGCAACATAGATCTCTTTGGTCTGTTGGTATACGTCTTGATATTTCGTCTTGGCAAAATCCTTTAGATATTTTTCATAGTCGTTTTCTGAAGTCAGTATCTTTGAAATGCTGGTGAGGTCCTGTTTTTCGCCGGACAAATCGTATGCTTTCTTCAAAGATGCATACGTATTCTGCGCTCTGTACAGCGACAGTAATTTCACCTTGGCCAAGGCTGAAATTTCCGAATTTTTAGTATTCCGTTTAGAAAAATCAATCAACTGCTCTTCTGAGGTCAATAGGGCCAGTTCAGATTTCAAATCGCCATTTTCCTTTGACCAAAGGTACGCGTTTTGGAAACCCGACACCGTTTGTTTCGAACGATATAAACCGATCAGTTCACTCTTTGCCGAATACACAACAGGTAACGCGACCGCAGGCGAGTAGAGCTTTACAAATTCTAAAAGTGCGTCTTCACCTTTGATCAATGCGTACTCGGAAGATAAATCACTCGAATCACCAGACCATTTAAACGCATTGCGATAACCTTGCACACTTTTCTGTTCTCTATAAAGACCAACTAGTCGATTCTTCACGTCAGCTGCAGAGCTGTGCGCTTTGTATTGCCCTAAGTAACTGACTAATACTGCCGTATCTTTAGAATACATCGCGTCTTTATATAAGAGCGTGCGAATCGCCTCTCTACTGGATGCAGTAATTGATTGATATCGTCTCTGTTGCTCTTTGCTGGCCGCCAACGTTACATCTTTACTCGTTACCCAACCATGCTGTTGGTTCTCTAATGTGACCCATAAGGCATCTGAATTACTTTCGATCACCATTAATTGCATCGCAGGGCTAAGACGAGCCTTAACATTTGTAAACTGCGGAGAGTCGTATAAGTTTGTTTCCCGAACTAATTTAGGTTCAGAAATCAAAGTATTTACTTTTTTGTCGTTATATTTCTGAATAAACTGTCTCAGTTGAGAGATGTTTTTAGCATCCAATTTTTCATATTCAATTTCCAGCACCGAGAACAGTGCTTGCCGAGAGAAATAACTCCCTTTTGTTACTTCGGAAAATTCCTCCAAGCCCTTTACATCTTTTGCATTGGTCAGCCTAGCCAACTCATTGATTAAAAACTTTGAATATTCACCGGGATCTTGTTGTGAAAGATATTGATGGTAGATGGCTGAATCGTTCTTTTCTTTTGATAATTGATAATATGCCTCGCGCTCTTTTGCTTTGTGATGCGATTTTACTGCAACATCCAAGTTGAGCTGGTTTTTTGATTCAAACTCCGATGCATTATTAAAATATTCAATTGCTGATTGCGGCTCTTTTTTGGCCAATTTAAGTTCACCTAGCGCTGTCAGTGCATAAAACTGTCCGATACTCACACCCGATGCTTCATATCCTTTTAATGACTGCTCAAAGTGGCTTTGAGCACTATCTAGTTTATTTTCAGACAAGGATTGATAGCCATGCTGCAAGTGTTCTGTATTGGACAACTGACCAGCACAACCCAATAGCAAAAATAACAGTAAATAGCTGATTCTCTTAGCCACGACAATTACCTCAAAACTTAAAAGTAACGGTATATACAAACTCATTATTTTCAGGAATGTAACTTAACCCCTGAGAAATATTACTCGCTTCAGAACGTAAGTTAGAAGCTTCATTGTCAAAATATTGTCCTGCGAGATAGCCAGCTGCAAAAACCGCGAGCCCCGCATAGAAAGCGATACGACCATCTTCACTAAATGTGTATTCTCCACTTCGCGTTTCTTCTAATGTCGCAAAAGCATATATAAAGCTACCTCCCCCAACAACATAAGAACTCCAACGTGAAGTATCTGCATAGACGTCATTTCTATCTGCTGCCGAAAGTAAATCTTGGTAACGCTCCTCTTGTTGCTCTAATTTATCGAGATCGAGAGCAGAGGGTGCGGCATTTGGCATGGTGTTAGCTAAACCACTGTTAGCAAACAACACCAAAGACAAAAACGTAATTATTTTTTTCATTTCAACTCCATTAATTAAATAGTAAAGCACGCTATTTTAAAACGTAAAAAACATAAAAACATTCGTTACTATTGAAAATATAAAACTCAACAACAAGCAATGGAAATCAAAGCAAGCTGATGGGTATATAGTATTATTTTCTGACTAAATCATGAATAAATTACACTAGAGTCATAAAACTTCATGACTCTAGTGAACTATCTAATTAGATACCGTTTTACTTGTTTTTAAGTCCTCTGAAATATCCTTTAACCAATGCGATGGTTTAGATGAATGATTAGTTCTCGCTCTTTGACTTAAAAGATCCCCATTAATTATACAACCCGAGTTACATGGAATAATTCGACCATCTTTTATTTCAAAAACTTTCCACCACCTCCCTTCACCAGTTGAAGGCGCATAATAAGTAGTATCTACATCACCAGTTTGTAACCTTACTCTAGCTTGAGAGGTTGAAGTAATCGAACCGCTACCAGAAAAATGATGAACGGCATAAATGTAATACGCTTCATGTTCTATATTGTTGATTGTAATTGTTTCAGGGCCGTAGCTACTTGTATCATCAACATCGAGTTTCGCGTCACCTGCAACTTCATTGTTATAAAAAACATGATAAAGCTGTTTTCCAGTTGCATCATATTTGATTAGATGCGAATCGAGATCATTTGGGTCAACGTTCCATTCCAATATAGCGCTTAAGTCTCCTTGAGCAAGATGTGATTTTGCGATCATACTTACTTCACAAATATTGTTTGTATTAGCGCTAACCGTACAAATTTTTCTCGCATCATTGTAACCTTCTTTCTTAAATGTGATGCGATAATCGCCATTCGGTTGAGTAACTATATGAGATGCACTTACGGTCGTTCCTCTATCAATTTCTCTTTGCGGATTATTTATTTGATAGCTAAACCCTGAAAGTTGTCTACCGTTTGCTGCGTCTTTGATCGATAAGGTTAGATCACCCATTGCCTCACTTGGTAAACTATTTTTAACCAAAGTGACCAGAGGGAACTGCAATCTTGATTCTTCAATCGTATCAGCTGTCGATATAGCTTGCGTTTTTGCCATTCTGAACACACCATCTACACGACTCCTCACTAAAAGGTGATATTGGGTGTTCGGCAAAAACTCAACTTCAATATTGAAATGGCCATTTTGATCTGTAGCAGCCTCTGAACTCTCAACTCGCCTGTTATTCGCGTAAACCCAAACCACACCATCAGATAATGGACTCGTTACGCTATTTTCACTTACGACGACAGTACCATTAATCTGAATAATGGCTGAGGTTGGGGCTGGCTGGGAAGGTGTTAATTTCAAGAAGTCGTTCACATAGTGCCAAGTACCATGATTACAATCGGTTGCTGATTGACAATTATGTAGCCCCACCTCTGTCAATCTAGGCATATACATGACTATTTCTGTTAATGAGTTCAGTAAGAAATTCGGAGTAAATCTTTCCTGTTCCTTATACGCACTCGTTCGATGGTTATAACCAAACACATAGTAATTAGCTGCTGAAGAATCTTGATTATAATGTCGAATCTCCTTAATACCATGTGCCGTCTTAAAACCATGTCCCGTCGATTTAAAGTATTTGAAAGACGCATCACCATATTTTGGTATTTTCCAACTATCGAGCCACTCTTCTTCATAGTGATCAATTAAATAATTATCCATACCACGATCAAACGAAGAGACGTTCATAGGTAACAAATGTTCTTCATAATGAAGTGCCGGATTCGCCTTTAACGGGCTAGTTAAGAAACCGGGGTGGAAACGCTGACCTTGCAACGATATCAAATTATCCCCAATGCCAGGATTGGCGACGCTTGTATGCAATAAATCATAGGTCAATGAACAACTACTGTTGCTCGAAACGGACTGTTCAAATTTACGATCCTCACAGTGTACATTACTAGGTACTAGCCCAATCAGTACTTGGGTTTTCACATTCGGATAAGATTGCAGTGTTTGTGCGAGTTTATAGCTGATGTAGCCCTCTGAATTCTCAGTTCCATAGAGTTCATTGCCCTCAAATTTTTGTACCTCTACTCCAGCTTGATAGCATGTAATGGCAGAGCAATTTTCTATAAGGGCTCCTAGACCACCATTACGCCCTTGTGGAAATTCGAGCTCTACACCTTCATCAAACGATACTAGTTTCTCACTGCCAAAGACACCAGAATGAGGTGTACCTACCGTTGTCAATGTTTGAACATAATCTTCAACATAATATTGTTCGGGATAAGAGGTAGCCAAACCCTGAACTAAGGTTCTAGATAAAATTCCGCCAAACGAGTGAGCAACAATATTTACTTTCTGCCCTGTTTTTTCTGCAATCAGTTTAACCGCATCTGCTAGTTCAGTTGCGACATCTTGAAACTTCGCATTAGTGCGCCACTGAAAAACAAATGGAAGATATTTACCGTTGTCCCATTCATTTATGATCGTAGGGAAACGGCCGAAATAAAGCCCGTCTACAGCATTATCTTCTTCCTGGTTGTAACCACCAAGTTCTCCAGAATTAATAAAGCCGTGAACCAGCAAAACAGCAATTTTTCCGTTTATTTCTTCGTTATCAATAGCAACGGGACTGCGTAGCGCGCTTGCACACCTTACCTTCGCGTGCTTAGTTTTTTTCCCATTTTGAAGTCTTGGATGCATCCCTCGCACGGAAGCGCCTGCATATCCGCTCTCATCAAACAAATCTTCCTTACCTTGCCAAACATAACTCAATGCAAGGTGATTGAACTTTTTACTCTCTTTGTCCGCCTGACTATCTTCACTCTCTTCGTCCTCCGGACTACGATGCCCCCAAACCATCTCGTTAGCTGAGAGATCTTTCCTGTTTATACCAGGCTTGCACGCTTGATCGACTCCATTCGCGGAATAGATAGCTAATGCATCTGCAGCGATCATGTTCTCTTTAGCAAACATCGCTCGATTGCTTCGAAATGTTGGCACTTCAATGGTGTAGTTATGTATGATTTCCTCAACGGATGGTTGTATAATATTCAACGCCGCCATTTCCGCTTCAGGCATAGCAGGCTCAGACTCTAGGCTAAAGCTGACTTCGCCATCCACATCGATACCAATATCGTATCTAACGTTGTACTCTTGGCTAAGTTTATTCGCCTCTACCGAGATCGCGATGTCTTTCCAATCGTTCTCTATTGTTCCACCTGATGCACCAAGCACACCGGATACCAAGGTAATTTTGTTTAAGATCGAAACAACTAAGGTTTTGCGTTTGCTAATCGTCTCGCCTTCAACCGTCGCAATAACATCAAATGAGATTGTCGTGGCCTCGATCGCAGCCTCGGGGGTAATGGTAATAAGAGCATTTTCGTCAATCGTTATCCACTCTGGGTTGTTTTCTAACTGAATAAAGGCGTTTTTGTCTGCCCCGTCAAATTCGGGCGTAACTGCAATTGTTCGAGCCTTTCCCGGAAAGACGTCTATATATTTTGATGGTGATGTAAATAGTTTTGTAATTGAAGATACTGGTGCAGCGACAACCGTTATTTCTCTTGTCAGAGTAACTTCATTACCCGCGGCATCTTTCGCAGTATAAGTTATTAGGTACGTTCCAAGAGCTGAAGTATCAACATCCCCACTAATGACAACTTCAATGTTCCCGTCGACTTCATCAATAGCCTTCGCTCCTGGCTCTACATAAGGGGTATCTAAAATAAGTTCAATATTGTTGCTTCCATTTAATGTTACAACTGGAGGTGTGTTATCTACTTGCGCATCCCCACCACTTTCACCGCCGCCGCAACCATACAAGGTGGGGGTCAGCAAACTGGCGAACAGTAGCGATTTGACGAGGTTGTTACTTAGCATCACAGGTTTTCCTTTTCTGCATAGGGCGGTCATAAATTGGGCGTTCACACTTCGTGAAGCCAAGAGGATTGTTTTTCTCGGCGGGCAAGCGTCGCGCGCATTTTGCGAATATTTTCCTTGGAAATTATCAACTTCATCAATAGCTGTTCAGCAAATTGGCACGATAGTCCTAATGATTGGCACAATAGTGCGAATGTTTTGGCAAGTCGCCATCCGCCCGCAGCATTAGCGGGCGGTTGGTTAGGTTAGAAATAGAGGTAGCTGTATCCCTGCTGCTGCAAGTTGGTTAAGTAATCCTTTGTGGTTTGGTTTAACGGGTTGTCTGTTAAGAAAATCGCCGCTTGTTTGTTTAGCGCTTCAATACCTAACACCGTGGTCAACTCGTTAATAGACGCATTCAACGAGGTTAGTAAGGTGTTTTGGCTTACATCGATAGCCGTAATCTGATTCTCCCCTATATCAAGATATTCCAATTGGCCAAGTTGACGAATGTCTAACTCTGTCAGCAGGTTCCCTACAGTTTGCAAGTTGACCAACTGTGGGTTCATGCTGACATCCAAAGCCAGCAATCCATTGTTATGGATCTGGAAGTCCGTCAATTTTTCCAACTGACTTATGTCTACGTTGGCTAGCTTATTGTCGTTTACATAGAGCATTTGCAGCTGGCTGTTGTTGCTGACATCCAAACTTGTAAGCTGGTTAGTAGAGACGTTCAAATGATTTAACGATCCTAGCGCACGAACATCGAGCGCAGAGAGTTGGTTGTGTTCAACAACCATTTGAATCAGCTTGAGGTTATTACTCACATCTAAACTCGTGAGCTTGTTGTTACTCAAATTTAGAGAGAGTAGTTGAGACAAATGAGCGGTATCAATGGTGGCTAATTGGTTATCATTGGTATCCAACCAAGTCAGTTTAGGATTCTGACTGAGGTCTAAGGCCGTTAGCTGGTTATAAGAAACTCGGAGTTCCTGAAGTAAGGGCAGAGAAGAAAGATCTAACGTGGTCAATTGACATGACTCCGCCGTCAACTTAATCAACTCGGTGTTGTTTGTAAGATCCAAGTTCCCTAACTGATTGAACGACACCGTCAGCGAGTAGAGCAAAGTCAGTGGAGAGACATCTAGCGCGGTAAGTTGATTGCCGCCTACCCACAACTCTTCGAGCTTGAGGTTACCCGTGACATCCAAACTGGTCAGTTGATTGCCTGTAATACTCAGTATGTTTAACTCACTTAAATGGCGAACATCTATGGCGCTTAATTGGTTGTAATCTGCATAAAGCGATAACAACTGAGCATTGTTGGTTAGGTCTAGAACCGTCAGTTGATTGCTCAGTACATTCAAAAACTCGAGCTGAGGCTGTTTGGAGAGATCAACCTGAACGAGTTTATTTGTCGCCACGTCCAAACTTTTCAAATAAATGTTGTTTTGCACATTTAATGTGACCAACTGATTCCCACCAACAATGAGGTACTCCAGTAACCCAAGGTGCCCCACGTCAAGGCTGGTTAGTTGGTTATCCCACGCTTCGACCTCTTTTAGCAGAGTGTTGTTGATCATGTTTAGTTGGCTGAGCTGATTGCGGCCAGCTCTCAAGCTCACCAACTGCGTTAGGTTGGTGATATCAAGTTCTGTGAGTTGATTTTCTGTCACATTTAAACTTTCTAAGGCGTACAACGCACTAACATCAAGAGTCGAGAGTTGGTTGTTCGATAGGTTGAGGCTTTTCAGCTGGGTAAGTTGGTCTATCGCCATTTGGTTGAGCGATGAGTTTGTCACTTCTAGGGTGGTTAATTGCATTAAGCCATTCAATGCTAAGTTATCAATGTGGGATGAAGGCAAGTAAAGCGACTGTAGATTACTCGGTAAATCATTCGCTTGCAGTTCTGCGAGTTGAACATTGGCCAACACCACTGTTTGCAAGTTGGTGAAGTTGGCTAAGCCCTGCAAGCTGGTGAACGCTTGCGGAGAGTCTAAACAGTAAAGCTCTATCAAGTTTTCAGGGTGAGTGACGTTGGTCGCATCCAAACAACGCGCTAACAGCGGATCTTGCACTTGCGCCTGTTGCGACAATGGGAGTGCAATTGGCGGCTCAACTGGTAACCCGCTTACTTTGAAAAAGGTACCGTAGTAGATCTCTTGATGTGCTTTGTTTAATACCAGATAACGGTATTCACTCTGCCCTTCTGGCGATAAGTGACGAGTAAACCACATTTGGCTCGGTTCATCGTTGCTTGCTAGGTCCTGGTCGTAGAACAGTACGCGATGGTTTTGTAAAGCCCAAGTTGATTGCTCTTGCGCCTCGATGTCCAGCGCTATGCCGTTCTCAGCAAAACGCAGCGTAAAAGGTGCGTTCGGTTCAGCAACAGGCATGGCTTCTTCAACTCGCCAATCACCAAGCAGTTCCTGATATGGCACCATCACCGTTTGACGCGTGTCCATCACCATGGCGTCTTGGGTTAAGGTCAGCTCGCCCTCCAGTGACGCGTTGTGAATGCGTTCAAACACTCGTGTCATCTTCGCCATGGCGCGACCATTACTTTGATTCACCACTTGCAACTCGATTTTTTTCAGCCGTTTTAGCCAACCTTCTGTATCTCGGTAGGTCGCCACCGGGTTGGAAACCGTTATGGTGTGCAGACGATTAGCGTATGTCCAGGTTAACTCACTGCCCGTTAACGAATAGATGTTTCCTGTGCCATCGGCATTGAGCTGCAAAACGAAGGCTTCTTCGGCCAGTTGCACGATGTATTCGGCAGCGGACAATTGAGCGTTATCGCTGACCAATAGCGTATCTTGAAGAATTTGTTGCTGAACCTGTGCAAAATCGTTGCTTTGCGTGGCTTGGGTTTCCACACTTTGCAGTGCGTCGGAGTTGTTGATAAACGCCAATGTGTTCTCAACGCCGCTGGGTAGTTGATACTCGGCAGGTTTATCGACCACCAGCTTAATCAATGTTGCACGGCGTAACACCTCTTGGGTATCGATAGAAAGCAGCGCTTGATTGAGATCTTGGTCGCTTTGCAGGTTTTGTGAGGCGATCAACGAGCTGACTGCACTGGTGACATTGGTGATGTTCACGCCAAAATCCACCGAAGTGTCAATGGTCACAGCCTCCGACTCAGTTTGGCCACTTTGTGCAATCAAGCTGGTCAACGATGGGATAATCGAACGAAACTCAACAAATGCTTGCTCCCCAACGCCGCTGGCTCGCAGCTCAATTGGCAATGACAATGCACTCAATTGGTCAGTATCGAGTTCAAGCACATACCGGCCATTCGCATCCGCTTGCACTGTATTCAACGCTTGTCCGTTTAATACTGCGGTCACATTGGCATTGGCGATAACACTGTCTGTCACCATACCAGTAATCGTCACTGTCGAGACTTTACGTAGCACTTTAATTTCATGCACATAACGCGCGAGGTTGTTGGCGCTGTCGGTAATGTCGACCGCAATTTGGAACACGCTGTCTTTCGTCACTTTCGGCGCTTTGATTTTGACAATGCTCGAATCACTATCATCATCGTCCCCTTCAAGCACATGGAAGCCTTGAGGCAGTGTCCAATCAATCGACACGCCCCCTTGTTCTTGGCTAAATGCGCTCAGCGCCACCTCTAAAGTGCCCTGACTGTTGATTCTCTTTGGTGCATCAAACTGAACACTGATGGCTTTGTGCTGCACAGCTTGTATTCGTTCTGTTACCGGTACCGCCGTGTTGCCACCAGCTCCGCCATCGCTACCTCCACCACCACATGCGGTGAGCATCATCGTGATACAGAGCAATATGCTGTGTAACCAAATTTTGGGTTTTCTGTTCATTTGCCATCCTCAGCCAATCAAATTTTTCGTTGTTAGTGTGTTCATCGATTAATAGCGCCACTGTAATCCCACGACGACAGCGACATTTGAGTAGGTAATTTCCGGAACACGCACGCGTTGGCCGCTTTCTAAGGTTCCTTCGAGCATTTCACGGGTTTTGACGTAGCTGTCCAACGTCGCCATCGCGGAAAGATTGTCGAGAAACTGATATCGAACACCCGCTTTTGCGTTAAGGCCATAGCCACTGAAGTAGTCGCTGAGTGTTGTGGTTTCAAACTGGGTGTTTTGCGTTTGTGAATAAAGGTCAACGTTCGCTTCCGCTTCCACGAACCAACTCCAAGGCCCTTTATTGTGGTGGTCAAACTGACTGTCGTAACGAACACCAAACAATGCAATCAAGCCCATGTGGTCTTCCGTCACAGAGATCACTGGAACAAGGTGGTCAGGGTTATTGGCTTGAGGTGTGGTGCCGTCGGTGGTGTTTTGCCCAGGAAGCACAAAACGTGGCACTTCATCGCCTGGATTTCGCGGCAGATCCATCAGTGCTTGGTCAAATTTGGCGGCACCGGGTTGAACAAATTTAAAGTTAGAGCGGGTAAAACTGTTGGTGTAGAAGCGACCACCGACCAACCATTGCAGTTGTGGTGTTTGGTGGTAGCTCAGTTTTAGCCCCAGCTCATTGGCTTTGGTTTTGAAGGCATTTTGTTGTACTCGACCAAAATCACCGACTTCCCAGTACTCCGTTTCAATCTCTGTGGTCAAGGTACTGGCGCTTTGGATATAGAGCCCCCATTGCTCGTTAATGCCGGTATAAGAAAGCTGCCTAATGGCTGGGTTCATCACCGCTACCGATTGAGACAGCTTACCTAAACCACCCACATCGTTTAATTCTTCGCTATATCCGATGCGCTCAAACCCGATCGATACTTCACTAAAAGAACCGTGTTTTTCTGCTAGGGCAACCGCAGTAAAACTGCTAAAAGAAAGGGCGATTAGACAATGAGCCCATGGTGTCATTCGCATTGAGGAAGTTCCTTTGCCAAACTGTTTGTTGTTAGATTCACTGCAGTTAAATGGCAATAGCGAAGAATAAACAGTCCTTTGGCGCGAAAGTCCGAATGATTGGCATCAAAGTCCGAATTTGTTTTTATTATTCGTGATCAACGTTTCATTCATCACCACTATGCAATCAGACCGCAAGAGACTATTATTGCGGCTGTTTTTCCAACAGGCATACAAAGAGTCACAAGGAATGTGGACAGAGTTAACGATTTTTAGCTGGTTTTTATTGCTGTGTTCGGCACTCTCTTTACTTTTAGCCATCGCGGCACTGCGAATTCGCTACCAACCAGTTACCATTTGGTTTGTCGCTCAGTTGCTCGCGTATGCGATTGAAGCCTTTGGTTACGCCTTTGAGCTCACTAGTAAAGACCTCGACACGGCCAATTTCTGGCTGGATATTGAGTTTATTGGCGCGGCGTTTATTCCCACTTTCGTATTGCTTTTCGCTTACGCTTACAAAAATAGAACCTCACCACCGCTGTGGCTGATTGTGACACTGAATACATTCAGCATCCTGGTACTGATTGGCCAGCTTACTAATAGCTATCATCACACTGGGTTTACGTTCACTGAGCTGGAGCGCATTAACGGCCTTTCAGTCGTTAGTTATGAGCTCGGCGTGCTGTATTGGATCTATGCGGTTTATATTCAAGTCGCAGTGATTGCTTCCATTTTGATGTTTTTCCAATGTTTGGTCAGCGCACACCCTGCTCTACGTCCGCAGATCGTGATGATTCTGTCCGGTATTACCCTCACTTGGCTGAACTACCTATGGACCTTGAGCGGCACCACGCCATTTGGCCTCGATTTAAGTGCGTTCGGTTTTATTTTCTGCGTGGTGACGTTTTCCATCAGCGTGTTTCGCTATAATTTTATTAAAATCGCCCCCATCGCCAGAGAGCATATTTTTTATGGTGTCGAGCACGGCTATATCGTGATTGATGAGGAGGAGCGCGTGGTTGACTTTAACCCAGCCGCTCAACGATTTTTACCTGATATTGACGCTAAGATCATCGGTAAGTCGATCGAAACTCTCCCCATCATCGGGGCAAATTGGCCAACCATCGATAGGGTGATGAAGTTAGACAACGGTGTGTACCTTAAATTTGAGCAAAACCCAATTGGCAAAACACCTGAACTGACACTGGGCAGAGTGATCACTATTCAAGATGTGACGGAAAGAGAAGAGATGCTGACGCATATTTCTACTTTGGCCAATACCGATGAACTGACCGGTTGCTTCAACCGACAAGCGATAACTCAAACACTTCCTCAAACCATTGTCGCAGCACGCACCGAGCAGACACCTCTTTCTCTGGTTGTTATCGACGTGATCGGTTTTAAAACGGTCAATGCCATTCATGGTTATACGATTGGCGATATGCGCCTTAAGCAACTTGCGAATTTATTGAGCGCCATCATGCCCGTCAATGCAGTGCTGACGCGCTATGTGAGTGATCTGTTTATCATTGTCTTACCGGATACCAGTTTTGAGCAAGCACAGGATCTTGAACAAGAGATCATTCGTCAAGCGAGAAGCCGTTTAGCCCTCTCGCTACACTCAGCCTGCCTACAACATCGTCCAGAAGAAAGTATGAAACAAGTTCTGGATCGACTGTTGAGCCATAAACGTAAAAACAAAGTTCAGGACTGGGTGGAGCAAACCTCAGCGTAATCGTCCAACGCAAAAGGCATGGCTTGAGAGTTGTTTGTACACACCAACACCGAGAAAGCGGTGACAAGGTTTATGGATTACGAGGATTTTAATGCCTTTTTATACTGAGTTGGAGTTACACCAAACTCTTTACGAAACGCTCGACCAAAGTAGGCTTGATCGCGAAAACCTGCGTTAAACGCGGCTTCTTTTACGCTCAGGCCAGACGCAAGCGCTTCTTTGGCAATTTCAAACTGAACGTGTTTCAAATACTGTGTGTACGAAATACCAAACACTGCTTGTATCCGTCTCTGGTAAGAGCGCACGCTCATATGGAACTGTTCAGCCATAAACTCTACGGTCAGCTCGTGAGAGGTCAGGTATCGGTCAAAAACCAATCTCAACTGCTCAACAAACTCGTTATCGACCGTGTTCTCCACCTTGATATCCATATCAAGTTCAATCTCTTCGGTGATTTTATGACGATTTAGGGCCAAATTAAGCATTCTTTGCTGAATAATGCGTCGGTTTTCGATGAGGGCGTTTAACCGCGCGATCAAAATCATAGGTTCGATACTTTTCCGCACGCAATCATCGGCACTGGCTTGCCATGCCGCTAGGCGACTTTGTTCACAGGCGTTCATACTGCAAATGACAAAGGGTATCGTTGAGCACTCTTCCCGATGTCGCAACGTCTGCAACCAATCTATCGCCGTACCATCATCGAGCTGAGAATCACACAGAATCAGTTCTGGACTGCCCTGCTCCAACTCATACTCAGCACCTTGTAAATTCTGGCACCAAATGATCCTGAACTCTGGAGAAAGATGAAATTCCAGCCATTCGAGCATTTCTGGGTCGCTTTCAACAACCAAGATTTGTGGTTTGCTTTTGTCCGCCATACCTTGTTGATGAATCGCAGGACGCGGCATGGTCACTTCAAGTGGCAGTAAATTGGCGGGGATCCTGATGACAGCGGAGCTGATCGCATTGCCATCGCAGATAATCCCGAATTCGCCACCTGCTTCGGTTACTCGTTTGGCAAGAAAAAGGTACTCAACATCGTGACATGATGTAAGTGGGCCCGTTGCAGGAGACTCGTTAACCAAGCGCAGTTCAAAATGAGCGCCAAACTCTGCATCCAAAAGATAAGTTTGCTGCTGGTCTTGTTTTGTCAACAACTCACAACACTTGACCAACGCCGAATCTAGTAGCTCGCGATTGGTTCGCAAAATAAGTGCTGGCATTGCTCTCGCGTGAATGATGGTGTGATTAGTCTCGGTTTGATGAAAGCCTTCAAGTTTCGATTTCAACCAAGGCTGTAATAAGATCAATGAATCAAGCTCACTACCATCTAGAACCTGATCTGGGCTGGCAAGCGACAACAGTGAACGGATGCGATGTTCTATCTCTTTTCCATGTACGTGCACGATGTACGGCGTAAGCATTTGAAGCTCTTTTTTTATCACTTCGATTAACTGACGATTCGCTAATTGAGCGTGTTGAGCAAGATGTGCTGTTTTGTCTAACTGCTGGTTTACTTGCTGAAGTTGAGCTTGGAGATGACGGCGCTTAGAAAGAGAACAAGAAAGGAAGTAACCAAGTAACCCCGTAACCAACATCGCTGTAGCAATTAGTAGTGACATCGCTTCCTTTTCCTGATGAATCAACTTCGAGAATCAGTACCATTTTCAAGATATTCCTTATATTAGCAATGACATTTTATGAATGAAGATCACATTTATAATGTTATGACACTTAGTGCTAAATCTTACAATTTTCATGGTTTTCTATCTTATCTTATCCGTGGGTAACGCTACGCCACCGAGGAAAATAAACCCCTCTCTGTGTCGTTTGTCCATTAAGATGGTGTTTGAAACCTTTTTCAGCGATAGTGTGTTTTTAACGATCAACCAACTGAAATGGAACAGCTTTTTGTGGATGAAATCACACCCGCGTTTTTTCAGCTGTGTCAGGATCAGCAAGTTACGCTCATCCCTTCTCGATGAGGTGTGATTGAATTAAGGAAACCCAATGCCTCCAATGATTGTCGGCCACCGTGGTGTGGCTGGTTCTTACCCTGAAAATACCCAAGTGAGTGTACAAGCGGCTATTGACCTTGGCCTGAGCTGGGTTGAAATTGATGTGCAGCCGACCAAGGATAACGTGTTGGTTGTCTGCCACGATCATACGATCGATCGCTGCAGTAACGGCAAAGGCCGTGTCGATGCTTATGATTTGAAAGCGCTTCAAGCGTTTGATTTTGGGGGATGGTTCAACGAGCAGTTTACTGGCGAGACGATTATGACCCTAGAATCCCTACTCAAACTCGCTGCTGAATACGATTTAGGGCTCAATATCGAAGTGAAAGTCGACAACCACGATGTGGCTAAAGTGGCTTTGAATCTGAAAAACCTTTTGGATAGAAGCCCCCTGACCGCCGATAAAATTCTGCTCTCGAGTTTTAGTCACGACATCATCTTACAGCTTCATCAGCACTGTCCTGGTTACAAGCTCGGCGTGCTCAGTGAGCGATTGTCTCAACGAGACCGCCAAGTGCTCAAGGAAGTCAACGCATTCAGCTGTAACCTCAACTACCGCTGGATCACAGAAAAACACATTCGCGATTTAAAAACGGGCGGGTATCAAATCTGGTGTTACACCCTCAATCAACCGGATAAGTTTCGCTATCTCGATAAAGTAGACGCCATTTTTTCGGACTATCCAGAACGTTTTTTATAATCACCAAATCAATACAACATCAATCGCGATTAACCTGTAAATGCACCCACATTCATTGGGTGCATTTATTTTTACAGAACAAAAAACGGCAAACGTGATCTGGTCTCGATTTACGAGATCAAACAGTAGTATTAATCGCTCCCACTCAGTAAAACCATAACTTTAACATGGGTATCTGTATGTTAGAGATGGTTGATGTGAGCTTCTATTTTCTTGTTTTCACCTATTAATCAAATAGAGACAACGAATTAGATAAACCCCCATTTGAGGCATAAGATTAGTGTCAACAGGTGCTGAAATAGTCGTCACCACATCACTCAACGTTGCAGACCTCACCTAGAATAATGCGACCGACAAGGAGCAACAAATGGAACAGAAACCTACCCACACCAGCGGCCAATGCCCAGTAATGCATGGCGGCGCCACTTCTTCAAATTCATCCAATGTCGCTTGGTGGCCTAAAGCCCTCAATCTCGACATCCTTCATCAACATGACCGTAAATCCAACCCAATGGGTGCCGATTTCAGTTACCGTGAAGAGCTCAAAAAACTGGATGTTGAAGCACTCAAACGCGATCTCAAGGCGCTGATGACTGATAGCCAAGATTGGTGGCCAGCAGATTGGGGACACTACGGCGGTTTGATGATCCGTATGGCGTGGCACTCAGCAGGCTCTTATCGTGTGGGTGATGGCCGTGGTGGTGCGGATACTGGTAACCAACGTTTTGCTCCGCTGAATTCTTGGCCTGATAACGCCAACCTAGATAAAGCGCGACGTCTACTTTGGCCAATTAAGCAAAAGTACGGCAACAAAATTAGCTGGGCTGATTTGATGATCCTTGCCGGTAACATGGCGTACGAGTCAATGGGTCTGAAAACCTTCGGCTTTGCCTTTGGTCGTGAAGACATCTGGCATCCAGAAAAAGA
This sequence comes from Vibrio floridensis, assembly GCF_021852965.1. NCBI lineage: Bacteria > Pseudomonadati > Pseudomonadota > Gammaproteobacteria > Vibrionales > Vibrionaceae > Vibrio > Vibrio floridensis. The sequence goes on along the minus strand of NZ_JAKGCY010000002.1, from coordinate 404,681 downwards.
CATTTATTGGGGTGCAGAGCAAGAATGGTTAGCGCCATCTGGTGCAGAAAACAGCCGTTACTCTGGTGAGCGCGACCTAGAAAATCCGCTTGCTGCTGTGATGATGGGCCTTATTTACGTTAACCCTGAAGGTGTAGATGGTAATCCTGACCCACTAAAAACAGCCAAAGACATGCGTGTGACTTTTGCTCGCATGGGGATGAACGATGAAGAAACGGTCGCGCTGACGGCGGGTGGTCACACGGTTGGTAAAGCACACGGTAACGGCAACGCAGCAAACTTAGGCGCCGATCCAGAAAGTGCGGATTTGGAAGAGCAAGGCCTAGGTTGGAACAACCACAAGTCACGCGGTATTGGTCGCGACACGGTGACCAGTGGTATTGAAGGCGCATGGACGACAAACCCAACACAATGGGATAACGGCTTCTTCCACCTGCTATTTAGCTACGATTGGTGGTTACAGAAGAGCCCCGCAGGTGCTTGGCAATGGGAACCAGTGAACATCAAAGAGGAAGACAAACCAGTTGATGTGGAAGATCCAACGATTCGCCACAACCCCATCATGACCGATGCGGATATGGCGCTGAAACTGGACCCAGAGTACCGTAAGATTTCTGAGCGATTCCACAAAGATCCCGCTTACTTCTCTGAAACCTTCGCTCGCGCCTGGTTTAAGCTGACTCACCGCGACATGGGACCAAAAGCTCGCTACTTTGGCCCAGATGTCCCTGCAGAAACGTTGATTTGGCAAGATCCAGTTCCGACAGGCCGTAAAGACTACGACGTAGATGCAGTGAAAGCGAAAATCATCGCCAGTGGTTTGAGCATCGGCGAAATGGTTTCGACCGCGTGGGATAGCGCACGCACCTTCCGCAACTCAGATAAACGTGGTGGTGCCAACGGTGCTCGTATTCGACTTGCGCCACAGAAAGATTGGCTAGGCAACGAACCAGAAAAACTCGCGAAAGTGCTTAATGTCCTTGAAGCAATTTCCTCTGAGTTCAACATCAGTGTGGCAGACACCATCGTGCTTGCAGGTAATGTGGGTGTTGAGCAAGCCGCGAAAGCCGCTGGTATTGCAATCACTGTTCCATTTGCAGCAGGTCGCGGCGATGCCACCATCGAGCAGACCGATGTGGAATCTTTCGACGTCCTTGAACCAATTGCTGATGGATTCCGCAACTGGCAGAAACAACACTATGCGGTCAACCCTGAAGAGTTGCTGCTGGATCGTGCTCAACTGCTTGGCTTAACAGCACCAGAGATGACGGTATTGATTGGTGGGCTACGCGTACTCGGTACAAACCATGGCGATACTAAGCATGGTGTGTTTACCGATAATGTTGGCGCATTAAGTAATGACTTCTTTGTGAACTTGACAGACATGCGTTACACCTGGAAGCCAACCGGTCGCAACTCTTACGATATCGTCGAGCGTAACAGTGGCAACGTGAAATGGACAGCTACCCGTGTCGACTTAGTGTTTGGTTCCAACTCTATCTTGCGTGCTTACGCTGAAGTGTACGCTCAAGATGACAACAAAGAGAAGTTCGTGAAAGACTTTGTGGCCGCTTGGACTAAAGTAATGAACGCGGATCGCTTCGATATCTAATCGAATCGGTTACCAAACTTGCACTCAAAGCCCCTTAGCTGACATACTCGCTAGGGGGCTTTTTTATGAAAATTTACTGCGAAACGCAAAATAGACGGCGCCAACTAAACACAAACCAGCCCACAGGTAATCTAGTTTCAGTGGTTCACGTAAATAGAACACAGAGAACGGTACAAAAACCATCAAGGTAATCACTTCTTGTAGAATTTTAAGCTGGCCTACATTGAGTGCCGTGTATCCAATGCGGTTCGCGGGTACTTGGAGAAGGTATTCAAAAAGCGCAATCCCCCAACTCACCAAAGCGGCAATAATCCAAGGTTTGTTGTTCAACTCTTTAAGATGCGCATACCAAGCAAATGTCATAAATACATTGCTGCAAATTAACAAGCCAACACTGACAACAATCGGGTTCACTTCTGCTCTCGCTTAAAAATCCTTTAAAAAGATTTCTTTAACATCAACGAAAAACGGGCGCTCTTTCGAGCGCCCGCTTAAATATTCTTCTCGTGGTATCACCACAAGTAAAACAAGCTTAGATAACAGTTACGTTAGAAGCTTGTGGGCCTTTTTGACCGTCTTCAACGTTGAAGCTTACTTTTTGGCCTTCAGCAAGAGTTTTGAAACCTTCAGAAACGATTGCACGGAAGTGTACGAATACATCTTTGCCGCCGTTGTCTTGAGAAATAAAACCAAAACCTTTAGTCTCGTTGAACCATTTAACTGTACCTGTCATTTTACCAGACATAGTGACCTCTATTAAAAATTTACATTAAACATTTCTAGCTGTTACTAGTGCATGAATGGTCTATCGAGAGAAAGTTTACGCAGGTTTAACGAGGTATATCGAGAACTAACTGAGAAGGAACTTTTACTTAATCTAACACATGCACTCTTTGTAAGAGCTGAGCAACACTATACTTGGTTCCTAGAAAAGAACAAGTGTTTTTAACAAAAAGAATGAAATCGTTTTCTTTTTTTTATCCCCTCGGTAGATAAAGAAAATTTTAGATTTATCCCCTTAGGAAGCTTCCCACTCTCATTTGGCTCTTGTCGTGCATATTGGTAAAAAATAAAGCACATTATAGTTTTAAAACAAACACATAAAACTTAATGCATAAAAACAAACTATCTTGTTATAGTCCTAGGCTAACGATCTAACACACAAATTGTTCACACCTTCGACATATCGAACAATTAATCAACAGAAAGACCAAGTTAATGGAAATCGAAGTCAACCCGTTTGGTGGAAACTTGCTGCTAACACAGCGATAACATAGAATCTAATCACTGCACTAAAGGAAATTAGTTTAAAGATAATGGCTTTTACACTCGACCTTAGAACACTGTGTATTATCACATCGTGTATTTGCTTATCTTATGGCGCTGGGCTTGCGCTTTTTAGCCGTGCACACATTAAACAGTATAATTTGCTGACCTTCGTTTTGGCGCTCTTGCTCGTAGGCTCTTCGACAATATTGGTCGCGTTACGGGAGTTCATACCCGACTTTGTCTCTATTATGGTCGCCAATGTTTTAATGAGCGCTGGTTTCTCATGCTTTCTCTACGGTTACAGCCAGTTTCGAAAGTCGACAAATCGCTTTGCGCAATTTTCCTTCTTCCTTCTTTTTCCCCTGACGCTGGGTTTCGCCTATTTTACTTACGTAGAACCTTCCATCAGCGCACGTATCGTTGTTATCGCCACCTTCTTATCACTCACACTTTACATGACGGCGTATAACGTTTGGAAAGGTGCTGCTAGCGACTCCCGCCTGCCAGTCAATATCATAGTCGCTTCCTTCAGCATTGTCGGAACGACCGAGTTGATTCGAGCGAGCTACTTCTTCATTTGGCCAGAGGAAGACTATTTTAACGGCTCAAATGCGAGTATTTTTGTTCTACAAATGTCCTACTTATTTGGCACACTCAATATCGCCATCACCACCTTTGGGTTAGTTTGGTTGATTAACGAGCGCTTGATCTCCTCGCTACAGGAAATGTCTTTAACAGATAATCTCACTGGTTTCTTTAATCGCCACGGCCTTGAACAACAACTGCCACAGCTCGTTCACACCTCGCAAAAATCGCAGCAACCACTTTCGGTACTCATGCTTGATATCGACCATTTTAAGTTGATCAATGACACTTACGGCCATTTAGAGGGCGACAACATTTTGAAACGTTGCGCTGAAGAGATTCAATCGCTTCTTCCGACTGAACATCTGGCTTTTCGCTACGGTGGAGAAGAATTTCTCGTGGTTTTGAACAACTATGATCTTTTGCAAGCACAGAGACTTGCCGAAGTGATCCGCCAAGCCATCGAACTTAAAAAATTGACAACACTGTCAGGTAGAGGCCTAACGCTGAGTATCGGTTTAACGGAGTTACTCCCAAGAGATGGGATTGATGATTTGATCAAACGTGCTGACCAAGCGCTGTATACCGCGAAATCTCAAGGTAGAAATCTGGTGGTTGTACAAAGGGACTAATACTCGTGTGAAAGATTTCTGCGCCCAGTCACCAATACAAATGACCAATGACCAATGACAGAAACAACAAAGCCCGCTCAGATGAGCGGGCTTTGCGTTTGTTCTAGAAGAACGAATATGGTGCGTCCAAGTGGACTCGAACCACCGACCCCTACCATGTCAAGGTAGTACTCTAACCAACTGAGCTATGGACGCTTTACGCACTGTTCTCGACTAACCATTCGTTTGAATGGTGCGTCCGAGTGGACTCGAACCACCGACCCCCGCCATGTCAAGGCGATACTCTAACCAACTGAGCTACGGACGCATTCCTTGAGAACGAGGAGGATATTACCCAGTGAAGCGGTATGGCGCAAGTAGATTTTTGCCCTTTTCATACCGTTTGCTCTATTCCTAATCTTTTTGCTCTGTTTTTAGCCTGATTAATCGACAGTGATATGATCTAATTCACATTTTAAGGCGTAGCAAGTTCAATAACCTTACGCTCTTTCAGCTTCAACTGATGAATTTCTGTAGCCCAGTATTGGTCAATTAACCGTTTTAGCAACCCTGACTTATCCGCCTGCCGTAGTGCTTTCTCAATAACAGATTTGTGCTCCTTCGCTTCCTCACTTAAATAGAAACGAAAATCACGGTGATAAATGAGTAACAGATGCTGTTCAATGTCAAGATGTGGATTGAGACGAGACTCAGCCATCACTTCATTGACACCGCGAGGAAAATAGTTGATTGGACCGTCGCTTGATAGCTTGTCATAAAGCATTCGCCACTCACCGTCCTGCTGATAGAAAGCGAGATCGTTGTATCGCCAAACAGCAGAATCATACCAAGCGTAACCGAGTCCTGCCGTTAAACCACTTTTTCTCAAGTCATCGAGGCTATTAATTGCATCATATTGTGCTTGTGCACCTTTGGGGATCAACAAGACTCTCTGACCAATCAAACCATTGGTTACTGGGGAATCAATATAAGTGTATTGCTGATCCCGTTCTTTGGTCTGCAATAGCCACATCACGGATAGTTGATTGTTTTCCACCATTTTCACCAAACGCTTTTGCGGGATATGTTCAAACGGTGTTTCTATGTTGAGCTTAACGCCGATGCCCTCTAGGGATTGGCGTAACAACTCGTGGTAGAAGAGATGGCTGCCGTCGAGTTGGGTGGGAAGTACCAAAGTAATCGCATTAGGCTGGGCAGCAAAAATTGAGAAACTAAAAAACAGTGATATCACAGCAAACCATCTCATAACCTGTCCTCTATTTATCGCTTCTTTAAAATATAGGACTTTTTCGGTTATTAGGTAGCAAGCAAATCAATCATCTTCTTCGACATCAAAGACGACGTTGTAATTTTCTGTGTATGTGCAATTGGGTTGTCGACTACAAGTAAAGAAACGCCGCCCTTTAAACTCTCCTTGTGAGGCAATTTTAATCACCATCGGGCTGCCACATTTCTTACAGAAACGCACTTCCTTATCTGGTTCAATAAGATCAATATGCGCGGCAAGTAAGCGTCTTAGTCGCCCCACTTGATAACTGTGTTTCACTGAGGTGCCAATCAACGGAATATTGGCCGTTTTGCACACTTGCATCAGTAATTTTTCCCGCTCGACTTTCACTTTGTTGAGCTCTTTTCCGTTATCCAACTCAATAATCACACGTGGCTCAAACGTGCGCGGGTCGCAGATAACATAGTCAAAGTACATACGTGAGATACGATTGCTGGCGATAAACAATTGTTTTTTACTGTTAATGTCTTTTGGGGCAACGACATTGGCCATGCTCACTTTGGCAAAGACTACGCCATGCTCGCCAATCGCGGTTTTCAATGCATTGAAGAATGCCACTTCATGCCCTTTAAGCACCGAGCCTTTCGAGCGATACGCATAATCCTTAGTGTCATCTTGTTTAACCACATACTTCTGAATGATGAAGAAAAACAAAATCAGCAGCACAACAATGATAAAAATCTCAGTCATCTGGGTAATGTCACTCAAAACATAGCTTTAATTGCCAAATACACTATGTGTAAACCAACTGGATGACAAGAGAAAACCCGTCAGTGGCACGCGTCGATGCTACTACTTTGGTAGAGTTCACGTTTCAAATTGATTTAGATCAACTCAATCGCGTTCAACGCTGACTAGAGTCAAGTAGCTAGTTAATGAAATGTTAATACAAAGCCAACACGGAAGTAAGGAAATATCCATGGAGTTGAAACAAGACCCAAGCTGTTACACCGATGTGTGTATCGACGGTAAGTGGTATCACTATGACCACTGTGGCACTACCGCCTATATGTTAAAGGGCGGCAGTTCAGAAGAGATTAAGCTCTCTCGGGAACCTAGCACAGAGAATGAACTCATCGAACTGTTGATGATGCGATAATAGGTCATTTTCTTTATGTCACCCGTCTGCTTTTCACGAAGTAGCAGATGAGTGACATACTCTCCTATTATCGATATTTAGCGATGATCGCTTGATACAAGGTCTGCTGGGTACCATCACTTGCCGTTTTCTTGAGCACATCAATTGCTTGTTGCAGCATACGCACGGAATCTCCACTTACGTCCTTGTTAAAGGCATAATAGAGCTCTCCTTCTTGCAACACGTAAACGGCTTCAAATTCATTCGAGTTAAAGCCTGCTTTAGAAATCCACCAGCTTGCGACATTTTCTTCGTATGCCCATAAATCAATTCGCCCTTTATATAGCTGCTCCGCAAGGGTTGATGCGTATGAGCTCTCTTGCATTGAGTTTCTTGGCACCCCTAACTCCAGCAATAGCTGCTCACCAACATCGTCACGAATCACACCAATGCGATATTGGACCAAATCGCTGGAGCGGTTAATAACTATCTGAGCATCTTTCTTAGCCATAACAACAATTCTGGTTGAACTGATAGGTCCGACCCAATTAAACAGATTTTCACGCAGTTTGGTTCTGGTCATGGAAAACAGCACTGTGTGTTTATCAATAAGCGCCGAGCGATATGCCCTCGCCCATGGTTGGACTGAAATATCTTCTTTGGTGACCGGCTGCATGGCTATAGCGCTTGCAGCCACCAGAAGATCAACCGCAATACCACGAAGTTCCCCCTCTTCAGTGAAGTTATAAGGTGGGTACTCTTCGGTGAGATAGGTTATTGCTTGTAGATCGGACTTAGCTAGGCTGGTTGTCGCGAGTAGGCAAGTAATAAGAAACAGAATTGAACGGAACATAACGCCCCCTAATTGTGATCCCTTGCAAGTAAATGTAGTCCCGAATTGACATATCTACCAACAAGGAATCACAACGCCACCTGTAAATTCAAAGTTGAGCGTCAGGCTGATTTTCGGGCTTAGCGAGATCGAATGCGGGCAGTTGATTACAAGCGGCGACGACGGCATTGATGGTTGGATACGGTGTCATGTTTACGCCAAAACGGAGCGCGTTATACACCTGAGGGACCAAACATATATCGACGATACTTGGACTAGAACTGACGCTAAAAACACACTCGCCATAGTGTTTACGGTGAGTCAATAGCTTCTCTTCCACCGCTTTAAAACCCATATGAATCCAATGATGCACCCACAAACGTTTTTGCTCTTCATCCACCTCCAAACTGCCTTCAAGATACTGCAGGACCCGAAGATTATTCAGAGGATGGACATCAATCGCGATGTCTTGCGCCAACGCCAACGCTTGATACTTGAGTGGCCCCATAGACGGAATCACTTGAGTCGATGAATAGTTATCATCGAGATACTGAATGATAGCCAATGACTGATTGAGTACCAGATCCCCATCCACCAACACGGGCACCAGCTCATTGGGGTTCAGAGCATGATAATGCGCGAGATGCTGCTCTCCGCCATTTTTCACTAAATGAATCGAGTGGTTTTCATAGCGGAGCTGCTTCAGGTTTAAGCAGATCCTCACGCGATAGGCGGCAGACGATCGCCAATAACCATAGAGTTTAAGACTTGTCTCCATACCAACCTCATTTATGCTGATAACGACTCACTTGTTGTTCAATCGCACCAAAAATAGATTGCCCTTGCGCATCAAACATTTCTAAGCGGATAGAATCGCCAAAACGCATAAATGACGTGCTGGCTTGACCATCACGAATTGTTTCAATCATGCGAATTTCGGCAATGCACGAATAACCAACACCACCTTCTTCAATCGACGTGCCGTGATCGGTTCCTTGCTTATTCGACACCGTACCAGACCCGATGATGGCCCCTGCAGACAGCGGACGCGTCTTTGCCGCGTGCACAATCAGATCGGCAAAATCAAAGGTCATATCTACGCCGGCATTCGGTTTGCCAAACGGTTTATGGTTGTAGGTTGAGATCAGCGGCAGATGAAGTTTGTTTTCATACCAGGCTTCACCCAGTTCATCCAAAGTAACAGCGACGGGAGAAAACGCAGAAGAGGGTTTGGATTGAAAGAAGCCAAAGCCTTTGGCGAGTTCAGCAGGGATCAGGCCACGCAACGAAACATCATTCACCAGCATCACGAGACGAATCGCGTCTTCTGCTTGTGCAAAACTGGCCCCCATTGGCACGTCACCGGTGATCACCGCCACTTCACCTTCAAAATCAATGCCCCACTCTTCACTGGCAAATTCAATGTTGTCACGTGGCGCGATAAAGGCGTCGGAGCCCCCTTGGTACATGAGCGGGTCTGTCCAAAAACTTTCTGGCATTTCAGCACCGCGGGCTTTGCGCACTAATTCCACGTGATTGACGTATGCAGAGCCATCGGCCCACTGATAAGCACGCGGTAACGGTGAATGGACCAAGGTCTCTTCGAACGGCAAGCTTCCCGTCACCTCGCCTTGATTGAGCGCTTGATAAAGCTCTTTCAGCTTTGGCTCGCACACAGACCAATGATCCAGTGCAAGCTGCAATGTCGGCGCAATGTCGGTCGCGGAAACATAACGGCTCAAATCGCGACTAACGACGATCAACTCACCATCGCGATGCTCATTCTTCTTCGTTGCTAATTTCATCTCTCTTCCCTTCTCAAACCTTGCTGTTCTGTCGTCCGTGTTATTTTTGATTTTCACGCCAACTGTAGACGTATTCTTTGTTTTCTACACTGTCGAGCTCTTGTGCAAACGTTAATGCATGGCGCGTATCAATCATCACCGCGACTTCGTCGGTGAACTTTTTCTTATACTCTTGGCCAGCTTTGAATGCCTTAGGATGCGGCCCGTGGGTAAAGCCTGCCGGGTGAAACGTCACCATGCCTGCTTCAATGTTGTCGCGGCTGAAAAAATCCCCCGCATGGTAGAACAACACTTCATCATAATCGTCGTTGTTGTGATAAAACGGCACTTTCAACGCGCCAGGGTCACTTTCGATAGGACGCGGCACGAAGGTGCAAACAACAAAGCCGTTACCAACAAAGGTGGTGTGTGCCGACGGTGGCAAGTGATAACGATGAGACATCAATGGGCGTATATCGCGCCAGTTCAGTTTCACTACAGAGAGATCACCATGCCAACCTATGGCATCCAATGGATTGAATGGGTAAGTAATCACGCTCACACTGTCGTGGCGTTTCACTTCCACACGCGTCTCTTGCTCTGAGTATTGCGCTTTGAACTGGTCGTTGATCGACGGCGTTTCAAGTACCGCAGGGTCAAATACCGCATGATTGCCAACTAACCCTTTCTCTGGCAGTGAATACGCCGCATCGGTGTTTTCAATCATCAAAATAAACATCGCCTCTGACGGCTCCAAGCGCCAGTTGGTTGAACGCGGGATCATCACGTAATCCCCTTCTTCTACTGACAAATGGCCATAGTCACAGTAAAGGTCGGCCTTACCTTGATGAATAAAGAGCAGCTCGTCGCCATCGGCGTTTCGCGCCAGAAATTCCATTTTAGTTTGGGTTTTCCAGACTCGAACTTTACATTCGTGATTGTGAAGCAAATGCGGCACACTCCAAGGAGAGGCCTGATTGGCGCTAGTCACGCGAGTGAAATCAAACGCTCTCGGTCTTAAATCGCCTTGCCAATCGACCCAGCCTGTTGGGGCATGTTGATGATGAAAATGCGCAGCGGGGCCAAAGAACCCACTACGCCCCGCTTCACGTTCGTAAATCGCCTCTTCGGGAAAATCGGCATGTGCCTGCTTGGAGCAGACACCTTCCCGATGAGGAAAGGTGATCCATTTATGCATTATTGAGTACTCCACGGCGAATTTGATCTTCTTCTATCGATTCGAATAGCGCTTTGAAGTTACCTTCGCCAAAACCTTCATTGCCTTTACGCTGAATGATTTCAAAGAAGACAGGCCCGATAACCGTCTGGGTAAAGATCTGTAGCAAAATGCCATCTTTTAGCGGTGCACCATCGATCAGGATGCGTAAATCACGCAATCGAGACACATCTTCTTTGTGCCCTTCAACACGGCTATCTACTTTGTCGTAATAGGTATCCGGCGTGGGCATAAAGTCCATACCTCGGTCGCGCAGCGTTTGAACCGTTTGGTAGATGTCGTCCGTGGTGAGCGCGATGTGTTGAATGCCTTCACCATTGTACTCACGAATGAACTCTTCGATTTGTGACTTATCGTCCGAAGATTCATTGATTGGGATACGAATTTTGCCACATGGTGCGGTCATCGCTCGGCTCACTAGACCGGTGAGTTTTCCTTCAATATCGAAATAACGAATTTCACGGAAATTACCAATACGCTCATAGAATCCCGCCCAAGTATCCATGTTGCCGCGTTTTACGTTGTGGGTAAGGTGGTCAATTTCATATAGGCCAACATCCGACTTCGCTAGGCGCTGAGCGGCGTCATCATAAAAACGAAAATCGACATCGTAGATACTCTGCTTACCATAGCGATCGACAAAATAGAGCAAGCTGCCACCAATGCCATACACAGCAGGGATACTCAGCTCCATCGGCCCGATTTCTGTTTTGTATTCTTCTGCGCCATTGGTCAATGCGTGCTTAAGTGCTGACGCTGCATCCTGCACTCGAAATGCCATCCCACATACTGAAGGTCCATGAACTTTTGCAAACTCCTCAGCTTGACTGTGCGGCTGAGCATTAACGACAAAGTTGATATCGCCCTGGCGATATAACCAAGCTTCTTTCGAGCGATGCTTGGCGACTTCCGCAAAGCCCAGCGAGGAAAACAAATGCTTAAGCTGCTCGATACCTGTGTTATCTGCGGCGGTGTATTCGACAAACTCAAATCCGTCTGTGCCCAGTGGGTTGATTGCATCCACCATGACTTTCTCCTTTTAGACTGCTTTTTATTTTGGTTAACACTTTGTTAACTTGAACCAGAGTCAGAAGAATTGGAATAGCGCCTGTCTACTCAAGAAAAACTCAATCCCTCAGCAAAAATGTAAAGCATTTGTTACACCGCAAACCAATAGCCATAATTTGACTCAAAAGCGTGCCATTCCTTCTTCGATTACCCCTTTGCGTTGTACGAGCCAATTTACACATCAACCGCAAATGTAAACATTATGTTAACCAATGACTGATGGTTATTTTTTCGCTGTTTAAAACGTCATTATTGTGTCAGTCAGTCCGTTTATTTGATTCAACGCAGTTTTATTGTCTGCCAACTATGCACAATGGAGCATTCTGTTCCTACACGGGCGCTGCCCACAGCAAAAGAGAGATCAGCCGAATGATTCCAGTAAACCAAGAACGTCTTATCGAGCATTTTTGTCAGTTAGTGCGCATCGACAGTGAGTCGATGAATGAAAAAGCAATTGCCGAAGCGCTGGCTGAACAGCTCGGCGACATGGGCTTTAGCGTGCACAAACTGCCTGTGCCAGAACACATCTCCAATGGCTTTAACGTCTATGCACGCCTAGAGGGTGAGCTTGAAGGTTCCATCTTGTTAAGCTGTCACATGGATACCGTGACGCCGGGCAATGGCATTGAACCTGTGATTGAAGATGGCATTATCCGTTCAAAAGGAAACACCATTCTTGGTGGTGATGACAAATCAGGCATCGCCGCCATTATGGAAGCGGTCCGTCTGCTGAAAGAGCAGAATCAACAGCACAAAACCATTGAGCTTGCCTTTACTGTGCATGAAGAAGGCGGGCTATTTGGTTCCGAATATTTTGATATGAGCTACGTCACTGCTCAGCAAGCGATTGTACTGGATACCGGTGGCCCAATTGGCTCTATTGTCACGGCGGCACCTGGCCAACAGAAAATCGTCGCCACGATTAAAGGCCGCCCTGCCCACGCAGGTTTGGCACCAGAAGAAGGCATCAGTGCCATTATGGTTGCCGCCGATGCCATCAATCAAATGAAGTTGTTGCGTATTGACGCGGAAACGACCGCCAACATTGGCACGGTTCACGGCGGTCAGGCAACAAACATCGTCATGCCAGAGTTGAAAATTGTCGCGGAAGCTCGCTCACTCAATGCAGAAAAGCTCGATGCGCAAGTCGAGCACATGATCACGACTTTTGAGCGTGTCGCCGAAAAACATGGTGCGGAAGTGGAGATTGAGTCCAGCCGTGCGTACAACGCGTTTGTGCTTAGCGATGACCATCCTCACGTCGTGGAAATTAAGCAAGCTTTTGCGGACATTGGTGTGGACGCGATGACCAAAGGCACTGGAGGTGGTAGTGATGCCAATAACTTCAATGCCAAGGGTTTAACGACGGTCAATCTGTCAACCGGCATGTCAAAAGTACACACCACGGAAGAGTTCATTGCCATTGCGGACATGGTCAAAATCACCGAATTTTTGACTCACTACTTAGCCAAGTAACCCCTTCGACGCACTGGCCTCGCCAGTGCGTTTTCTCTGTTGTTTGTTTCCTCTCCTATTTTTCTCTCGGACCCAAGTTCTGATCACCCATTGCGTTGAAAGTTCTTTAGATCTCGCAAAGCAATGAAACGAGAGCTTATCTTTCATAGATTTATCGATAATCATCACATTTAGTTGCTATTCAAATGATTACTATGCATTTGGTTTTAATTAATAACGTGATAATCAAATGAAAAAGACCCTGTTAACCAGTGCAATAGCGCTCTCCCTGACTTTTCCAGCCCTCGCCGCGAATGGCGATATCCATAACGTTACGATTCTCGGCACATCCGATCTTCACGGCCATTTTATGCCTTGGGACTACGCTGCGGACAAACTCAATATGAGCGGCAGCCTGAGCCAAATCGCCACCAAAGTAAAAGCGATTCGCCAAGAACAAAATAACGTCATCTTGGTCGACGCAGGTGACACCATTCAAGGCAACTTTGTCGAAACGTTTAAAGAAGAGCCGATCGATCCAATGATGCTCGGCTTCAATGAGATGAACTATGACGTTTGGGTATTAGGCAATCATGAGTTTGATTTTGGCTTGAACGTGCTTAATCGCTCTCTCACCCAATTCAAAGGCACCTCTCTGGCAGGTAACATTCAACGCCCTGATGGCAACCCTTTTTTGCCGGGTTACACCATCATCGAGCGTGGCGGGATCAAAATTGGCGTGATCGGAATGGACACACCCATGACGCAAGTCTTCGCTGAAGGAACCAATCGCCTTGAAGGGATGACCTTCACTAACCCGACGCTGGAAGTGAAAAAAATCGTCAAGCAGATTGAGGGCAAAGTCGATGCGATTGTGCTAGTTGCCCACATGGGCCTCGACAATGAAAATGACATCGCAGACACCGGTGTCACCGACATTGCCAACGGTAACCCAGAGCTCGATGCCATTGTGGCCGGCCACATGCATACGCGCATTGATAAAGCCGTGGTCAATGGCGTCATCATCACCGAGCCCGACAAATATGGCCGCGCGCTGTCACGCATTGACTTGCAGTTTGAAGAGCAAAATGGCCAGTTCACCTTGATCAACAAAGACAGCTACACCTACAAGATCAAAGGCGTCGATTCGGATGACAAGATGGAATCGCTCTACGAACCGTATCACAAGCGTCTGCGTGAAATGGCCAACCGCGAAGTGGCACAGCTAACTGGCGTGAATTTAGTACCAGAAAACGACATTCGTGGTATCCCGCAAGTGCATATTCAAGACACAGGGATCAGTGCACTTTTCCAAGAAGCGAGTTTTTTCTACGCACCTCAAGCCAACGTCATTGCACTGCAAATTGACAATGACAACGCCAAGTTGGACGTAGGCCCAATCAAAGCTAAAGACATCGCATACAACTACCAATATGCGGGTGGCGAGATCACGGTTTATCAAATGACGGGCAAAGAGTTGAAGCAGTACATGGAATGGTCTGCTGGTTACTTCAATTCTGTGCAAGCGGGGGATGTGACATACAGCTTTAATCCTGAAAGACGCGCCTCAAAGTACTCAACCAACGACTTCTTCGCGGGCGTCACCTACACCATCGACTTAACTCAGCAAGCAGGCCAACGCATTACTGATCTCAAGTTTGCCGATGGCAAACCCGTGTTAGACGACAGCGAGATTCGCCTCGGTATGAACAGCTACCGTATGGGCCATTTGACCAAAAAAGGCGGCGTATTAGAGGGCAAAACCTTCCCTGTTCTGTTTGATACCGAAGCAAAATATGGAGAGGAACAAGGCACCATCCGAAATCTCACCATCCGCTACCTCACCGAGCAGAAGCAAGGACAATACGTTGGCCAACCGATGCAACGCTGGAAACTCTCTGGTTTGCAGGGGTTTGAGAAAGAAAGGGCGATCGTCAAACAGTTGATCAACGAAGGCAAAATCGATGTACCTTCCAGTGAAGATGGCCGCTACACCAATATTGCTTCAATGAATGTCAAAGCACTGGTGTTCACCAATCCACAGGCTAAAAACGAAGCCATTACTTCTCGCCTTGCTAAAATTGAGGAAGCGAATCCTGCGGAGAAACAACATCTTAAGCGCGAGTTGATCCTCATCGAAGCACTGAACCCATAAACCACGTCTGTGCACCTCTTGGTAGGTGCACATTTTTTCTCTCGCAAAATTGTCACAATAAAATTCCCTTCCGCGCGCTTTTGCCTGTCGACATCACAAAAAAAATAGGATAGTTTTAGATGTATAGACGTCTAAAAGAGATTAGCTTAGGGAGAAAGCTGTGCCTATTCGTATTCCAGATCAATTACCAGCCGCCGATGTTTTGCGTACTGAAAACATCTTCGTCATGAACGAAACTCGTGCAGCAAGCCAAGAGATTCGTCCACTAAGGGTGCTGATTCTCAATTTGATGCCGAAAAAAATTGAGACCGAGACTCAGTTTTTACGCCTGCTTTCCAACAGTCCACTTCAGGTTAACGTTGAGTTGCTACGCATTGACGATCGCCCGAGCAAAAACACCCCTACTGAACATCTCGACAATTTTTATCGTCAGTTTGAGATGGTGAAAAACCGTAACTTCGACGGCCTGATCATCACTGGCGCGCCGCTTGGTTTGGTGCAGTTTGAAGATGTCATTTACTGGGATCACCTCAAAACCATTATGGAATGGGCCAAATCCCATGTGACTTCCACCCTCTATGTTTGTTGGGCAGCACAAGCTGGGCTCAAACTGCTCTACGATTTGCCGAAGAAAACGCGTAAAGAGAAGCTCTCTGGCGTATATCACCACCGTATTCACAAACCTTACCATCCGGTTTTACGTGGTTTTGATGATTCTTTCTTGGCGCCCCATTCTCGCTACGCCGATTTTTCACCAGAGTATCTCGCAGAACACACCGATTTGGATATTCTCGCCACGTCTGACGATGCAGGCGTGTACCTAGCCACCACCAAAGACAAGCGCAACGTCTTTGTTACTGGCCATCCAGAATATGACCCGCACACGCTGCACAATGAATACATTCGCGATTTGGGTGAAGGCATGGAACCGGCGATTCCGGTTAACTACTACCCCAACGACAACCCAGATAATCCGCCAATTGCAAGCTGGCGTAGCCACGGCCACCTGCTTTTCTCGAACTGGTTGAACTACTGCGTTTACCAACAAACGCCTTACGATCTCGATCATTTCAGCGAAGAAGCGTTTACCAAGGACGAATAGCGCCACACGAAATCAAACCGTTCTTTTACAACAGGCCGCCTTTCACGCGGCCTGTTGTCGTTTATACCCGTTAATCGTTTATGCAAAGTGACTCGCATTGTCGATGTCGATTGGTAGGCAATAGACCCCAAGGATTTATCATCTCTTCAGGCCACATTAAAAAGAACGAAAACGATGAAAAAACAAACTCTTCTTTTGCCGCAATTGGTAGCACTTACTCTTTTGACTGGGTGTGTCACCGTCACTGAAGGCCAAGCACAAAAAGATCCGGACCCAATTGGCATGGCAGAATCTCGCATTGCCCTGGGGCTTGGCTATCTCGAAAATGGCGCGATGATCAAAGCCCATGACAACTTACAACAAGCCCTGACTCACGCTCCTGATTATTACCGAGCGCAGCTTTCCATGGCCCACTACTACGAACGTGTCGGCGAAAACGGCAAGGCCGAGGATATTTATCAAAAATCGGCTCGTCAGCACCCAAAAAACGGCAACGTATTGAACAACTACGGCACGTTCTTATGCAAAAAGGGCGAGTATGATAAAGCGGATCGTATGTTTAATCGTGCCATCGAGCAACCTTACTACTACTTGATTCCTGCCAGTTATGAAAACGCCGCGTTTTGCGCTCTGAAGGCGGGCGACAATGTAAAAGCGCAAACCTATTTTACTCGTGCGATTGACTACGACCCACACCGTCCCAAATCGGTGCTCAACCTCGCTAAGTTGGAAATCGATACCGGTAACTATACCCAAGCGCGCCTGCGTTTGATGCGCTTCCACCAAAGCTATGGGCTGCAAATTCCCTCGCTTAAACTGATGATCGATTTAGAAGACAAAGCAGGCAATGTGGCGCTGGTGAAGAAGTATCAGAGTGAATTGGACAAATTGACTGCCCGCCAAGGCTAGCGATTGCTAGCGGGTGAATTCAAAAGACGCGACTCACAAAAAACCTCTGCCCAAAAAGCAGAGGTTTTTTATGGTTTTACCGCCTACATAACTCAACGTCTTGAGGTTGAGTTGCGGATTTTGTAGCGATCTTTTCGGTGCGTATTGCGTAACTTACGCACCTTGGTTTTTCTCTTAATCGTCAGATATTCACGGTAAATAATCCGAATAAACGCAATTAAGCCAATGATGAGCAGAATGGTAAAAACGCTCAGGAAGCTTTCACACAGCCAATCTGGCTGACAGGGTAGATAAATTTCAAAATCCATCGCATGCCCTCCTATTACGCAACCTATTCGTTTTTAACTCGGGATAATTGTTTCTATCACCCTCGCAGTTTGATCCACTCTCCTCTTTGTTGTTTGTCCATAAATGACCAAGCAACAAAGCGACTGACCTTTTGTCCTTGGCTCATTTCGACGACACGAATACTGCGTACACCTAATTTTTCCAACTGTTTACGTAGAGGTCTTACGTTGTCTTTCTTCGAAACGAGCGTACTGAACCACAAAACCTGATGGGCAAAACGCTCACTTTCGTTCGCCATGCGCTTCAAGAAGGAGGATTCTCCACCTTGACACCACAACTCAGAATTTTGACCTCCGAAGTTAAGTATAGGTTTGTTTTTCGAGATTTTTTGTGAACCAGCTTTTGCTGTTACACCTTTTTTCAAACGGTTGGCGGCGAGGTTGTCTAATTTTCGTTGCGTGCCAAACGCCGCTTCCTGTGCCGAAGCGTGAAATGGCGGGTTGCATGTCGTCACATGAAAGTAGTCTGTGGGGCCAATAATGCCTTGGAAAATATGCTGTGACTGGTCTTGCAATTTGAGCTCAAGCTGCCCCTGCAGCACTGGGTTAGAGTCAGCAATGCGCTGCGCGGACTCAATCGATTTAGGGTCAACGTCACTACCCGTGTAGCGCCAACGATAGTCACAAATCGCAATAATGGGATAGATGGCGTTTGCACCGACACCGATGTCCAACGCCTGAACTTTCTCATGAGGAAATTTACCTTTCACCTCTCCTTCCAAGAGCTCCGCTAGACGATGGATATAATCCGCACGCCCGGGGATTGGCGGGCACAAATAGCCTGCTGGGATGTCCCAATTTGCCACTTGGTAGTAAGCACTGAGCAGCGCTTTATTGAGCATTTTTACTGCCGTTGAATCTGAAAAAGAAATACTCGCCTCACCTTTAGGATTTTTGATCACAAAAGGAGCAAGCGATGGCAGCGCCTGCGTTAACTTAGCAAAATCGTAACGCCCTTGATGTTTGTTGCGCGAATGCAGCCCAGCACGCGTAACTTTGACAAAATCACAACTCGATTCAGACGCACTGAGATCACGACTCTTTTTCGTGCGCGGTTTTGGGGCTCGTTTCGCAGGCTCTAATGGCTTGGCGGATTTTCGTTTGTTCGTCATTATTTTTTTGCTTCCTGAGCTTTTAAATCGAGGTAAATCATAAACAGACGAGCATCCAGCTCCAGTTGGTGATAATCCGGCTCCATGTAGCAGCAAAGAGAGTAAAAGGCTTTATCATGCTCTTTCTCTTTAATGTGCGCCAATTCGTGCACAACCAACATGCGCAGCAAAGGCTCCGGCGCGTCTTTAAACACATTGGCAATGCGAATCTCATTTTTCGATTTGAGTTTACCGCCGTGGTTGCGAGAGACGACACTGTGCAAGCCGAGCGCGTTGTTAATCAGATGAATTTTCCCATCGTACACCACTTTACTGATGGGGCCCGTTTTCTTCATAAACTGGTTCTTGATCTGCATCGCGTAGTCAAACAATGCTTTTTCACTGCGAATGTCGTGACGCACAGGATAGCGTTTATCAAACCAAGGAATTAAACGTTGTGACTCAATCAATTGGGCCACTTGCTGCACGATATGCTGTGGGTATCCCTGAATGTAGCGAAGTGACGGATGCATCATGGAATCGGACCTGATCATTTTTCAAAGCGCGCTAGTTTACCTGACTCCGCCCCTTGAATCATCGCTTTTTCTTTTCGTCCGCAGCGAAATTGGCTACACTTGCGCCCCTTTTCATTACATGGCAAGACAAGATGAAACGTGTCGTCCTCTATATCAAAGACAAATGTCCACACTGCAAAGATGCGCAGCGCTATCTGGATAGCAAAGGCATTCAATACCGCTTGTGTAATGCCAAGATGCATCGCGGCCGTAAAGAGCTTGACGCGATTGGTGCGCGCTCTGTGCCTGTACTTAAAATCGGTGACCGCTTGATGATTGGTTGGAACCCAAAGAACTTTGAAAGCATGTACGGCGATAAGTGATCACGGCTAAACATACTGCTTTATAAATTCGATAAAGGTGCGATCCGCCACCGACAGATAGCCGCCACGTCGCCAAGCCAATGCTAAGTTCAGGGTGACGGGCGGAGAAAATGGCACGCCGACCACGCCACTCTCATTCTCGGTCACCAATTGAAGCAATGCAGTAATGGCAAACTCTCGTTTTACGATCTTCAAAATCAATGGCAATAGATTGGTTTCAAAAGAATACTGCATTTCAATGCCATGCTGCTGGCTAAAGTGATCAAGAAAATCACGGTGGAAATAACCCGATTTGAACATCACCAGTTCATGTTGAAAAAACTCTTCAAAAGTGAGTGATGCTCGTTGCGATAACGAATGCTCACTGCCAACTACCGCCATCATCTGGCTAGAGAACAGGTGGTCTATTTCTAAATCGTCCGGTACGTCGTTTTCCGTGATCACGCCAATGTCCAAATCCCCATCAAGCAGCATCTTACGAATCGACTGCGTCCCCGCTTCAATCAGTGTCAGTTTGAGGTTGGGATAGTGACTTTTAAACGCCATTAAAATTTCTGGAAAGAAGTAGCTGCCCATCATGCTTGGCGCACCAAGGCGCACCTCACCTTTCTCAAGCCCTTTCAGTTCATTCATCGCCAACTCGGCATCATGCAGTTGCTGCACAACACGTTTGGCATGCTCATACAAGGTTTGCCCTTCCGTTGTCAGTGTGATCTGTTTGTCATCACGCTTAAATAGCGTCACGCCGAGGCTTTGTTCGAGCTTTTTGATTGAGACACTCAAGGCAGGCTGCGCGATATGCAAAGACTGCGCAGCACGAGTGAAATTTTTCTCTTCGGCCACCGCCAAAAATTGTTTGAGTTGTTTCGATTCCATCTAGATCAAAAATATATCGTCATAATATTTTTAATATATTTTGTTTATCACTACGTGACTGATACTGTGCTCACAAATCAGTAGGAGAATTAAGATGTACGAACTCGGCAGCTCTCAGTATCGCCATATCACCATTGCCTTGGCACTCGGTTCGTTTTTAGTTTTCTGTAATCTTTACCTCTTTCAACCCATGCTGCCTAAATTGGCGTTGGAATACGCGGTATCGGAAACACAGGTAAACTGGGTATTTGCCGCCACCACACTGGGTTTATCCCTTAGCCTTGTTCCCATGGCGGTGTTGTCTGAAAAAATTGGCCGACGCACGGTCATGTTGGCGGGTTTGTTCGCCATTCCACTGTGCAGTGCCGCTCTGCTGCTTAACGACTCTTTCTTGTTTATCGTCATTTGCCGAGCGCTCCTTGGGGTGGCGTTGGCGGCCTTTGCGGCAGTTGCCGTGGCGTACATGGCGGAAGAGTTGCACCCCAAAGCGTTTAGCCACGCCATCGGCGGTTACATTGCGGCCAATTCACTCGGCGGTATTAGCGGACGAATCAGTGGCGGTTTGATGTCCGACTGGTTTGGTACCACGGTCGCAATTGAGGTGATGCTGGTCTTCACGCTACTGGGCGTGATTGCGGTGAGTTATTTGCTGCCCAAGCAGAAACATTTCTCCCCCAGCACTCACAGCTTATGGCAACACAATCAGACCATCGTCCAGCACCTGCGTCACACCCGAGTTTGGTTGGCGATGGTGATCGGCGGGCTCAATTTTGCCCTTTTCGTTAACCTCTATTCGGTGATGGGATTCCGCCTCGTGGCGGAGCCGCATGGCCTACCCGTTGGCCTCGCTTCATTGATTTTTTTGTGTTACCTCGGCGGTACCATCAGCTCCAAATACACCGGCAAATGGAATCAACATTTTCATCCGGTCAGAGGGATGTTGCTGGGCGCGGCGATCAGTTTGTTTGGCATGCTAATTACCTCGATTGAACATTTAGCCGCCATGTTTATCGGTCTAGTGCTGATTTCTTTCGGCGCTTTTTTCACGCACACTTTGGCGTATGGATGGGTCGGGCAAAAAGCCACTCACGCAAAAGCAACGGCAACCGCCATGTACCTGGTGCACTACTATGTAGGCGGTAGCCTTGGCGGATTCTTCTTGCTCTATTGCTGGCAACATTGGCAATGGAATGGTGTGATCATCGCGGCGCTGAGTATGTACGTATTACTGTTTGCGGTGATACTGCAACTGAAAAAGCCCAAATACGCGTGCATGGAAGAGGCCTTGGTCAAGCATCCTTGAGTCGTCAAAGGGGATAGGATTGAACCCCACGAGTGGTTATACTGCCCCCTCAACACGCAATAGAATACGATCATGACTCAAAGCTCAACACAACAAACCATTCATCAAGAAGTGAACCAATGGCTCAACGATGTGGTGATTGGTTTAAATCTCTGCCCATTTGCCGCCAAACCGCAACGCAATCAGCAAATCAAAATCCACGTCAGTGATGCCGATAACGAAGAGTTGTTGCTGCAAGATCTTCTCAGCTTGCTGATGGAGCTCGATCAAACAGAGCCCAGTGAGTTAGAAACCACGCTGGTTGTTATCCCTAACATGCTCAGTGATTTTTGGGATTACAATCTTTTCATCGATTGGGTGGAAGCCTTGATCAGACAACAAGATTGGGAAGGCGTTTTCCAAGTGGCCACCTTCCATCCGGACTACTGTTTTGGTGGTGCCGAGCCAGAAGACGATGAAAACCTCACCAATCGATCGCCTTATCCGATTTTTCATCTTATTCGAGAAGAAAGCATGGAAAAGGTGCTGCGCCATTACCCTGACCCAGAATCGATCCCTGACACCAACATTGCTCGTGTTTCAGCGCTCAATGAAGACGAACGTAAAAAGCTATTCCCTTATCTTTTTCGCTAAACAGCAAGGGCAAAGAACATCAACCAAATCTGAGGCAACGGCCATGCGCACTGAGCCACAAGTGACGCTGCTTCAATTGGCAAGGGGATAGAGCTTACCTCTAGGCTCTGGTATCATTCGCCCTTACGTAAAACTATTGGAAAAACACATGCAATTGTCTCAACTTACCCAAGACATTTTTGATCACCTGTACCGTGACATCACTGAGTTCCGTAGCACGTTTGATTTGCCTGTGGCGGCACCTGAAAGCCTGGATGAAAAAGCGGACACGCTGCACACCTCTTTGATCATTGAAGAGATGACGGAGTTGGCAGAAGCGGATAGCAAAACAGAACAAGCAGATGCGATTGTTGATTCGGTCTACGTGCTTATGGGTCGCCTAGTCCACCTTGGCGCGGCAAACGTTGAAGACAATCTTGCTATCAGCTACTTGATTGATCTACTGCTAAACGTCGCAAAAAATCGTGGTATCGACTTTATTCCATGCTGGGACGAAGTGCACTCAAGCAACATGAGCAAAGTGTGCCGCAATGAACAAGAATATGCCGACACTGAGAAGTTCTACGCAGAGCAAGGTGTAAAGTTGATGGCGGTGCAAAAAGGTGATTACCTGATTGCAAAATGTGCCGAAGATTTCGAAGGCGAAGGCAAAACGATTCGTGCTGGTAAGGTATTGAAATCGGTATACTACCGCCCTGCAGACTTGGTTCCGCTGACTCAGTAAGCCATCTGTTCTCAGTTGGCCATCCGTTTTTAGCAAACCAACCGTTTGATGAAGCTAGCCCGCCTAAGTGCGGGCTTTTTATCGGCTTTCAATAAAAGCTAAGTGAAAATCAAATACGGCTGCCCCTCAACGGCCACTTTTTTCACTGGCGTTTCAAATACCTGTTGTAGATTTTCCACACTCATCACTTCGTCTGCGGAGCCATAAGCGGTTAACACGCCTTGGTTGAGCAACAACACCTTGTCCGCATGTTGATAAACACGATTGAGATCATGATTGGCGACAATCACCACCAAGCCTTGCGCAGCCATTTCATCGATAAGTTGATACAACCACTTCGCTTGGGCAACATCCAGTGGCGCGGCAGGCTCATCCAAGATCAGCAATTGCGAGTAAGGATTGAGCGAGCGCCACACTTGCAAACACACCGCAGCTAGACGCACGCGTTGCCATTCGCCACCCGAGAGGGCCTGCACACTGCGATGCAACTTGTCTTGCAGTTGCACCAACTCCACCACTCTACGCACAGCCGCTTGAACCTCTGGCTCAGCCACATGCCTTCCAGCCGGTAACGAGAGCGCCAACATCTGAAACACATCGACGTTAAACGCCGGTCTCGATTGCTGACACAGGTAAGCCCGATAAATCGCTTGTTCCGCTAAAGGCAGCGTGAGTAAAGAGGTCTCGTTGATCAACACTTCCCCTTTGGCGCCTTCGTGCGAGCTCAGTGTGCCCGCGATGGCTGACAATAAGGTACTTTTTCCAGAACCGTTTGGGCCCGCCACATACACTTTTTCACCTGCAGCGCATTGAAAAGACAGGGGTAAAAGGCGATTTCCGACACTAATATGATTAATGTGCATCGTGGCTCCTTATCAGCATCCAGATAAAGATGGGTGCGCCAATGGTGGTGGTCATCACCCCCAGCGGCAGCTCTGCCGAATCCAATAAAGTTCTTGCCCAAATGTCAGAAAAGACCAATAACGTCGCCCCGGCAAACGCCGACAGCGGCAACAAGAATCGGTTTTCGGAACCAAACGCCATGCGCAGCAAATGAGGCACAACCAAACCAACAAAACTGATTATGCCGCCAAGGGCCACCGCACAACCAATCAAGATGGAGACAGCCAAAATCAGCCGCCAACGTACCTTGTGCACATCAACGCCCAGTTGCGCGGCGTGCGTTTCACCCAGCATCAGTTTGTCCAAGGTTTGCCCTTGCAGACAGAGCCAAACCAAGACCGGAAGCAACACGACTGTCACCAGATGATGATGCCAACTTGCTCCGCCAATGCTCCCCATTAACCAATACATCAGTTGACGCAAGCTGAGATCGTCACTGAAATAAAAGGCCCAAGTGACAAACGCGCCCGACAAAATACCGAGCGCCACCCCCACGAGGAGCATTCTCGAGGTCGACAAATGCATCGCTCTTGCCATCCCCACCAAAATCAACGTAAAGACCAAGGCACCAATGATCGCTGCCAGCATAAACACCGTTGGCGTCGGCATCACTGGCAATAAAAAGAGCGCAATCACCATGGCCAAACTCGCCCCGCCGGAGATGCCTAACACACCAGGTTCAGCAAGCACATTGCCAAGCAAGACTTGTAACGTCGCCCCACAGACCGCTAATGCCGCGCCAATCACCATTGCCGCCACCAGTCGCGGCAGGCGCAGATCAACCAACAGCTTGTGTTCAAAGCTGCTCAAGGAAGAAAACGGAGAAAGAAAGACTTCACCTACCATCAAATAGAGAGCAGAGAGAACCAAAAGCACAGCCAACATCACCAATAAGGTGGCTCGCCATCGCTTCTCTTTGTGGGCTATCAGTTGGTGCAGTTCCATGGGCAATGATTCAATTCGCTCGCTAAACAAAAGGCTTAACTCTAACGTTAAGCCTTTCAGAAATAAACCATTAAACTCGCTCTCTTGTTGCTCTTAAGCAGCCTGAGAGCAAAAGAGCTTAATCGTAAACCAGTTGATCGTCTTCAAAACGGGCTTTGACCTCACAAACCATTAGTGCGGCGCGTTGACCAATCGCCACGTTACGGTTAGGGAACACAATCGCTTCATTGTCATTCTTCGCCATCAACGGCTTATCACCATCGTGGCCAAACACTTCACCGTGCATAAACGAGGTAAAGTTTTCCACTTGATCGTCAAATCTGAAATCGAAGTCTTGATGCAAACGAACAATGGTGCGGCTAACACGATAAGTAATGGCTGGCTTAGGCAAATGCTCTGGGGTCACTTCCGCGATCAAATCACGCATGGTTAAATCCAGTGCGGTAAATCTGCTTAAATCATTTTCACCAATGCGAGCGACTCGGCCTAACTCCATCGTCAGTGCTTGAGCAGAATAGTATTCTGCACTGAACCAGCTAAACGTGCTGGATGGTGAGTTAGAGAGCAGCAACGCTTCGACATGGCTGTGGTTGACAAAATCGACCAACGCTTTTGAACGTGTCGGATGGCGTGTTTTCGGACTGATCGCGAATGAATAGTGCTTCGACGCTCGTATCGCGCAATGCAAATCTAAGTGCCAACGGCTCTCTACGGGCGTGTTATCGAAAAACGCTTTCACCAATAACTTCAGTTGATCGGCAATCACCAACTCTTTGCTTGGCTGATGCTCTTTTTCATCAAACAGGCGGTTGAGGTTTTCTTCAATAAAACGCGTGTGCGCATTGGTTGCTTCTGGATGAGCAATGATAAATAAACAACGCGCTTGCACATCTTGAAAGCCCGTTTCGATATCGTGAACAATCTTGTCAATCAGTTCCATCGGTGCAGTTTCATCACCGTGGATCCCTGACGATAAAATGATATTTTTCGTTCCCGCGCTATTGTTTGCCGGAATGACTTCTAACACACCACGCTGATGCAGCTGCAATCTTACCCCATTGCTTAACGTCGTCGCTTTCGCCTCGACAGATTGCTGCATATTTAGGGTGTCTGACAAAAACGATTGGCGAAAGAGAGAATTCGTCATGCGTTACTCCTTAATTGCACGGCGGTATGTTAATAAAATGTACACAACATTTATGTTGCTAGGATCTCACTTATCAAGAGAAATCGAAGTTTTCACCGCAAAAAGCCAAGAATTGCGTTCATTCTGGACGATTTGCTGACTGAGATCACCGTCGCCGAACACTTCTTAAACAATAACAGTATGTTAGGGAGTGAACTCTACCACATCCCTAACCATTTCCGTTATAACAAGATCACGGAATTTTATTTTCCGATCTGCACCAATAGTTGTTCAAATTCATCCACTTTTTCACGGATACGTTCGATGCTCTGTTGCCAGAAATCCGCTTGCGTCAGATCCATTTGTAGATGCTGCGCGACCACCTCTTCCGCCATCATCGCCCCTGTATCTCGCAGCAAAGCGACGTAATCACGATAGAAAGACTCTCCCTTTGCCGCACGCTGAGCGTAGATGCCTTTCGAGAAAAGGTAACCAAACAAATAGGGGTAGTTGTAGAAACTGATTTCTGAAATCGAGAAATGAAGTTTGCTGGCCCAGAAATAGGGATCGGATTCTGACATTGAATCGCCATACCACGCTTGCCAGGTTTCACTCATCAACTGGCAAATATCATCCGCCGACAATTCACCGCTGGCACGACGCTCATAGAACGCTTTTTCAAATTCGTAACGCACAGGAATGTTGATGGTAAGCGCGTAAGCAGAAGAGAGCTCTTCCCACAACATTTCCAGTTTCTCTTCAGCGGTGACGGCTTGTGCAATCAGGTAATCCTGAACAATGTTTTCCGCAAAAATAGACGCCGTTTCTGCCAGCGTCATTGGGTAACGCGTTTGACAAAGAGGCATGTCTTTCATCACCCAGTTGTGGAACGCGTGCCCGAGTTCATGGGCCAAAGTCAGCAAATCCGAACGGCTGCCCGACCAAGTCATAAACACCAGCGGTGTGCGGGTGGCCGCTAATTTAGTGCAATACGCACCGAGACGTTTATTTTCCGAAGGCGCAGCATCAATCCAGCCATTTTCCACCATGAGGTCTACAAAGCTTGCCATCTCTGGGTTGACTTGTGCAAACGCATTGCGGATCAGTTCAATCGCTTCATCAAAGCCATACACTTTGGCTTCGCCGTCAAACGCTGGCATTGCGGCCAAGTGATTCCAAGGCTTCATTGCCTCTAAGCCATGCACACGCGCCATTAGCTTCCCCGCCTTCTGGCCAACCGAGCGACTTTCCTTTGCCACAGAGATCATGGTTTCTAAGGTCTGAGCCTCAATACGGCTCTCATAAAGGCTTGGCTCCAAGAAGTGGATATTGCGTTGGTGCGAGCGCTTTTGGTATTCGGTTAAACGCCAGCCAGAAAGCGCATTCAAAATTGCCGCAAAGGTTTCACGATGTGTTGCCATTGCGTTTTGAATCCCACGCCACGCTGGCTCTTGACGAGAGAACTCGGCCCCATAAAGCAGACTGGCGGCTTGAGAAAATCCAAGCGTTTCTTGTTTACCGTCTTCGGCATCTAGGGTGATTTTTAAGGTGCCAGTCAGGTTGTCGTAGAGACGGCCCCAACCATCGCGCCCGTCCACCTGCATCGCAGAAAGTAGTTGTTCCTCAGACACACTCAAGCTTTGATCCGCCAGCTTGCGCAGTTGCGCAATGGAGAATACCTGACCAGCCACATCGGGATTGTTGCTCTCTAAAACGTCGGCGATGAAATCGTCATCTGCGTGCATTAACGCCAGTTGGTATGGGCTAAATGCCTGTTCCATTTCAGAACTCAGCTTGGCCATGCGTCCAACCAAAACTTTGGCTTGAGGATGAGTCACATCCACCGAGGTATAACAGTTGGCAAAGGTGTAAACCGTCGAAAGTAAACGCCCTGCGGCTTCTCGGGTGACGATGGCATTTTGCATCACGCTCACCACTTCACGCTGTGACGCTTGTGTATTGAGCAGTTTGATGCACTGCTCGATCAGTTCGATATCTTGTTCGATACGAACATCGTTTAAATCTGCATAGGCAATAGAAAGATCCCAGCTTGGCGCGGTCATTCTGTGTTCCTTATGAATCTGTGACTAATCGACTGGATGATTCGTCTGTTCTTCCCTGATAGAGAGAGGCATCCCGATCATTTTGACTGTCGGAAACTGCGTTTGGTCACTATCGGTAAAAATCGTTATGTGTGTCAGACTTGCGTTCTCAATGGCCAAGTTTTGATACCAGTGAGGGCTTTGCCAGTCTACACCCAAAAGGTGAGCTAAGATAAGTCGAATTACACCACCATGAGTGATGATTAACACTTTGCGATGTTCTGTGCTGATGATTTGCGACCAGCACTGCACTACCCTTTGCTGAAATTCAGCCAACGTCTCGCCCTCTGGCAACGAGGCATTGGCAGGGTCTTGCCAAAAGGCGTTGAGGAGAGGCCACGGATAGTCCTGAGTATCAAAAGGCACTCCGTCTAACAAACCAAAATCCATCTCTTGCAGGTCTGCTTGCAATCGAACTGGCCAATGGTGTTGTTGACCCAGCAACTCAGCCAACTCATGGCATCGAGAGAGAGGCGAGCTCACGATGAGTTCAACATCGTCATGCTGAGCGAACAACGCTTCGGCAATCGCTTGCTGACGATCCGCCGGTACCTTGGCATCGGTTCGGCCAAATAAACCCGCTTCCGCTGCTGTTTTGCCATGACGCAGTAAGATCACTTCCATCGTATTTCCCTATTGATGACCACTCGATTTCAGTATGAGGGGTAACCCCGCCGCGATTAGAGTGACGTTGTCACACACCTGAGCAAGTGATTGATTCATACGACCTGCATTATCCACAAATAGGCGGCTGATTTGCCCTAAAGGCACCACGCCTAACCCCACTTCATTGGAGACCAAAATGATCTGCGCTGGGCTTTCTTTCACAACGGATGCCAACTGGGCAACCTTTTGCTCCAGTTTTTCGTTGCTCGCTTGCTCACCAAACTCAAACAGCCAATTATTGAGCCACACCGTTAAACAATCCACCAGCACCACATCATCAGCACCAAACTGCGAGAGTCGCTCCGCTAAGTACAGCGGCGCCTCATGTTCACACCAACCTTGTCCACGTCGCTGTCGGTGATGGTGAATGCGCTCTGCCATTTCTTGATCAAAAGGCACCGCCGTGGCGACGTAGTGACATTTTGTATCATGTTGTTGAGACCATTGCCGCGCAAGCTGTTCAGCAAAACGAGATTTACCCGAGCGAGCCCCACCCAACACCAGCGTTTTGTTGGTTGAATAACTCATCGTCACTGCACCACCGCAATCAGAACCAAATAGATGCCGAGTTCCATCAATTGTTGAGCCCCGCCCAAGCAATCTCCGGTAAACCCGCCCAAACGCGCCAGCAGCCAACGTTTGAATGCCCAGCGGAAGAGGATCGCAAATAAAATCAATAGCAAACCAACACCCAGCCCTAAGCTGATTGCCGCTAATACCCCCGTGAGGATCAGTATCGCCAGCTCCGTGGAGGATTGTGCATTCGCCAATGGCTTGCTTTTACTGGTATCGCTGTCAGAGACATAAGGCATGTCGTAAATCAGTGTGGCGGCAACGGCTCGGCTCAAGGTGTAGGCGACAACAATCATCAAGCCAAAGTCGGGTTGACGTGCCAACGTGGTGAGAAAAACGAACTTACCAATCAGCGCCATGGTCAATGTGGCGCTGCCATAGGTTCCGATACGACTGTCCTTCATGATGGTGAGGCGTTTGTCGAGCGTCATCCCTCCACCAATGCCATCCGCCATGTCAGTGAGTCCATCTTCATGGAAGGCGCCTGTCAGCAGTAAGCTAAACGCCATCATCAGGACAATCGCCACCTGATAAGGGAAAAACAGCGATGCAAACGCATAAACCAGTACGCACAGTAAGCCAAGCAATGTACCGACTAAAGCAAAGTAACGCCCAGCCTGATTCATTCTTTCATCACTATACGGTGTTGATTTGGGCACAGGCAAACGGCTAAAAAAGCTCACCGCCAAACAAAACAATTGGTACTGATACTGCCAGGTTTTCATATCAAACCGTTACTCCTGCGCTTTCGAAGCTTGCCATATTGTTATAAAACTGCGCCGCTGCTTTTAATAGCGAATACGCCAGCGCGGCTCCTGTTCCTTCACCAAGACGCAGCCCCAAATCCAGCAAAGGCTTCGCTTCAAGGAGTGACAACACAATTTGGTGCCCTTGTTCTTCGGAGCGATGAGCGAACAACAAGTAGCCTCTCACCTCCGGTTTCAGCAACGTCGCGATATAGGCCGCAACCGAAACAATAAAACCGTCCACTAGCACTGGAGTTTTATGCTCAGCCGCAGCGATAAACGCGCCAGCCATGGTCACGATCTCAAACCCGCCGACTTCAGCGAGGATCGCATTAACCGATAGACCTTCACAGCGCCCTACGCCTTGCGCCACGACTTTAATTTTGTGCGACAGTTGCTCTTCATTAATGCCCGTACCTCTGCCGACACAGTGATCCACTTCGTGGCCAGATAACGCACTGAGCAACGCCGCGGCAGAGCTGGTGTTGGCAATACCCATCTCGCCAAACATCAATAAATCTGCGCCTTGAGCGATTTTCTCTGCCGCTATTTGTTGACCATTATGCAAAGCTTGTTCGACTTGCTTAGTCGTCATGGCCGACTCAGTCGCAAAGTTGGCGGTGCGTGAGCCCAAACGACGTAAGATGAGATTCGGAGCGTCACTGTCGACAGGCAACAAAATGCCACAATCAACCACCGTCAGGTCGATGTTATGAAGCGCGCAAAAGCAGTTTATCGCAGCGCCACCTGCGAGAAAATTCAATACCATTTGTTGTGTCACCGCACTCGGTGCGATGCTCACTCCTTCATCGGCGACACCGTGGTCACCAGCAAAAAGCAACATCTGCGGCTGCTTGAGCTCAATATGCGTCGCCGCTTGCTCTTTACCTTGGCTTTGGATGAGTGCCAATTGTAAGGCGACTTGCTCGAGTTGCCCCAGTGCGCCTAGCGGTTTGGTTTTGTTGTCGATGATGTGCTGGATCTCAGCGGCAAATTGTTGCTCTAACATAACGGTCCCTGTTGGTGTCGAAATGGCGTAAAAACAAGAAGTTCTCTAGTGTACAGGCGAAGGGATCGTGGAGAAAGAGTCAAGATACGCTTCATCGAGGGAAATAGCGGTCGACAGCCATTTTCTGCTGAGCACCCATTTGACTGATCGCGACTTAACCGTGGCCATCTCTGCGCTTCGATTTTCTCAAATTGCGAATCAAAACCGCATTTTTTGCACAAAGCGCGCGGTTTCAGCACTCAACGTCCCCGAAACGGCGTTCAAGTGATGGCATAGGATATGCAGGGATTATCCTGTCTCCAACACACTGAGGTACCTGTTATGTTTGCCAATCAAAGTCGTAGACCTAAATCGGGTGGCAATGCGAAGCGCCCTCAGAACAATCGGCAAGTTCCATTGTCGATGACCTAACTCCCACACAGGGCCCTTTCGGGCCTTTTCTTTTGTTACCACCATCAAACCCTTGAACGCTTTCCATTGCTAAACTCAAGAGAGTTCAACAAGATAACCCTCTTGATGGTTTTAGGAGCAACACGATGACGATTCGTGGTGAAAACACAGCAGTCATAGTCGCTGGCGGAACAGGACTGGTGGGGTCGCAATTGATTGCACAGATCTTACCGCATGAGGCAATCAGTACACTTTACGCCTTAACTCGCCGCCAAATTACCGTCAACATTCCCCAAGCGATCAAACTCGTTAATCTGATCGAGCCCGATCTGCTCATCTCCGATTGGCCAGATGAAAGAGCGAGGCCCACGGTAGGCTTCATCTGTTTAGGAACAACCAAAAAGCAAGCCGGAAGCCAAGAGCAATTGCGTCAGATTGATGTTGAACTGGTGTGCCAAGTCGCTCAAACCATGAAATTGCTTGGTGTCACACGAGTCGCCGTGGTATCAAGCCTCGGCGCAGACGCACAATCGCGCTTCCATTACCTCAAATGTAAAGGACAGATGGAGCGTGCTCTCATGAACATGGGCTTTGAACAGCTTGTTATCGTTCGTCCCGGCCCACTCAAGGGCCAACGCCACGCCTCGCGCAGTGATGAAAAATGGTTGCAACGCCTGATGCGCCCGTTTATTCCCTTAATGCGCGGCAAGCTCCGCAATTACACCCCTATCGATGCCAAAGAGGTCGCGCTAGCCATGCTCTATCGTGTTTTTGCACCTCATCCACAGAAAGTGGAAATTTTGCATAAAAACGAGATGGTTAAATTGCTCGGACAATACCGCTAAACACGGGAACTCATTGCCAGCAAGGGCTCACAATGGTCTAATACACGCTTCGTTTGAACGCTAGGTAAGCCGAATGCAGCAAGACAATCAGCCCACTTTCTTCTTTTTTGACTATGAGACTTGGGGAACCAGTCCAGCAAAAGATCGTCCATCGCAATTTGCTGGCGTTCGTACCGATGAAAACTTCAATATCATCGGCGAACCATTGGTGATTTATTGTCGCCCACCTGCCGATTATTTACCGGCCCCCGAAGCCGCACTCATTACCGGAATTACGCCGCAAAAAGCGCAGAAAGAAGGCTTACCCGAGCCAGAATTTATCGCAAAAATCCACGCAGAGTTGTCGCGTCCGAACACCACTAGCCTTGGCTACAACAGCATTCGCTTCGATGACGAAGTCACGCGTTATACCTGCTATCGCAATTTCCTCGATCCCTATTCATGGAGCTGGCAAAACGGCAATTCACGCTGGGATCTGCTTGATGTGATGCGAGCTTGTCACGCATTAAGACCGGAAGGGGTGGAATGGCCGGAAAATGAAGAAGGCTTTACCAGCTTTAAACTGGAGCACCTTTCTGTGGCCAATGGCATTGAACACAGTAACGCCCATGATGCGATGGCCGATGTGATCGCCACCATCGAAATGGCGAAAAAAGTCAAAGCCGCGCAACCCAAATTGTTTGATTACTTCTTTAGCATGCGCCATAAGCGTAAGCTCAATGAGCTGATCGATATTGTTAACATGACCCCTTTGATGCATGTCTCTGGCATGTTAGGCCGTGAATGCCAATACACCAGTTGGATAGTGCCGTTAGCTTGGCACCCGACCAACAACAATGCGGTGATTGTGGTCGACTTAGCCAAAGATCCTCAACCCCTCTTTGATTTGGATGCCGATGCGCTGCATGAGCGTCTTTACACTCGTCATGATGAGCTCGGCGACTTATTGCCTGTGCCAGTTAAATTGGTGCATTTGAATAAGTGCCCGATTTTAGCACCAGCCAAAACCCTCACTGCGGAGAACGCCGCCAATATCGGCATCGACCGAGAACAATGTTTGGCAAACTTAGCCCTTATTCGCCAGCATCCAGAAGTGCGAGAAAAGTTGGTGCAGCTGTTCTCAATTGAACGCGAGTTCGAGAAAAGTCATGATGTCGATACCCTGTTGTACGACGGTTTCTTCTCGCCTGCCGACAAAGCCTCGATGGACATTATCCGCCAAACCGATCCAACGCACCTTGCCGCTTTGGACATCACGTTTAACGATAAACGCATCGAGCCGCTGCTGTTTCGCTACCGTGCGCGCAATTACCCATGGACGTTGGATGAGAACGAACAGCGCCGTTGGGCGAATCATTGCCGTGAATACTTCGAAAGTCGAATTGAAGAGTACATGCTTAATTTGGAAAACTTAGTTCACGAACATGAAAGTGACGAAAAGAAAATGGCGATATTAAAATCCGTGTACCGCTATACTGAGAGCTTGATCTCATAATTGCTGGGAGCCAAAGGGCTCCCATTATAAAAATGACTCCCTAACTATGAAATTCTCCCCCAAAGATTTGTTTGGCCTTGTTCTATCATTTGGCCTTATTTTCCTAGCCCTGACGATTGGATCAGGCATTCAGCACTGGACAGGAACCTCAGTGCCAGGAAGTGTAATAGGGATGTTGGTGCTGTTCGTATCGATGGCGATTGGCTTGGTCAAAGTCGAATGGGTCAAACCGGGCGCAAGCTTATTGATTCGCTACATGATTTTGCTTTTTGTGCCCATCAGTGTCGGGCTGATGGAGCATTTTGACATGCTCATCGCCAATGCTTTACCTATTATTGCCAGCGCGATTGGTGGTTCACTCATCGTATTAGTCAGCCTTGGTTGGCTGCTGCAGCGCATTCTTGGTAAGGAGGCGTAATCATGTGGTTACTCGTGACTATTGCCGTCTTCTTATTTGCCCGTTGGCTTGCCATCAAAATCAACAATCCTTTGGCTAACCCGCTACTGATCAGTATCGCTATTTTGATTCCGATGTTGACGGTGTTAAAGATCCCGTTTGAAACCTATTACGCGGACAATCAATGGATCAGCTACATGTTGCAACCTGCGGTGGTCGCCCTTGCTTACCCTTTATATGAGCAGTTGCCTCAAATTAAAGCCAATTGGCGAATCATTGCCTTAGCATGCACTTTAGGCAGTGTAATGTCGATGCTCACCGCCATGCTCATTGCCGTCGCCTTCAAGGCAGACATTAGCTTGATCGCTAGCCTGCTTGGTAAGTCGGTCACCACGCCGATTGCAATGGAAATCTCAAGCCACTTAGGGGGCGAAGCCGCCGTTGCTGCTATTCTGGTGCTGCTCGTTGGGCTGTTTGGGGCAATCCTTGCCTACCCAATCTATAACTTGCTTGGCATTAAGCACCCTATCGCACGTGGACTCACCATGGGGACAGTTTCGCATGCACTCGGTACCGCGACCTGCGTGGAGAAAGCACCGGGCGACGCCGCCTTTTCTTCTTTAGCGTTAGTACTGTGTGGCATCATCACTTCTATTCTCGCACCAAGCTTTTTCGCCCTCGCGGTTTGGCTATACGGTTAACACCGACTTCTGACTAAGACGCCCTCTTGCTTATGCTGAGGGCGTTTTTTTATTCACGCTTTTATAAAGTGCTATACAGTAGTTTTACTGTTCATCTTACCAATCGACTCAGCTACCAGTGATATTCGTCACAAATCCTCATACTTATCACTACGTACCAAACGAAATATAAACCACTAAAAATCAAATAGATAACAACATATCTTTTTCACCAGACAATCAGTTTAGGTGAAAAATCCAACAAAAAGAGTTGATCAATCGCCTTAAAAAAACTACTGTATACGCATACAGTATGTATAAAGGAACAGTAAGATGCAGATTCAAACTCAAACTCGACCCTATTCTCGTTTTAACGTGTTGGCTCAGCCAACCGTACCTATGAATGTTTCTGATCAGTTGTTGCAAAAGCTGGCTAATCTTTCCGCTCAAAACCAGTGGATTTTGTTTACAGCCGAGTGCCCAAGACCTGACTTTGCACAACTTACTGCTTCCAATATCCGCTGCCAGAACGTCATCCAGATGAAAGCTTCTCAGACGATGACTGAAATGGAGATCGTGATGAAAGCAATTCGCTCTGGCAATGCCGCTGCGGTTGTCGCATCCGATCAAATCGATTTGATTAACCAATCTTTGCTTAGCGATCTCGCTCGCGAGTATGGCTGTGAAGTGTTTTTCGTTGAAGGCAGAGCACACAAGTATCACTAACAAGTTCAACGTTATCCATCCTGCATCTCGCCTCCCAAATGGGAGGCATTTTTTGTTTGGCAAAAACAAGGCAAACGTTTGCTTTTTCTCTGGCGACTTCAAATAGTTCTGGTATCATGCCCCGGTAATCGATGAATCCGTTAGATTTTGTTGTCCGATTCATTTCCCGCATGACGTTTGAAATTATGATAGGAATGTCAAAATGAGCCTTGCTGACCAAGTACTTGCCGTCAACGATGACCTACCCATCCGCACCGATAAACCTGTACACAGTGGAAAAGTTCGCTCTGTTTACTGGTTGACCGAAGAAGACAGTGCCCGACTGATTAAAGAGAAAGGATACAATGTTGCCCCTGACGCCCCATTGGCGATAATGGTGATCAGCGATCGTATTTCCGCTTTTGATTGCATTTGGCATGGAGAGCACGGGTTGAATGGCGTACCGGGTAAAGGCGCTGCGCTCAATGCCATTTCAAACCATTGGTTTGGCTTGTTCAAAGAAAATGGCCTTGCTGACAGCCACATTCTGGATATTCCACATCCTTTTGTCTGGATCGTACAGAAAGCCAAACCGGTGAAAATCGAAGCGATTTGCCGCAAGTACATTACTGGTTCAATGTGGCGTGCTTACGAAAAAGGTGAACGTGAATTCTGTGGTATTCAGCTACCAGAAGGCTTGGAAAAAGACAAAGCATTGCCGGATCTGCTCATGACGCCATCAACAAAAGGCATTTTGAAAGGCATTCCAGGAGTTCCGGAAGCAGATGACGTTAATATCACCCGCCAAAATATCGCTGACAACTTTGCCGCGTTTAATTTCTCTAGTGCCGACGATATCGCGCTTTACGAAAAACTGCTGAAAGACGGCTTTGGTGTGATCAGTGAAGCATTAGCAAACGTGGGGCAAATCTTTGTCGATACCAAATTTGAATTTGGTTACGTCACGGATGCGGCTGGAAATGAAAAACTGATTTACATGGATGAAGTGGGTACACCAGACTCATCACGAATTTGGGATGCCCAAGAGTATCAAGCAGGCAAAATTGTTGAGAATTCAAAAGAAGGCTTTAGACAATTCTTGCTTAACTACTTCCCTGACCCAGATATTTTACTTAATAAAGATCGTATGCCTGAGCGTGAAGCGCTCGCTCGCGACAACGAACTGCCTGAAGAAGCGCTGATGGCAGTGTCTCGTACTTACATCAACATCGCAGAGAAAATTACCGGCAGCGCGATCATCTTAAGCGATAATCCAAAGCAAGAAATCATCGATATTCTTGGTCGCGAATACGGTTTGATTGACTAAGTCATCGCCAACGATTCAAAACAAAAAAACGCCTGCATCGCTGCAGGCGTTTTTTCTCGTCACTTGACATTACTTAATCAAACTGAGACTCACTGAGATCTTTCAAGCGGATCACGAACACATCTTGTTCTCGGCAGTCAATTTTGCTTTCGCTGCGATTTTGAATGAAGTCGATCTGGGTGGGCTCTAGCGCATACGGCATCACCACCGTCAGCTCGTCTATCCCCTCCAGTTTTGCCAGTTTGAGTAGCGTCACCAAGTTGGATTCATCGCTACGGCGTGAAGACATGCTCTTTAAGGCTGCATCCCACAATCGATCTTCTGGTTCTGAAAGCTCTGCGATACTGTTCTTCCACATCACACCAAAGACTGGAGCAAAGGTGGTTAAGGCTTCTAAAAACGTCCATTTTTTACTGCATGAAGCCCCTAGAAAACTGGTGTAGTCGAATTCGACGTGTCTCTTTCCCTGTTTTTCCATTTTGTCCCCCGACAGATTGGCAACACAACATACTCAATATCAGCCAAGTGTTTTGATATAGCAATAGGATATAAAACAATGGTCTTTTATGCCCTAGTTTCGAGAGGAAAAGAAATATTAAAACCAGAGTTGTAACAATCGTCACTCAGACTCTTTAACGATATGCGTCGGATTGATTAATATTTTGCGTTTAAAACAAATTTAGACTTTAACGAACATCAATCACTCGACTCGCTTTACGATATTGCACTCGCCAGCCGGAAAAACGAGGCAGTTCCCAACGCTTTGGATCGCCTTTGCGGTTGCCGCCAGCGAAGACCACTTGCACCAACTTTCCAGCAGGAAAATATTCCACCGTCAGCTGTAAATCAGGCAAAGAGAGCGATAACGGAAATTGCTCTGCAAAATCCTTGTATCGCCACTCTGGGATCCCTCGATACGGGAAATCTCGGCTTTCAAACAGTGCCATTTCATCCACTTCGTTCACTCCCATGGCATCAAGCTGCTCGCGTAACCATTGGTCAAAGTCCAGTAATCCAATGGGGTGCTGCTCTTCATTCAAGCCTAACGCGCAATACAAGTGCCAATGCGTCATTTGCGTCGTGACACAAGCATAGAGCTCTGGCAGCAATTGGCCTTTTTTGACCAGAGCAACGATGGTTTCAATCGCATCCTCTCCTTGAGGTTGTTCAAGCCTGCTCTCCACCACTCGACCAGCGTAAACCAGTTGCATCTCCACTTCGACCGCATCGTTTGATGGGCGCGTTTCCCCTTGTCGCCACTCACCTAACTCGAGTTCGTTAATCAAGGTCAACGAAGCGGGCATGATCACGCTGGCTAAGTTAAGCGTCTGTTTCACACCTTTCCCCGGCAAGCTATGGCTATCTAACACAAGAGCAAGCTCGTGTTTGTCAGAAAAACGGCTTTGGCGACCAACCATCATTTCCATCTTTCCATTCCCCAACGCCTCACGTCGTTTGGCTCGGCGGATAAAGACCAACTCTGGATGCAAACGAGCGATCGCCTTAACCAGTTCAACCCGCGTGTATCTCGAACTCACCTCAAGATCGGGCAGTTCAAACAGATCGCGCATTTGTTGAGACAAGCCTCGCGCTTCCTCTAACGCCCCTTCATCCACGAGCACACCACTAAAGCGCTGACCACGAATGAGTTGAATCATTAACGTGGCGTCGCACTGTTGCGGCTCTTGTTCAAGTAGTGTCTCAGCTTCTTCTCCCCCTTTTACTTGATAGAGCGCCGCTGGGACAGAGAGACCAGCGGCGAGATCAATCATCGCCTCTTTGAGTGCTTTGGTTGGCATGCGAGTGACAAGGTCGGCGTAAAGCGTGTCAACAGGTAAGGGATAGAGCTTTTTCCCGTGCTCGGTCACTTTGCCTTCAGTTGTGATGGCTTGCATGTCATTGAGGATCTTGTGTGCCTGCACAAGGGATTTCTCTGGCAGGCCATCCAAAAACTCAAGCTCGGCCAAGCGATAGCCACAACAGGCCGCTGCCAGCATCGGCTCACTAAGATCTTCTCGCTGCAGTTCGGGGGGCGTGGCAAGTTCAAGTGGCGCGTGTTCACCGTACAGACGCAAACATTGGCCAGCCATAACACGACCTGCGCGCCCTGCTCTTTGCGCCGCACTGGCCTTGGAGATATGAGAAAGGATCAAGGTTGTTCGGCCATTTCGTTGTATGGTGCGTCGCTCTAAACCACTGTCAATCACGGTGGTGATGTTCGGTATCGTCAGCGAGGTTTCCGCCACATTGGTCGCTAACACAACTTTGCGCTGGGCTTGCTCGGTTAAAGCAATGCGTTTCTCTTCCTCTGACACTGAGGCATGCAACTTTGCCACAATCAAAGAGGGTTGCGCTTGCAATTGACTGGCAAGGTTCGAAATCTCTTTCCTGCCGGGTAAGAAAACTAAGATATCTTGGCCATCGGTTTGTAACACTTCCTTGATCGCGGCCATCACGTCATGCTCACACTGTTTCTTGCTGGGCAAAAGGTGACTCTCTTTGGCTCGATATTCGATGCTGACTGGGTAGCAGCGACCTTGAGATTGCAAACGTTCGGCATTGAGATATTTCGCCAGCGTTTCACCCGCCAACGTCGCTGAGGTTAAAACCAAGCGATGGTTATTTTGCGCTTTGAGCATCGCAGTGAGAAGATCCATGTCCCATCGACGCTCATGAAATTCATCAATGATGACGATATCAAATGCGCTAAGACCATCTTCTGCTAACCAACGTAATGCCACACCCGGCGTAACAAACACGATATTGGTCTGCGCGTCATAAGCAGCCTGAAGTTTGATCGCATACCCAACTTTACTACCCAAAGGCTGACCAGATTGCTCAGCCAAAAACTCGGCCAATGACGTACAAGCAATTCGCCTTGGTTCAATCACCAGCACTCGACCGTGCTCTGCCGCCCACAATGGCAAGCGAGTGGATTTTCCTGAACCAGTTTCAGCTTCCACCACAAGATGAGCGTGGCCAATGTGGAGATCAAATTGCGCTTTAATGACGTCGATAGGAAGTACGGACATGAGATTTCACTACGTTTAAATTTGTAACGGAGTATAACCTTAATAGGAAAGAAAAGGGTTACCAGAGCGTTGTTTCGCTATCAAGCCACTCGTAGAATCGTCGATACGGCTGTTTGAATGGTGATTTTTTACGCACAAAGGCACTTTTTTCATCCGGGCTTGATTTGATGTATATCAAGCGCTATTTACAACCAATTAGTGAAGCCGTTATCATTTTGCACGATTCCTCTAAAAACCCTACTAAGGCAGCCAATGCATAACGATAAACGCCCACTCTACATCCCATTTGCGGGACCGGCGCTACTAAGTACCCCACTACTAAACAAAGGCAGCGCTTTTTCCGCCGAAGAACGCATCTCTTTTAACCTTGAAGGTCTGCTTCCTGAAACCACGGAAACGATTCAAGAACAGGTTGAACGTGCCTACATGCAGTACAAAGCGTTCGAAAGTGATATGGATAAGCACATCTACCTGCGCAATATCCAAGATACCAACGAAACCTTGTTCTATCGCTTAGTTCAGAACCACATCACTGAGATGATGCCGATCATTTACACCCCAACCGTGGGCGCGGCATGTGAAAACTTTTCCAATATTTACCGCCGTGGCCGCGGGTTATTCGTTTCTTACGCAAACCGCGACCGCATCGATGACATTCTGAACAACGCCTCCAACCACAATGTCAAAGTGATTGTGGTCACGGATGGCGAGCGTATTCTTGGTCTGGGTGACCAAGGTATCGGCGGCATGGGCATTCCTATCGGTAAGCTCTCGCTTTACACCGCTTGTGGCGGGATCAGCCCAGCTTACACCTTGCCTATCGTACTAGATGTGGGCACCAACAACCCACAACGTCTAGCTGACCCTATGTACATGGGCTGGCGTCACCCGCGCATTACCGGTGTCGATTACGATGCATTCGTTGATGAGTTCATCCAAGCGGTTCAACGCCGTTGGCCAGATGCGCTTATTCAGTTTGAAGACTTCGCACAGAAAAACGCGATGCCGCTGCTTGAGCGTTATAAACACCGCATCTGTTGCTTCAATGATGATATTCAAGGCACCGCGGCAGTGACAGTTGGCTCTTTGATGGCCGCGTGTCAAGCCGCTGGCAGCAAGCTATCGGAACAGCGCATCACTTTCCTTGGCGCAGGTTCAGCCGGTTGTGGTATTGCCGAAGCGATCATTGCGCAAATGGTCTCGGAAGGTATTTCCGATGAACAAGCACGCTCGCAAGTGTTCATGGTTGACCGTTGGGGCTTACTGCAAGAGGGCATGCCAAACCTGCTCGATTTCCAACAACGTCTGGTGCAGAAGAACTCGGTGACCGCAGAATGGGAAACCGAAGCCAATGGTTTCTCACTGCTTGATGTGGTGAAGAACGCAAAACCAACCGTATTGATCGGGGTTTCTGGCGCTCCTGGCTTGTTTACTCAAGAAGTCATTCAAGAGATGCACAAACACTGCCCTCGCCCAATTGTCTTTCCACTGTCGAACCCAACTAGCCGTGTGGAAGCGATCCCTGCGGATATCATTCGTTGGACCAATGGCGAAGCGTTAGTCGCAACCGGTAGCCCATTTGATCCTGTGATTCACGAAGGCAAAACCTATCCAATCGCACAGTGCAATAACAGCTACATCTTCCCTGGTATCGGATTGGGTGTCTTGGCAGTCAACGCCAAACGTGTTACCGATGAAATGTTGATGGAATCGAGCCGCGCTTTGGCGACGTGTTCTCCATTGGCAATTAATGGCAAAGGCGCGCTCTTACCACCACTTGAAGCGATTCACACGGTATCAAAACGCATCGCTTATGCGGTGGCGAAAAAAGCCATCGAACAAGGTGTGGCGTTGGAAATTGCAGACGATGCGCTGCAAGTGGCGATTGAACAACACTTCTGGCAACCGGTATACCGCCGTTATAAACGCACAGCGTTTTAATCCTAGTCAAACAGCCCTCTTTACGAGGGCTTTTTTGACGGAAAAATGCGAGACCTAACCAGAATTTGACTTCAACTACTGCGCGACTTTCCGTTAAGATGTCAGTTCAGAAAAATGGAGAGTGATATGTCGTGTTTCATCGCCTAGCCAGTTTGAAAAAATGGAAAAGTTTAAAACGGCTGATTTGGGGATCGCTCGTTACGATACTCTGCATGATATTGTTTGTCATTGCCGTGGACCGCTGGGTGAGCTTACAAGCTTCGGACAAAATCATCACCAGTTACGACCAAGTAGCAGGTTTTGACGTCGCTGTGGTTCTCGGAACCAGTAAATACATCGGTCGCACACTCAATACTTACTACACGCACCGCATTGATGCCGCCATTGAGCTTTACCGACAAAACAAAATACAACACTTACTACTGAGTGGCGACAACGCCCATCGCTCGTACAATGAGCCTTGGACCATGAAACGTGATCTGCTCAAAGCAGGCGTACCTGAAACAAACATCCACCTCGACTACGCAGGCTTTCGCACCTTAGATTCCATTGTTCGCGCAAAAAAAATCTTTGCCTCAGACCATTTCTTAATCATTACCCAACGTTTCCATTGTGAACGTGCACTGTTTATTGCCGATGCCTATCAAATTAATGCTCGTTGTTTGGCTGTATCTGGTCCTAACAGCCACAAACAAGTTTGGTCGATGAGAGCTCGGGAAATTCTCGCGCGTGTTAAAGCCTTTCTTGACCTCTACATCATCGATACCCAACCTCGATTTTTGGGTCCCCAAGAGCCCATTAACAGTGAAACGGTGAGTGAAGAGGTTCAACCATCCACCCCACTCGCTGAGTAAATGGGTAGAGTTCTACACATTTTACTTTTTAGAACTCACATTTTGTTATTATCAGGTTAATTCTTACCAACATAAAAATCACAACTTTCGTAACATTCAAGCAACGCAAGTCAGAAATCAGCCTCAAAAATAGTCTCCATTCTCCATTTTCGGAGTTTAAGACAGAAAACAATATCCCTACAGAGGCGACGCAAAAGGAGCACATGCTATGACCGCACTCGCTGTTACGTTAAAGAACTGGTTACTCACCAGAAACAGCATCATATTCATCGCGAATATTTTGTTGTTTATTACCCTAATGACCACTCTACCTTTTGATCCTAAGGTCGTTGTAGGCCTCAGTATCTTAGCCTTTGTCGCTGTTCTGTGGCTTACAGAAGCCATACACGTCAGTATTACCGCACTGCTTGTTCCATTGCTGGCGGTCTTCTTAGGTGTGTTTGAAACACAAGCTGCATTGAACAACTTTTCAAACTCCATCATCTTCTTGTTTTTGGGCGGTTTTGCTCTAGCCGCAGCGCTGCATAAACAAAAACTCGACCAAGCCATCGCCGATAAGGTGCTGATCTTGGCGAAAGGCAAAATGTCGACAGCCGTGTTCATGCTTTTTGGCGTCAGTGCTGGTCTATCGATGTGGATTTCAAACACAGCTACCACCGCCATGATGCTTCCGCTCGTACTCGGCGTCATGAGCAAACTTGACAGTGAGAAAAACCACAGCACATATCTGTTCGTATTACTTGGTATTGCGTACTGTGCTTCTATCGGCGGTATCGCCACACTCGTGGGCAGCCCTCCGAACGCGATCGCTGCTGCCGAAGTTGGCTTAGATTTTGTCGGTTGGATGAAATTAGGCCTACCAATTACCATTTTGTTGCTGCCTATTGCTTTGATCATTCTCTACTCGATGACCAAACCAAACCTTAAGCACTCCTTTGAACTCGACCATACACCTGTTGAGTGGACTAACGGGAAGAAAATCACCCTCGCGATTTTCCTTGTAACGGTCTCATTGTGGATTTTCTCTAAGCCTGTCAACGCAATGCTTGGTGGTTTCAAAAGCTTCGATACGCTTGTTGCGATTGGTGCGATCGTCGCTCTGGGTGTTTCACGTGCGGTTGAATGGAAAGACATAGAAAAGACGACTGACTGGGGCGTATTGATCCTATTTGGTGGCGGTCTATGTTTGAGTAATATTCTAAAAGTCACTGGCACCAGCGTATTTTTGGCACAAGGACTTGGTGCGTTCCTTGATCAAGCAGGTATCTTCTTAA
This sequence comes from Vibrio floridensis, assembly GCF_021852965.1. Classification (NCBI taxonomy): domain Bacteria; kingdom Pseudomonadati; phylum Pseudomonadota; class Gammaproteobacteria; order Vibrionales; family Vibrionaceae; genus Vibrio; species Vibrio floridensis. The sequence goes on along the minus strand of NZ_JAKGCY010000002.1, from coordinate 360,793 downwards.
CCATTCTTGCTGTGGTGACGTTTGTGGTGTTCCTAACAGAGTTTGCCAGTAACACGGCAAGTGCAGCACTGTTGGTTCCTGTTTTCGCGACAATCGCTGAAGCGCTAGGACTTTCTCCAGTGATCTTATCGGCACTAATCGCTGTGTCGGCCTCTTGTGCCTTTATGTTACCCGTGGCAACACCGCCGAATGCAATCGTGTTTGCAACTGGCCACATTAAACAAACTGAGATGATGCGAATCGGTATGGTGCTGAACATTGCCTGTATTGCAGCCCTAACCCTGTTTGCAACCTTGTTCTGGTAAAACACGGCAATAGAGCACTACGCTGCAGGTTAGAGCTTGCTCTGCACCCGCACTTCCCCTAGGGTGAATCTGTAGTTTTCAGTTGGTGGCCAAATTGGCCACCTTTTTTTTCCACCACAACTTCAACCAATGTTCATCCTCGCAATAACCGTCTAGCTGAAACAAAAAATGCGTACTAATTTGACTCGTACACTGCAACATTAAACACCTATGGTGATATGAGATGAAGAAGGTTAACGCACTTCAAACCTGTTTGGTGTTGTTCAGGAGAAGGTGGTAGTGACGGCAAAAGAAAATGCCATCTTAGAACAGATGGCATTTGACGATGAAGTAACAGTCTTATATACGGCTAAGCGGAGACTTTTTGCTTACCAAAGTTGACTTCAACCCGATTACGCCCACGATGTTTTGCTTGATAAAGCGCCTCGTCTGCCCGTGCAAGAAACTCGGTCACTCGCTCTTCTTCCATTTGCGCGACACCAATACTACAAGTGAGTATACCGCCATGTACCCACATGTGATGGGCGACGTTTTTTCGGATCGTCTCGGCCTTTGCAACCGCTTTCATCAAATCGGTTTCAGGTAGGAAAACAATGAACTCTTCCCCACCCCAGCGCACCAAACGTTCACCGTCATCCAACGAACTGGCAATCACCAGAACAAACTCACGAAGAATATCATCGCCCATTTGGTGCCCATAACGGTCGTTGATCTTTTTAAAATTATCTAAATCCAAATAGAGCACCGACAACCGCTCTTGACCCCATCGCACTGAACGTGCTGTTTTTTCCAACCACGTCCTGACTGCATGGCGGTTCATCGCGCCAGTCAGTGCATCACGATGGGCAAGCTCTGCAAACTCGTAGTTCTGCGCTCGCAGATCCGCATTCATTTTCTTTAAGTGAGCTTGACGTACTCTCACTTCCACAAAAGCCTGCTTACTTTTTCGCAACTCGTGCAGAGAAAATGCTAATCCAAGCAAAACCCAAGAAAGCAGTAACGCAAACAGTAGCGTTTCTTGCGCTAAATAGGCCCCTTCAAACTCAATTTTCTCTACACGTAAATGATGTAGGCCATTTGCCGCACTGGAACCCGTAGCCAATTCAATACGCGCAACATTGTTAAATTCTGGCGCAGAGTGCTCAATCGGAATTTTATTGTCTGCCAGCCACCAGGTCATCACTTGTAAGTTGGCTAAAGGGATCTCTATCGTTTCCATCTTCGCACTTGGCGTGAACTCCATGCCGTTGTACTTGTAAGTATATTCATTCTCTATATTGGAGTAAGCCGGGTTAAAATTACGCAGATAAACCCGTATGCGACCAAGAGAATCACCGCTTTTGTCGTAGCTCAGTTTTAGTCGCATGGTATGGTAGTTGGAAAGATCAATACCTTTGGTTGGTTCCAACGTATCGGTAAAGATAGAGATACCACAATAAGGCCAAGGATAATTTGCCGTTTGAATATTACAGTTCAAATCGACCGCTTGATTGCCGATCGACATCTCCGTTGTGGTCACACCACCAGCAATACGATCATCTGTTGCATAGTAGTCATAGCGATCTGGCGTGATCACAAGTTTACGAGTATCACCAAGCACACTGTAAAGCGCGACTAAGCTAATGGTGCATATTGCGAGAGCAAAAATAAGTTTATGTATCCACTTCATCACTCGCCTCCAATAAAAAGCCAATTTCACACAAATCTTGATACGTCAATGTTTTTTTGATTATTTTAGTTACATTCTCAATCACGAAACATCATACCATACAGATTAAATGTGATATTCATTCCAGCTTAAATTAGCGTTCTATTATGTAAGCAAATGCGACCTACTTCACGATGTAAAATAAGTTACATAAGAATAGCGAATGAGTAGGCAGATTCTTATCACCTCAACAAGGGGAAATGCCTGCCAAAAATTCATCAGCCTGCATAAAAACCATTCAAACTTATCGCTCTTGAAAGCCCACCTTCATGCACCTGACTCTTTGTCGCTTTATTGGTATATACTTCCGCAAAAACAAATAATGAGTAATGTCATGACTACAAATGCGAAAGGCACGCTGGATAAAATGCGTGCAACTTTAGAGGGTGTGGTGCAATACCGACTGCCTGTTGGAGACACTGAAATCGAGTTGACGCCGTTTATCGGCCAGAGCATCACCCTTACCCACACAGGCAACATCTTTTGTTGTTCATGCGGTAAGAAAACCAAGAAGAGCTATGCGCAAGGTCACTGCTATGTGTGCATGAGTAAATTGGCAAGTTGTGATATGTGCATCATGAAGCCAGAAACCTGCCATTACGATCAAGGTACCTGTCGTGAACCCGAATGGGCAGACACACACTGCATGGTTGATCACTATGTTTATCTTTCGAATACTTCTAGCCTTAAGGTTGGCATTACACGCCATACACAGATCCCAACCCGCTGGATCGATCAAGGTGCGACGCAAGGCTTACCGATTCTGAAAGTGAAGACTCGTCAAATCTCCGGCCTGATTGAAGTCGAGCTGGCAAAGCACATTGCGGATAAAACCAATTGGCAAGCGTTACTCAAAGGGGATGGCACGCCCCTTCCGCTTGAAGAGCGAGCGCAACAACTGCTGCCATTGATTGAAGAGAAAATCAGTGAAATTCGTGCCAAGTACGGCGATGACAGTATCGAGATTCTTCAGGACGTAACCACCAGCATCCAATACCCTGTGGAGCAACATCCAAGCAAAATCAAGTCGCACAACTTTGATAAAAATCCGCTGGTGAGTGGTGTACTTCAAGGCATTAAGGGGCAGTATCTGATTTTGGATACGGGCGTGATTAATGTTCGCAAATTCACCTCTTATGAAGTGGAATTTGAAGCCTAATGAGACAAAAGAGCCAGCATTCGCTGGCTCTTTCCTTACTATGCACTCGGTTGATCGACAATACTCTCCAAAACATTAAACAACAAGTCGACCTCTTCGACCGTGTTGTAATGCATGCAACCAATCCGAATCACTCCGCCGCTGAACTCCAACCCTAATTGCCGAATCAGGCCAAGGGCATAAAAGTGACCATTCCAGACACAGATGTTGTGCTCACCCAATGTTTTTGCCATGAACTCTGGAGAATAGCCTTCTACTGTAATCGCAAATGTCGGGGTACGTTTATCACTTGATGCGTCGTTAATGCCGTATAACGTGACCCCATCCAGTGCCGACAAACGCTGCAAGAAATGCTGACTTAATGTTTGCTCATGTTGAGCATAAAGCGCGTAACTTTGCTCTAGCCGCTGGCGCAAACTGGCGCCTTCTTCTCCAAATTGAGCGAGGTACTCTATGGCCGCAGACACACCCGCTAAGCCTTCAAAGCTTTGTGTACCTGTCTCAAAACGGCCCGGCCCAATGTTCGTGGCGGGCTCCACTTTATAAGGACGCAGCGTCTCTAACCATGGAGAAGCGACATAAGCAATACCGACATGAGGGCCAAAAAACTTGTATGCCGAGCAGGCAAGAAAGTCGCAATCCAAGGCTTGCACATCCACTAAGTGGTGCGGCAAATAGTGCACCGCATCGACATACACCAAAGCGCCCACACTTCGAGCTAACTTCACCACTGACGCAATATCAACAATGGTGCCCGTTGTATTCGAGGCAAAGGTGACGGCCACTAATTTTGTGCGAGCACTGAGCAACTGTTTAAAGTGTTCCATATCCAAGGTGCAATCTTCAGGATTCACCCGCACTTGGTGAACCGTCACGCCTTTGTCTTCTGCTGCCTGCTCCCAGCTCGAGACATTGGAATAGTGATCCAACGCGGTGACAATGACTTCATCCCCCGCCTGCCAATCTCGGCTAATGGCTCGACTTAACTGAAACGTCAAAGAGGTCATATTCGCACCGAAGACAATATTGTCTTGCGATGGCGCATTGAGTAATGCTTGCGCAGATTGGCGCGCTTGCTTCATTACCTCAACCGTCTTGTGACTGGAAAAATAGTGCCCGCCTAAGTTCGAGTTAAAATGCCCGAGGTAGCCGACCATGGCATCCAACACTGATTGCGGCACTTGAGATCCGCCCGGCCCGTCAAAAAACGTTACTGGTCTTTGGTTATGATACTGTGCCAACGCAGGAAACCGCGCTCGAACTTGATTAGGCGACCAATTCATGTGCCATTCCTTTTGCCGTCAACACAAACACATCCATATGACCTTCTCGTTCTTGCTCAATAGCGCGAATGGGTTTGGCGTTGTGCCACAACTTGCTATCTGCCAGCATCGCGATTTCGCCATTATTCAACACTTTTCTAAAAAACGGCTCGGAGTGAAAATCACTGTACAGCATGATATCCCCCCCTTCGATGTTATTACGGCCAACACCAACAATCGCAATATGATCAAATCCGTCTTGGTGCACGCCTTCAGGGGCGACCTGCGTCTCGTCATATATTGCGGTAATGCGGATTTGATGCACTTCGATTTCCTGTCCATCCCTCAGGTCATTCTTCACCGCAAACAACTGACACATTTCACGAAAACCTTCGCTGTTTAGTGTGCTCTTTTCAATCGGAGAAAACTGTCGAACCACATCACCTTGGAAACGGTTGATATCTGAAGTCTGTACAAAGTCATGCTTGTCCAGGTCAATCACGCTACCTTGATGCAAGGAGACGACGGAATAGCGTCTTAAACGGAATTTGCCATCCGCATGCTCCGTGTGGGGTAACTTAGAAAAAGATGGCGACAACTGTTCAATTGCGCGACGGCTGAGTTGAGTTAAATGTAGGGTACTCTCGTGCGAATGTAGCATCATTCACTCCTTTGATTGATACATTTGTTATTTTATTGTTAAACACAACTCAGACAGAATAATGCCAAATATCGCAAGATCAACTTTACACCACAAAAAATTCCAACCAAAAACAAAATAAAGCATTTAATTCCAGAATATAAGAAAAGACCAACACACAACACCAAAACAAAAACTTAACATTTTCAAAAAGCAGTTCAGTATTCTGCTAGGAAGAACTGTAGCTTAAAAATCAATCAGATAGCACCAAACGTCTCTCTAATGTCGCTATACATAGAAGCAAAAAACCAATCATTTGAGATCCTATCTCGATGGGAAAAGTACAACCTCTAAAAAACAAAAAACGACGAAATGATTGAGTACACCCGGACTTGACCAGTCGCTCGACAATTCCTGATCGGAAGGTATAACCTATAACCAGAAATTCGTTATAAGCTCTTGGTTTATTCTTTTATTAGCGCCAAATTTTCCATACAATCTCAACAAACTTAACTGCCCGCTAGGGAGTGCGAATGAGCAACATTAAACACAGTAAATTACTAATTCTAGGTTCTGGCCCTGCGGGTTACACCGCAGCAGTTTACGCGGCGAGAGCAAACCTCAACCCTGTACTGATTACAGGGATGCAACAAGGTGGTCAATTAACCACGACAACCGAAGTTGAAAACTGGCCTGGTGATCCTGAAGGTCTGACTGGCCCTGGACTCATGGACCGCATGAAAGAGCATGCAGAGCGTTTTGAAACCGAGATTATATTCGACCACATTAACGAAGTGGATTTCTCCACACGTCCATTTGTGCTTAAAGGTGATGCAGCCAGTTACAGCTGTGATGCACTGATCATTTCTACGGGCGCGTCTGCAAAGTACCTTGGTTTGGAGTCTGAAGAAACGTTCAAAGGACGTGGCGTGTCAGCCTGTGCAACCTGCGACGGCTTTTTCTACCGTAATCAAAAAGTGGCGGTCGTCGGTGGTGGTAATACTGCGGTTGAAGAAGCACTTTATTTGTCCAATATCGCTTCAGAAGTTCACCTGATTCACCGTCGTGACGGTTTCCGTGCAGAGAAAATCCTTATCAATCGTTTGATGGATAAAGTGGCGAACGGCAATATCATTCTTCATACCGACCGTGTTTTAGAAGAGGTATTGGGCGACGATATGGGGGTGACCGGCGTACGTTTGAAAGACGTAAAATCTGGCGAACTCGAAGATCTCGACGTCATGGGCGCATTTATCGCAATTGGCCACCAGCCAAATACACAGATTTTCCAAGGCAAACTGGAAATGAAAGATGGCTACATTGTGGTGAAATCGGGCCTTGAAGGAAACGCAACACAAACTAGCATCGAAGGTATTTTTGCCGCGGGTGATGTGATGGATCACAACTATCGCCAAGCAATCACGTCTGCTGGTACTGGTTGTATGGCAGCACTAGACGCAGAACGTTACTTAGATTCGCTAAACGACAAATAACTTTTCACATTTGTGTCATATCCTTACAGCCCGGCGGTATTCCCGCCGGGCTTTCTTTTGTATACTAGGCCCCCTCTTAGTAAAACAATTATCATTAAGCCTTCAAGATGGATAAAAAGAAACAACGCAGCTTGAATCTGTGGCTCAAACAGCAAAGCAAACTAGCCAAGCGCTGGTTAATGATTGCCGTTGGCCTTGGCGTACTATCAAGTGTGTTTTTGTTGGCACAAGCCGCCTTGCTCGCCACCATTCTTCATCAATTAATCATTGAGAAAGTCGACAAACATCAGCTCATTACTCACTTCATCGTTCTTGTAGCACTGATTGGCCTGCGTGCCCTTTGCTCATGGGGCCGCGAGATCGCTGGCTACCGTTGCGGCGAGCAAATTCGCATCTACATCCGCCAGTTGATTTTCGATAAGCTGCGAGAGCTCGGCCCGGCGTACATCAAAGGCAAGCCAGCTGGCGCATGGGCAACCTTGGTTCTTGAACAGGTTGAGAATATGCAGGATTTCTTTGCTCGCTATCTGCCGCAAATGTCCTTAGCCGTGCTGGTGCCGTTTGTGATTCTTATTGTTGTTTTTCCTGTCAACTGGGCTGCGGGGCTCATTTTCTTGATTACCGCGCCATTGGTCCCTCTATTTATGGCGATGGTCGGCATTAAAGCTGCCGACGCCAACAGAAAAAATTTCAAAGCGCTTCAACGTCTGTCTGGTCATTTTTATGATCGCTTACAAGCGATGACGACGATTCGCCTTTTTGATCGTACTCATGCTGAAGTCGAAGTGATGCGTGGTGCATCCGAAGTGTTCCGTACTCGAACGATGGACGTATTGAAAATTGCTTTTTTGTCTTCAGCGGTTCTCGAATTCTTTACTTCGATCTCGATTGCTCTCACTGCCGTTTACTTTGGTTTTGCTTTTATCGGCGAACTTAACTTCGGCGACTATGGTGCAGGCGTCACTCTGTTTTCGGGGTTGTTTATTTTGATCCTCGCTCCAGAGTTTTATCAACCGCTCCGAGACCTGGGTACTTTCTACCACGCCAAGCAACAAGCCGTGGGTGCAGCAGAGAGCATCGTTGAGTTCTTGGAAACTGACGTCAGCACAGTGCGCAGCGGCGAGCAAAAAATTGAACAAGGTCAACCTATCACCATCAAAGCGGAACACTTAGAAGTGTTTTCACCGGAAGGAAAAAAGCTACTTGGCCCGGTGAGCTTTAACATTGCCGCTCAACAAACCACGGCGCTTGTCGGTCCCAGTGGTGCAGGGAAAACCAGCTTGATTAACGCATTATTGGGATTCTTGCCTTATCAAGGGTCATTAACCATCAATGGCATCGAAAGAACGGAGCTTGACCTTGCTCAGTGGCGCAGCCAGATCAGTTGGGTGGGACAAAATCCGCTGCTACTCCATGGAACTATTCGCGACAACGTCAGTTTAGGCAAGTCGGATATCAGCGATACCGATATCCAAGTGGCACTTGAAAATGCATTTGCTGCCGAGTTTGTCAGCCAGCACGGATTGGATTACGCCATTTCTGATCGTTCTGGGGGCTTATCCGTCGGCCAAGCACAACGTCTTGCTCTTGCTCGAGCGATGGTACAAAACGGCCAGTTTTGGCTACTCGATGAGCCCACAGCTAGCCTCGATGCTCGCAGCGAACGTTTGGTGATGCAAGGCCTCGAAGGACAAATCGCGGGTAAAACAGCACTCATGGTCACTCACCAATTAACGCCGCTTAAACAAGTCGATTCCATCCTTGTGATGCGTGCCGGTGACATCGTTCAAGCAGGCAGTTATGACGAACTTGCTCATCAAGAAGGCTTGTTTCAAGAAATGTTATTGGCTAACCAAGCCCTCAAGCAACTTGATAAGGGGAATCTTGATGCGTGATTTAATTCCCTTCCTAAAACTGTATAAGAAACACTGGTTTGGTCTCTCTCTAGGGATGCTACTGGCATTTTTAACGCTGTTCGCTTCTATTGGCCTGCTGACTTTGTCAGGCTGGTTTCTTTCTGCCGCAGCCATTGCCGGATTGACCATTGCTCGTGAAACATTCAACTACATGCTGCCTGGGGCATTTGTGCGTGGTTTTGCGATGGGACGAACAGCGGGACGTTGGGGCGAAAGAGTGGTCAGCCATAACGCGACCTTCAAGCTCTTGACTGACCTGCGTATTTTCTTTTTCTCTAAGTTAGCGCCGCTGATCCCAGGACGAGTCTCCAATCTTCGTGACGCCGATTTGCTTAACCGCTTGGTAGCAGACATTGACGCAATGGATCATGTTTATTTGCGTTTGATCAGCCCTATGGTCGTCGGCACACTTGGCATACTGGGCTTAACGGCCGTGCTGTGTTGGTTTGATATGACATTGGGCCTAACACTGGGGGCAATTCTGACTCTGCTACTGCTACTCTGGCCTGTCCTTTTCTACAAGCTAGGGAAAAGCAATGGACAAGCGCTAACCCACAATAAAGCAGAGCTGCGTGTTGCAACTTTGGACTGGTTGCAAGGTTACAGTGAACTGACACTCTTTGGTGCCGAATCACGCTACCACCACGCCATTTTGCATGTACAAGAGAAATTACTGAAAAACCAATACTTTAACGCCAATTTTTCTGGTTTGGCACAAGCGTTATTGATGCTCGCAAACGGTTGGACCTTGGTATTGATGCTTTGGCTTGCCGCAGATGGCGTCGGTGGTAACGCACCCGATCCTATGATTGCACTAGTGGCCTTCGCCACCATGGCAAGCGTAGAACTGCTCATGCCAATTGCGGGCGCTTTCCAGCACCTTGGTCAAACCTTAACGTCCGCCCGTCGCCTCAATGAAGTTATTCTGGCTGAACCTGAAGTCCGTTTTGCCAAAGAGGATGTGGCTCACTCTGGTGAATACTCTATTGACTATCAGGCCGTATCGTTCAAATACCCGGATAGCCAAAGTATGGCCCTGAGCAATGTCAGCTTGACGATTCCAGCCCAGCACAAAGTGGCCATTGTCGGCCAAACGGGCTCAGGAAAATCAACCTTGCTGCAACTGCTCAATCGTTATTGGGATGTTAATCAAGGCTCTATCTTGCTTGCAGGCAAACCGATCACCGAGTGGAGTGAAAGCCAGCTGCGCCGCTCCATCAGTGTTGTCAGTCAACGTGTAGATATCTTAAACGGATCGTTACGAGACAATTTATTGATGGCCTCCCCTAGCGCAACCGACGAACAATTGTCTGACATGCTCACCAAAGTCGGGCTAGAAAAACTGCTCGACGATAACGGGCTATCCGCATGGCTTGGCGAAGGTGGTCGCCAGTTATCCGGTGGTGAAAAACGCCGTATCGGCATTGCAAGAGCCTTGCTACACAATGCACCAATCTTACTGCTTGATGAACCGACAGAGGGCTTAGATAAGCAGACGGAACAGCAGATCATGCAGTTACTTGAAGCGCACTTTGACGGAAAAACCGTGCTCTTCATTACACACCGCTTGGTCAACCTCGACAAAATGGACAGCATCTGCCTAATCGAACAAGGTGAGATTGTCGAATATGGTCACCATCAAGCACTTTTAGCCGCTCGTGGTCGCTATTTCGAACTCAACCAAACGCTGTAGACTGCACCGCCAGCGCCTCTTAAATGGCTGGGTAGTATTACTCAGCCATCAATAGGACAATGGCAAACAAGAGAAAGGGAAGTGCTGACGCACTTCCCTTTGTTTTTCTCATCTATCGCACTGAAATTAAGCGTTTTCTTGCTCAAACTGGCGCATGAAATCGACTAACGCCTTCACGCCTTCAATTGGCATTGCGTTGTAAATGGAGGCGCGCATGCCGCCCACTACTCGGTGACCTTTTAGTGATTTCAGACCCAATGCTTCAGCTTCTTTCAAGAATTTTGCGTCTAGCTCTGGTTTCACCATTTGGAACGGCACATTCATTAATGAACGGTTATCTGGGTGTACATTATTGATGTAAAAATCGGACTCATCAATGTAGTTATACAAAATCGCCGCTTTCTCACGGTTTACTTGCTCAATCGCTTTTACCCCACCCTGTGCTTTCAACCATTTGAAAACAAGGCCAGATAAGTACCAGGCAAAAGTTGGTGGCGTGTTAAACATCGAGTCTTGTTCTGCCAACACTTTGTAATTGAGAATACTTGGCAATACTTCTTTCGCCAAACCAAGCAAATCGTCACGTACAATGGCAATCGCAATACCAGAAGGACCGATATTTTTTTGCGCACCTGCGTAAATCACACCGTATTTTGATACATCAATTTCACGCGACAAAATGGTCGAAGACATATCGGCAACGATCGGCTTATCCGTCACTGGAAGATCATTGATCTCAATGCCATCAATGGTTTCATTAGGACAAAAATGCACGTAAGCCGCATCGGGATGAATTTGCCATTCTGAGGCAGGTAGTACCGCTTGCTTACCCTCTTTTTCCGCTTTGGCAACAAAGACATCCGGCTGACAGTATTTTTTCGCTTCTTCAACAGCACTTTCTGCCCAATAGCCCGCATCTATGTAGGTGGCGGTTGGCGCATCACCAAGCAAATTTAATGGTACGGCCGCAAATTGAGCGCGCGCACCACCTTGGCAGAATAGAACTTTGTAATTATCTGGAATATTGAGCAAATCGCGCAGATCTTGCTCAGACTGCTCTGCAACCGCGATAAATTCTTTACTACGATGGCTGATTTCCATAACGGAAGTCCCAAGCCCCTGCCAGTTCAACAGTTCTTGTTGCGCCTGCTGCATTACAGGCTTAGGTAGTGCTGCTGGTCCGGCACTAAAGTTAAATACGTTGTCCGTATTTTGTTCCATGACGCTCTTTGCTCCTGCTCGATATTTAGAAAAACTCTGCAAGTAATATCACGTTTTTCATCGCTTAAAAACAAGAAAAGAGGTCTTATGACCTCTTTTTTATTCAAACCGCCTAAATGAGTAATTATTACATTAAGGCCGGCATTAACAATGCAAGTAACGGGAACTGTTGACCATTGTCAAACATCAGCTTTCCTTCGCCAATTTTCGCTTTTAGCGCGTAGCCACCCTCAACTTGCTGTAAAAGTTCCATCACCAGTAACTCATCCACCCCTTCTTGAATAAACGGATATTCAGTGATCAATTCATCGCTGAAGAAGGTTCTCAGATCACCCGTCATTGAGGTCATGATTTTCATTGGATCTTGAGTCACTTGAGTCGTTCCCTGTGGCATCGATAAGTTCCACGTATTTTCAAACACGCCTTCACCCAGCTTCAATGATAAATCGGTGACAGCGACATCAAACCCTTTCTCAAACAGCGTGTCGACATAGGGCATCAACCCATCGACATCCTCTTGTGTCAGTGTGTTCGCGCTTTGGTAAACATCCATGAGCTTGTCGAAAGATTGCATATCTAAATTGGTCAATGAAAAATCCAAATTGAGATCTTCGATCTCACTGCCATCCGACATCAATAACTTGGTCGCTTTAAATTTAAGCGTGCTTGCTAAACGTTCCCCTTTCGCATCAGGTGTGGTTTCACCCACATATTGGGCATCGTATACGCCAAACAAAGGCTGCGCTGAAGCATCTTCAACTTGGAACTCACCTAGGCGAATATCTTGCTGTCCAAGCCAATAGCCCTTTTTGTGTTTGCCTTTGCCATTGCCACTCAAATTCGCGACATGCAGCGACTCACCACTGGCAAAATCAAACTGAATCGAAGGAATATCAAGCACAAAATCGACATCACCCAATACCGTGGCATTGCCAGACAGCTTCATCGGTGCGGTAGAAACCGCAACACCTTCACTGTCACTGACAAAATGCCAGCTATCCATCATCGCAACGAAGTCCGTGTTGCCATTGAGCTGCGTTGTCGCATCAATACGAAGTGGTAACGCCTGCTCTCCCAGCAAATCTGACTGAGAACGAATGGATGTAAGCCCATGCGTGAGCAACGACTGCATCTCATACACCAGAGGTAAACCATCTACAGTGAGCTGTTCAATCAACATTGGGTCCGTCACAGTGTAACGAGTTAATACTGATGACTGGAGGTAACCACGATCATATTTGACGATTTCTGCTTTGAGCTGAGCACCGTTAACGTTCTCAACGGCATCTTCAATTACATTTTGGCCAATCTGGCCGACAGCCAGCGGCCAGCACAGTGCAAGGGAGATGGCACCACCAACGGCACCAATTTTCTTTAAGTTGTTCATAGTGTCACTTACTTGTGAAGAGTTGCGTTGAGTCTACCTTATCTATGCTTAGGTTAAAACATTGAGATAAATCAGACTATTGCTAAGAACAACAGAATGACTGACGAAATTCAAGCTCAGCTCTCAATCATTTTCGTCACTTCCTGTTAACTTATCTTAGTCGCTATTTGTTCGTTATGATGAGGCCCTGTGAATCGCTACGCTATTTTGTGTTTAGACAATAATCCAATCAGCATCGAGCAGTTTCGCCAAGAGCTCTCGACGTTTGCTCATAAATTTGATGTATTTACCGCAGATTCTCTTGAAGAGGCGCACAACGCTATTGAATATTTGGAGCAAGCAAACCAGACCATGGCACTGGTGATCGCCAGTCATCACAGTGAGTTTGACGGGGTGGAGTTTTTAATTGGCCTCGATAGCAACCCAAGAACAGAAGATGCAAGACGCATTCTTATCAGTTGTTCGAGTGACATCGCTGCAATTCTCACCGCCGTAAATGAAGGTCGCCTCGACCACTGCCTTACCAAGCCTCTTCCTGATCAAATCCTGTTTCAAACCGCGCTAAAAGAGTTAACGCAATTTATTCTCAAGTTCGAAAAAGAGGATCTCCTCAGTTACAGCTCAGTGCTCGATCAAAATCGATTGTTGAGAGCACACATAGAAAATCAGATGCGTCATTACCAAGCGGGTTTTATTCACGATTATCACACGCTCTCTGACGCAGAATTAACGGAACGGTTCACCAACGCACTGCAAAGCTTTTTCAAAGAGAAAGACGAAACTCGCGCCTGTCGAACCTACTCGCCAGACCACTTATTGACGGTCGAAGGCGAAGCGAACAAATTTCTTTGGTTTATCACCTCAGGCGAAGTAGCGTTGTATAAACGTGATGAACTGGGGATGCAAAGAGAAGTCGTACGACACAAAAAAGGCAACTTGGTCGGTGGCATGTCATTCGTCACCGGCGAGAAATCGTTCTCAACCGCCCTCACTCTCACCAAGACGGAAGTGATCAAATTAGATCGCAACGTTTTTGCCCAAGTGATGCAATCCGATTCCAACCTTTTGCCTCTGTTTACCAACCTGTTGCTACGACACTTTAACCGGCGTTTGCAACGCAGTATCAATACCAAACTGCAGTTGCAAAAAACCCTCGAGTCCTTGGAATCGGCACATCAGCAACTGATTGAAAAAGAGAAAATGGCCATGCTTGGGCAGTTAGTTGCAGGGGTCGCGCATGAGCTAAATAACCCCATTGCCGCCATATTACGGGGAATAGAGAACCTCAACAGTCATTTAGAGCAGGTGCTGGCACTCAATAAGCAGGATGCTCTGACCATGAAAGGCGTAGCTTTGCTTGAAAACGCCAAACTGAGCAAACCCATGTCGACCTCGGCACAAAGGGAAAAAGTCACCGCACTCATGTCGTTGATTGATAACCGCACGATAGCGAAAAAACTCGTCACGTTAGGACTCGATTCCGATACCGAACTACTTAGCCGGGTCAAACGCCAACCAGCACAAGGAGCTCAAGAATTGGAAACCCTCGAGCACTACCATTTCATCGGAAATGCTTTGCGTTCGATTGATGTTTGCTCAGGTCGTATCGCCGATATGGTGAAAAGCCTGAAAGGCTATGCGCGTGCGGATGATGAAAAAACACATATCGCAGACATCCACGAAGGTATCGAAGATACCCTGGTCATTTTTGAGAACAAACTCAAGCGCCATCAAGTCACTACCGACTATTGCGACCTTCCGCCCATCTATTGCCAGCCCATCGCACTGCAGCAAGTGTGGACCAACATGATTTCCAATGCATTAGATGCGATGCCAGAACACGGGCAGTTAGAGATCAAAACCCAAGTACAGGATTCAAAACACAAGTCGTACGTTACGGTTTCGTTCAAGGATAATGGGTGCGGCATTCCACTCGAACAGCAGTCCACCATATTTGAACTGAACTACACCACAAAAAAAGAAGGTAATTTCGGCCTTGGCATTGGTCTGTCTATTTGCCATCAAATCATTCATAGCCATGGAGGCTGGATAGAGGTGGATTCTATCCCCGAGCAGTACACCTGCATGACCATCTGGCTTCCCCTGCTATCAGAAGGAACATCCCATGAATAAGTATCTGATTTTATGTGTCGATGATGAGAGAGAAGTGCTCGATAGCGTGCTTCAAGATCTTGCACCATTTGAAGAGCATTTCCTACTAGAAGGCGCTGAATCGGTCGCTGAAGCCCGCAGCGTCATCGAACAATGTGATGACGAGGGTGTACCGCTGGCGTTGATTCTGTGCGACCACATTATGCCCGAACAAACTGGTATTAGCTTCCTCATTGAGCTCAGTAGTCACGAGCATACACGGCGAGCAAGAAAAGTGCTGTTAACTGGGCAAGCCGGACTCGAAGACACCGTCGAAGCGGTGAATCATGCCAGCTTAGATTTTTACATCGCGAAACCTTGGCATGGTGAAGATCTGCGTCAGGCAATTAAGAACCAACTGACTTCTTACGTGATTGAACATGACGACAATTTATTGTCATGGACTTCCATCTTGGATCCAGAGCGGATACTCAACGCGATGGCAGAAAAGCGCAGTTCATTTGGTGAATAACCAGCGGTTTAACAATGTGTTATTCGCTGAATAGCAACAGGTAAGGTGGCATTGATTTTGCTTAATTATTGGCTAGACGACAAAAGAATGGCATTTTTTATTGGTGACTTGTCTGCAAGTTGATTAAGATGTCGCAATTGAATTATGCGTTGAGCAGCCTAGGCTCAACCGGGAAGTAACAAAATAAAGAAGGTTTACCATCATTATGCGTAAGACAATTCTAGCTGCAGCTCTGCTGATTGCATCTGGCCACGCCATGGCGAAGGAAGATCCAAACCGCCCTGCTACCATGAGCAACTTTAGTTACGACTATGTCGAAGCCCGTATCGGCGCTAGCCCAATGACATTTGGTGCTGCTTACAGCAAATCCGTCCATCCAAATGCACACATCATCGCGCGCATCGATTCAGAGTTTGAAAGTGATTTCGACGCAGCGGCAGGTTTTGGCTTTCACTCTCCAATCAACAACTGGGCTGATTTGACTGGTGCAATGCTCATGCGCATTGTTGAACCTGCGAACGCAAGCAGTTCAGACATCGGTATGGAACTGAACTTAGGTATTCGCCAATGGCTTGGTCCTCAACTTGAAGTGGGTGGTAAAGTTGGTTACGTCTCTATTGATAACGACGATGACTGGATTGGTTCTGCGTACGCTCGTTTCCATTCGACGGAACTCTTTTCAATCGGTGTAGAAGCGCGCATTAACGATTTTTACGATGACCAATTGATGTTTACCACTCGCTTTAAGTTCTAATCGTCATCCGTACACCGATGATAAACCGAGGCGCTTAGACACCTCGGTTTTTTTTTCTTCTGACTCTGTCTTGCCGTCCCGTTTTCGCTATCCGCTACGCCATTACTCTATCAACGAACTGCTGATCACTTGATCGGCGATCTGCTCAAACACGCGCTCGACACTGAACAAACTCGCCACATGGTAAAACTCCGGTCCAGAGGCGCACGACTGCATCAAACTCTGGCTGGCCGCGCCACCAAAATTGATGGTGATGACTTTCACATCGCGACCCGGTCGTTTTAGTTGAGTACAAATCAGCTTCATTTTTTTATCGCGAAAGGCAGGGTCAATTAAATGGTTGCCATCTGAAAATATCACCAAGTACTTACTGCTGTTTTCATCATCATAGTGCCGTGGCAACTGAGGACGAGAAGCATCCCAAATGCCCTGCCAATATGGCGACAAAAGACGCAACGCCCAAACCATTCCCTCGGCGTTGTTGGTATTCATGCCTGGGACTAAGCGTTGAACGGTGCTTTCAAAATGTCGGCGCTCAGTAATAAACGGTACGATCGGGTTAACATGGCATTCGATGTCATCAAAAATTGCCTTATCTTCATGAAACGGTCGATAGTTTTCACGTGTGTTCGTCGACGGATAGACCGCCGGATCGAGCGGCGTACCATCATCGAAGAACAATACCGCAGGTTTGTGAATCGGGCGAATTATCCGTTTGGAGTTGTTGCTGGCGAACTGCGGTTGTTTCTCCAAGTTTCGGAAATAGCGCAAACCGAGTGTACCCGGATTGTTTCCTTCGTAATCCAGATCGCGACACATGGCATTGCGTTTTCTCCCTGGTACGGCTGGTGCACGAGCGCTGCCTTTATCAAACATGTCACTCCAACCATTTTCTCGCTTCACTTGTGCATGATTGTAGCGGCGAAAAGTGCCGAGATAGATCTCCTCCATCGGGCCCGTATTCACATTCCCCGAGGCAGGCACAATGCTCACTACGTAGTTTTGATTGCGATTACCTCGCGAATACAGCTTGTCGGCAAAAGCCAATAACGCTTCTTTGGTTTTGGCCATCGGTTCGCCAGACATCGAATTTGAAACATCCAGCATGAAGACAATTTCCGCCTTGTTGCTGCTCACACCCGCTTTGGCTTGAGCATTAATAGGCACTGTTTCCGTGGCAGCAATATTGAGTGAGTTGGGCACAAAATCGAGCTCAACCTGCAAGTTTTCTTCTTGTTCATCGCGCTGATGTATAACACGCACACCTTGTGCAAAAGGCCTCGCCGCACCCGAACTGAGGTTGGCATTCAACAGTTCAACGGCCGTTGTTTCTGGCACCTCACTGATGATGGCGGAAGCAAGCGCAGCGTCGGTGGCATTGCCCACTTGGTTGTGAACGCTGTAAATACGCATCACATCCGTCACCCAAGCCGCAAACACCAACATGCTCACCAACATCACCAGCATAAAGACGGAAATTCCACCTGCTTGCTTGTGCATCTTATCTCCTTTTAAACATCGCGTGACTAACTAGGGCTTGCTGCTCAGAAAAAAGTACCCACCAATGGGATAACAGCTGTTTTGGTGCTGGTTGATAACAAACACTGACAATCCAAAGATCCACCTCGCTTACCCTAATGTCAGGTTGAGGCGGCTGGCACGCCCCTTCGGCCGCTGCAAACCTGTTCTGCTCCGAAAGAAATTGAACATTCACCCCCAGTACAGAACCTGGCTTTGCCATCAATTGCTCTGCTTTTTGTAAGTAGGCAGGCATTGATTCGCGCAATTGATTTCCGTCTTGGACATCTTGCATCGAAACCGCTCGAACTAAGGTATGGCTGAGCTCTTGAACCTTATCGTTACTGCGGATCAGCGTGGTGAGGTCCATAAAAGCCAGTGCCATAAGTAGAAGAAGCGGGATAAACATCAACGCTTCCATCGACACACCACCCGATTGCGTTCGGCGGCGATCACATTTACTCGTTTTCAAACGCTTTCTCCGGTATTAAGGCAATCTGATTGCGGTAACGGTATACCATCTCTTTATTGGTCAATAAGGGGATGGCCAAAGGAGGCAGTTCGAGAGAAACGGTGATAATGATAACGCCTTGCTGTAACTGCCCCTGTTGCGCCGTTTCTCTCTCGATAACACCCAGCCATTGCGCTATTGAAGCGAAAACTTGGGGTTCAATATTGGCGTTGCGAGCCAACTCCGGGCTGTGTAACTGAAGCTGTTGCGAAAAATGTTCAATTAACGCATTCGGGTTCGCCACCTGTTTCAATTGGGTGGCGCGTCTTGCTTGCTGAATCGCATGATCGAACGCCGAGAAATGCCACTGTACCCTTCCAATTTCAAAAAACAGCACCACTAAGGCAAGCAAGACCGGCATGATCAGCGCCGCTTCTACACTGACGCTGCCTATTTGACCTTTGTGACCTTTCATTGCAATCGGCCCAACTGCTGCTTAAGCAGCGCTATGTCTTGCTCAGCTTGTTGCGACGACATACTGCGTGTAAGCAACTCAAACGCTTGTTGTTCTTGCTCTTGTGCCAACAACACCAAAGCATAATGCTGCGTGACGAAATCTGGGACGCGATTTCCCTTCATCAAGGGCTGCAACTGCGATTGTGCAAGTTTGAATTTCCCTTGAAGCAGGTAGTGAAATGAGAGGTTCACACGAAAGCTTTTGCTGTCAGGCTCTAGCTCGATCGCGCGTAGAAAATGCCTCTCCGCCAGCTCGGTCAGCTGTTGCTCGTCTTTCGTTATGGCCAATAAGTTGTGCAGGCCTGCATGTCGCTCATCAAAGCCTAAGCCTTGCTGCAAATAGTCACTGGCTTGTAAAAGCTCGCCTTGGTTGAGATAGTGGCGCCCTAGTATGAATGCAGCTTCGGCGGCATTGTCTGATTTTTCTAACAGCAACTTCTGCAACTGAGCTTGCGCTGCATGCGGCCTGTCTTCTAACAGGTCAATGCGAGCAAGCATCAAACGCGCGTGGGCTTCCTCGGGGTAGATCTCTAGCACTTGTTGGTATTTATTTTTGGCCGAATCGTAACGGGCGTATTCAAAAGCGGTATCCGCCAAACTATTGAGCGATTGTGCACTCGGTTGTGAAGACGGCGCAGCGCACCCCACAAGCAAAAAGGCACAAGTCGATAAAAGGAGTTTGTAGACAAATTTCATGGGTGGTTCCTAAATGGGCAGCGAAAACCACTGCCCTAACTGAAGGCTATGCCAAACTGGTTAAAAGCTGGGAGAGAATAGGTGAAATCACCATCACCAACATCGGTAACATGATCATAGTCATCTGAATTAAAGTGATTTTTCCGGGCAATTTGCCGGCTTTTTCCTCAATATCCAGCGCGCGTTGCCGACGTGCATCTTCACTAATTTGCCTAAGCGTGTCAGCCAAAGGTGAACCATACTTTTCTGCCATTGTTAACGTGGTCGCTAAGGTATGCAGCTCAGGAATGCCCGTTCGCCAACTCAAGTTGTTCAGCGCTTGAGTGCGGTCATTAAGCAGATCAAGCTCGGCAGACGTGACGCGAAATTGTTCAGACATTGCGCCATGCTGACTTTGCAAATATCGCGCAACACGCTCAAATGCCCGATTCAAAGACAAGCCAGACTCCACGCACAACACCAGCAGATCAATCGCATCGGGCGCAGACTGCTTAAGCTTTTTCCGATAGCGATCCGCATTGAGATTCAACCACCATTCAGGGCCATTCGCACCCAATACATAACCGACCAACACTAGGGTCAGTGACCACATGCTGATTATCGCTTCGCCGTTGAATGCTTGGCGCCCCAACAACATCAGCGCAACGATCACACCAGTGCCAAACTTCGCCAATAAAAGCCAGGTCAATGCTTGTGGCTTATGAAAACCCGCGTTGGCCAGCAAACGACTTAAACGCGCTTTTTCATTTTGTGTCACCCAATTGTGCATCAACGCATTGCCCTGCTGAGCAACCAGCTCTTTCCGTTTTACGTAACGTTTTAACCCTGCCTCACGACGCTTACCCTGATGGGTGTTTCTCAACGCGACAATAACCATTGCCAATAGCATCAGCGCACTAAACATCACGATGATTTGTACAAGTTCCATCTTTTACCCCTTGAACTTGGTCAGTTGGCGAATCAGCAACAAGCCACTGGTGACACTGAGCACCACGTAGAGCAGTATCCATTGGCCGGTACCGTCACGCAGCAGGTAATCAAAATGCTCTTTGGCAGAACCATATAGCACGCCAATCAAGACGGGGGGTAAGATCGCCAGCACCTTAGCCGAAGTCCGAGATTCCGATGTGATGGTTCGCACGCGGCTTTCCATCAAACTGCGCTCACGCAGCGTCTGCCCAAGCTGCTTGAGCATATGAGACAACTTACCGCCGGTTTCACTTTGTAGGCTCAGTAAAGTCGTTAGGAAGCGAAACTCTTGGCTGGGCATTTGCAACGCAGCGAAGTGCATTACTCTTTCGACGCTGTGACCCAGTTTAAGGCGATCATGCATCGCCAGAAACAGACGTTTGGCACTGCCTTGATACTGCTCTGCAAGGGCCAAAAAGATGTCGTGTAAAGGTGCGCCGACTTTAACGGCACGCTCCATGCTGTCGATGATATCGGGC
Source organism: Vibrio floridensis (assembly GCF_021852965.1). Classification (NCBI taxonomy): domain Bacteria; kingdom Pseudomonadati; phylum Pseudomonadota; class Gammaproteobacteria; order Vibrionales; family Vibrionaceae; genus Vibrio; species Vibrio floridensis. Next base: position 340,003 of record NZ_JAKGCY010000002.1, on the reverse strand, counting down.
ATTTGCGCGTTGAACTCGCTGATGGCAAGCTGCTCAAAATGGCGAAATGCCAACACCGTCATCAACACCGCCATGACACTGACTAAAAGTAAGGCTGTCGACGCTGCCATGCCTTGCGAGAGCAAGGCAACAAATAGACCGGAGCTCGCCATCACTAAGTACAGACGGTACTTTTGCAATCGAGAAGCACCGACCAAGGTTTCGATACGGCTGTAAAACGCGAGCCATTGGGGGCGTTTCTTCTCCGTCACCGCCAACGATTTAAGGTAGCGTTTACGCTGTTTCTCACGCTTCGCTTCAACGCGACGTGAATGCATGAACAATGTGCCCATCGTTAGCCAAATCAACAAAAACAATAGCCAAAGCATGGTGTTCTCTTAGCCCCCTACCCTGGGAAATAAGCTCGTCCAAGCTTTATCCAACGCAAAGTGACGCGCGCGTTCAATCACATCGTGCGGTAAAACACCTTGGTGGTAATCACCACGCCCTTCGTCATCAAGGCGATATTCAAATAGTGGGTGTATGACGATCTGTCCGTCTTCCAACCCACCAACCGCGGAAATCGCGGTAACACGGCGCTTGCCATCGTGAGAGCGTTCTAGCTGTACCACCAAATCCAGCGCTGAACTGATTTGTTGGCGTAAAACCGCTGATGGGATCTGTTCTGCACCCATCATCAACATATTCTCAAGACGCAGCATCGCATCGGTTGGTGAGTTGGCGTGCAAGGTACATAAGGAACCGTCATGGCCGGTGTTCATCGCTTGCAGCATGTCAAAAGCTTCAGCGCCACGAACTTCGCCCAAAATGATGCGATCGGGCCTCATGCGTAGGGCGTTTTTGACCAAATCGCGCACCGTTACCGCCCCGGTTCCTTCAGAGCTGGCGGTTCGCGTTTCGAGCTGGATCCAGTGAGGTTGAGTGAGTGACAGTTCAGCCGCATCTTCGATGGTAATGATGCGTTCATCGTCGCTGATGGGTGTACTCATGGCGTTCAACAAGGTGGTTTTACCCGCCCCCGTTCCGCCAGACACCAAGATGTTAAAACGACAACGTGCCGCCAACGCAAGGCACTCCGCCATCTCCGCGCTCATGCTGCCAAAAGCAACCAAACCGGGGAGATCGTACTGACGTTCTGGGAACTTACGAATTGAAATACACACACCATTTAACGCCAATGGCGGCGCAATAATATTAACGCGGCTACCATCTTCCAAACGCGCATCCACCAGGGGTGTCGACTCATCTAAGCGACGGCCAACCGCATTCACGATTCGCTGCGCCACATTGAGCAGGTGTTTTTTGTCGCGAAAACGGATGTCTGTTTTCAACAATTTGCCTTGTCGCTCAATGTAGATTTGCTCCGGCCCATTGACGAGAATGTCGCTCACTGACGGATCTTCGACCAAACATTGAATTGGACCCACACCCAACATGTCATCACACAACTGTTCCACCAACACGGCCAACTCGCTTTGGTTGTATGGCAGCAACTGTTGGGCTGACATTTGTCCGACGGCTTTCTTAATTTCTTGTTGCAGTTGAGAGCGGCTCAGTTTAACGGCTTCTGAAGGCTCAATCAGTTTTTCAAAAGCCGCTTGCGCGGCTTCTGGCATATCGAGAGGGTTACCTCGGGAGGCTTGTATCAGTTGAGTTTTGTGGCCAAACATTAGGCGATCCCCGCTAGGCGCGTTTTTAGTTTGCTGATCGCTTTGGCTAACTTGCCACCGCGTTTTACCAAAGGTTCGCCGTTGTGTTCCGCGGCTTGTACCGCTTTGCTATCGAATGGCAGTTCACTAAATTGTGTGATTGACCACGCCTCAAACAACTGTTTCTCACTCCATGGTTTGTGCGATTTCGATCGGCTCTGATTACCAACGAGGTGAACATGGTGCAAATACCCATCCAGCTTTGACAAAATGCCATCGGCTCGACGACCCGCTTGCAGCGAGAAATCATGCACCAATAAGAAGTTGTCCGCCGACATCATCAGATCCTCAACGCTTTCAATCAGATAATGAGGCACATCCAAAATCACATAAGCAAATTGCTGCTTTAACTTATTGACGACATTGATTCGCTGTTGCACAGATAACTCCTCCTGCTGCTCTGTATAAAACAGGCTCAACTGGTGGCCCACGTTTTGACCGAATTGCTGAATCAGTACCGAGTCAACCCGTTCCACTTCCTTCACCAAGCGATGAAGTGACGGTTGATATTCCACGCCCAGCAAAATCGGATGCTGAGTAAAGTTGAGGTTAAAGTCGACTAAAGCGACCGAACGATGCTTAGCCAGATCAGCCGCTAAGTTAGCCGCGACGGTCGACGTCCCCACACCACCGCTGGTACCACTCACCAAATAGACTTGGCCTTGTTGGAAACCCTTGTGCGAATGCAGCCCTAATAGGTGTAACAAGCTCTTGTGCAGCGCCGTCGGATCCAATGGCAATGCAAGATAATCCGCGATGCCCATCTGCATCAGATGGCGATATTCCGACAAGGAAATTTCCTCACCGAAGAGAATCACTTGGCAACCCGGAGGCGTTACTTTGGCCAGTTCAACCAAGCGTTCCAACTCATTACGTTGCACTTGCAAAAACAGAATGTCGCCACATTGACGCTGCGCTAAATGGTTAACCGCTGCGCTCAAGCTTTGCGTGTGGATTTGGCAATCAAGTTGTGCGATGCGATCCAACACCGACTCAATCACGCTCAGTTGCTCGCCTTTCTGGGCAAACACCATCATCGATTGACGCTTAATTTCCACTTTCACCTCCTGAACCGTCGGTGATCTTCGCTGGGTCTTCGGCAATTCTGACGTTACCTTGGCGTAGACGCTCAACGGCCCCCACTTCTAAGCTGCTTTCGGTAATCAGTAACTGCGCTCCTTGGCGATAATGCTGTTGATTGGCCATGGCCATTTGTAGACGGCGTTTGTGACGACATTGTGCCTCGCTCAACGCTAGGTCAGGCTCAAAACGGCAAGTGTCTGGGATAAGTGCCACATCAATCTTCACCCCAACCTCAGTTTGCTCCACTTGCTGCCAACGCATATCCACAGGCAATGAAAGTGCATCGCTGAGTTGCTGTTGCCACAGCGCGAGGTTTTTATGAGAAACCTGTTGTGTGCGGATCAACACCGAGACTTCACCTTGCTCAAGCCTATGCTGAGTAGGTAGAAGCAGTTGCTGTATCGCTGGGAAAATATCGTCTTGTGCGTTCAACGTTAGCTCACGCTGTTCGGATAAGTTCGGCGTTGAAGAACACCCCGCGTTGAACAGCATCGCGGCTGAAAGCATCGAGAGATGCGGAAGTTTGTTAATCATGTTGTCGTGAAATCCTGTTAGTAGCGATAGCCGTAATCACCAATCAACTTTGGCGTGTTTGCCTCTCCCTCTAACTCACCAAAGAGTAGGCGTTCAAAACGCGTTGGCGAGCGGAAGTTATCCAGTGGTGTCGGAATAGATTCGAGATCACCCGTCGGCTGAACCAGACTCGCGGTGGCAATGATCACCAGTTCACGTTCAATCTGTTTGCTCTTATTGGTTCTAAAAAGTGCGCCAACACCCGGCAATTCCCCCAAAAATGGAATAGCATCTACCGCGTTTTCTTCTGATGTCCTTAACAACCCAGCCAACGCAAAGCTTTGCCCGTCAGCCAACTCGATCGTGGTGGTGGCCGTTCGCTTATCCAAGCCAGGTACATCAACACCATTGATCTTGATGGAGTTTTGACGACTTAATGCGCTCACAACTGGTGTCACGGTAAGGGAAATGCGATTTTCCGAGAGCACGGTTGGAGTCACCGAAAGACCGACACCAAAGCTCTTGAACTCGACGCCCACCGAATCGCCATCAATGCTTGGGAAAGGAAATTCTCCCCCCACCAGAAACTCGGCTTTTTCACCCGATTTTGCCGTGAGATTCGGTTCCGCTAACACATTCACTAAGCTCTTTGACGCCAACGCATCGATGATGCCCATAAACGCCGATTCTTTGATCAGGTTATCCGGGTCAGTCAAATCCAACCCTGCGGCAAATTCGTTACCGGGCGACACGCCTAACATCCAGTTCGGATTGACCGATTGCCAGCGGATGCCCAGCTCTTCACTGGTGCTTTTGGCCATTTCCACCATGCGAATTGAAATGTTCACTTGAGGCGCGGCGGTGATTTTCAGCTGATTGATCACCAAAGGCAGCACCGATTGACCACCAGGCCCTTCAGGCTGGTTAGCGGATTTACGGCTCACTTCCGCCGTAATTTCTTTCAGACGGTCTTTGTCTGCAACTTGGCCTAGCGCAAAATTGTTCACCAGACTCAAAATATCCGCCGCCATTTCTGGGCTTGCTACCGTGCCAGCAACGGCAATCGAATCGCCCACCGATTGAAGGCTAATGTGGTATGCAGGGTATAAAAGTTCTAGTTGACGCTCTAATTGACTCAAACCGCTGTTTTTCACATTCAGCCTGTAGTGCGCAATGGCATCCCCTTCTTTACCAACGATGACCAAGTCGGTTTTCCCTACTTGCGCACCAAACACCAACGCACTGCGTGCAGAGGGCGTTTTGACATCGGCAATGGTCGAATCCACGATGTAAACGCTACGCATCTCTTTCGATAGCGGAATCAGGCGACTTTGGCCCACTTCTAAGGTGATCTCTTTGGCGGCCTGCGCAAAAGGCACGACCAACGTGAAAGCGACAATTAGCCACCATTGTTTAGCCACATGCATCATGATTACTGCCCTTCCTTCACGTTGCCGCGGATCACCGTCACCGACTGAGTTGGTTGTTGTTCAAGGTCATACGCACCCGAAATATCCTTGGCCCACTTGAGCGGTTTATTGGCCACTTCGGTTTGATCGTGGTTGCCTCGCAACACCAGAGATAGCTCCCCCAATTTACTCGCCAATACCAACTTTTCTGCATCTTGAAGCGACACTTCAAAAGTCACCGAGGTTGGATCATAACTTTTGCTGGCTTTTTCAGGTTTCTGATGTGTTGAGTACTGGTTACCAATCGCCAATAGGTGAATATTCTGTAGTACCGTTTCGACCGCCATGTTGTTATAGATTGGCGTGCCATTGGCATCTTGATCGATTTCTGACTGACTTGTCAGCAACACATCCACTTTGTTTCCAGGACGCAGTAAACCGAGCCCAGCCGCCATGGGATCGAGCTCAATCGAAATCGCTCTCATGCCTGGTTTCACCAGCGCAGAAAGAAAATCCGATTGTTCAGGACGCAACAGCATATCAGGGGACAACACCGTATTGGCTGGGATAAACTGCACCGCCACACTGCCGGAAATCTGTTCGAGTTCAAATACGGGCTGAAGAAACACATCACCCAAGGTTTCCCGCTCTTGCAGCGAGACTTCTTTCCACTCTAAGCTCTCTCGCTCGATAAATGATCCCATTGCCAACGCCCGGTTGGCGACCAACACTTTCGCTTTTCGCTCAACGGGCGACAGGGTGTTTGACGATTGCTGGGTCTGAGCGGTATCTAGCCAAACAAACCCTGCGAGAAATAACGCAATAGACAAAGCTGCAAAAACAGCCATGTACCAACGACTCATGATGAAAAATCCAATTTATAAAAGAAAGTAAACGGTTGAAGCAGCAATCGAAACACCCAATGGAATCGTCCGTTGGTGAATGTTAGAAATGGAGAAATAGGCACGAGTTAACTGCCAAACCGCCAATATTCCTGCCCCAAACGCACTGAGTAACATCAGTTCAAACCAGTTAGGAAAAACAATCCAAGTGCAGACTGCCGCGAGCTTTACGTCCCCTGCGCCGAGCCAACCGTATTGCCAAAGCACCATCCCCGCAACGCAGACAATGAGTGCATACAAAGTGGCATCGAGCCAAAAAGGTGAGCCCTGCATACCGCGATAAGCGATTGCCACTGAGAACAAGAGAGCAATGTTAACGTTGTATATCTTTCGCTTTAATGCATCACTAAGCACTACCATCATCAGCAGTACCAGCAAAGCAGCGAAGGCGACAATCTCTGGATTCACGTTTACTCGCCTGCTGGGTTCAGGCTGTTTACGATGCCAATAAATTTCTCTTTCAATGCAGAAATAAACACCCCATCAGAACCAAAAATTGCTAGCACGCCAGCCGCAAGACCAGCAGCAAGGATTCCATACTCAATCGCGGTTGCACCGTTTTCATCGTTAATGAATTGTTTCAGCATCATTACTCCTTTTTGAAACAACATGTAAATGGTTATGATAATTAATATCATTTGCAAATGATAACATTTATATTATTATGCGCAACAAATAAAGCGATGAATATTTTACGAAATAGCATTTTAACAGCGTTTGTAATCGACATTTTGACAAAATTTAGATCATTGATCTGACAAGTAGAGTATTTACTCAGCCAATGACGTGATGTCTACCTCATTTATCAAGCAGATTTTTCAATAAGGAGTGAAAATGCGCTTATTTGCCAAGAGTTTGGTTGCCTCAGCAATTGCGGGTCTATTGACTGCGTGTGGTGGTGGTGACGGTGGTGGTTCGACGGCCAGCCCAACCGCACCCTCAACCCCGACAAAAGTAACACTAACGGGCTTTGTGACCGAATCTCAACCCGTACAAACTACGGTTGATCAAACCGTAAAAACAGAAGTGAGATTGCTGGTCGGTGAAAAGATCATCGCGCGCTCGGCACCACAAATACACGCCGGAGAGCATCAACCTCGCTATCTATTGGCCGTGGAACCGAACACACTCAGCGAAAATCTCCCGATGGCCATTGAGGCGGTCAGCATCATCTCCCCACGTGAACTAAAGGCCGATGCGCGCGCTGCAGAGCAAGAACAAACGGCAGATCAAACGGTTTTAGAAACTCGTGAAGTGTTGCTTTATCGCAATGCCATTGGTACTAAGTCATCACTGCTTTCAGCAGATAAAAACAACGACAAATTCATTACCCATGACGAATGGTTGCCACTGACCTTCTCGCAAACCAACTCGTTGTTTGTCGCCCTCGATCCCAGCGGTGAACAAAGTTCACTTGAACTGATGAATGAACATGGACGTGAGAAAATCATGGCCCTCGCCGCGTTGTTACACACCATTTTCGACCCATTTGATAACGAAAAACAGGTTGCACTTTCTTCGCTGGAGATGGAGAAAGCGTTGCTGATTGATGCCCTACTAAAACACGAAATGATTGCTTCACCCTTGGTTGATGGCACGCGTTGGCTCGATTTGGTGAGCTCTGCCTATGAGCAGATGGCGCAAGAGCAAGAGATCGTTTTGGCTGATGGGTGGCAGAAGCGTATCGAAGATAAATGGATCGAGATGCATGCGGTCAAGCAAAGCAATGTACTGCGCGAAGTACTCGATAACTCCTACCCAACCCGCACCTTGGTGCTTCGTGGTGAAACGGTTTCGGGAATGAAAAACCCACAGATTTCGCTACAAATTGGTTCTTATCCTAACGATCCTTTAGCAAACAGCCACTACGATAACCCGCTTAAACCGAAACGACCGTTGCTCGTGCCTATCACGCCGCTTGGGGAAGAGAAACCCTCTACCGCCATTGAAGGGGCAAACCACCAGTTTGAGTTTAGCCTCACGCTAAGTGACATCGCTCATGGCTTTGATACCTGTCAGCCGACAGGCAATGAAGTGTACGTTTATTACGATCAGAATGAAGACCTCACCAAGCCAAGCACTCATCCAACAGACAATATGCAAGATTTGCTGACGGTGATTGCGTTTGATCCAGACACGGGCGTTGAAATGCGTTCCTACTTGGGCGCGTTTTGTGAACTGGCGAGAGAAGATATCGATAAGAACCAAGATGGTATCGTCACTGCCGACGAGTTCCCACGTTTAAAAATCTCATTTGAAAATAACGCCCATGCGCTATTGGCCGAACGCAGCGGCTTAATGCATCACGGTGGTGGCCAATACGCAAAACCAGTGAAACAGACGGCTATCGATACGCTATTTGCCAAGCACACACCAGATATGCTGCAACTCATGAGCTCTATTGTGGCGATGCAAATGTCATCAGCGCGCAACGACAAGCTGCCAGCCATCGACAATGCGTCAGATTTTTTCCGTACCGCAGCTCAACTGCTTGATTTGGACTACAACGCCCAATATCGCATGTACAGTAAAAGCAACATTCTGCCCGAACCGTTTCAAGTCATCCAACTGCTGAAAAACATCGCAGATGTTGCTCACCATATGGAAGACACCGATACCACCATCAACACTTTGTTGAAATGGAGCGCTCAGGCATTTAGCCACTTGAGTCAGTTCCCGGCAGATACCAAGATGGCATCCGATCTCAACAAAGCGATTGATTCTAACACCAGCTGGCTACCCGCTGAACCCATCAACGGTTTAGAGTCTATTTGCAGCACAGAGTTTGCTCAGGACCAAATCCGTGGTATCGCCGTTCGTGGACGCGGTGACGACTGGTTAACCCTGGAATGGGAACCACAAGGCAACAGCGATTACACGCTTTACTGGGATAGCAAACCATTTGCTAACTTGAATGACGCAGCCAATCAAACCGCATCTGCAGAGCACATCGTGACGTTAACAGGGCTCACTAAGTTCACTCGTTACTACTTCCAAATTGCACACAAAGGCGCACCGAGCGCACAGTTTGACGTTCGTATCGGTGATGCTGGCCTGACCAACCCACATCTCTTTGATTCGGATTTTAGTTGTGACCCAATGAGTGGTTATGCGCGCAACTCCAATGCCGATGGCTATCAATCACTTTCATTCCTCAAAGTGGATGCCCAAGGCGAACGCTTGACTCGACAAGATCTCCCTTATATTGCAACACCACACAGCTGTGCAGTTGAAAGAAAAACTGGCCGAACGTGGGCCGTGCCAAATAGCGAGATGGTGGAAGGTGATCGCATTCGTCACTGGTACAGCATCGATAACCGATATCTGCATGGTGATAACTTGCCGGTGACTGACGACCAGTACAACGGCTTTTGTGTCGCCATCAACGGTGAGGTTTATAGCCAAGACAAAGCTCGCCACTGTACGGTGAATCAGCTTGTTCAACGTGCCAACGAAAGCAAACTTTGCGGCATTACCAATTGGAGGCTGCCAACCTACGAAGAAACGCTCAATGTGATGACTTTGAAAGGTAAGCCTCAGTTGAACTTTGATGACGATTTCTTCCCTAATATTGACGGCAACATGCTGTGGATGAAGCAAGAAAATCCTGATGTTAAAACCCTAGCAAATCTACTTTTCCCAACCAGTTGGAACGTAAGAACGCAATTGGAAGGCAAAGAGGTGCCTCACCAGGTGATGTTGGTGAGTGATGGTTTAACAGTGAATCAGGAATAAGGAAGCACATATGAAAACGACTTTTCTCATCTCATTAGCAGCGGCGATCTCCGCTCCACTCTACGCGCAATGCCTTCCTGAAGAGGGGCGTTTTGAAAAAACCACGATTGATTACCACGGCACAAACTATTGGGTGATCAACGACAACAGAACCAACCTTCAATGGATGATGTGTCCAATGGGACAACAAGGCGAACAGTGCGCAGGTGATGCCATTTTAGAAAAACGAGTGAATCTTGCCGCACTCGTTGAAACCTTCAATCAAGCGGAGAGTGACGCTGCACTCACATGGCGCATGCCTCATACCCAAGAGTTGATTACCATTACCGATCAGAGCTGCCGTTATGGTACTTATCCTGAGTTCTTTAAGCTGTCACAAACGACCGAAGCACTGGAGCAGTTATATCAAGCCATCGCTCCGTATAAAGAGAAGCTCGATATTCTCTACCAACAACACCAAGACAACCTGGTTGCACTGGAGAAAAAGCGTCAATCCAGCCCTGAGGTAGACGAAAAAGTCATTGAGTGGTTGGAAAACAGTCGCAAGCTGTTTGGTGGTGAATGGTCACGCGAGACGTCAGATTACGTTTATAAAGAACTGGTTCCGTGGCTCAAAGAAAACGCCCCAGAGTGGGTTGCCGCCACAGCAAGCCGCAATAAGTTTTCTAATGCGTTTCATTGGGGCGATGCGGAGCTGGGACTCGAGAAGCTTAGCGCGCATTACCGTACCCACTATGCTGTGTTGGCTCAAAATTATTCAACTCAAGCGGGGTACAGCGTCTCGTTCCAAAACGTACCGGATTTAGGTACAGCAAGTGACAATCACTTAAACATTTCATACATGTACACACAATATACATTAGGAAACCTATCGGACTGGACACAGTATTACGTACGTTTGGTTAGAGCGATACCGCAGGACAATCGCTAATCAAAAAGCAGGGGCATTCGTGCCCCTGCTTTCTAATGTTTGCAACACGGATTAAATAATCAGTTAAAAATCGAATTGCAGATAAATCGTGTTGTAGTTGCTGCCGCCTTTGATGCGCCCAAATTGAGAGGCTTTTTCAAAGATCGCAGAACGATGATGCAAGGAATAGCCAAACCAAACGTTCTTCCAATCGTTCTTACCCACCAAATCACCCACATTCACATCAAACGAAAAGTCGAGGTAATTGAGTAGATGACTTGGAGTATAACCCTTGCGTTCCATTTCACTCTGTTCGATATAGGTGATGTTGTCGATATAAGACATCCCTTCTGCCACACCAAAGCGCCATTGTGTCGGCCAGTTAAAGGTGTAATACGCTTTGATAGACACCACGGTTTCCGTGCTTGCACTTTGCACTTCTGAACTCCAGTGGTGCGCAATGCCCGAATGTAAGTAGAGATCTAACGGCAGTCCAAACAACTCATCCGTTAACGGATGGCCATAGAACAGTGACGTTAACTGGTTGTTGTAAGGATCTTTTTCGCGTTCAAAGTTAAAGATTTCACCAATGTTCGACGGTGTTCCCCAACCGTGTGCCACACGCAGATACGGCTTGTTTTTCAGATTAGACTTTCGTTCTTTGGTTTTATCATTAAAGAAACCAAAGCCAACGTAAAACTCGCCTTCATAGCGGTCTTCAATCGCATAGCTATCATAGGCGTTATTATCTAAACGTGTGATGCTGGTCTTGCCGAGCAAATAGAGATTTGAGGCTACATGGTAACGACCTTTCAAAGCAATATTGGTATCGACACCCGCTCCGATGTACTGCTTGGTGATATCAGCAAAGGCGTAATACGTGCTGTTAAAATCAGCGTCTTTATAGCGCAACGTAACCGAAGGTTCTAGTTCCCAATCACCGAGGTCATACTTGGCGGCCAAGCGATAGTTGGAGTGAAAACGAAAGCCATCGTCAAACATGAGCTCAGCTTCAAAACGCCATTGATCATTGACTTGATATGCTAATTGCCCACCAAAATCGGCAGTATCACCTTCAACCGCGTTTTGCACTATTTTCGGGATATCTATAAATCGCATGCGTGTTAAAGCGTTGAACTGTAGTGGGTATTCATCCGATTCCCACAGATAAGCACCACCTTCAATACCACGAATAAACACGTATTGGTTGTCAAAAAACATCATAGGAACAAAGGTGCTAACCGTTTGATCACCATCTAGGGTATCGAACGGAATCGAAGCGGTACGATACATTGCCGCAATGCCCCAATTTTGCTCTTGTGCCAAAGTGGGGAGGGAAAGCGCGCTTAATGCGGCGACTGAGCCTAATGCCAACCAGTTAGATTTCATATTTGCTTAAATTCCAGTTAATTACGCTGATTAAATCATCAAACAGAAGAAAAGCTCTTATGTTCATTTTCAATTAGCCGTTACAATTAGTAGATATTGTCATTTATTTGAATTTAATGTGAAAGCCTCAGAACTAAAAACTTTTCTAGATAGCCTACCAAATGGCTGCGATCCTGATGTTGTGATGGGAGAAGAATGGCTACCAGAAAGGTTAGTGAATACGCGACTTGACGACAATTTGCTGTTTCTTGAATTCGATAATGCCCCAGAAGAAAACCAAGGCGATGAAGAAGGGCGTGGATTTGTCGAACATGAAATTGCCATGATAAGACAGCGCTTTGAACACATTCTTGATGAAGCCAGCGACACTAGAACCAAAGCCGATGCTATGTTGGCTTTATTTCTGATGGGCCATGAACTTTCGAGCTCTGAAGTGATCGAGATTCTCGAAGAAAACGACGACCGTGATGGATATTAATCTGCGTCACACCTTGTAAAATGACGCAAATGACTTCATGTTGTAGTTAACCTCGTTTGCTGGTGAACACTATGTTTAATGTATTAACTTCATTATTTAAGGAGCTTATTGAGGGTTCTGACCTCAGTAAGCATAAAGCGACCAACCCAAATTTGGCCATTGCGAGCCTACTTTGTGAAGTCGCCGGTGCCGATTACCAAATCGATGAGCGTGAGCAAGCCGTTAAAAGACAGTTACTCAAACGCCTACTCAAGCTAGACGATGCCCAAGTAGAAACCTTGCTAACGCAAGCACAAACCGGTGTCACTGAATCGGCCTCTTTGTATGACTTCACCTCGCAGCTTAGAGAGTTATCTCAAGAAGTCCGCTTTGATTTGATTAAAGGCATGTGGGAAATTGCCCACGCAGATGGTGAGATTGACCCATTGGAAGACGCCGTCATTCGCAAAACAGCAGAACTGCTCTATATCGACCACAGCGAATTCATTCGTGCCAAACTACAAGTGATTGATAAGTAATACTTCAGTCGTACTTTGATGCATAGAAACGAAACCAAAAAACGCGCCAAGGCGCGTTTTTTATTGCGAACTCTAGGTTATTGTCCGTCCACGAGTTAGAACATGGTTAATGCCAATTTAGCAAGGTTATAAGCATCGACGTAACCAGAGTGCTGGCGCCCTTCCCACTCAATACCTTTAGCTTCTTGCGCAGCACGATGACCAATACGTTTTTCCTTCAAGCGATGTTGAATTCGGTACAGGGTCGCAATATTAATGAACTCATTAAATGGCGCATCTATGCCTTTTTCTTGGCATTCTTGCATAAGGATTCGGTCGTCACGCCCCCAAGAAGCATAGATTTTATTGCTGCCACCGAAATTTTTGATCATCGATTTAATCACTTCGGCTAACGGCCTGCCCTGCTTTTCGATCTTACGTGGCGTAATACCAGTCAACTCAGCGCAAAATAGCGACACTTCATCGTGCTCGGGTTTAACGTAGTATTGAGCGCGCTTGACGATTTCACCTTTGAGCAAATCAATCTCTGCTAAACCGATTTCAATGATTTCACCTGTGCGCCCAACACCATTTTCGTTCCAGCAACACATTTCTAAATCAAAGCAAACAATTCGGTTATGGTTCATAAATCGCCTTTTCGTTTCCCAGCCAATAAAGCGCGGAAGTGTACCTCAATCAAAACAGAAACTCGACTCAAGCCATACCGTTTGTCTATTTACCCTGCAATTGTGGCACAGTTTCGTCCTTTATCTTTGCTTCGATAAAGCTGAATATCCATCTTTTGGATCAGCTCTTCCACCTCTTCATTTCTATGGATAGCAGCTCCAATACTGAGCGTGCAATGGATCTGTGTTTCCTGAAAATAGCAGGCCGTTGCTTCTATTCCGGCTCGAATAGATTCTAGGTAACACGACAGCTCGTTTGGTTGTGTCACCGAAGAGAGAATACCAAACTCGTCACCACCAAAACGGTAAAAGCGGTCACCCGGTTGCAATAAGGCACTGATGATGCGCGCGACTTCAATCAACACTTGGTCCCCACCGAGATGGCCATAGCGGTCATTAATTTGTTTAAAATGGTCGACATCAAAGCCAATCAAGCTGAATGGCACTTGTTTTTCAATCATCTGAGTTAAGTCGTGGCGAAACGCTCTACGGTTCAACAGTTGAGTTAACGAGTCGTGATCGACCATAAACTGCAGTTCTTTGGTTTTCTCATTGAGCATATAGTTGAGACGTTGTTTCTCACGAGTTTGCAAATTCACCACGTGTGCCACCAAAAATGCCATGATCAAACCGATCACCACTATCCCCATCAACACCGCGCGATCCCACTTGGATAGGGTTCTTTCTAGTTTGAACTCAACTTGCCAGTCACGGTTTGGCAATGACACCACTTTACTCACCACAACGCTGTCAATGTTTAACCAGTTAGGGCTTTGATACAGGATTGGGTCATCTTCAGCATCGAAGCCTAAGTCCGTCACTCTCACGACAAGACTTTGCTCAGTCGCGGTTTTTGTCACCAGTTCCTCAAAATAGACCGTACTGCGAATCACACCAACCACAACGCCAAGCAAACTTTCACGACGCTGATCGAACACTGGGTGATAGACCAACAATCCCGTTTTTTCTAATGTGCGGTCGTAACCGTCTTGTAGTAAACGGACTTTATCGGAAATATTTGGCTGCCCAGTGCTAAAAATATCGTCCAGAATCAGCTCAAAACGTAAGCGAGCAGAGTAAAAGCCCAGCAGTTCAATGTTTCTCTCATTTCGTGGAAAAATATCACTGGCAATGTAGATAGGTCGGCCATCAGAAAAAACATAACCTTCCGTTTTTGGTCCATCTTTAGGTACGGTAAAGACCGAGAAATTTGGAAAGGTTTCTCTAACTTGAGCAATATGCTGTTCAAGCTGTTCGGGATACACCTTTTGCATCCACTGCAAACCAATCAAACTCTTGGAGGATGCCACCGTATGGCGAGCAAAAATTTCAAATCGGTCCCAATCTTCTGGAGCAACGGAATAAAAGAAATTGGCACCCGAGCCTATATAATCCAAATCGTTTTGAACAAACTCGCGTAAAGATTCTGCTTGCCGCTGTGCGAGGTTGTTAAACATAGTCGTGGTATAACGTTGCTGGATTTTGGCAGAAATAAGCAGAAAAATGGCGGTGACGACTAACGTCGCGACAAACGCTTTCAGCGAGGCAGAATGCCTACGCAACCATTGAGTAGAGAAAACAGAAACAGGTTGGCCCACAAACAAATCCATTTAATTCCATATCACCGAATCGAACACCAATTAACACGATAACCGTATAAACATCAAGACTATTAATCGTACGCCAGTCGGTTATGTTGTTTTTTTCAGCAATCGAACCCTGAATTTTGCCTCAATTACGCATTTATTGCAGCCTAGCAACTTGAATATGCTAATATTCATCACCATTTTTACGTCTAATACTAGGTGCAAATCGCAATTTTATTAAACAAGATTGCGTGTAGCGAGCCAATCTACGCACCTTTAAATCAATCGAATAGAGAAAAATTAGCATGAACATTGATTTAAACCTTATTCCTCAAACGTTCGATATGCTTCACGCAGGTCTAGCGGCATCGAGCGTTTTATTACTACTCGTGGCGGTTTCTCGTAAATCCAAAGTGATCGAGAAAGTGGTTGAGAAGCCTGTAGAAAAAATCGTTGAAGTCGAAAAACCGGTCGAAAAAATTGTCGAAGTCGAGAAAGTTGTTGAAGTTGAGAAAGTGATTGAAAAAGTGGTGGAAGTACAATCTAAGCTTGCCACCGCATCCACCGATTCTGCGATGCAACTGCTTTCTATCATGCAACAAGAAGCTCGCTTGATCGACTTCCTACAAGAAGATCTCACCTCATTCTCTGATGAAGAAGTGGGCGCAGCAGCGCGTGTTATTCATAGCGGTGGCCAAAAAGTCCTTAAAGAGTACGTAACGCTTGAAGCGATCCGTAACGAAGACGAAGAGAGCCGCATTGTGGTCGAAGAAGGCTTTAACCCTCAAGCAATTCGTTTAGTCGGAAACGTAACAGGTAACGCGCCATTTAACGGCACCTTAATCCACAAAGGTTGGAAAGCTTCTGCAATGACGCTACCGAAACTGGCGGAAAACTACGACGCTTCGATCATCGCACCCGCTGAGGTTGAGCTGTAATGGAAACGATGATGACACCCGCAACCGAGCAAGTAGCAAAATTCAGCGTTGGTATTGACTTAGGTACCACGCACTGTGTTATGTCATTCATGGATACCCAGGATGAGCAAGCTCGCGTACAAGTGATGGCCATTCCACAATTGACGGCGCCTGGCACCGTTGAGTCTCGCAACCAGCTTGGTTCGTTTCTTTACCAGCCGCATGAGCATGAGATGAACCCTGCGTCACGCGTGTTGCCATGGACGACAGAACCGACAGCCCTTGTCGGTGCGATCGCACGTAATCTGGGTGGCAAAACGCCTTTGCGTTTGGTGGCCAGTGCGAAATCTTGGCTTTGCCATGGTGGCGTGAATCGCCGCGATGCGTTTCTACCAGCTGGCAGCCCAGAAGAGATTGAAAAAGTCTCACCACTGCGCGCAACCGAGCTTTATTTAGAGCATCTTAAGCAAGCGTGGGATCACGCACAGCCAAACCATCCGCTATCAGAGCAAGACGTGACCATCACAGTGCCGGCATCGTTTGATCCAGCAGCGCGCGATCTGACGGCAGAAGCGGCGCGCAATGTCGGTTTTGTGCATCTTACCTTGTTGGAAGAACCTCAAGCGGCACTTTACAGCTGGATCGACAACAGCAATGACAAATGGCGCGATGAAGTCACTGTGGGTGATATCGTGCTGGTGGTGGACATCGGCGGTGGTACCACTGACCTTTCTCTGGTGGAAGTGACCGAAGAAGAAGGCAATCTGACCCTCAAACGTATCGCTGTCGGTGAACACATTCTGCTGGGCGGTGACAACATGGATCTTGCCCTCGCCTACAGCTTAAAAATGAAGCTGGCTCAGGAAGGCAAAGAGCTGCAACCTTGGCAAGTACAAGCCATGACGCACGCTTGCCGCGACGCGAAAGAAGCGTTGCTCAATGATGCAGAGCTGCAATCGGTACCGATTGTCGTGCCAAGTCGCGGTTCTAAATTGCTCGGCGCTACGCTGAAAACCGAACTGACGCAGCAAGAAGTACAGCAAATGCTCGTCGATGGCTTTTTCCCTAAAGTCGCCATCACAGAACACCCAGTTCAACGTAACCGCGGTGCACTGACCCAGATGGGCCTGCCTTATGCACAAGATGCAGGCATCACTCGCCACATTGCGGCTTTCTTGTCAAAGCAAGCAAATGCCAACAGTGAAGCGGCACCTGCACAAGATTACAATCCGTTTGTTGGTGGAATGCCGGGTATGCCTGGCGCTCAACAAGCTTCTGTCGATTTCATCAAACCGACTGCGATTTTGTTCAATGGTGGTGTGCTGAAATCATCTCTATTAGCAGAACGCTTAGAAGAGACCATCAACGAATGGTTGCTTGACGCTGATGCAGAGATGGCAAAACGACTCACCGGCGTCGATTTGGATCTCGCGGTGGCGAGCGGCGCGGCTTACTATGGCGCAGTGCGTCGTGGTCAAGGTGTGCGTATCCGCGGTGGTATTGCTTCAAGCTATTACGTCGGTATCGAGAGCGCAATGCCTGCCATTCCGGGTATGGCCCCTCCAATGGAAGCACTGTGTGTGGCACCGTTTGGCATGGAAGAAGGCACCAGCGTCGATGTACCAAGTCAGCAGTTTGGTTTGATCATCGGCCAGCCAGTGAACTTCCAATTCTTTGGCTCAACGGTTCGTCGTGACGATCTTGCAGGGACACATCTAGACCATTGGGGCCCAGATGAACTTGAAGAATTACCTGAGATTCAAGTGACGTTACCGGTTTCAGAGGGTCGCCGTGAAGGCGAAGTGGTGCCGGTGACATTGGCCTCACGCGTGACTGAACTTGGCACGCTGTATTTAGAAGCGATTGCGGCGGATAACGGTCAAAAATGGCACGTGGAATTTGACGTGCGTGACGATGCCTCTCTGGCAGAATAATCGAACAAAGCAAACGGCATCCGAAGGGTGCCGTTTTTAAATCAATCAAGGGTTTGTCATGGCATCTCCTCGCTATCTTGTCGGCATTGACTTAGGCACCACCAACACGGTGGTTGCGTTTTGTGAACTGACCGAGAACTTACAACAATCCAACGTCTCCCTTTTCGATATTGACCAGCTTATTGGCCCCGGTGAAGTGGTTCGTAAACCGCTGCTTCCCTCTTTCCGCTACCACCCTGCCAACGGGCAAATCGCCCCTGCGGATCTCACCTTGCCGTGGGAAAACCAAACTGTGGCTGGCGACATTGCTAATGTGATCATTGGTGAATGGGCGCGTGAGCTGGGCGCGAAGGTGGAAGGGCGTCAGGTTTCAAGCGCTAAGAGCTGGCTGTCTCACCAAGCGGTTGATCGCCATTCAGACATACTGCCGTGGGCTGGGGTTAGCGATGTTGAGAAGGTTTCCCCTGTTATTGCCAGTGCCAGTTACCTTAATCACATTCGCCAAGCATGGAATCATCGCCACCCGGGCAATCTGCTCGAAGATCAAGAGGTGGTGGTCACCGTACCGGCTTCGTTTGATGAAACTGCACGTAAGCTGACCCTCGAAGCTGCTCAACTGGCAGGCTTAAGCCAAGTGCTTCTGCTCGAAGAGCCTCAAGCGGTTTGTTACGACTGGTATGCTCGCCACCAGCACAGTGCCGCAGAGTTATTAAAAGAAATCCCGCTGATTTTGGTGTGTGATGTCGGCGGCGGTACCACTGACTTAAGCTTGATTGAAGCAAAATTTAACCAAGACGCCCTCGCCTTGGATCGCATCGGGGTTGGTGAACACCTCATGCTCGGTGGTGATAACCTAGATTTGGCTCTCGCGCATTTAGCGGAGCAGCGCTTTAATCAAAGCAAAAAACTCAATGCGGCCAGCCTCACCAAACTGATTCAGCAAACACGCAAAGCCAAAGAGCAACTCCTCTCGAGTACAGCGCCGGAAGAAGTGAAGATCACCATGTTGGGCAGCGGTTCCAAACTGCTTGGTGGCACCAAGAGCATCGCGTTGAATAAACAAGAAGTTCATCAAATCGCCCTCGACGGCTTCTTCCCTCTTTCTGATTTTGCGCAAACGCCGGATAAACGCCGCAGCGCCGTGGTCGAATTTGGTTTGCCTTATGTCGCCGACCCCGCTGTGAGCAAACACGTGGCCGAGTTTTTATCTCAGCACCAACAAGTCTCTCACGCTGCGTTAGGACAATCAGAAAGTGATCAACCCGCCATTCCGGTAGGTCTGTTGTTGAACGGCGGCGTGTTTAACAGTGACCTCGTCACTGCGCGGATGACCGAGTTGCTCGGTCGCTGGCGAGGCGCACCGGTCACCGTCCTTGATAACCCGCATCCGGATTGGTCTGTGGCATTAGGCGCTGTCGCGTTTGCCAAAGCCCGCCGTGGGGCACAACTCAAAATCGGTGGCGGTTCTGCTCGGTCTTACTTTTTGCATCTGCAAGAAAAAAACAAAATGGGTAAAGCGCTCTGTTTGCTTGCAAAAGGCACCGAAGAAGGGCAAGAAATTCGTCTCACTGGACGACGTTTCTCGCTCACCCTTGGCGAACCCGTACGCTTTAACCTGCTCACGTCAACGCACGATGCCTTGTCCCATCATGTGGCGATTCAAAACGGCGTCATGGCGGATATCGACCCTGATATCTTCACCCCACTTCCTCCGTATATCGTTACATTGCAGGGGGAAGGCGCAGAATTAGAAGCCAATCAAAAAGAGCGTGTGGAAGTGCAACTTGCCTGCCAATTGACCGAAATCGGCACTCTGAAAATGGAGTGCGTCAGTGTCGAAGAAGAGGACAAACGTTGGGCACTGGAGTTTGAAGTTCGCAACAAAAAAGCGGAAGAACAAGAAAATGCCACACTTCACCCACGATTGAATGAGTGTAAAGAACTGATTACCCGCCTCTATAGTGGCAACAAGAAAAGTGGCGATGGCAATGAGATTAAACTGTTAGCCAAAGAGCTTGAACGCAAACTTGGCAAGCGCGATGAATGGGACTTCACCACCCTACGCCACTTGTTTGATGCCTTTGCACAAGGTCGAAAACGTCGTCGCCGCTCTGAACAACACGAAAAGAACTGGCTGCGTTTAGCCGGTTTTTCTCTTCGCCCGGGCTTTGGCGATGCAACCGATTCTTGGCGTATTGAGCAAGTTTGGGGGCTCTACCAACAAGGTATCCAGTTCCAAAATCATCAAGGTTGGACCGATTGGTGGGTTTTCTGGCGTCGTATAGCTGGAGGCTTGAACCAAGAACAACAAGAAACGCTGCTTGCCGACATTGCCAAGTATTTACACCCTGGTGCGATGAAAAACCCACAAACGGCCAAAGCCGCGCAAGACATGGGCTACGAAGCCATGGTTCGACTGGCCGCGTCTCTAGAGCATCTGGAAATGGAAGATAAAGTTTTGCTAACCAGTTGGTTTTTAAGCAAAGCTCTGAATCAAAACCAATTTGAGCAAGCGCACTGGTGGGCGATTGGGCGATTGGCCTCTCGTACACCGCTCTACGCAAGCCAACATCGTGTTATTCCACGTGAGCAAGCGGAACAATGGTTACCGAAACTGTTGGATCAGAACTGGCAGAAAGAACCGATGATCGCCTTTGCTGCGGTGATGATTTGTCGTAAAACGGGCGATCGTCTCTTTGATATCTCTGAAGATTTCCGCCAACAAGTGCTCACCAAACTGAAGCAAAGCCGAGTACCGGAAGCGTGGGTAAGCTTGGTCGAAGAGATCAAAGAGCTTTCTGAAAGCGAGTCTAAACGCGTGTTTGGTGATGCTCTCCCGAGCGGGTTGCGTCTGGTGACTCAGTAAACCGTCATTAGCGAACCTCCCAATCAGCCAGCCTCATGCTGGCTGATTGTTTTTATCGAGCACTAACCAATTAGCATCGCCCCTTTTTCGCCTGTCCCGGAGGACAAAATGATTGGCTTTCCTCGTGGCTGGAACTCTTGTTCTTCAGTTTCACTTCCACGTCTTTGTACTCCCCTTCAACGCTGGTTAATTGGCAGCCAGATAAAAATGCGCATAGACCTAGCGCAACCCATGTTTTTTTCATCGTTTTATAACCTCATGTTTTGTCGCAGACTTTACTGACTCTTACTTTTAAAATGTCATTCGTTAGTCAACATATCGTTTGGCTTTGTTAGTCCTCGGTAAAAGCGCATAGAAAGGGAGATTGAGATTGTGAAGCTAGAAAAATTTGACGACATCTATCAAAGAGCCGCCGAGCGCAAAGGGGGCGAAGCGAAGCTTGAAGCCCTTTTGTCCAAACCGCTCACCCAAGCGCAAATTGCCGCCATTCCGGATGATCGTTGGCTATCTGCCTTCAGTATGAAGATTTTCCAAAGTGGCATTTCTTGGAAAGTCGTAAGAAACAAATGGCCAAATTTCGAAGAAGTCTTCTTTGGTTTTAAAGTGGCGCCGTTGTTGATGCTTTCTGATGAACAGTGGGATCTGAAAGCAGCAGACACGCGCATTATTCGCCATCACGCCAAGGTCAAATCCATTCAGGCGAATGCGCAAATGATGCACGAAGTGGGGTTGCAACACGGCTCATTTGGCCAAATGGTGGCAAACTGGCCGAAAGAAGAGATCACCGGACTCTGGGCGTTTTTGAAAAAACACGGCAGTCGACTCGGCGGTAACACCGGCCCTTACAGCCTGCGTCAGCTTGGCGTCGATACCTTTATTTTGTCTGGGGATGTAGAGGCGTACTTGCGCAGCTATAAAATCATTGAAGGTGGGAAAGAAACCAAGCGTTCATTAGAAGCCGCAACACTGGCCTTTACTCATTGGCAACAGCAAAGTGGTCGCAGCCTCACGGAAATTAGCCAAGTTATCGCTTATAGCACGGGAGATAACCGCGTACAAAGTGCAATTGAAGAGTAAATTATTGGGCGGGCACGCCAGCCTGATAAATCATTTCAAGGCAATCTTGCTTGTCGTTACTAAGGTTGGGGAACACCATCCACGACCTTAGTCTCCTTGCAGGTTGAAAGCCGGCCTTTTCTAACACACGCAGACTCGCCGTGTGCTCAATATGAGCATAACTCCAGACTTTCTTGTAGCCTTGCTGCTTAAGAGCGCCACCAACCACAGCGCAAGCCTCGCTGGCGAATCCTTTGCCACTATGGCACTGACTAATTCCAAAGTGAATCTCTGCTACATCGCTTTCCAATTTCAAAACCATAATCCCCAGTGCACGGTGGGTGGCTTTTTCTGCTATGACTAGGACGAGGGTTTTCGCATTTGGATCGTACAAGTAAGACTGCCACAAGCGCACGCTATTTAAAGTCACATCAGGGGTGGCATGTGGCAAGCGACCAAGATACTTAGCAGCATGAGGATCTGAGAAGTACTCTTGATACAGCGTCCAAGCGTCCCATAGTTCTGGCGCTCGGACTATTAAGCGGATACTGTCAAACTTCATCGCTCTCTCCTTGTAGACGAAGCGATGAGCTTACAAGAAATCACGCTCATTTCACACACGCAAACTTCGATGACACGTTCAAAAAGCGGCTCACTATACCACCAGCGATATCATTTTTTGCTCGATACATATCTTCATCCGCCAACTTCACCAACTCAGCAATCGAGCTCGTCTGATCCGGGTAACAACTGATGCCGACACTAGCCGATACCGTTAAGGTCTGCCCATTGAATGTGATGGGTTGCGAGACCATTTCCGCAAACTGCTCCGTTTTGTGCATCACACCCGAATAATCTTTGAGCAAATCAAGGCAAATGACAAACTCATCCCCTCCTAATCTCCCTAAAATATCGGAAGCTCGAAAACAGGTTTTCATCCTTTCAGCAATCGCGCACAAAACGGCATCACCCGCGTCATGACCATAGGTATCATTGACTTCCTTAAATTTGTTGAGATCAACGAACAACAACGCCAGCTTAAGCCCACTTCGATTCGCTTTCATTGTCGCCTCATCAACTGCCGTCAAAAAAGCACGGCGATTTTTAAGTCCAGTCAAGGGATCGCTTTCCGACAGATAGACAAGTTGCTCTTTTTGTTCTCTCAGCTCTGCCGTTTGACGGAAAACTTCCAGCTCCAACTGTTCACGTGTCACCGTAATTTGGCTTAAGGAAGTTTTCATCTCATTAAAATGTTCCGCAACCACGACAAATTCTTGGTCGATACCCTTGGGTTTGATATGGCTATTGAGGTCACCTTGACTCAGTTCATTAAACCCTTGCTGTAACGTTTCGCACCCTTTTTTGAAGCGCTTGAGGATCACCAACGTAATCAGACTGACCAGCAAAGTAAAAAACACTAAGGACAAACCACTATTGAAAACCACCTCCGTGAGTTGTCCTAAACGTTTTTCCAGTACCGTTCGCTGTAATGAGCTGAGTTCTTCATCCATCGACATGACGATCATGTTGTAGCGTGAATGAATGAGCTCTTTCGTTGTATCGTTCACCGCTTGAAGTGACTGCTCATGATTAAGCAGATCCTGAAACGTTTTCGACATCCGCTCCAAGTTTTTCATCACGTGGCTAAAAGCCGCCGTCTGCTGAATATGGATCTCTAACCGCTTTTGCGCCGAAAAAAGCTGCTCAAAACTTTCTTGATCTTTGTATTGCAGAAACAGAGACAACTGTGTGCGCAATTGTTCAAGGTGCGAACGTGTTTGACTCACCACAAGAATCTCTTGCTTTATGCGACTTTGTGCCTCGTAAACGTTCCAAAGCGAATGGGCGACAACCCCTACCACCAATAAGGTGGAAAAAAACAAAAGTGTGAGCTTTTGAAGGAACGAACGCATTCTAATAGCACCTTTATTGATTCATAATTTGAAGTAGCATGGTTCTGTCAAGCAACTTACGATAATCTGGCATACTGCCGCTCACCAAACCGCTGTCTAACGCCCAGCGTGCTTGTATTTGCAAGTTGGAAAGCAAGCCATTACTCAGAGCCAACCGAAAAACATAATCCTCCCAAGTCCACGAAAGCTGCCCAATTGGCACATTTAAGTGTTGCGCGACACGCTGCTGTGTTTCGATGGGATGCTCGTTCATCCAAATTAACGCCTCTCTAAGCGCCATGAGCAGCCGTTCACTCTCCGATTGGTAGTCGTGAATGGTTGATTTGAGTGACAACAAGTTGAAAGAGAGATGGTAAATGCCGCGAACACTTAAATCGATCACAGGATGGGTGTCGGAAGTTTGTAATTGGTAGCCGTAAGGCTCCCAAATCGATATCGCATCCACTTCTCCATTGATTAATGCCTGGCTAATCTCTGTCGGAGGTAAATAGGTTTTGATCACATTAAGTTGAGAGTTTTGACTTAGCATGATCATGGCATCAAGAAAAAACTCGCTTGAACTTGCTTTGACAACACCGACTTTTTTATCGTGCAATTGGTTCAGTGTTTGAATGCCACTTTCTCTTAAAGCAAACAGTTTCAAATCGTTATCTGATTCCACAAAGCTGGCTAAAACAGAGAAATCTTGCCGTTTGAAGCTTGAAAACATCACCACGGATTCAGACGCTGTCGCATAGTCAACTTGCCCTCCAAACATCATTTCAGCACATTTTACCCCACCAAAACATGGCACCATTTCGATATCAAGACCATGTTTTTTAAATATGTTTAAGTCATGAGCAATAAGAAAAGGAGCAGAGAGTGGTGTTTGAGAAACGCCAATCGTCAGCTTTTGTACTGACATGTTAGGCGGTTCTTCCCGCATGATATAAACAGACACACTTGCGGCTAAGAGCATCAAACACAAAGCCAGCATTGCACTTACTCGTTTCACAAAGCACCATAAACATAAGCAACTGAGTTAACATAAATGATAGTACTAAATGACCAGTTTGGTAGTGGATCACAAAAACTGCGCCAATGTGTACAAATGATGCCGGTTAGCTGTGATAGGTCAGTCGCCTTCCCCCTAAAAAATAGTAAGTACTCTCTCAGTTAAAACGACCAAAGAGAGAGATTGAGTCGCATTCCGAGCAAGGTACGGTAATAACGTTCACTGGCTGACTTCTTGCGCGGATAATTTCGAAGTAACCTACTAAAAATCATTTGGTTACTGGCTTATATCTGGATTAAGTATGTTCAAAATGCACGGTTTTACTCTGATTGAGTTGATGGCCGTTATTGTCATCGTGAGTGTTGTTGGCATTACGGCTGCAACACGTTTCCTTAGCATTCAAACTGAGGCGAGAATTGCAGTGTTACAAGGGGCACGCGCTGCGCTGGAAACAGCCAACACACAAGTGTATACCAAAGCTATTTTACAAAATCAGGAGAACATCGACGCAACAGGCAGACCTAATATCGACTTGGATAATGATGGCCGTGCCGATCTCATTGGTTATTTTGGATTGATTAAGTACGTCATGCCGGCCCGAGAGCTTGCAGGTTTGGATCCTCAATTGACCATCCATAAGTGGTACGGTGTTGATGACCCGTCCGAGCCATTTTTCTTAATAGGATTTGCCAATAAACCGGTGGGACCAACACATCGTTGCTATGTAGAAGTCTTTTACCCATCGATTGCTGGAGGAGAGGTGACTTATCAATTGCAGACGGCGCATTGTTGACACCGTCTTCTTATGCTTGCGAAGCTGTTTTATTGATTATTGAATGATGAGACGAGACAAACGATACCAGCCACTGAGTTGTTTACCGTCATTGGCTAACTGAAGTGGCAAGTCGCCATGGCTATCAATTAACGCAATCTCTACTGAATACTCACCTAACGGCAATGTTCTCGGTAAAGTCAAACTGGTGCGAGTTGGATGTTTTCCAGGCAGCATTGCTTTGACATCGTAATCTGAAATCGCCATGTAATGGACTTGCTCAGAATCATCCACTAAACGATAGGCGATGTATCGCTCAATATAAGGAGGGGCTACCCCTTCGTTGACAAATTGAGTATCAACAACCCATGTACTTCCCGCGGTGAGTTGCTGTTGGTGTGAAAGGCGTTCGATGCGCAAACGATAGCCGAGCTTGGTGAGCGCTTCATCAAGCAAGGGGCGATATTCGTCTGGAATAGGTTTCGATTTTAAGTTAAGTGACGACGCATGCTGAGCCAATGCCCAATCCAAGCTGGCTTGCACTTCTTGCAAAGAATAACGTTGCATGGTTTGCCACTCTTGCATGGTTCCACAGGTTTCCAAGCTGACTGGCGCCTGCTGCCAAGTTTCTTTGAACCCGCTGTCTATTGTTGTCGCCTGTTCTATCCGATGGGGATAATCGTCTTTCATGTGGCTCCAGGAGGCGGAGAAATGGTGCCAATCTCCCCAACAATCGGCGCGCCAACCGGCTCCCTTTTCGGTCGCATAAGCAAGGCTGTCACCGCCACTGATCAGCATCACTTTAGCGGTTTTAGGAAAGGCAGCAAAATGCAAGTCAATGATGTGGTTTAGCTCGTCAGTACTGTATCGCTGATGAAGTGGCGGTAAGTTGGCAAAGTTACTGTTGTGCCATTCTCCCCACGAACCCACCATGCCAATATCAATGTGGCTTAAGTTGGCATTACCATCGTAACGTTGGCCAAATGCGTAGAGAAATTTCGCCATGTAATCAAGGTAAACGGTGTCATCGAGACTCGGTATAAAGGTGCTGTGATCTTGGCTCCAATCTCCGGCAATGCCTTTGTCTATTAACCACCGCGGGATTTTGCTGCCGGAATTTGGTTCATCGGCAGTCATAAAACGCAGTGCCACCATTTTTGCCGGTAACTCGTGACGATTTTCTAACAATAACTGATCTAGCAAAGCAAAATTATACTCGCCCTCTTTTGGCTCTAACTCACTCCAATAGAAACGGTAATAGTCGATTCCAGCGTCCGGATACTCAGATTTATTCAGTGAGACACCCCAGCTATCGTGGAAAGT
Source organism: Vibrio floridensis (assembly GCF_021852965.1). Classification (NCBI taxonomy): domain Bacteria; kingdom Pseudomonadati; phylum Pseudomonadota; class Gammaproteobacteria; order Vibrionales; family Vibrionaceae; genus Vibrio; species Vibrio floridensis. The sequence continues at coordinate 313,331 of NZ_JAKGCY010000002.1, read as the reverse complement.
TTCTACCCCTACCCCAGGATTACTGATCGGGCCTAGTACCGCGCTAGGTGTGACGGTGACCCATCCCTCATCGATAGAATCCCCACCATCAATGATCGGTTTGTCGGGTTTATTGTTACCTGGGTTGCCTATCTGCTCCTTCTTGGCATAACAAGCCGTTATCGGTAACACACATAACGAAACGATCAGTGCTTTTTGGTAGATGTGGAGCTTCATGGAGAACCCTTTGCTGTTGTTAGTGAATCAAGTCTTTAAACCAATCCCAGAGACCAAGAGAAAAGTTCTCGAAAATATCGATACCAAGCGCAGACTTTAACAGGTAGAGCGCCAAGGACGACAATCCAACCAACGCCAAAATCAGTAGCACAGTGAAACTCACCGCGAGAAAATTGGCCAGTTTGGATTCCTCGGATCTCAGCTGTTGCCTTCTATCTCGGCCACACAACAGCACCAAATAGTATCGTTTACCAAACCAAGGCAAACTTTTGCGTACATCTACAGAGTGCTTAGCCACCAAGCCAAGAGAGAGAACCGCCTGTTCAATCTCTTTCTTTTGCTTGGCATTTAAACTTGCTGCCACCTCAGTATCCAGTGTGTGATAAAACTGAGCCACTGCCTTGTTGGCTTTTTTGTTATCCAAATTTATTTCTCCAGTGCCTTTTGGTACACGGCGATGGTTTGATCAGCAATTTTGTGCCAATCATACTTGCTAAGGTAGTCAGAATAATCCACCGGTTTCGCATGTTGAACTTGGTTCAATTTATAGCTCAACGCGGCTATATCACCAACAGGGAAGTAATCTTCTTGCGGCAATGCGACTTCTGCATTCGCGGGAATGTTGCTCACCACCACTGGCAGAGAATAAGACATCGCTTCTAATAAGGCGATGGGTAAGCCCTCATGGTAAGACGGCATGCAAAAAGCGCGCGCCTGAGAGAACACCGCTTTGAGCTCATCACCATTTAAAAAGCCCGTCAAAATCACATTCGGCGTAGTTCGTGCCTTCTCTTTTAGTGCCTCACTATAGGTGGTTGCATGATCCGTATCACCGACCAATACCAGCGGTAGTTCGCTGCCAGAGCGCGAATAAGCGTCGATCAGATCATGAAAACCTTTCTCTTCAACAAATCGACCGACACCGACAAAGTAACCTTTCGCGACGACACCATGCTTGGCTAACGTTGACTGAACAAACTCGTCATCGAGCTTTTGCTGCGTTTCAACACCGTTGTAGATCAAATGCGCATCGTAACGATGGTATTTCTCTTGAATGAGGTTATTGATCACATCGGAAATGACGATCACTTCGTTCGCCCAGCGTACCGCGAGTTTTTCTCCTAGCATGAGGACTTTTTTCGCTAAGCCCCCCCACTTTTGACGATCGTAATCGGGCCCATGATGAGTAAAAACAACCTTTTTGCCCAGTAAACGCAATAGTGGCACCACGAGACCGGGTCCAATTGCGTGTACATGAACGACTTGAGAGCGGTCGACCCACGTTGATAGCGCCGCCAACGTAGAATGCATAATGGCTTCAAGTGATTTCTTTTTTGGTGCCCAAACCGATTTGGTTTCCACACCTTGATACTGCGAATGTCGGTAGTCCACATAGGGTGAGCGTGCGAGAACACACACTTCAGAACCGGACTGCTCTACGACTTGAGGGTATAAATGCTGACAATGCGTTTCAACACCACCTAAAACATTGGGAATACCACGGGTACCCAACACGGTAATTTTTAACGTCATGCTTCTCACTAATTGATTAAGGTTCGATAGAGATCCAGCAAGCTTTGTTGATGACGTGATAACGAATATTTGCTTTCTAAACGTTTTCTCGCGTTAGTGCCTAGTTGGACCGCCTTCTCTGGTTGTTGGGCAAAAGCATCCATAGCCTCAGCCAAAGAAGTAGAGTTCCCTGCAACAAATAGGTGCCCTTCCGTTCCCTCTCTTACCTGTTCTGGAATCCCACCAATGTTGGCTCCAATCACAGGTTTTCCATATGCCATCGCTTCAAGTACTGACATTGAGCAGTTTTCATAGCACTCCGATGGCACCACAATCGCACTGGCTTTCTTAATCAATCGATGTAATGCCTCGCCTGATTGAAAACCCAAAAATTCAACTGTGTTGTATTGCTGTTTTAGCTCATCGTGAAGCGGACCATCGCCCACGATTTTCAGTGGCAACCGCTGTTGCGACTGCTGATAGGCGGCCGCTAACGTGGCGACCCCTTTTTCCTGACTCAATCTACCTAAGTAGAGAAAATAGCCATCATCACTAACATCACTGCGATCAACATGTTCATCAATACCATTGACGATCACCTCAATGCGGTTGTTAGGTAACTTGCGACGAAGAATGTTCGCAAGAAACTCGCTTGGCGAAACAATCACATCTAGTGACTGATAGTTACCCGCGAGCGATTGATAACTCGCTTCCAGTGACAAAAGCGCACTTTTAAACCAAGAGCCTTGCTGACAGCGATTTCTAAATGCATTCCAAACACTGCCATCCAAACACGCTTCGCAAGTTTGACCATTGCGATACATGGTGTAACTCGGACAGGCAATTTTCGTATCATGTGCTGTAAGCACTGTTTTGCAACCATGATATTTTGCCACTTTGATCACAGATGGTGTCAGCTGATGGTAAATATTGTGAAAATGTACGATGTCGGGTTTTTCTTGCTCAAGCAGCGCATCAAGTTTGGCGCAGGCTTCACGATTGTGGATAAAACGCCAAGCGGTTTGAATACTGCTTAGGATCCCATGCCCTTGGTGGTAATCCACGTTTTCAACAAAGAACTCGCTGTATTGCGAAGACCAATTTTTTTCGTGTTGCATTGAAAAATCGACGATTTCAACTCCCGCGTTTTCAAGCATTTGCCTCTCTTGGAAAAACACCGTTTCCGCTCCACCTTTCATAAAGAAGAACTTATTCACTAATACTATTTTCATTTGTCGTTCGCCTTAAGAATGGTGTTTTGAGGAGCGATATACGGATCTTTTTGTGCGCAGAAAAGACCTCTAACTAAGCCAGCAGAGAAGACACTGAGATTAATCACGCTCTGAAGTGCGTCGCGCAGCGAGCGATTCTTCACCGCTTTCAAGAGGAAAAAGGCGATTAACGGCAATAGCGCGAGCAAGATCAGCGGCAGCGCCATGCTTAGCGTGGCCAAGAGTAAAAAAGATAGGTAGAGCGTAAATATCGCTTCATTTTTTACTGTGTGTAATGCATCTAGAAAATGCGCTTTGCCCCATGCACTGCGTAGTAACTCTCCGGGAGCAAACAGATATTGGCTGCGCCAGCGGTATTTCAGTAGTTGCCAAGTCGACATTTCATAGGAAGTATGGTGAAAGTACGGCACTTCGAGACGATGGAGTTTATAGCCCGCTCGATTGAGCCTCATGCCGAGTTCCGCTTCTTCATAGGCGTGAAGATTACGGTTAGTGAGGTAACCAATCTCGTCAATGGCGCTTTTACGATATAGGCCACCGCCCCCAAGATGACTACAATCTCCAAGCGGATAAATTTTGTTTAGCCGTTGCTTGCGAGACTTAAATTCATAGCTGACCGCATCATCCATTTCAACCATGCCTGCAACACCTGCATAGTGAGGATGAGATTGTAAAAAGCTCAGCGCAACATCGATAAAGCCGGAGGCCAGTTGCATGTCACCATCCATGAGCAGCAAAAACTGCCCTTTAGCGTGCAGATAACCGAGCTGATGACCGACGCCACAGCAGCGCTCCTCGCCATTGACTAAGCTCACCACCGTTGCGCCTTCCGCCAGAGCAATGGCTTGGGTTTCATCACTCGACAGACTGTCGGCCACCAAAATTTCATAGGAGCAGTGAGCCAAATCACGACGAATACTGGCGATGGTTTTCGCTATTCCCAATGCTTCGTTGTAAGTTTTAATGATGACACTGATCAACGGCTGTTCATTCATTATTCTGTTCTCTTTGTGGATGGTGTGACGTAACTATGCTGTGGTTATTCAAGGCGTAATATTCCAAAACGGATTTACGATTGACCAACAGTGCTCCAAGCGAAAAATAAAATAGGAACTGAAGCATGGGCACTAACATTAAAATTTGACTGTAAGGGATGCTCATCAACCCCGCCAAAACGAAGGCAATAAACGCCGGTTGAGAGGCAACCATGCGGCGATCTTCGATCTCTAGCTGCGCTTGTTCTAACGACGCTTTCGGTAACGCAATCCACAATATGGTGCCAACCGGAAGCATAAACAGCAGCACACCGACAATGCCAAATTCCCACAACATCATGCTCAGCGACGTGGAATCCAGCAGCACATTGAACACTTGGTTAAGAAAACCAGGAGCAACCGAGCTGCCATGGTTTGTTGCGTTCAATCCATAGCCAAACAACTGGCTAGGCACTCCATAAAGACCGCTGTTTTCTAACCAAAAAAACAGTGTCGTCATTCGGCCAAGCTCACCTGAAGGCAAGATGTAGTGTGGGTCGAACACATAAGAGAGCGAATCTAGGAAAATGGTCAGCGCCCCTTTGCTCGGATCCCCACCAAAAGCAGAAGCGTACGAGGCTGCTAAAATCAAAATGGCCGCCGTAATGAGCACAAGCATGCCGAAGAGAATAATCAGCACCATCTTAAAGCCATATCGGCGCATTCCTTTGACATAGCTAGGCGCGAACCAAACAAAGGCCAGCAGCAGCGGTGAAATCAAAATGACAAACTTGATTTCACCCAAAATACAGAGGGTGAATGCCGCAATAATATGAGCAGCAGTGCTGAGTTTACTGGCCACACCATGTTTGTACTCAGACAGTTTAAGCAACATGATCAACAAGCAAAACAAGCCTAGAGCAGCGGTGTTGCCACCGCCCATTGGGTCACCACCAAACGTACCCACCACTGAATCCCATTTTTCGTATTCACCTAACGACGCCACGCGCTTTGGCAACACGATCATCACTTGATAAAGGATCACCGGAAACTGCAAATAAAAAATCCAATACAGTGATTGTGTAACACGATAGATTTGCGATTCACGACAGAATCCCAGAGCCAAACAGAACGTGACCAATGCCATCGCAAGTTCATTTTTGAACCCGACAATGGTGACTGTTAGGCCATTTTGCAAAAAGGTGGAGAGCAATGAGACGATAAAAAGTGCAAGCAACATCAGCACAATGCACTGTTCTTTCGCATCCAATGCAAAATGGCTGAAACGCGTTTGTAACAGCAACAGTAGCACCATGCAGCAAGCGAACAAGAAAGGCAGCCAAAGAACAGCGCCAACGCCAGTGAAATACTGAATCAAACCACAAGCAACCAAGGTAATCCAAGTGAACGCTTGTAGATATAAGCCATTGTTCACCATCACGCGTCTCTCACTCCCGTGGACGCTAACTCGCCGTCAGCCATCGAATGAGCGCGCGCATTCACCTTGCGGTAAATGAAGGCATAACGCAGCGCAGAAAGCAGTGCAAAGGCGATGATCGAAGCTTCATAGCTTGGGTAAAAATACGGCATCACAACGAAGGCGAACATCACCACCAATAGCTGTTCAAACTGGATTCGAAGGAAATATTTGGGTGAACCAAACACCAGCTCGACCACTGTTAACGGACAGATCGCCAACGCGGTAAACAGATACGGCAACATGTATTGAGACGTCGGTACGGAGTCAAGCCATTCATGGCTTACCCATCCTTGCTCAGTAGCAAAGGCCATCACCAGTGGATAGAGCAAAAACACCCCGGCGGTGGCGAAACACCCCAACAAAAGGAGAAGCTTTCTCACTTTTAGAAACTCCGCAAAGTTAAAGCGGTGCTGCCTAAAATCAACTGACCATTTAGAGAAAATTGAATGACGAACGGCATTGCCTACAATCACCACAGGCGAAAGGCAAAAACGGCTAACTACCGCGAAATAGCCAGCGGTGAGCGAAGAAAACCAAAATGTAATCAACACAGTGGGTAAGTTGCCATTGACCATCGCCAATACTTCAGCACTGCCAATACGGCTAATATGTTGTCGGTTCGCCATAAAAAATTGGACGTTGCCAGAGAGCGAAAAGTGGCACCACTTGAAATGCTTAAATGACAGGGAATAGACCAACCATAACAACAGCAACGCGCTCAAACCGACTACCCAAGCCCAATAGATTTGCTGCGGTTGTGTTGAAAAATAGACACAACTCGCCACCAGCAGTGATATGGTCAAACGCTGCATCGCCAGTTGCGTCATCTTTTGATCACGCATGAGTAGGTTTTCAGATATCAACACCCAAGCGTGCGCCAGCGTCAAGCCGTACACCAACAGAAATGATTGTTCAAATAGCACCACTACCAACGAAGCATAAGGTAACGCGAGCATTGCGGTTTGGATGAAACAGAACACGATATTTTGCGGCAACTGTTCATCACTCTGCTTTGGCAGTAACAGTTGCGTGGCAAAAGTGCACACTTGCGCGCCAATTAACACCACACTGTAAGTCAGCGCATAAACGCCCACTTCGGCCATGCCAAAACGGTATGAAATCAACCAAATCGAAAAGGCGCCAATCACTTGCGACAAGATGGAAGAGCTGGCGACCGTAGTGATGCTTTTTATTAAACTCATGCGCTTAATCTTCCGAGCCTAATGCGGTGACACTCCCTTGTGCGATGTATCGCAATGCCTCTTCACTTTTCAGATTATCTGCTTCAACTAGGTTCAGAACGCCGCCAATTGGGGGCATCTGCACGAGTGCTAACTTCTCCATATCTTGGACAATTGCATTCGCCGCTCTCTGCTGTGCTTTCAACACGACAACGACACCGTCCAACAGTTTTGCCAGCAGCTGGGCATCTTTGTTCTCATTCAAGTTCGGCAAGTTGACCACAATGCGGTCATAACGCATCGTTAACTCTTCGAGCGCTGACGCCAAAGTATCTTGTGCGAACAGCACCAGTGGAGATTGTTCTAAATGGCCTCTTGCCAAGAAATCACCACCTTGCTGCATTGGTTGCGTGTATAACTCAAGCGTATCCTGTTTCGTTAACCATTGGGCAAAACCCACGCGTTCTTCTAACTCTTCCGTCAAAAACTCAGCCTGTTGAGAGAGCGACTGCTGACTGCGGTAATCCAAATCCAGCAACAGCGTGCGTTGATGGCAGGCTAAGCCGTGGGCCATTAGCTGTGCCACTGTACTGGCTCCTTCCTTTGCACAACTCGATGTCACCCCAATAAGGCGTACTTTGGGTGCACTTAGCTTAATTGCGCTGTTAATGCCATGAATCATCTCCATCGCTTCCGCGTTGCCAGCAAGCAATCTGACCAAACCAGCACTATCCAACGTTTGATCAAACACTGGCAGATCACCAAGAGCCGCTATGCCTAACTTCGTCGGTAATTGCTCTAGCGACTCAATTCGCTTGTTCATCGCCGCGCGGATAATCACATACAAGGTTGAAACAAGCAGTGACAACACAAAAACCATGGCAATCAGTAGTTTTTTATTCGGTTTTTGTGGACGTTCTGCTGCAACCGCAGGATCGTAAATTAAGGCGTCAGGCTCGCGATATTGCGCTGAGAGCGTTTGTTCTTTGCTACGTAAGAACAACTGCTTATAGAGATCTTCAGTTTTCTGTAAATCCAGCTTCATGCTGTCGTACTGGTCTCGCTTCGCCACCAAGGTACGGAACTGCTTCTTCTGTTCATTAAGTAGTGCTTTGTAACGCGACTCTTTGCTCAATGCCGCTTGATACTGCTTATACAAACCATCCTTGAGTTCACTCAGTAGATTTTTGGTTTGTGTCTCTATGGCTTGAATCTGTGCTTGCGCTTCCAGCACTTTATTGTGTTTTGGCCCATATTTATTCTGTAAATCGTACAGTTTACGTTTCGCTTGAATCATAGCGATACGCAGATCTTGTAATTGTGGATGGCTGGAGATTTCAGGAATCGCCGCCACGTCCTCCAGAGGCGCATCGAGGTTTTTTAGCACGATCTCATACTGAGCTTGCGCGGCGAGGCGACGCTCTTTCGCATCGGCCAGCTTGTTTGTCGTGATGCCAAGCTCTTCAGTTTCAAACCCATCAATACCACGGAAAGTGAGTAAGCCCTCTTTGTTTAAAAAGCGCTCCATCTCCTTTTTCTTCTCCGTCACTTGCTGACGTAGCTCGTCCATTTGGACTTGGTTCCAATGCTGCGCAGTCTGGGTTTTCGCTACTTTTTGGTTTACTGAGTAATCGATGAACGCTTGTGCAACACCATTGGCAATACGAGCCGCTTCTTGTGCATCCTCTGATTCATAGGAGACATAGACTAACTGAGTTAATCGCACTGCCGTAAAAGTTAGGTGTTTACGCAGTGTTTTGACTGCGTTATCCATACGTTGTTGTGGGGACAATAACCAGGTTACTGATGCATCTTTCGACTTATCATCACCATTGTATTGCGCATTTTCATCCAGCTTAAGTTGACGAATTGCCTGTTCAAGCACAACACGAGATTGCATCAGGTTGAACTGAGTGTCGTAGTAGTAGGCACGGGTCGAATCATACCCATCCACTTGTTCTATTGGCGTCGCATTGTCTGCTTGCGCTTTGAGCAGAACCACAGAGGTCGATACATATTTTGAACTCATCGACATGATGAGGGGCACCGCTGCACCAGTGACGATCATGGTAAAGATCACCACCTTTAACGCGTGCTTTTTCAAACCTTTAACGAGTGGTGAAAAATCGATACTACTCTCGACCTGCTGGCCACGTTTTACCATTCCATTTGCCATATTAGAAAAAACTCTGTTCCACAATTACAGTGTCACCCGGGTTCACTGGGTGGGTAAGTTCAACGTTTTCGATGAGCTCGAGTGTGGCTCCTGAACGAATATTGATATCATCTTTGTCCGCACGATCAGTAAAACCACCAGCCATCGCGATGGCCTGTTCCACCGTTAAACGAGGCTGATATTCATAGCCACTAGGCTGTTCAACTTCTCCTGCGATGTAAAACAGACGGAACGATTCCAGATTAATGGTCACCATTGGGTTTAAGAGATAATCACCACGCAGACGATTTTCTATCTCGGCTTCGATCTCGCCCGGTGTGCGCCCAGTCAACCGCACTTCTCCGATATAGGGGAAGTTCACTACACCCGCTTTACCGACTTTCAATTTCATCGACAAATCGTCTTCACCGTAAACGATGATCTCAATTTTATCGCCAGTACCCAGCTGATAATCCTCGGCCAAGTCTTTGTTTTCTGACTGCACTGATTGCTCGTCCGTCATATTGGCCAATGAGTTCGTCTCTGCGCACCCCTGTCCAAGCCACAACATGGCGAATAACAAAACCAGTATTCTTCGCATTCTCTTTTACCTTTATATCTGCAACTTAAGTTGCAACTCGATGTACGATTGGTCGTAGCCAAGTTGGCGTGTTATCCATTCGCCCGTTTCATTTTGGCCAATGTAAAATCGGTCGGTTGCTTGATTGGAATCCAACTCATTCCACTGATAATTCAGCTCCAAACGAACCGACGGCCTAAAATCATACCCTACCGATACTTTGACCAAATTCGTCTCATCACGTCGATCGGTGTTGGGCATTCGATAATCTTCCGCTTCATAGCCATATTCGACTCGCGATGACAAGCGATCTCGCCACCAATGGTGTTGCCACGCAATCCCATAGTGACTGTTGAGGATGAACCCGCCCTCTTCACTAGGGTCTTTGACTCTTTGCCACGTATACAGCGTTAGCATTGAATGTTTCACGGGGCGCCAATTGGCTTCTAGGTTCCAGTTAACCCCCCGAAACGTTTCCGCATCATTGTTGTTCGGGAAGCTTTTTTGCAATAATGCCGCTTCCGCCTCTACGCTCGTTTTCCCCGTTTTTTCGGTTTTTAAGCCAAACAGTAAGTAGTACTCATTGCTGTTTTTCTGCTCATTCGCTTGGTAACTGCGTTGATTGATGATGACGCTATAACGAAAGCGACTCTCTTTACTCACTTGGTCAAATAAATCGACCACCAAGCTATCTTCTTGCCATTGCTGTTCTTCAACGTAGTGAAAAAAGTGGCTACTTGCGTTTTCAATATCTTCGGTATCTCGGAAGGTCAGCTCTTTTCGTTTCAACATCACTTCAAGCTTTCCTTCACCATCCAATGAGCCATAGCTATAGCGCATACTGGTATCAAACATGCTGTTTCTTAAGCCATGTTGAGAGAATCCGTATTGCTCAAATTGCTGTTGGGTAAACCCTTGTGTCAACTCATCCCCACGTTCTTCTTGACCGTAAGTTTGCGAGATCCCCCATGTTAGCCCATGTTTTTGGCCGAAACGCCATTTGCCTTCAAACTGAAAAAAGTGATTTGTGTAATCATCCGCTGGCGAGTCGTCGTATTGCCGATAATCACCACGGTAAGCCAGCAAATAGCTATCCTCCCCTCTTCTGCCCATGGCTTGAAGATAAGGAGCCAGCGCCGCGTAACTGGATTGCTGAGCTTCACTCTCTACTTTTTGGTAGGAAACGTTATCGTTAACACCATAACTTGCAGCCACTTGAGATTGAAAATCGAGCCCAGTCATGTCGATGTGCGATTTGGGTTCCAACTCCGCCTGTACGGGCAAACAGATGAACAAGCCTAACCAAGCACTAGTAAGCGGTTTCACTCACAAACCCTTTGAAAATCGTCATAAAAATAATTTTTATATCTAGCCACAAGTTCCAATTTTGCATGTATTGGATGTCGTACTGAACTCGCTTTTCCATTTTATCCACCGTTTCGGTTTCACCACGGTATCCATTGATTTGTGCCCAGCCTGTAATACCTGGCTTTATTTTATGTCGAATCATATAGTTATCAACAATCACACGATATTCTTCATTATGTGCCACCGCATGCGGGCGGGGACCGACTATCGACATCGAACCTTGCAACACATTGATAAATTGAGGTAGTTCATCCAACGAAGTGCGACGAATAAATGCGCCGAACTTGGTTACACGTGGATCATTTTTTGTCGCCTGTGTGACCACACTTTCGTTTTCCATCACTTTCATCGAGCGAAATTTCCATACTTTTATCTTCTTACCGCCAAGTCCATAGCGATCTTGTTTAAACAAAATCGGACCGGGTGAACTCAGCTTTACGCCTATCGCGACTGCCGCCAGCACGGGCAAAATTAATAAAGTGATGAGCGAACCAATAACAATGTCTTCAATGCGTTTTACAAATGCACCAACGCCGTCAAAAGGTGAGCTAAAGACACTGAAAGTTTGAACGCCACCGACCGACTTAACCTGAGAAATTGACAAGTTATAGGTGTACAAATCCGGCACAAGGTAGGTGTCAACGGTACTGTCAGAAAGCGCGTCGAGGTAATCACGGATACGATCTTTGGCGATCATCGGTAACGCAATATAAACTTCGTCTAGTTCGCCATTACGTGCTTTCTCAATAGCCAAATCCACTTTGCCACAATATGGCACTTGGCTAAGATAGCCAAAACGTTCTTCGTCACGATCATCATAAAAGGCGACATCCAGCTTCTCTGTCGGCGCATCTACGAAAAGTGATTTTGAGATCGCCAATCCGGCAGGAGTTAAACCAATAATGGCCACTCGTTCGGTCTGATTGGTGTACTTCCTAAATAGGCGAACAGCACCGATGATGGAGATTCGCAATGCCAGCGAAACAAGAAAAATCATCACATACCAAGTATTGAAAAGTGCATTGGTGAGATTACTGACAGTAACCCCTTCCATACCCGCAAAAGCATGACGGATGAGATCCATCAGGATGGCTGACAGCACCATAACCAACAACAATCTCATCGAAGAAAGGCGCATACGTCGAATGGTTTTGTCGCCATAGAGCTTAAAATACTCACCAACCAGCAAGAACAAAATGGACAAAACAAATGAAGCCATAACATCAATGGCCGTTTCTGTTTCGCCCATCCATTCAACTAAGAAAGACAAAGAGAGATTAATTAGAAGGAAATCTGCCACTTTAAGTAAAGTCGCGTAGCCGTCATCGGCAAACTTTAACGCTTTGTTTGGAGTCATCAAAAACCTGTCTACAACTTGGGCGAATAACGCACTAGATAGAACTCGAACCGTTCTATAAAGAAACTCTGAATGAATACGAATAGTTGGGGGCAATGTACAAAATATTGACATTCTCACTGTCAAGAAGTTGTCAAATTAATAACTCAAATAGCCAATATTCATCACTAAAATAGTGTACCCGTGCATTTCATAACACGCGATTATGCGACACTAAGCATCTAATGACATACTAACTCAAATGCCTAATCATGTGTGAGCCGTCTAAGTGTAAACATAAGAATATATTGATTTTTTTGCGCTAGATAACAATAAACGAACATTGACCTTAAGCGTTGGTATGGCGATGACATCGCTCACCGTTCAAACTTTCGTTAACCACACTTAGCATCGCGTTGTCATAATAACTATTTGATTTTGTACGTCATCAGGTGTTAGCTGCCATTCATGATGATCAGGATGGATTCCTTTCTCTGCAAATTTACTTATCAACAAATAAATCACTTAAATTCAAGCAATATCTCAATCGATATCACAGATTGTTTCATTGATCATAAAACCATCAATACGTGTTGCAAATTTGTTAGCGTTCGGAATAATGTACTTGTTACAAAAAAGTAACAACACAACATCACCTATAAACACAAATAATAGAAATGCGCCCACATTCACCCAGAAAATCCTACAGCACGCCTCGACGCGCAAAAGATTTTACACGGGTTGAAGTAGGTAAAATACACACATTCGTAAACAGACAGGATACACAATGGTAAAAAACATTATGCTGGCCATGTTAGGCAGTACTGTTGCTATTAATGCATCAGCAGCCGGCTTGGATGAAAAAATCAATGAAGTCGTGGCACCTATCGTCAACCCCTTTGTTGGAATGATCTTCTCGACCATTCCATTCCCATTTTCAGACGTGCAGGTACCTTGGATTGTTTTATGGTTAGTCGTTGCCGCCACTTTTTTTACCGTTTACCTCGGTTTTATCAACTTTCGCGGCTTCAAACACGCCATTGATCTCGTCGCTGGTAAATACTCCGATCCGAAATCAAAAGACCAAGGTGAGGTTTCACACTTCCAAGCTCTGACAACGGCGCTTTCTGGCACTGTCGGACTTGGCAACATTGCTGGGGTAGCCGTCGCGGTTTCCATTGGTGGTGCTGGTGCCACCTTCTGGATGATCCTGGCGGGCCTATTGGGTATGTCGAGCAAATTTGTTGAGTGTGCGCTCGGCGTGAAGTATCGCAACACCAATCCAGATGGTTCAGTGTCTGGTGGTCCTATGTACTACCTCAGCAAAGGCCTTGCCGATCGAGGCAACGCGGCGTTTGGTCGAACACTTGCGGTACTCTTCTCCGTATTTGCCATCGGTGGTGCTTTGGGTGGCGGCAACATGTTCCAAGCTAACCAAGCATTCAAGCAAGTGGTTGAGGTGACTGGCGGAACCTCGTCGTTTCTTGCTGACAAAGGTTGGTTGTTCGGTTTAATCCTCGCAGTGATCGTTGGTGTGGTGATCATCGGTGGTATTAAATCCATCGCGAAGGTAACGGAAAAAGTCGTCCCCTTTATGGCGGGTATCTACGTTGGTACCGCATTGATCATTATCGCGATGAACTTTGACCGCATTGACGATGCTTTTGCCGCGATTTTCAACGGTGCATTTACCGGCGAAGGGATTACTGGCGGTGTGATTGGTGTATTGATTCAAGGTTTCAAACGAGCAGCGTTTTCGAATGAAGCGGGGGTGGGCTCGGCAGCAATTGCCCACGCAGCGGTGAAAACCAAAGAACCGATGTCAGAAGGTTTCGTTTCGCTCCTTGAACCCTTCATCGATACCGTCGTGATTTGTACTATGACCGCCTTGGTGATCATTATTACTGGTTACTTGGATAACGGCTCTGGTCTCGCGGGTGTTGAATTAACTTCTGCTGCTTTTGGTAGCGCCATCAGTTGGTTCCCTTATGTACTAGCCATTGCAGTAGTATTGTTCGCGTTCTCAACCATGATTTCTTGGTCTTACTATGGTCTAAAAGCGTGGACATATCTGTTCGGCGAAAGCAAAACGGCAGAACTTATCTTTAAAATCAAATTCTGTGCTTTTGTGGTGATTGGCTCTGCAATGAATCTTGGGCCGGTGATTGATTTCTCTGATGCGATGATCTTCGCTATGGCATTGGTGAACATTGTTGGCCTGTACATTCTTGTTCCTGAAGTTAAACGCGACATGAAAGACTACCTTGCGCGCCTAGCCGCAGGCAAAGTCTATAAAGTACAACAAACCTCGATGAACAAACCAACCGAGGCGTGATCCACACGATTACTCGTTAAAAAGTAGCAGCTTCGGCTGCTACTTTGTTTTAACCAGTCGTTATACATTTACGCCTTAAATGATGATAACTCTCTATCATTGTCACAATAACTAGTTAATACGCTCGCCCCACTACTACCAAACCAACATATGCGCTACTTTGTGCCGTTTTTCAAACTGAGCAAAAAATCACCTTGTTTTTCCCTTCTAACATAGAATAATTGAACCTTCCCAATGAGTTTGTCTTCTCGATTTCATTCGACAATAGGGTTAACTGCGTTTCACAACACGTAAGTCTGAGTTCACTGATTGGGCCTTTACTTTTCAACTTGATCCGATGGTTTTCATTTCCATCAGTCAAGTAAATCAACAACTATGCTCAACTTCTCTCTTGTTTCATCAAGCAGCAGCGTTAGGCGACATAACAATAATCACTTTCGTGTCTTTGCCAAACGGTATAACGGCTTTTACTGAGCCTTTGTCACCTCAAAAATTCGGCAAACCAGACACAACACATTATAAAAACAACAGGTGCAGGAGGCTCTAGTGAAAATATTTTGGCAGTTAAGGTGGTTCTTCAGGCTAAGGTGGAAGCATTATCTTGGCTCTATTCTTCTTTTTGCGCTTATTTCCGCAATGCAACTGGTCACACCCAAGGCGGTGGGACACATTGTTGACGGTATTGTAGAGAAAACCATGAGCACTTCGGAAATGCTGCAATGGTTTGCAGGGTTATCTGTCATTATCCTCGCAATCTATGGCTGCCGCGTGCTTTGGCGTATATGGTTGTTTGGTGCGAGTATTGAGCTGGGCAGTATTCTGCGCAATCGCCTTTACCAACATTTATCAACGCAACCTCCTCGCTTTTTTGAACGCTATAAAACCGGCGACCTCATGGCAAGAGGCACTAATGACGTAAAAAATATCGTTGTCACCGCGGGTGAAGGGGTATTGACTGCCGCAGATTCACTGATTACGGGCATTGCAGTGTTGATCATCATGATCACCCAAATCAGTTGGAAACTCACCGTGATGGCACTATTGCCTATGCCTTTTCTGGCCATCACGATTTTCTACATCGTGAGAGTGCTCCATCAACGTTTCAAAGTTGCACAAGAAGCTTTTTCTGAACTGTCGGATCTGACCCAGGAATCACTCAATGGCGTGAGAATGTTGCGCGCCTTTGGCTTGGAAGAGCAAGAGCAAGCACGCTTTGAGAAAATGGTCGATGAAACGGGTGACAAGAACATTGCGGTCGCGCGCGTGGACGCACGATTTGATCCCGCCATACAACTCTCGATCGGGCTCTCTTTCTTCCTCAGTATCAGTGTTGGCGCGTACTTGGTCCACCTTCAAGAAATTACGCTTGGTGATTTGACCGCTTTTACCATGTACCTGGGCTTAATGATTTGGCCAATGCTCGCATTCGCCTTCTTGTTTAATATTTTGGAGCGTGGCGCGGCTGCCTGGAACCGCTTAGATGAGATATTCCAGCTGCAACCGGAAATTCAAAGTGGTTCCGAGAACCTTTCAAGCATTGCGCAAACGCTACACATCGACGTGAATGATTTTCATTGGAACAACGATTTACCCGCTGCACTTTCTCAGTGCCACATCAGCCTAAAACCCGGCGCTATGCTTGGCATTGCAGGCCCGGTCGGCAGTGGCAAATCGACACTGATTGCCTTACTCCTCAGGCAACAAGAGTTACAACATGGTGATATTCGCTATGGTAACACCTCCATCGCTCAAGCGGATCTCGAACAATGGCGCGGCAAATTTGCCGTTGTCAGCCAAACTCCATTTTTGTTCTCTTGCTCTATTTACGAAAACATTGCCCTTGGCCACCCAGATGCAAGTGAAGAAGAGGTGCACCGCGCGGCGAAGTTCGCCTGTATTCACGATGATATTTTGAAGTTTCCTAACGGATACGCCACGGAGGTCGGTGAAAAAGGCATTACGCTTTCTGGTGGACAAAAACAACGTATCGCCATCGCACGAGCGATGCTGCTGAACGCAGAAATTATGATCTTAGACGATGCGCTTTCCGCCGTTGATGGCCGCACCGAGCATGAAATCTTGCGCAACCTCGAGCAGCATTATCGTCACCAGTCTTTGATTGTCATTGCTCATCGTTTAACGGCTCTCGAAAAAGCAGATGAAGTTGTGGTCTTCAACCATGGCCATATAGTGGAAAGAGGCACGCACTTCCAGTTAGTCGCCAATCAGGCTTGGTACGCTGAGATGTATCAATATCAGCAACTCGAACAAGCCATGGAGGAGGCAAAGTAATGAAGAAGTCGACGATAAAAAGATTATTTGCCTACCCATTTGCTCAACCAAAAGCGATGATAACAGGGCTGCTTTTCCTTTTAATTGCTGCCGTCAGCAACGCCGGTGGGCCTTGGCTTATCCAGTATTTTATTGATGAGCACATCACCAAAGATAACTACACGCAACAAAGTTTGTTGTTACTTGGTGGTGGCTACCTTGCCCTGTTGTTGTGCTCATCGCTGTTTCAATACCTTCAAGGTCTTCAGTTTAATATCGTTGCCACAGGTATCATTCGCACCATACGTAAACAAGCGTTTAGCAGTGTCATCAAACAACCACTGTCCGCTTTTGACTACACCCCAACAGGGAAGTTGGTCTCACGTTTAACCAATGATACGGAATCACTTCAACAGTTTTACGAGCTGTTGATCGCCTCCGTGGTAAAGAACCTCGTGATGATCTTAGTCATGCTGGGCGTTATGCTGATCTTGAGCTGGCAGCTGACGTTAGTTGTTTTGGTTTTGCTGCCCGTTGTGGTTGCTTTTATGGTGCTATTTCAAAAGCTCAGCACCCATGCATACCGAGTGATGCGTGACTTGCTCACCGACATCAACGGCAACATGAGTGAATCAATCCAGGGGATGAGTGTCATCCAATTGATGAGACAAGAAAAGCGTTTCAACACTCGCTTCAATCGACTCACTGAGCAGCACTTCAATGCGGGGAGAAAAGTAATTAAGCTCAATGGTGTTCTCCTGCGCCCATTGATGGATCTTCTTGCTGGCATCGCTTTGTTGACTCTCGTCGGGATTTTTGGTTTCAGCGGAACAGAGATGATCGGCGTCGGCGTTCTCTATGCCTTCATCAGCTACTTAGGCCGCATTACCGAACCTCTGATTGAAATGACGCAGCAATTGGCGCTGTTACAGCAAGCTTTAGTGGCCAGTGAACGGATTTTCGAGATGATGGATTCGCCAGAGCAACAGTATGGAGGCGATCGCACTCCACTGAGCACCGGTGCAATAGATATCCGTAGTTTGAACTTTAGCTATGATGGAAAACAAAAGGTTCTAAATGGATTGAATATCGAGATCAAACACCAGAATTTTGTCGCATTGGTAGGCCATACTGGGAGCGGAAAAAGCACATTGGCTTCACTATTAATGGGATTTTACCCCGTTTCTGAGGGTGACCTGTTACTCGATGGCAGACCGATTGCAGCGTTGAGTAAAAGTGTGTTGCGAAAAGATGTCGCCATGGTGCAGCAAGACCCGCATATCCTGCCAACATCCGTGCGAGAGAACATCGCGCTCGGAAGAGAAGTGTCGGATGAAGTACTTTGGCAATCGCTTGAACAGGTGGGCCTTGCTCAACAAGTGAAACAATATCCGCAGCAGTTAGACACACCACTCGGCCAAGGTGAAACCAATCTTTCTGCAGGACAAAAACAGCTACTGGCGATGGCCCGAGTGCTTATCGCAAAACCGAAAATCCTCATTCTTGATGAAGCGACAGCAAACATCGATTCAGGCACAGAAGCCTTGATTCAGAAAAGCTTAAAAGCGCTTCGCCACGATATGACGTTAGTGGTGATTGCGCATCGCTTATCGACCATCATGGATGCAGACAAAATTGTCGTACTCCACCACGGAGATCTTGTCGAAATGGGCAACCATCCACAATTGTTGGCGCTCAACGGGCGCTATGCTCAGATGTATCAGCTCCAACAAGCAGGCCAACATATTCGCGAAATCGAGTTGCAAGAGGAACAAACGCTAGAACCAGCTTGCTAATAAGTAGACCGTGCCAGTGTTCTGGCACGGCTTATCTTTCCGTTAATTCAGCCTATTGATTAACACTTTTACAATTTCCTGTTTTGTTTACAGCGATAAACCACTCGCAATTTATGAGTTACTTATTGTACAATTTTGCCATCTCACAACTTAAACTGCTTGAGTAGCCGTTAAATGCTAACGCTAGGGTGAGATCGTCAGTGTCTTTCATTAAAAATAATTACTCCATCAGAAAGACTGGTTGTTATTCGTCATATCTATCACCTTTAACTACTGTGTAATGTGTCCATGAACGAAGACAAGTTTACGAATATTTATCGCCTACCGGGATCACTGCAGATTCGCATAGCGAAATGGCAACAAACATTTCGCGGCACCTCCGATCTCGTTTTGCATCAAGCACTGACCGTGCGTAACAAGCAATATCACAAGCCAGACTTTTTCCCTAAAGGGTGGTGTATCCCATTAGTGGACGAAAGTGAAAGCTCGATAACACACCATGGTAAATATATTCAAACGGCAATGAGAACCATGGTAGACCGAAAGGTTTCTTACAAGCGTGTGTTTCTCTCTCGCATGCCGTTAGAAGAAGCTGAAAAAGCAATAACTCTATTTAAAAAAGAGTGGATATCGAAACACAACAAGATTGCGCGACAATATAACCAAATAAAAAAGAAAGAGTTTATGAACTATGCATGGGAAGAACTCGAAACACTCTACCCTTCTATTCCGAAAGAAAATTTTGATAAGCAGTTATGGAATCGATTGGTTTTGAAAGAGTTTGGCCCAGAGAAGAAATATAACAACCCATACTTCGTCAAAAAAGCCGATTTTTAGTTTCCTATTGCCTATTTCAACATCATCAAAAAAGCCGCTGTCAAAGATAGCGGCTTTATTTTTGTTTAATGTTGATGGACATCTGTTCGCGTCCCAAATTCGCTTTGTTGATAAATATCTGCCAGGGTTTTTGGCTTTTTCACTCTGCGCTTAGTTTTATGACAGTAAATAAGCTCCTGTTCATTAAGCGCTTTTTCGTGTTCTTTGGCTGACTGTACAAACTCAGGATTCGCCATGGCTTCCTGCCTGAGTCGGTTAACACGTTCGAGAGTTTCCCAGAACATAACAACACCTCCGCAAAGAAACTGTATGTATACTCAGTATAGTCAACTTTCGTTGTTCGTCAACAAAATACTGTTCATACACACAGTAACAAGCCCTATGTATGGCTTGTCACTGTAAACCAAACGACCTCAATTATTGAAGATAAGCGTTTAACATCCACAAAAGCTTTTCTTGCTCACGAATGTAGTCCCCCATCAGAGCTGCAGTTCCTTCGTCTTCAGCCTCACCCGCATGCTTGAGAATTTGACGTTGTTGAACCAGTAGCTTGCTAAACCCATCCACTAAGCCCATAACAGATTCTTGCCCAGTAAATACATCTTGATGTTCTGCGATATCACTATTGAGCAAATAGGTACTAAAGCTGTGTTTCGGCGTATAACCCAATGTCAAAATACGTTCTGCGAGCTCATCAACTTTAACTTGTAGATCGGTGTAGATCTCTTCAAATTTGATGTGCAGTTCAAAAAACTGCTGCCCTTTGATGTTCCAGTGATAACCGCGAGTATTCATATAGAGCACTTGATAATTAGCAAGCAACTGGTTTAGCTGCTCCGCCAATGCTTTAGCTAGCTGCTGATCGAGACCGATGTAGTTTGTTTTATTAGACATAGCATCACCCTTTTAATTTGGTTAGAGAAGCCACTCTTCTCTCAATGGGTGTAGTCTATGAAAAGGCGATTAAAAGGTAAAAGCGATTAAACCTATAAGTTCAATCGCTTTTACCTATTTAAAATTCCTACGGGATCTTAGTAGAAACCATCTTTGGGATCGTGCTCAGGAAATTGAGCGATGATCGCTTTGAGTTGCTCTTGATGCTCTCGCAAAGCGTTGACGCATCCTCTATCAACTTTTCCTGCGATCACCATTTTCTCAAGCTCCAACAAAGCGTGAGTAATTGACCAAGCTTGCCGGTACGGGCGATGTGTTGTCAAAGCATCAAAGATGTTGGCCACAGAAACAATTCTTGCGGCAGGCGGAATATCTTCACCTTTGAGGCCGAAGGGATATCCAGAACCATCTAAAAACTCATGATGGTACGCCATAATTTGCGTAAGAAGAGTGATGCTTGGATGATTTGGGTTACCCAGCGACTCCAGGATGCGATCCATAATCTCTATGCCGTTTTCAACATGATTGCGCATGGTACTTCGCTCCGATGTATCAAGCGTTTCTGATTTACAGATCAAATCGATGGAAAGGCGTACTTTGCCTAAATCATGGAAGCGCGAAAATAGAGAAAGGTGCTCGATGGTTTCATCATCTAACAGCCAGTCGTTAGCCATCTCAGTGGCGATGATGCGTGTGTAATGACTGATGCGCTCTTTGTGTGCGCAAGAATCTTTGTGGTAGACAGGAAACAGTGCTTGCGTCCTTTCTGCGCACCCCGCAATCGCATGAACAATCTGGTATTCGGAGACGATGGAAAACTTCACCATGTCAATGTATGGTTTTACTTTCTCGATCAAGCTTTCATCGAAGGCATTTTCTTGACGGGAATTAAGAAACAAGAATCCAACAAATTTGTCTTGCTCAAAACATGGGATAGCAATGGAAGAGCGATATCCGACGCTCAATAATGACGTTACGTGCTGACTGCTGCTCAGTAAGTGTAAATTACCCACAATGCGAGATTTTCTCTCCTCGACACAAGTTCTTAGCATGGGTAATTCCGAGAGAGGAGCACTAAAATGAGCAAGGTCTGTGTAGTGCCCACAACTGTCTGCATAGGTTTTCAACACTTGTTCTTCTTCATCAAATAATGCAAAGGAGATTCTATCGATACTCGGTTCATGAATTCTCATGCGATCTCGAATATTCTCAAGTTGCTCGTTCAATGAGTGAGCATGATGAAAATAGGCGCAATTGCTCATTTCACTTAGCAGTTCCATTCCTAACTCCTTTGCACGCAACACTAGGTAGGGGATTACCCCACCTAATGAAAACGCCGATTTTGTCTCCCAACAGAGTAAGTTTAGGAAAAAATTGGCCAATACGCCTACATGTTAGCGCTCTTTCTTAAGAGACTTTGATCTCAATTTATAAACCGATTTTTTGGCTAAAATTAAGTCATTTATTTTAATGTAATTATCGGAAGTAACGCCAAAAACATGACTGGTCTTATCTCAACGGCAGATCACCGAGATTGGACGATTTCGAGGGCTTTTACGGGAAACTCAGCATCACCCCTTGCATCACCAGCGGTAAAGACAACGATCAAAAAAGGCTGGATAATTTCCAGCCTTGTCTTGTTTTTTCTACCCTAATGCAGGTAACACACCAAAGCTGATGAGCAGTTGAGCACCGACAATCACAATGCCCACGATACCGGTTAGCATAAGCGTTGCTTGCCCACCTACCACTTGGTAGCGATTCATTTTATCACTCTTTTTTCTCACTTTTCTCACCATGACTATTGGTAGAAAAATAGCCAAGATCGCCAATGCGATAGCAGCATATCCGAGCGCCATGATAAAACCTTGTGGGTAATACAGCGCAAACATCAATGGTGGAGTAAATGTCACCAACGCTGGTACAATTCGATTTTGTGTTTTCCCTTGCTTCTTAATCACATCACCCAAGAACTCAAATAAACCCAAGCTCACACCCAAGAACGAGGTCAATAGAGCAAGGTCTGCAAAGACGCCTACCAATTGGCTCAAATGAGATTGTTGAACTTTGGCAGCCAACTGACCAATCAAAGCGCTCAGCCCAGCGTTTTCGACCAGAGTTTGCTGATGAATAACACCCAAAGTCACTAACTGCCAAAAGATATAGATCACTAATGGGATCGAAGAACCGACCACGATTGCCTTACGCAATGCATTAGTGTCACCATCGAGGTAGTTAACGATAGCCGGGATACTGCCGTGAAAACCAAACGAGGTGAAAATCACCGGAAGTGCCGCGACAATCAAGCCTTGCTGCATCGGCATACTTAACAGGTAAGACTCAGTCACATTCGGGGCAAGAAAGAACAAAACGGCCGTCATCGCTGCAATCTTCAACCCAAACAGCACTCGGTTTACCTTATCTACCATTGCCGTACCAACAGTCACGACAGCGGCAACGATCAAAGTAAACACTATCGTGCCAAGTGGCGCATTCAGCTCAATATTCAAAGATTGTGCGACTCGCTCAGAAAATTGTGCGCCGCCTCCTGCAATATAGGCAGCGCAAAGCGCATAAAACAAAAACAGCATGGCAAAACTTGCAATCCATTTGCCTTTTTCACCAAGAATTTGTTTAGCCAAAGTATGCAAAGTAGCACTGCTGTCGGCTTCTTGGTGTAACTCTACCATAAGCAATGCGGTGTAAGACATTAGGGCCCAAAAGCCAACCATGATCATGACAGAAGTTGAGAAACCAATTCCAGCAGAAGCAAGGGGTAAGGCCAACATACCAGCACCAATTGTGGTACCAGCGATAATCAAAGTACTACCAAAAATCTTTGAACGACTCATGAGTGTATTCTTATGTTTACAGTTTTATTTAATGCTTAGAGATTCGTGGTGAAAAAAAGGTCACCAACCAATCAACAAACTGGGTAAGTGGCGATTCTGTAGTACTTTCATATTAAGATCAAGCAAAATGTAAAGATAAAAAACCACAACTGTAAATAAAATTAAACACCCAAATTTAACTCATTGAGAGAACATGTATTGCCTTTGGCACAAGCTCCACCTTCGCAGGTAAATTACCGACGAGTTCTCCATCACACTGAAACTGACCATTACGCTCACTATCGATATAGAAGGCGGTGTTTTTCTCAACCGAAACCTTTGGATGTGTATCAATTTTGCCGTTTAATAAATAGGGCAAGCTGAGTAACCGATGAACAAATGGCATGTTGTGGATCGCGACTTGGTGAATGTGCCCTGACTGGTGAAAAGCATCGGGCGAGAAGTCCATACCGGCACCACCGTATCGACCAATGCAGTACATCGCCAACAAATAGCTCTGTGCTTGTGTCTCTTCATGCTTCTGCTGCGTTCGAATCGACAACCATTCTCCTTGATAGGCATAGAGAGAAGAAAGCAGAGTGGAATAATAGCGCAGTGATTTCCCCCCCGCACAGCCCATCTTTTGTAAGATGTGGCAATCTAACCCGCACCCCGCCATGTTGATGAACACATGTCGTTGTGTATAGCCTTCACCAAACGAGACCAAGCCCAAATCGTGTGCTACCACAGTGCGTCGCAGTAAAAAATCGATCCAGGCTTGAGGTTGCTGAGGAATTTTATGGTAACGAGCCCAGTCGTTTCCCGTTCCCTGCGGCGCGACGGTCAAGACAAACTCACTTAACGGCAACTGGCTTTCATACAGTCCCTGAAGAAGCTCATTGACGCTACCATCGCCCCCTATCGCGACAAAAGCTCGTTCGCCTTGTTGGGCCAACTCAAAGCTAAGTGCTCTTGCGTGGCCTTGGTACTCCGTGAGATGAAAGCGATACGCAATCTTATGTTTTACCAATAATGGTTCGACTTGCTGCCAAAACTTCAACGCTTTACCACCACCAGCAAGTGGATTAAGAATAAAATTCCAGATCATATGTCCTTAACTTCAAAGATTTCATCAAGATCAGTCGCCATATTAAGCGTTAGAAAAACAGCACAAATGCCATTGTGGAACAGTTGTGATCAAACACCCTCTTTTCTTCGCCTTACTCACTAATTTGTGACCATTTAGACGACAAAGCTCCGATACACCTTGCCGCAACCAGATCAGACCACGAAGCAAAAACAATACTTAGTTCAAAATACTGAACAATCACCTGTATCAAAGATGATAATTTAGCGATTTCCTTAGTATTATTAATGAAAATTATTACAAACAAACAGAATTACAATAACGTATCGTCGGAATAAAAATGGAAAACAAACATCATTCAGATTCACTGCATTTTGAAGTTGATCTGAAACACGCATTAATTTGGGTAGCGAGAGCCCTAGATTACGTGGGCGTTGACGACACTCATCATAACCATCGCGTCGCTTATATGGCTTACAAATGTGCGCTTGCGCTTGGCTGGGATTTAAAAAAGGCCGAATTTAGCTACTTCGCAGGTATGGTGCACGACTGCGGTGTATCAGAGACCAAAGAGCACCTAATGCTGCTGGAAACACTGATGCCGCAAGACGCGCAAGCGCATTGCATACGCGGTTATCAGTCACTGCAGCAATGCAACATTCTCGCTCAGTTTGCTCTGCCTATTCTCTATCATCATACGCATTGGAAAGAGTTAGAATCGCTGGATCTTTCACCTTTTAACAAGGATATTGCCGCGCTACTTTACCTTTCGGATCGACTCGATTTCCTGCGAGCACAATACACTGGTGATTGCCACAGCGATTTGGTCACCTTACACGAGCAAACCATCGCTGATACGATCCGGGCCAACTCGGGGACTCTGTTTCATCCTGAGATGTGCGATACCATGATCAAACTTATCATGACCGATGGCTTTTGGTTTGCAATGGAATCCGAGAACATCGAAACCATCGGTTTAGGGTTTTCTCATATTGACTGGTTGCAGAAGCAGTTAACGCTATCTGATCTGGTGACGCTCGGACTGTTTCTTGCCCGCATCGTCGATGCTAAAAGCCCTTTTACCTACCAACACTCGCAAAAAGTGGCAGAGCTCGCTCGCTTTTTGGCTGGCAAACTTGCGCTTTCAGAATACGATCAAGAGATGATTTTTATCGCCGGACTGGTTCATGATATCGGCAAACTCAAAACTCCAGACGAGATTCTCCACAAGCAAGGCAAATTAAGTGATCAGGAATACACGCGGATAAAACGCCATACCATCGATACCGAGCTGGCTCTGCATAAAGTCTTTCCCAACTCAAAAATCGCGGAATGGGCGTCGAATCATCATGAACGATTAGATGGTTCTGGTTATCCATACCACAAGACCGAAGAAGAGCTCGACCTTCCGTCACGCATTATTGCTGTAGCGGATGTCTTTCAAGCGCTATCACAAGATCGGCCGTATCGAAACCGGATGACAGAAGAAGAAATTGAGCCGTTGATGCAAGCGATGGTCGATAATGGCAAGCTCTGTCCAGTCGCTTTTGCAACATTACAACGCTATTTGCACCACTGCTACAAGATGTCAATTCAACACAACGAGTGACGTGCTGGATAGCATTTTTCCCCTCAAGAGTCTCCACCAGTTCGAGCTCTTTCCTTTATATAGACGAAAACCGCC
Organism: Vibrio floridensis; assembly: GCF_021852965.1. Taxonomy (NCBI): domain Bacteria; kingdom Pseudomonadati; phylum Pseudomonadota; class Gammaproteobacteria; order Vibrionales; family Vibrionaceae; genus Vibrio; species Vibrio floridensis. Next base: position 287,562 of record NZ_JAKGCY010000002.1, on the reverse strand, counting down.
AAATGGGCGGTTTTCTGTTGTAGATGTTGACCAACTACTTCGAAATATCCAAGAGGTTATCTCTCACGCCATTAATGCGGAACCAACCTGCAATGCTGTAGCGGTTAATGTGGCTCGTCAGCACTTCATGAGGAAACATTTCTGAAAGAAACACAACTAATCGCCCACTCACTGGTGGCACTTTCTCTAGTAACTGGTCGTCCAAATCGTAGACTAACAACTCGCCACCATCGCCCTCACTCCAGTGCTCATTCATATAAAACACCGTTGTAAGCTTGCGATTTTCCTGGCCTTGAAAGCTGTCTAGATGCTTTTGATAAAAATCCCCAGGTTCATACTTGGCAAAATGCGCTTCATACTCAAACAACCCAAGGTAAAGATAGCGATTAACACTCAATCTGATCTCTTCCATCAAGTCGAGATAGTGATCGACCGCTACTTCTTTATCACGTTTAATCCACTGAATTTTGTCACTGCGAATCTTAGTTGCTTTAACCAAGTCCTCATTTCGGCCAATCCGCGCCTGTTTCCATTGCGATGGTATCGCCTCACGCAGTTGTGCAACTGATTTTGGATCGAGAAAATCATCCCAAACGTAATAGCCGTGGGTGATTAACGCATCAATCAACTTCTCCATTTTCACTCATCATCCGCACCATATTTTGGCGTGCTGTTTATAGCGGGGAGTCGAGATGGAAGACAGACAATAATTCTTATCGTCAGGATTAGAGGTCAAGATGATTCCATCACTAGGCAATTGACATTCTCTTTACCGAAACCTTGCAGCATGCCGTCTTGCGTAGCCAATTGTTGACTATAATTGATAATACCATCAGTTGTAATGAGATATGGAAAGATGAATGGACTTACAAAATCGGCTGTTGCTTCGGTGATAGCAGCAGCACTACTTGCTGGTTGTGGAGGAAGTGACGGGGGCAACACGGCCAACGTTTCCTTTTATGTATCAGATGCACCAGTTGACTATGCGAGTTCGGTAACGATCGGATTTACTCAAGTTGAATTGGTTGACAACGAAGGAAATTCTGTCTTTCTCGACGTTGTCCCTTCCAATGGCGCAAACTACCAACAAATTGACCTCTTAGATTATCAAGGCAGTGATTCTGCTTTGATTGTCAGTAGCCAACCCGTTCCTGTTGGCAGCTATAAAGAACTCATTTTGCACATAAGTAGCGCAAACAACGTCAACTATGTGATTGATTTTAACGGCGAACAACCTTTGAAACAGCCGAGTAGTAAGTTAAAACTAGGTAGTTTTGATGTCACCTCTGAAGCGGTTCAACTGTATACAATTGAGTTTGATCTTCGCCAATCGCTGGTGATGCTAGGCAATCAAGGTAATAACAATGGTTACATCTTAAAACCTCATGGTGTATCGATTGTTGCGAATGCATCGGCTGTGAGCATTTCAGGCACGGTCGACAACAACCTGCTTACGGAAGATGAAAGCTGTACGGTCGATAGCAAAAGTTTTGTGTATCTTTACCAAGGCGAAGACCATGACAGTGCAAATCTGATTGATTTGGTTGATGAAAACGATGAAGAGTTTAACTCACAAAATCCGTTACCCGTAGGCGCTGTTAAACCGCTTGCCTCCACGGGGTTAAACGAGAATGGCGAGTATGCTTTTGGCTTTTTAAATGCCGGAACCTATACCCTAGCCTTCAGTTGTAATGCGGGTGGGGATGACCCTGTTCAGTATGACGGCACATCGATTCCATTACCAACTGGCCAAGTACACACCATCGAACTTGCCGCTGGCGAAAACGGGACAATTGACTTTAATCCTCTGCCATAAACCAGATCAAATATTGAATAACCGTGACTTCCCATCAAAAAGTCACGGTTATTTATCGGTTCGGCAAAATCAATGAGCGTGAGAGGTTGCTTCGCTTTGAAAATGTGGTGTAATCCCTCAAACGTTCAATAGACGCCCTTTTTATGGATTACATCTCTCTTTCTCGCATTAGTCTAAAGCACCTTACGGTCCTGCATGTGTTGCTCACGACACACAGTGTCACCAGTGCCGCGGAACAATTATGTGTGACCCCATCTTGCGTCAGCAAAATCTTGTCGCAGCTTCGCAATGTTTTAAATGATGAACTGTTTTATCGTGATGGCACACAGTTGATCCCCACTTCGTATGCACTGAGTATTGGGCCGGCCATTCATGGCATTCTATCGAGCATGAACGGGGTCATCCACCAAGGAACGTTTGATCCCAAGCTATATAGCGGGACATTTTCCCTTTCCATGCGTGAAAGCACGTTTGAAGTATTTGCTGAAACCTTCAGCGACATTACCGCTCAAACACCGAATGCACACCTCCACATTTACGCCAAAGAACAACATGGTTTTGAAGCGTTATTACGCGGACAAGTGGATTTTATTTTGCTGCCTCACGACATTAGCCAGCCTCCAACCATGAACAAAGAGTTGATCTGGCACACCATCATGCGTGACGAAATGATCTGTTTGATGAACGCTGAACACCCAGCGACGCACACTCGGTTCACCATTGAGGATTACCTTTCATTTCAACATGTTGGCATTCACGATAAAGAACTAGCCATTCCTTACTTTGAGCAGACATTGATTCAGAGTCATAAACCAAGAGAGATCGCTCTGGCGGTTGCGGATTTCGGGGCAGCCGCAGTCATGTGTCATCGAACACCGTTACTCTTTACCTGCTCAAAGCTCTGGGCAGACACAGCCTTGCAAGCCAAAGGGCTAGTAAGTCGCACTCTCCCGTTTGACTATGGACAAGTGGCGTACAGTTTGGTCTATAACAAACAGAGTTTGAATGACCCCGCTTTGACTTGGTTAAAAAATCAACTAATGACCACAAAAGCACGCGCGTCAAAGCTTCCAGCTTCTATCGTTTGAGATGAGGCGAATTAGGAAAGAGAAGAGATCGAGGATTGATACTCAGAAGTTGCCGGCAATTGTATTACGTGGGGAAGCCGTGCACTGAGTAGACGCGCGAAATGAATAAGCTCGCTCGGCGTACACACTGGCCATTGCGTCGCCTCTCCCTTCACACCGTGGTGACCAAAGGCATTGAGGCGTATTTTTACGTTACTCGGCAGCGTGGCGAGAAAAGCACTTAATGCTACGAACTCACTATCCAGATCACTGCGTCCGGGAATATGCAGTAAGCGAATTTCATGTAGCTTACCTAGCTCAACAAGATGTTTTATTGACAATATGACTCTGTGATTATCACGCCCGACCAACCAATGGTGTGTTTCTGATTGCCATGCTTTTAGATCAATCATTGCCCCATCGAGATACGGGCTGATGGTTTCCCAGCCATGAGTTGCGAGTGAACCATTGCTGTCAATAAAACAGCTCAAATGCGCCAATTGAGCATCGTTTTTTATCGCTTTGAACAACTCGCGGACAAAACCGAGTTGTAAGGTTGCTTCCCCACCGGATACCGTCACACCACTGATGAACAGATGCTGTTTCCGTATCAAATCGACCATCTCTGACACCGTCCACTCTTTAATTTTTGGATTTGAGTGATACGGGCAAACCTCGAGACAGTGGTCGCAGTGGGAGCAAACCTCTTCTAGCCAAACAACGCTGTTGTTTTTCTTTATAAGGGCACCTTCAGGACACGCTGTCACACAGTCACCACAATGATTACAATGTCGAATCGTATGCGGATTGTGACAGCTCAAGCAGCGGAAATTACATCCCTGCAAAAATATCACTAGGCGGTTCCCAGGCCCATCAACACAAGAGAAAGGCAGAACTCGACTGACTTTCCCCTTCTTGTTGAACTGAACAGCTAACATCAGACTGTTCAGCTCGACTGTGCCGCGCTTTGATAAGTCGGCATGCTTTCCATGCTAATGACACGTGCGCGTCGGTTTAAAATAGCGGTATTTTTGGCTGCTTCTGCGGCGAGGAATGTCGTATTACTTCGCGATCCACGCTGGGCAAACTGTTCGATCTCCGACAACTTAACCATGTACCCCGTCACTCGAATTAAATCGTTGCTTGCAACGTTGGCGGTAAACTCTCGATATCCTGCCGCGAGTGCACCTTTACAGAGGTTAAACATCGCCTCTGGGTTGCTTTTCACGGTTTCATCAATGGTCAAAATATCACTAATGCCCGATGGGTAATAAGCATGATGGGGGGCATTGGCTAAGATATAGCTGACAGGATCAGGCTCTTCCCCATAGGCAATACGCACGCCCGGTGTTACCCCTAAATCTAAGCTGATACCGCCTTGGGCGTGCAACAAAGCGCGTTGCTTCCAGCCATGTTTCACAGGGCGATTCTCAACAAGCGACGCCAATGTTTTTGAAATTTGCACCCCCAATTGATTGGCAGAATCATCCCAACCGTAACGCCCTGGCAGCCCCTCTTTAGTCAACAAGATGGCAACCGCTTCTGCCATTCCGTAAATACCGAACATTGGCGCAAAACGTGCCTCATCAATCAGCTTCTCTTGCACCAAAAAGCCGCTAAAGAAACCAGATTGCTCATGCAAATAGGCGGTGCGTGCATCCATCAGCTCTATGACTAAGTCTGAGTAACTCGGCAACACGGTTTCGATGAAATGAGCAATGGAATCAGCACGACATGCAACTTCTTTTAAGTTGAGGCGAACGAGTGTGTTTGCGCCTCCGGCAAGTGGCAGAGAGTTATAACAACTGACGATACCGAACTGTCTGTCACCGTAGGTTGCGGCGTGCATTGGGTAATTGGCGATGTGTGGTTTGCTGCATTGGCAAATATTACTTGTCGCGATGCGAAGCAAATCTTCTGGCGTCACCTCAGGATCGTGCATAAAGGTGAGATTGGGGGCAATTTGCTTAAGTTCCGCATCCACTTTTAAAATTGTGCGACACACAATGTTGTCAGTCGGGCCAATGTTGACGTGCATAAAGGCATCAGGCAAAGTGCGGTCCAACATGATCCAAAAGCGTTTGATTTTCTTATAAAGCTGCTCGTCACTGAGTGCCCCAACAAAGGGCAATAACAGCTCATCCAGTTGACCCAAATACACAGGGATATTGGTAACAGAAGGCACGTGGTGATAGAGAATGGTGAGCATATTGAGTGCGTCATCCAACTCTTCCGCCGGGGCGAGTTCGAGAAACTCGCTACCTTGACTTAGAAAGCGAGCGTAGTCAGGTAATACGTAGCGCGGTTTAAACGGCGCATTGCCTTCGAACATATCACAAATGATCCCCTGCTCCATGGCTTCATTCAACGCTTGAGAAACTGGCGCATAATCCAAAAGACCTTCTGCTTCTAAAGCAAGAAACTGGTTCTTTTGTTTAACCGTTAAGTTTCGGTCATTGATGATGGAGGTCAAACGTGCTTGGACGAGGGCTAAACTACTGCTCATAAAGGGAAATCCTACTGAATTTTATGCAGTCTAGCCCTAATTGATAGTTTCCACTATTGAAAAACTAAGAATGAGTTATTTCCGATTTGGAAAGTACCATTACCCCGCGAAATCTGATCTATTGATGGGCAAAAGTGTTCAACGCCTCTTGCTCAGGCATGGGCTTGTAGAAGTAATACCCTTGGATCTCGTCAATATTCCAGATTTTTAGTTTACGCAATTGGCTTGCTGATTCGACCCCTTCAGCAACGGTCGTTAAGCCAAGTTCTTTCGCCATACCTGCAATACTCCGAATCAAGGTCCGCGCTCGGTCATTATTTTCGATTTGGTCGATATAAGATTTATCCAATTTCACAATATCTAGTGGGAATGAGCACAAGGTACTGAATGAGGAATAACCCGTACCGAAATCATCTAAGGCTAACTGAATGCCCATCGATTTGATTTCGCGAGTTCGTTCTAAGGTCTCAGATTCAATCCCCAGTAAGGTGCTTTCTGTGATTTCTATGACAAGCTGCCCGCGACTAATACCAAACTCATCCATCACTTTGCGAAGCAAATCGGGTAAATGGGCATGATAAAAATGAATAGCACTGAAATTCACATGGACGGTTAACGGACTTAGTCCTTCTTCGACACGCTGTTGATTGATAACGGTGATAAAGTGACATGCTTGACGAAGAATCGATTCCCCAAGTTCGACAATAAGGTGATTTTGTTCAGCGATTTCAATGAATAAATCCGGTCGAACAAAGCCCAACTCTGGATGACTCCAACGAGCGAGTGCCTCAAAGCCATTCACCTTGCCGCTATCTGTATCAACAATCGGCTGATAATAAGCGGTGATAGCTTCGTCACGTATCGCTTGCGCTAAGTCGCGATTGATCACTAATGTGCTTTGAGCTTGCTTTGCCAGCGCCTGATCAATGTGTATGACTTCCGTCACCGGGGTATGTTGAAAATGTTGTACGGCGTAGGAAGCGGCCTGCAGCAAGTAGCCCAAGTGTTGATGAGTAATCTCAGGATCCACAATCGCGACTTGGGAACTGAGATCAAGTTCCACTCCCAAGATCTGAGTTTTGCGCGACATCACATCCATAAAACGAGTCGCACATGAAATGGCATTGTTGCACTGCTCAATCTCTTCGATCACCGCAATAAATTCAAACTCACTGATTCGACCAACTTGATAGGATGAAAGCTGCTCGCCAAAAACGGAAGCGATGTAACTGATGGTGTCGTCAAAAATAAGATGGCCATAAACTTCGGAGATTTTTTTCAACCTAGCCACTGAGATATACAGAAACGAAAACTGATTCGGTCTATTCTCAATTAGATCATCGAGCCTACTGAGCAACGCTGGACGATTAAACAGTCCCGAGACCGGATCGCGACCGACCAAATCGTTGATCATTTTTGCCTGTTTTTTCTGCTCACTCATATCACTAACCGACAGCATTAATGCCTGTTGGTTTTCGTGATGGATTAGGTTCACATCGATAAGACACTCTATTTCCTTGCCACTTTTATTCAGCATGATCGCGTCAAAATGTGTGACACCGTTGTTCAGTGCACGATACATCTGCTCAACACGGCACTCCGGTTGATTGTCATCGACTTTACATAAGATATTCAGATCTTGATTAACCAGCTCCACCTTGTCGTAGCCTAAAAGTTCAAGAGCAGCTTGGTTGATATCGATGATTTCTCTGTCCACCACCAATAACATGCCCATCGTTCGGCTTTGATAGAGAGCATCAAATTTTTGCAGCGTATCTTGCAGTTTATCCTGAGTTAACGAGGTGTTCTCCGCCAAAATTTCTACCAGTTGGGTAATGCGCTCGAGTTCATCACTACGACGATGAGACAAATCGTCCAATTGATATTTGGAGAATAGCCGCATAACACTTTGCTCGAAATCCGCAAAGCGTGTTGACACGCGTTTCTTAAACATGAGGAATGTAATAAAACCAATTAAACTAGCAAAAAAACCTGCAGCACCGATGAGATAGAGAAATAGAGATTGCCCTTTGACATAGTGAGAACGCTCTTCTGTGGTTTTAAGATAAACCACAGGATTTCCAGAAATCCCCTCTATCGCAGACCATTTCATCACCTTCGTTTGCGTTCTTTGCAGCCACTCATTGGATGAGATCGCCGTCAGTTTATCCAGCGGTAAAACTGTGTCTGATACGGCTAATAATTGGTTATTGGCCGTGAGAATCGCGTCGAAGTTCCCTGGAAAACGTTGGGTTAAGTTTTGTCCCCAGATTAGCCAACCACTTGTGGCCGACGTGCCTTCACTATCACGAACCGGAGTCATGCTGATCACCCAGAGCGAGTCTTGCAAAAGCACCAGCCCAGCGTTACTTTCGCGACGAACATCTAAAGTACGATTCATTGCGTCAAAATGTTGTTGAACACTGGCGTCATTCACCACTTGCTCAACCAAGTGATTGACTGCACTGCCGTCCTGAAAACGCACTAATGAATCCAACACTTCGCCCTCTAACGTGAGGAAGATCATCATGTCGAGGCTCAAGGTATCCAGCGTCTCTTGATACAAGTTCCTATCGCGATACCCTTCCACATCTCCATTGATAAAGAGCTGATTAGTCTCGTCCCAGTACGCCCAGTCATAGGAGCGCGCTTTTTGCTGGCTAACCATCATTTCAATCACCGCTTTTGCTTGATGATTGGCATGATTAATTTCATAGTTCTCCAACTCATTTAAGCTGTATAAAAAAAACCAACGAGTAACAAACAGGGTGCTGAGAATCACGCCAGCCACACCAAACCCAAAGTAGAGTGCGGTACGGCTGCGTAGTGTGAGATGTAACAAGCGAAATCGAGTCATTTATTCTAAGGTCAACTGACCGAATCATTATTGGTGTAATTGTTTAAAGTGTAAGACAAAAATCCGCTAAATGATTTGCGTTAGGTTCAATTAATCAAAAAGCGCACATCACAACGTTGGAGACGACTTCAACCTAAAACCATCGTTAGGAATAAATGATAGAGAATAAAAAAGCGACCGATGTTTGGCCGCTTCTGATGGTTATCTTTCCCAGTATGCTTCTTCTAAGCTATCTTCGCGTTCAGGTAGACCCCGTGAGAGTCGCGGTGAATGCTGAACCAACACTTCATAACTCGCTCGGTTTGCATATTTACAAACTTGAGAGAACGACGAATAGGTCAAAAATTCGTGAACATGCTTACTTGAGTTAGGCACGTTTTCCTTGTGGTATTTGTTCGCCGCCATATCGTGCAGTACCGCAGAAAGTGCAGCATCCCCCGCTCCATTGGTATTCTTAATTTTCTCTGGACCGCCCATGTATGGAGAGATATGCGAGTAAACTCGAATTGGGTTCTCACAAGACGCCTTTTTCGTCGGACGGCTAAATTCATAACGATTGAACTCAGCGATCGAGCCCGGAAGTAGTGGCAACGATGTTTCACGTTTCGCGCTGTCTTCTGTGTAACCCGCCATGAATAGGCCAACTGGACCTGCCGTGCACAGCACTAAGTCCGCCCACTCTAATGTTTTATCCGATGCCGCAAGAGGGTCCGTTTCGCCCGTCAAAGCCTCAGCTTCATCTTCATTCATCGCAACCACAGAAACATGCTCACGAATAAAGTCTTGCCAGAAAGTTGGGTCGTCTTGAATCACGAACTTAGTACCAAGCGTCAACACAACGGGAACATCGTATTTCTTCGCGTACTCAATCGCTTTCATGGTTGCTTCCGGCATAGGGTCACCATCTTTACAACGGATTAAATACGCCGTTAACACCAATGCAGATGCCTTCTTGAAGATCTTTTCAGGGATACTTTCTGGCTGAAGTTGGTTCATTTGTCCTTCGCTAATCGCAAAAGTGCGTTCACCATCCTCAGTAATTAACGCGAAACAGCGACCAATCGCCCCATCAACCCCTTGCAGATAATTAAGATCCATACGGCTTGATGTGTTACATAAATAGCGGTAACCATAACTACCAATTTTAATGTCTTGGCTCATAACACCAAGCAGAGTCGAACGATCATCCGCCAACACAGAGTAATTATGCAGCGTATTGCCGATAGTTCCGCCCGCATACTCGTTGGTAATTAGATTCTCTTGTTTTAGTTGTTGATATAAAGCTTCCGCTTTTTCATCATCAATAACGAGAGAGTGCCCCTTACTCAAACCATATTTTTCAATCACTTCCGACGTCACTTTTGCTTCAATATCCACCAGAGTTTGGTCGATACCGATAATATGAGTACGCGTCATTTTCTTGCTTTCCTGCGCCTGACTCACTAATGGGTCACGTGCATGTACGGGAAAATAGTGTTTTGATTTGCGCTGTCCGGGAAATTTCATAGTGTTTGTCTGAGTACGGGGTTAAAAGAAGTGCGGATTCTAACTCGCACTCCGATAAGCAGCAATAAAGGCAATTATAGCAAACGTTTGCATTGTGCTTTTTTATTTATGCTGCTTTATTCGCCTTCCATAAAGCCAATATCTGGTAGTTGATCTAAGTGCTCGCAGTAACGTTTGAGATCAAATTGGCCATCATTTTTCATCACATCGAAGATTTCGATCGACATGGCACATGCCATCATTGCCACCGCATCTTCACGAGGCGTGCCTGTCATCATAAGGCGCATTAACGTTTCTTTGACTTTGATTGGGTTTCCGTCCTGAAGCTGATTTTCGATGATCTCAATCAGGTCGGCTTCTTGCATAAATTGTTCGTCTGTCATTTTGATTACTCTCATTTGGTTTGCCTGCACTATGCCACAGTTATCACTCCAGCTCCTTGTAAAATTGGGTCTTCATCGACCTTTTGCTGAAAAAACCAGCGAAAACGAATTGTGATTGCGATCTCGGATCTGTCACCCGTTTCTGCTTTCTGTTAGAATTCGCCTCCAGTTAATTTTAGTGGTGTTGAGTAATGTCTGATAACAGCCAAAAGAAAGTCATCGTTGGTATGTCTGGCGGTGTAGATTCATCGGTTTCTGCCTATCTTCTAAAGCAACAGGGCTACCAAGTAGAAGGCTTGTTCATGAAGAACTGGGAAGAAGATGACAATTCTGAGTATTGTACCGCGGCAGAGGATCTGGCCGATGCACAAGCTGTTTGCGACAAACTTGGCATTCACCTACATAAGATCAATTTTGCGGCAGAATACTGGGACAATGTATTCGAATATTTCCTTTCCGAATACAAGGCGGGCCGTACACCGAACCCAGATATTCTTTGTAACAAAGAAATTAAGTTCAAAGCATTTTTAGAGTTCGCTGACGAAGTACTTGATGCCGATTACATCGCGATGGGTCATTATGTCCGTCGTTCTTTCCCTGAAAATGGTGAAAAACCACAGATGCTGCGTGGTTTAGACGGCAACAAAGATCAAAGCTACTTCCTCTACACGCTAAGTCACGAACAAGTGGCACGTAGCCTCTTCCCTGTTGGCGAGCTGGAAAAGCCAGAAGTTCGTCGCATTGCGGAAGAACAAGGTCTGATTACCGCGAAAAAGAAAGATTCTACCGGTATCTGTTTTATCGGCGAGCGTAAGTTCACCGATTTTCTAAGCCGCTACTTACCAGCTCAACCGGGTAATATTGAGTCGCCAGAAGGCGAAGTGCTTGGTCAACACCAGGGTTTGATGTACCACACGCTAGGCCAACGTAAAGGCCTACATATTGGTGGCCGTAAAGGCGGTGGCGGTAACGAAGAACCATGGTTTGTTGCAGAAAAAGACCTTAAGCGCAATGTGTTGATTGCCGTTCAAGGACAAGATCACCCGATGCTGAAGTCCGAAGGCCTTATTGCTTCTCAGCTTCATTGGGTAGAACGTGAGCCAATTCGCGATGTGGTGAAATGCACGGTGAAAACTCGTTACCGTCAACAAGATATTCCTTGTACAATCATCCCTATTGATGACGAAAACATTAAAGTGATTTTCGATGAACCTGAGATCGCAGTGACCCCAGGTCAATCCGCTGTTTTCTACCAAGGTGATGTGTGTCTTGGCGGTGGTATCATCGAGAAACGCATTAAATATACTCAAGCTTAGGAGTCGTTACGTGGCGAATACACTTTATGACCGTACCATTGCTTTTGCTGGCATGTGCCAAGCTGTGGCATTAGTTCAGCAAATCGCGAGAAACGGACATTGTGATCAAGATGCCTTTGAAACTTCTATTAAAGCAATTTTGAATACCAATCCAGCCAACACACTTGATGTGTTTGGCAATGAGTCACAACTCAAACTGGGTTTGGAATGCTTAGTAAAAGGGATTGATAGTACCCCCACTGGTAGCGAAGTGACTCGCTACCTCATCAGTTTGATGGCGTTAGAGCGCAAACTGATGGGCAGGAATGATGCGATGTCACAACTTGGCGATCGTATTCAGATGGTACAAAGACAGACGGAACACTATGATCTTTTTGAAGAACAGATGATCAGCAATGTGGCCAGTATCTACCTCGATGTTATCAGTCCTATCGGCCCTCGAATCCAAGTGACAGGGACGCCGACGGTATTACAACAAACATCGAATCAACACAAAGTACGTGCGTTACTCCTTTCTGGTATTCGCAGTGCCGTGCTTTGGCGTCAAGTTGGCGGTCGACGCCGCCATCTGATCTTCGGCAGAAAGAAAATGGTTGAGCAGGCGCAGATCCTGCTGGCTAGAATGTAATTCGACCATCATTAGCTCGCGCCAGACGCGAGCTAATTGTTTTGGTCAAAATCACCTTAGCGCAAACGTTTGCGCAATATTCGTGACAATTGCCACAGTTATTGGTATAAAGCTCGCGAAATTTTGAAACCCAATTCAGGAGAACATCATGGAACTGTCAGCATTGACTGCTGTTTCACCAGTAGACGGCCGTTACGGAAGCAAGACAATTGCGTTACGCGAAATTTTCAGTGAATACGGTCTACTAAAGTACCGTACTATCGTTGAAATCCGCTGGCTACAAAAGCTTGCTGCTACTGCTGAAATTGCAGAAGTGCCAGCGTTCAGCGCAGAAGCAAACCAATTCCTCGACGATCTTGCTGCTAACTTCTCTGAAGCAGACGCATTACGCATCAAAGAGATCGAGCGTACTACTAACCATGACGTTAAAGCGGTGGAATACTTCTTAAAAGAGAAAGTCGCTGACGTTCCTGAGCTTCACGCTGTTAACGAGTTCTTCCATTTTGCCTGTACTTCTGAAGACATTAATAACACCTCACACGCTTTAATGCTTAAAGAAGCACGTGAGACGGTCATTCTTCCAGAAATTCGCAACCTGATTGACGCAATCAAAGCACTTGCTGTTGAATACCGTGACATTCCTCTTCTATCTCGTACACACGGTCAGCCAGCTTCTCCATCGACAATGGGCAAAGAAATGGCAAACGTGGCGTACCGTATGGAGCGTCAATACAAGCAAATCGAAAACGTTGAGATCCTAGCGAAAATCAACGGTGCGGTAGGTAACTACAATGCACACCTTTCTGCTTACCCAGAGCTCGATTGGCACAAATTCTCTGAAGAGTTCATCACTGAATCTCTCGGTGTTACTTGGAACCCTTACACCACGCAGATCGAACCACATGACTACATCGCAGAGCTATTCGATGCTGTGGCACGTTTCAACACGATTCTGATCGACTTCGACCGTGACGTTTGGGGTTACATTGCACTAGGCCACTTCAAGCAAAAAACCATTGCTGGCGAGATCGGTTCTTCAACCATGCCACACAAAGTTAACCCAATCGACTTTGAAAACTCTGAAGGCAACCTAGGTCTTGCGAACGCAGTGTTTGGTCACCTAGCACAAAAACTGCCAATCTCTCGTTGGCAACGTGACCTGACGGACTCAACAGTTCTCCGTAACCTTGGTGTGGGTGTTGGCTACGCAATCATCGCTTACACATCAACGCTTAAAGGCATCAGCAAACTGGAAGTCAACCGTGACGCGCTTCTTGCGGAACTAGACAAGAACTGGGAAGTACTTGCAGAGCCAGTACAAACCGTTATGCGTCGTTACGGCATTGAGAAGCCATACGAGAAGCTAAAAGAGCTAACTCGTGGTAAGCGTGTAGACGGCGAAGCAATGCGTAATTTCATCGACGGTCTTGAGCTTCCTGAGCACGAGAAAGCTCGTCTAAAAGAGATGACGCCAGCAAACTACATCGGTCAAGCTATCGAGCTGACAGACAAGCTGTAAGAGAATCGAGAATCGGATAATTGTGAGGGTTGACGTGAAAGCGTCAACCCTTTCTTTCTTTAGGGCGAAGAGATAAGGCTAGACTCCTAAAGCGAAGCGTTCCCGTATCTCGGAGCGCAGCGTTCCTAACTGTTTTATTGCCTCTGGAAAAACAACGTAATTGTCCCTACCTCTACGCCAAACTTCTTAATCTTGGTGAGATTAAACACATGCTTTTCATCTTGGCGATAAAGCCAATCATCAAAGGATACCGTCAAGCTTGAACCATCGACTTGCAGTTCAAAATCATAGCGCCATTGCAGTGCATTACCCAGCTCCATTCCCTCAGCGACTCCGATGATATCATCAGCTTCACCTTGATAGAGACCATCGGACAATCGGGTAATCCGCCAAATGCGCTGATCAATCTCACCATCGTCAAAAACAAAATCTTCAACGAGCGTCAGTGTGTTATTGTCAACAGAACCAACAATCTCAACCTCAAAGCGTCTGGTTTGTTTACCGCTATAGTCTTGCACCATGCCCCAAGCTTTCACATTTCCAGAAAAATACTCAAACAGTTCAAATTTTGGGGATGCTTGCTGGTAGTCCTTAAGGTCCGCAGAGCACCCCCAGATAAAGAGGAGTGAGACCAAACAAAGTCGTATTTGAATGCTACGTGTTATCTTCATTTCAACGTTTCTCTTGACCGATTAGTTGCTTTCTTAATGCGGGAAATTGTGTTCTTGGCGACAGCCAAATCGCTAAAAACGCGTCATTGAGATCACGATCGGTAACGTGCCCAACAATTTCCTCTGCCTGACTGTCTTTGGCTTGAAAGATGAGTTGGCCCATTTCGCCATCGGTTAGATAGGTGAGTCTGTCCCCTTTGTGGATATCAGGAAACAACAGCGATAACGTCTCTTTCCACTGTTTTTGTGATTCTATACCTATCTCGTGCCATTGTTCTTCCGTGGCACTCAACAGCTCTCTACTGGATATATCGCGCAAATAACGAATTTCTAATGCCAATGGGTGAGGAGTCACATCTTCATTGACCTCAAAACGCCCATCGGGTGTGACCAGCCTTGAGTCGTATACATCAAACACAAACCAGCTCAAGCGTGCTTGTCCTACCGTAGGCCATTGCTGCCAAGTCTCGATGTCTGCCGATCCTGTTTGACCATACGAGCTAGACGAAAAACCTAGTAAAATACTAAGAAACTTACTCCGAATGACACAACTTGCTTTTCTCATCATGGCGAAGAACCTTAATGATAAAGAGCGTGATGATTGCCCATTCTAAAAACACAATTGATGCCGTTATCAACACGCTGTAACCGTAAGCCACCGCATTGAGTTTATAACCTGCGTAGTAACTTAAGCAGCCCCCCAATGCACCTACTGTTAATACGTAAAACGGCGCAAAACGGAGCAAAATTCTTTTCAGTTGATAAGCGTACCAAGCAAAAACTACCCATAAGCTTAAAAGCCAAACGGGTAAGAAAGTCGACGTGAACTGAAAAATTGAGAGATATTGATTGAGCGAGTCGACTAGGCAGCCGACCACGGCAATCAAAAGCGTTGGTTTCCAGGTTTTTGGGTCTACTCGGTACTGATACCCTAATGTCATCAAGGCAAAGCAAAGTGTGACCCATTGCCACTGCTCAGTGCCAATAACCGCCAGAAACCAAACGAGATTGAACCAAGCAGAGGCGAGAATAAGAGCCATGATACTAGGCTCTTTGAAGCGTCATGTGTACGGTACTGATGCTACGAGCTAAGAATCCCCCCTCACAATAACTTAGGTAGTAACGCCACATACGAATAAATCGCTCATCATACCCTAGTCTTTTGACTTGCTCTTCAGCGTGGTTAAAACGTCGGTGCCATTCTTGTAATGTTTTTGCGTAATCCATCCCAATATCAAACAAGTCTCTAATCACTAAATCACTGTATTGGGTCGTGGCTTGCGCCAGTGAAGTCACTGACGGCAAAAATCCACCCGGGAAAATGTACTTTTGAATAAAATCGACGTTGTTACTGTAATATTCGTAACGTTGGTCGGCGATGGTGATCGCTTGTATTGCCATCAAACCACCAGGTTTTAATAACGACTGGCACACCTTGATATAAGACGGTAAATATTGCTTACCTACCGCTTCTATCATTTCGATAGAAACCAATTTATCAAACTGCCCAGTTAAATCTCGATAATCTTTCTTCAATAACTGAATACGCTCAGTCAAACCTCTTTCTGCAATCTGTTGTTTTGCGTAGTCATATTGCTCATCTGAAATCGTCGTGGTTGTCACCCGGCAGCCATAGGTTTCCGCCATGTATATCGCCATTGCCCCCCAACCTGTGCCGATTTCAATCACCTCATCACTGGGTTTTAATTGCAATTGCTGACACAAGCGATCCATTTTATTTATTTGTGCTTGTTCCAAAGAATCATTTTCAGAGCAATACATTGCCGATGAGTACAACATTCTCTCATCCAAGAATACTCTGTAGAGGTCATTACCAAGATCATAATGGGCGTGAATGTTTTTACGCGAGTTTTCCTGCGTATTTCGATTGCTCCAATGATTGAGTTTGTAAAGCAGTTTGGTGACCCAGCTACTTTGGTTTTCTAATCCATCTAATGCATTCAGATTGAGCGCCATTAATTTCATTAACGAAGTTAAATCTGGACTGTCCCACCAACCATCCATATAGGCTTCACCCGCTGCAATACTGCCCCCCCGCATTAAACGCGAATAAAATGCCGGGTGTTTGACTTCTATTGTTGCGCTAATTGCCAAACCCGGTTTGTGATTGTGGGCCCCTACAAATCGCTCACTGCGCTCCTGAGAGTCACTTTGAAAACTTTCAATGACCGTCAAAGTGCCGATTTCCATACGCTGTAAACACTGGAATAAAATGCGACGCGCTGCCTTTTGCGCTGTAGAAAGCGGAGAGGTCAATGTCATTGAAGAAGTGTTTAACATGCAAAATTCTCCCTAAAATTATTATTGTTCACAGTTTAGTTGTTATTTTCAGTATGGTTTGTTGGAGAGCGGTATTTGGGATGCGAATAAAATGGTGCACCTTTTTTCCATAATTTGAACGCATGCCAGTAAATTCCTACCAACACTTTTGCTGTTTGAATAGGCGTTACGATCAGTCGTTTTAGCAAATTGTTACTAGAAAATGGCTCTGCGCTCATCGCCATGGTGGCATCAAACTGTTTATTTTCTTTGTGGCATTCCAAATGAATATGTAACTTTTCACTGAGCGGCTTAAGTCGCCAAATATAAGACTGTTCAACAGGGTTAAAGGGCGAAACGTGAAATGCTTTGGTCTGTTTCCAGCCAAAAGACGAGTCATGTTCATCCGCAGAAATAGCGTAATAATGACGCTCATTCCAAGGTGTGTTACTGACTTCCGCCAGTAAATAGCGCCAGTGTTTCTTCTCATCAAAAACGTAGTAGAAATTAACCGGGCTAAAGTAGAGCCCAAGATAGCGTAGGTGACACACCGCGATAACCCTACCGCTGACTGACTCTCCGGTGAGCTCTGTGATTTTCTCTTGCACTGCGCGTTTGAGGCAGCCCTCCCCTAAATAGTCGCTGCGTTTAAATCGCGCCCAATGCCACCAGCGAGTGCCAAACCCCCACACTTCTTTTTCAAGCTGCGTTAACTCGTCCAAGTCGATCGCTGGCATGAACAATTGATAATTCAAACTATGCTCTACTGGGGTAAAGCGGCGGTGCCGAACATTACCCACAAACAGACGACTACTGATGGCCATGCTCACGCCGCCCCTTGGTGAAAAGAAGTCGCCTCTTCTTTCGCTTGCACAAGGTTGATGCCTCGCACCACATCCAAGGCGCTGCGAACGCCATCTTCATGGAATCCGTTGTACCAATACGCACCACAAAACCATGTGTGATTTCGCCCTTGAATGTCATCTCGTCTCTGCTGTGCCGCGATCGACTCTGTGGTAAATACCGGATGGTGGTAAACAAACTTACGGATAACTTTGTCTTCGTCTATCTTGTCGCTGCTATTGAGCGTCACGCAAAACGTATGTTCTGCTTCAATGTGCTGGAGAATGTTCATGTTGTAGGTTAACGAAGGTAAGCGTGTGTCTTCTCCTTCCTTACCATCGAGTAAATAGTTCCACGATGCCCACGCAGCCTTTCTGCGAGGCAGCAAGCTGTCATCTGTATGCAAAACAACCTCGTTGGCTTGATATGCCATACGCGACAAAATCGAGGCTTCATCACAGGAAGCATCCTCCAATAGCGACATCACTTGATCGCTGTGACAGGCAAAAATAACGTGATCAAAACGTTGTGCTTCTCCTGCCACATATAATGTGACACCCGTTGAGTCACGGATCACTTTTTCAACTGGACAGTTCAAACGAATGCGATCAGAGAAGTCCTTCGTTAGTGGCGGGATATAAGCTTTTGAGCCACCATCAATCACGTACCACTGTGGTCGGTTGGTAACATCAAGAAGGCCATGATTGAGAAAGAAACGTAGAAAAAACGTAAGCGGAAATGCACG
The DNA here is from genome assembly GCF_021852965.1 of Vibrio floridensis. Taxonomy (NCBI): domain Bacteria; kingdom Pseudomonadati; phylum Pseudomonadota; class Gammaproteobacteria; order Vibrionales; family Vibrionaceae; genus Vibrio; species Vibrio floridensis. Next base: position 269,425 of record NZ_JAKGCY010000002.1, on the reverse strand, counting down.
CATATCCGCTAAGGTCGATGACCAAATCGCAGCCCCCATCGGCAAGATATAGTTGTCGCTAAAATAGTCACTAAAGCCATGTGTATCTAAGAATTCCCCAAGTGTTTGTTGGGCAATATCGTTATGTTTCGCAGACGCTTTTGCCAGTTTGTTAAAGCGCAGAATTTCAAAAATAAAACTGTAGAACTGCGGTTTAAACCAGTTCCTTTTTTGGGCAAACAGTGTCGCCAGCGTGTGGCCATTGTACTCCAGTCCATTGCTGTCATTGCGAACACTAAAGCTCATTTGGGTTGCACGCCCAGTCACACCAATTTCATCCATCATATTGATGAAATTGGGGTAGGTTCGATCGTTATAGACGATGAACCCCGTATCGACCGAGTAGTCTTTACCGTTGAGTGCAAAATCGATCGTCGCCGTATGCCCTCCAATGTAATCATTGGCTTCAAACAGTGTAATGTCATGCGCTTTGTGCAGATGGTAGCCACATGTTAATCCGGAGATGCCTGTACCTATTATTGCAATTTTCATACATTATCCTTTGAATTTATTGGGCAATTAATTTTGAAGCTAACGCCTTCTGCCAACGGTAAGGCAGTAACGCAAGTAACCGAATAAGAGCGGTAAACCGAGCGGGAAAATAGATGTGCTGCTTCCCGGATGCCAATTGTTGCCGAATCGCCTTTGAGGCTTGTTCAACCGTGATGATCATCGGCATGGCAAACGTGTTTTTGTCCGTCAGCGGAGTGGAAACAAAACCAGGAAAGACAGTGACAACATCAATGCCCTTGGCTTGAAGATTGAGCGACAAGCTACGCGCAAAATACCCAATCGCAGCCTTAGACGCGCCATACGCTTCCGCTCTTGGCAGGGCGAGTTCCGAAGCAATAGAGCCGACAATCACCACCTTGTGTCCAGGTTGAAAATGGGTTTGGCTGGCCTCGATACAGTTCACCACACCAAAAACATTGACGCTGAACACACGTTGCATCAATTGGGCATCAACGATGCCATCGTCCATGTATTCACAATCACCAGCGTTAAATAGCCAAACGTTTGGTATAAAGGGCAGCACCGATAATGCCTCTCGCGTTTGCTGGTAATCCGTGACATCAAAACTGATCGTTGCTATGGCGGAGGAATACTGTTCTAGCTCTTGGAGAACCTGACGATTGCGTCCACATGCAATCACTTTTGCACCTGCATCAGCAAAATCTTTCGCTAGCTGCTTGCCGATCCCCGATGTCGCACCGGTAATGAGCACTGAGTTCATTGCCCTAACCTCTGCTTTATGGCCCGAATGATCCCACCCAGTAACGGAAGGTTTTCATAGAGCATTTCGCCAAGGTCAAAATAGTCGCGGTGGTAAATCACCTTCCCCGCTTCAAATTTGAGGTGTGAAACGCCTTTAACCTCGACACAGGCCCCTTTTTTGAGTTTGGGATGCTGTAACGTCATCGTCCAAGTAAGAAAGCCTACATTGTCGATTTGGTACTGCTCATGAATATCGAAACGACACTCAACCACGTTTTCATAAAGATTGGTAAAGTAAAGCTCCAACGCTTGCCAACCCTCTAAGCGATGTGCAGCATCCTCAAACACGACGTTTCTATGATATACATCCGCCAGTAAGTGAAGATTGTCTTTATTCAGTGCTCGGTACACATTACCGACCTTCATCGCGTCCATATTTCCCTTGTTCCATGGTTAAAGTGTTTTAAAAACAGTCACATTTAAAACATAGACTAGTGTAAGCAGTTATACCGATTGTTTTTTTGTATAACTCATAATGAATACGAGAAGGGAAAAATTTGGATCACTCAGAACGAAAAAGCCCGGAGAGAGTTCTCCAGGCTTTCTGTTTCGAATCCATTTCGGTGATGAGTTGGCTCACCTTTGCGTCGATTCGCGATTCACTTGTCGCATCATTAGAAATTGCGAAGGGCAGCGATGCGCTTATCGAGTGGCGGGTGGCTCATAAGCAGTTCCGTTAGAGATTGCTTACCGTTAATACCAAATGCCATCATGGTGCCATCCAGTTTTGATTCTTGGCTCATTTTTAGACGCTCTAGAGCCGCTATCATTTTCTCTTTACCAACTAAACGGGCGGCACCCGCATCGGCATGGAATTCACGATGGCGGCTATACCACATGGTGATGAAGCTCGCGAGGAAACCAAACACCAGCTCAAGCGCGATAGAAACCGCGAAATAGACCATCATGTTTGACCCTTCGCCTTCTTCGTCACTGTTGTTTGAAGAAACGATATTGGCGATAAAACGAGATAGGAAGATAACAAAAGTGTTCACGACACCCTGCATCAACGTCATGGTCACCATGTCGCCATTGGCAATATGGCTCACCTCGTGTGCCAGCACCGCTTCAGCTTCATCACGTGTCATGTTATGCAGCAATCCTGTTGACACCGCCACCAGAGAATCGTTACGTTTTGCACCTGTCGCAAATGCGTTGATGTCTGGTGAGTCATAAATAGCAACAGTTGGCATACCAATGCCCGCTTGTTGAGCTTGACGGCTTACCGTTTGCAACAGCCAGTGCTCGGTCTCGTTACGAGGACTCTCGATCACCATTCCACCGACAGAGCGCAGTGCCATCCCCTTTGACATCATCAAGGAGATAAGTGCACCACCAAAGCCAAATACCGCAGCCATCACCAATAAACCTGAGAGGCTTCCTGGCTGCATTCCAGTTACAGCATAAACAATGTTCAACACGACGCTGAGGACTAAAACCACAGCAAGGTTGGTAATCAAAAACAACATGACTCGCTTCATTACTTTTCTCCAAAGAAGCTTATTTATAGTGAACGCCAGTAACACTGACCTCTTTTGCTAATAGATATAGTCTAATTTGTTTAAAAACAAGGTTAAGCGATAAATTGCAACATTTGTTTACCAAGTTGCGCGACTCAATAACATCGGAAACACGTTAGTTTGCTATACACACCCTCCTGTGGGTTAGACTTTTGTCTTATTGTGCTTCTCGTACTTCATGCTATTTTCAATAGCAGAACTTAATCTTGTTCCGACACCAATGTTAAAGCCTACTTTAAAAAGTTTGGCAAAGGCGGGACAAACCTCATTCCATGTTAACAAAGGACATGATCATGGTAGAAGCTAACAACTATCAAATGGCTATTGATTTATTGTGCTGTCACCTAGGGATTACGGAAGAAGAAGCAAAGCAACAGCTCGGTATTTCGACAGAGCAGCAGGTTGCTCGTCAGATTTCTGATACCCAACAAGCACTGATGGGCTTAGTTCAAAACAAGTAAGCGAAGAACTCTGCTTATAATGGAAAGCAAAAGGGCTGCAATGAAAATTGCAGCCCTTTTGAGTTGTCTCGCTAAACACTCAACGGTACTTAGAGCTCAACTAACGCATCGACATTGATATACTTACCCAAATCCTTGCGCTTCGCACTTGGAATGTATGGGATTTCGCCCAACTTTGGCACTGCCAATCGTTCTTCCAACATATCAATGATCTCGGCGTAATGCTCGGTGCCAGGATTGACACGATTCGCCACCCAACCTACTAAGTTCAAACCGTCTGATTTGATCACTTCCGCTGTGAGTAACGCATGACTCAAACAACCCAACTTGATCCCAACGACAAGCACTACGGGTAAATTCTCTTGCTTCACCCAGGTTGATAAACTGTCGGTATCCGATACCGGAACACGCCAACCACCCGCACCTTCAACCAAAACAATGTCAGCATTCTCTTTATGCTGTTCAAGTTTGTCGCTTAATACTTGGTAATCAATCTCAACGCTTTCATGCTTGGCTGCAATATGTGGAGAGGCGGGTAACTCTAATGCGTAGGGATTGATGTCATCGTATGCTACTTCAACAGTTGCGGCCTTTTGCAGATGCAAGGCATCTGAATTACGCCAACCTTCTGGCGTTTTATCGCTGCCTGCCGCTACTGGTTTATAACCAATAGTACGCAGATCTTTGGCCGCTAATGCGTGAAGAATGGCTTTCGATGCCACGGTTTTGCCCACATCGGTATCCGTACCTGCAATGAAAAATGCCTTCATCATAACTGTATAACCCCTAAACAAACCTTATAACTTGCCGGTACTTGACCCAGATGGTTCTGAAATGTCTGGTACTCTTGCTCAACACTTCGAAGCGCCTGTCGTGTTGTTAAACCATGTGAGCGACCGCTCACGTGATTTGCACCGATCCCCTTGAGGTCACGCATGACTGCAAACGCTGATTCGTACCAGACTGTGATATCGGTCAAGTCTAAGTGATGGTTATGACTATGAGATTGCGCTAACGCAATTTTTACCTGATTGGTAGAGATAAAACGGTTGACGTGTTGATATGTATCAATTTTCGCCCAAGCGTGTTTAAGCTCTTTGAGTGAGCCATCCAACAAAGTCGAGAACAAAATCTGCCCTTGCGGCTTTGTTACTCTGTTCATTTCCCTCAGCGGCACCGATAAATCATCACACCACTGCAAGGCCAAACTGCTAAAAACAGCATCAAATTCATTGTCCGAAAATGGCAGGGATTCTGCATCCGCTAACCGGTAGGCGACGTTTTCTTCACCGCATCTCGCTGCGGATTGCGCCAACATCTCTATCGAAAGGTCAGCGCAAACTACTCTCGCGCCCCTTTGTTGTAACTGCTGAGAAAAATAGCCCGTACCACAACCTAGGTCTAACACTCTCCAACCTGATAAATCTTCCGGTAACTTGGCAAGCAATCGATGTCCGACATCACGCTGAAACGCGGCATGTTGATCATAGGTTTTGGCCGCTTTACCAAAAGCTTGCGCAATGGCCAACTTGTCTGCCTGAGTATCATCAAAAGAGGGATACAACTGTGCCTGTTCCATTACATCTCCCCAGAGTTCATTAGTAACGACTTCGCTAATGTCTGAACATGCTCTTTCTTGTGATTTGCCGACAAGGTAATCCTTAAACGAGCACTGTTTTGGGGCACAGTCGGCGGACGGATTGCCGTCAACCATATCCCCTGCTCACGACAGCGTGTGGCAACATTTAGCGCAGTTTGGCTATCACCTAAAATCCAAGGTTTAATAGGTGTTGCGGTGGCCACAAAACTACTGTGCTCACCCAATAGCGCGTCAAACTGCTGTTGCAACTCGTGGAGTTTTTCTCGTCGCCACGATTGCTGTCTGATCATCTCTATCGCATGGGTAAGCGCAAAGGCTTGCGCGGGTGGAATCGAAGTAGAATAAACATGATGTCGTGCAAGTTGCGTAAAATAATCCCCTGTTGCTTGATCGGTAAGAACCGCAGCCCCAGAGAGACCAAAAGCTTTACCAAAAGTCACCACGAGGATGTCTGGTTTGATACCTACCTCTTCGCAACTGCCTCGCCCTTCTTCACCGAGAACGCCAATACCGTGTGCATCATCCACCATCAGTGCAGCGTTATGTTGTGCAGCCAACAACGCAATCTGTGCTATCGGTGAGCGATCGCCATCCATGCTAAAAACGCCTTCAGTGACGATCAACTTCGGAGATGAGGCCTGTTTTAACAACCCTTCTAACGAAGAGAGGTCATTGTGCTTAAAACGTTTCATTGTCGCAGGAGAAAGCATGCCAGCTTCCATTAACGAAGCATGATTTAACTTGTCCTGCAGCAATAAATCGCTTTTCTCCAGTAAACTGAACAACACCGCTTGATTGGCCGAAAATCCTGAGCCAAATAACACCGCACTTTCATAGCCAAGCCAATCACACAGAGAGGCAGCTAAATTACTATGGGCGGGCGTGTAACCCGTCACCAACGGTGATGCACCGCTCCCACAGCCGTATAGACTTAAGCCTTGTTGCCAAGCATGTACCAACGACTGGTCATTGGCTAGACCGAGATAGTCATTACCAGAAAAATTAAGATAGCGCCTACCTTGATGTTCTAAAACCGTTTGGTTTCCAGAAAAGATCACCGAAGTCTGACGATTCAAGCCCTGCTCACGTCTTGTTTCCAGAGCTTGAACCACGCGTGATTTAAACGCTCGCGTCATAAAACAGGTCATCTTTTGTTGGACGGGCAGCGACACGCTCAACCACTCGGTCTAACAGTTCATTTTCCGCTATCTCATCGGGTTTTTGCGAGACTTGCTGACTGTTGATACCCAGCTTGTTAAACAGCAGCATATCTTTATCTTCAGATGGGTTTGGCGTTGTGAGTAGCTTACAGCCGTAGAAAATAGAGTTTGCGCCCGCCATAAAACACAAGGTTTGCATTTGTTCATTCATGTTTTCACGCCCTGCCGACAAACGAACGGCAGAGGTTGGCATCATAATACGAGCAACGGCAATTAGGCGGATGAAGTCAAACGGGTCAACCTCTTCAGCGGTTTCCAAAGGTGTCCCTTTAACTTTCACCAGCATGTTGATGGGAACACTTTCTGGATGAGTAGGCAGATTCGCCAATTCAACAAGCAAACCTGCTCGATCATTAGCGCTTTCACCCATACCGATGATGCCGCCAGAGCAGATCTTCATTCCCGCATCACGGACATGAGATAAGGTATCTAGACGATCTTGATACGTGCGGGTGGTAATGATGTTTCCATAATATTCTGGCGAGGTATCGAGATTGTGGTTGTAATAATCCAAACCAGCGCTTGCAAGTTGCTTTGCTTGTTCTGGCGTTAGCATACCCAGAGTCATACAGGTTTCCAGCCCCATATCTTTGACGCCTTTGATCATGTCAGTCAGCAGAGGCATGTCGCGTTCTTTCGGATTCTTCCAAGCTGCTCCCATACAAAAACGAGTCGAACCGGCATTTTTAGCCTTTTGCGCGGCATCCAGAACACGCTCCACTTCCATTAATCGTTCTTTTTCTACATCCGTTTGATAACGAGCGCTTTGCGGGCAGTACTTACAATCTTCTGGGCAAGCTCCCGTTTTTATTGAAAGTAACGTGCTCACCTGAACATAGTTGGCAGGATGATATTGACGATGAACTTGTTGAGCATCAAACAACAAATCCATAAAAGGCTTTTCCATCAGCTCACGTACTTGTGCATGAGTCCAGTTATGACGTACTTCCACGTGTATTCCTTGCTTAATAGTTAATCTAGTCATTTTAGTTTTGTTGACAGTCTACCGAGTCTCGATAAACTGTCAACAAATCGGAATAATCAAAAGTTTACATGTGATTATTTATTGCACAGGTTAATCATGGACATAGTTATGGATTTGGCCTTCGACCGCCAGCACATCTGGCATCCCTACACTTCGACTCTCACACCTCTGACCTGCTATCCAGTGGTAGCAGCAGAAGGTATTTATCTGGAGTTTGAAGACGGTAGTAAAGTGATTGATGGTATGTCTTCGTGGTGGTCGACCATTCATGGCTACAATCACCCTCATTTGAATCAAGCGGCACATCGTCAAATTGATCAAGTATCCCATGTGATGTTTGGTGGTATCACTCATCAGCCAGCGATCAGTTTGTGTAAAAAGTTACTGTCCTTGGCACCAAGCAATCTAGAGCATGTCTTTCTCGCTGATTCGGGCTCAGTAGCCGTTGAAGTGAGCTTGAAGATGGCCTTGCAATACTGGCACGCAAAAGGTGAGCGCAGGCCGAAATTTTTGACATTACAGCATGGCTACCATGGCGATACCTTTGCAGCAATGTCGGTCACCGATCCCGACAACTCGATGCATTCACTCTACAAAGGCTTTTTACCAGAGCACATCTTTGCGAAGTCACCGACTGGTGGCTTTTGGGATGAGTGGAAGCCAGAAGATCTCACTGACTTTGCACAGAAGATTGAACAGCACCATCAAGATTTGGCCGCAGTGATTCTCGAGCCCATCGTACAAGGCGCGGGAGGGATGCGTATCTACCATTCAGAGTTTCTAAAAGGCGTTCGAGCACTTTGCGATCAATACGGCCTACTGCTAATCGCAGATGAGATTGCTACTGGTTTTGGCCGTACTGGCAAGCTGTTCGCCTGCGAGCATGCCGATATCAAACCGGACATTCTGTGTGTCGGTAAAGCACTGACTGGGGGCTATATGACCCTTTCCGCCACCTTAACCAGCAAACACGTCGCAGATACGGTTTGTGGCGGTGAAGCAGGCTGTTTCATGCATGGCCCAACCTTTATGGGCAATCCACTCGCCTGCGCCGTTGCAACAGCCAGTTTAGAGTTGATAGAGCAAGGCCAATGGCAGCAGCAAACCAAGCAAATCGAATCGCTGTTTTCTGAGTTACTGCCAAAACTTGAAGAATACGACTTGGTGAAAAACACCCGTTGGTTAGGTGCGATTGGTGTAGTGGAGACACATCGCCCGGTGAATATGGAAACCATCCAAGCCCTGTTTGTTGAACAAGGTGTTTGGATTCGCCCCTTTGGCAAACTGATTTATATGATGCCGCCATTTATCAGCGAGCCGGCTCATATAGAACAATTGGTAAACGCCATTGAAACCGCACTTCAGCGTACCGAGTGTTTTGTTTAGCACGAGATAATAAAAAAACCCAGCACAGTGGCTGGGTTTTGATATTTTTTATGGTTAATCAATTAACCGATGTGCGTTGCGCCGCCCATGTACTTCTGAAGTACGGTCGGAATAGCAATACGGCCATCTGCTTCTTGGTTGTTTTCTAGAATAGCAACCATGGTACGACCTACCGCCAGACCAGAACCGTTTAGTGTGTGTACAAGTTCAGGTTTCTTCTCGCCTTTACGACGGAAACGCGCTTGCATACGACGCGCTTGGAAATCCCACATGTTTGAACAAGACGAGATTTCGCGGTAAGTGTTCTGAGCCGGAACCCATACTTCCAAATCGTAAGTTTTGTGCGAGCCAAAGCCCATGTCACCTGTACACAATAGCACCTTACGGTAAGGCAACTCTAGAAGCTGAAGCACTTTCTCTGCATGGCCAGTCAACTCTTCTAGTGCATTCATCGAATCTTCTGGTTTGGTGATTTGTACCAGTTCTACTTTGTCAAACTGGTGCATACGAATCAGACCACGAGTATCACGACCGTACGACCCGGCTTCTGAACGGAAACACGGTGTGTGAGCAGTCATCTTAAGCGGCAGATCAGCTTCATCAGAAATCGTGTCACGAACAAGGTTCGTTACTGGTACTTCTGCTGTAGGGATAAGAGACAGTTTACGTGGCTCTTCATCACTTGCCTTTTCTGTCAGCGGCTCTGTGTGGAAAAGATCTTTACCAAACTTTGGTAGTTGGCCCGTACCAAACAAGCTGTCTGCGTTCACTAGGTAAGGCACATACATTTCCGTATAGCCATGCTCTTCAGTGTGAAGATCAAGCATAAACTGAGCGATTGCACGGTGTAAGCGAGCAAATTGCCCCTTCATCACGATGAAACGCGCACCAGTGATCTTAACTGCGCTGGCGAAATCTAGACCGTCACCCATTTCACCTAGGTCAACGTGATCTTTTAATTCGAAGTCGTAAGACTTTGGCTCACCCCAACGCGAAATCTCAAGATTATCGTTCTCGTCTTTGCCATTTGGCACTTCATCCGCAGGAATGTTTGGAACAGAAAGGATGATGTCATCTAACTGTGCCATCACCGCGTCAAGTTCGATTTTTTTCGCATCTAAATCAGAGCCCAATGACCCGATTTGTTGCTTGATCTTTTCTGCGCCTTCTTTGTCACCAGCCGACATCAGTTGACCGATTTGCTTGGAGATGGAGTTACGCGTGGATTGTAAATTTTCAACTTCTACTTGAATGGACTTACGTTGTTCTTCAAGTTTACCGATTGTCTCTACGTCTAGCTTAAAGCCACGACGTGCCAGTTTAGCAGCTGTTTCATCCAGCTCTGTACGAAGTAATTTAGAATCCAGCATTGTTAATCCTATGCTTTTTGTTGTGAAGGTACGCACCCAATCCTGTCGAGCACGTTGAAAAAATTAACCGAACAAATGTATCCAAAAATGCCTACTTTTCATAGCGCTTTTGTGGGCTATTTGCGTCTAAATTAGCCAAGTAATCTAACTTTTCAGCGATTTTGCTTTCTAAGCCTCGATTTGTTGGCTGATAGTACTTGCGATCAGCAATTTCGGCAGGCAAATATTGTTCGCCCGCGGCGTAGGCTCCTGGTTCATCATGAGCGTATCGATAACCTTCCCCATAACCGAGATCTTTCATCAATCCGGTCGGTGCATTACGCAAATGGAAAGGCACTTCAAACTCTGGAAGATTATGTGCATCCGACAGCGCTTGCTTCCAAGCGGTGTAGACCGCGTTACTTTTCGGCGCGCACGCAAGGTAAACGATCGCCTGTGCAATTGCGCGTTCGCCTTCTGCGGGTCCAACACGGGTAAAGCAATCCCACGCGGAAAGTGCCACTTGCATTGCCCTCGGATCCGCATTGCCCACATCTTCAGAGGCAATGGCCAGCAAACGTCGCGCGATATAGAGTGGATCACAACCGGCAGCGATCATTCTCGCCGACCAATAAAGCGCAGCATCCGGATTGGAACCACGGATGGATTTGTGCACGGCAGAGATTAAGTCGTACCAAATGTCGCCTTTATTATCAAAACGAGAGACCTTCTCCCCCGCTACTTCCGCCAGTAGCTTTAGCGTGATCTCTTTTTCACCCTGAGCATTATCTTCTGCCATGTCATACAGCAGCTCAAGATAGTTAAGAGACATTCGCGCGTCACCATTGACGAGCTCAGCCAGACGCTCCAGAACATTATCAGCAAAGTGTGCTGGTGTATTACCCAGACCACGTTGTTTATCGTTGATCGCTTGGTTTAATGCCAGTGAGATTTCTTCTTTGTTGAGTGACGTAAGCTTATACACACGAGCACGTGACAATAATGCGTTGTTCAGTTCAAACGATGGATTTTCTGTGGTCGCGCCGATAAAAGTCACTGTTCCATCTTCAATGTGCGGTAAGAAGGCATCTTGCTGTGATTTATTAAAGCGATGTACCTCATCCACAAACAAGATGGTGCGACGACCCGCCATTTTGTTCTCGCGTGCTTTTTCAATTGCGGCACGAATTTCTTTCACGCCGGACGTGACCGCAGAGACGCGTTCAACTTCCGCGTTGGCGTAGTTTGCGGCTACTTCCGCTAATGTTGTCTTGCCTGTACCTGGAGGCCCCCACAAAATCATTGAATGAATGTGGCCGGCCTCTAGCGCGCGACGTAATGGCTTACCAGGGCCTAAAATATGCTGCTGACCGATGTACTGTTCGATCGTTTCCGGCCTCATACGAGCAGCAAGGGGACGAAAATCTTCGTCCCCTGAAAAATCTAAGGTGTAATTTGACACTGGTGATTAGTTCCTTTGGTCATCCACTTCAACCCCTTCAGGGATGTTAAAGGTGAAGCGGGCAGCAGTAGGCTTTCCTAACTTGATATCCGTAAACTTGAAGATGCCTTTTTGCCCATCTTGTTCAATGACATTAAAACCATGCACAATCCCTTTTGCATCAATATCAATTTGGAACTGCCCCTGGGTAGAGTCTACCGCTTTCGGCACAAGAGTGAACACATTACCATCTTGAGTGATTTGATAGTTTTCCCAATCACTGGACTGATTACGAGTGAGTAAAACAAACGGTGTTTGTTGTACAGCTTGTTCTTGCCAGTAAATGCTTACCTGTTCAATAAATGGGCTGTAATACCATAAGGTTTTTCCATCCGAAACCAACAGGTTTTCATCCGGTAAAGAGGTACTCCAGCGAAACAGGCTTGGTCTGGCGATATCAACGCTGCCTTCCCCTTCCATCACGACGTCACCCTCTGGGCTTGTCACCGTTTGGTTGAAGTTTGCGCTAAAACCATCGTTCATGCCTAATCTCTGATTAAGCTCTTGCTGTGGATTTGCCAATGCTGACGCGCTAAGGAAAAATACAACTAACCATTTTTTCATTTTTATCCCTATTTACGGCTAAGGTTTAAAAGGAGTTGCACGTTTTGACTCCTCCTTCCAAACGAAAGTTCATTATTCTCTTGGTGGTGCAGGAGCTAACACTTCTCGATTGCCATTATGGCCCGGAGCACTGACGATACCCTGAGCTTCCAACTGCTCTACAATACGCGCCGCACGGTTATAGCCAATTTTGAAACGGCGCTGAACACCAGAAACCGAACCACGACGTGACTGAACAACATGCTCAACCACTTGATCGAAAAGGGGATCAAGGTCTTCATCGCTCTCCATTTGTTCGCCAGGTAGCAAACTTTCAGGCCCCTGGTCACCGCTGATGATCTCGTCAATGTAGTTTGGTTTACCACGCGCTTTCCAGTTGTTCACAACCGCATGCACGTCATCATCAGAGGCAAAGGCACCATGCACTCGGATGGTGTGACTCGAACCCGGAGGCAGGTAAAGCATGTCACCCATACCCAATAGCGATTCAGCACCGCCTTGATCGAGGATGGTACGAGAGTCGGTTTTGGTGGAAACGGTAAACGCCACTCGTGTTGGAATGTTCGCTTTGATCAGACCTGTAATGACATCTACCGATGGACGTTGTGTTGCTAGGATCAAGTGGATACCCGCCGCACGCGCTTTTTGCGCCAAGCGTGCGATCAACTCTTCCACTTTTTTGCCGACCACCATCATGAGATCCGCAAATTCATCAACGACGACGACGATATATGGCAGTTTCTCTAATAATGGTGGCTCTGTATCCATGCTATCCCCTTCTTGCCAGAAAGGATCGTGGATAGGATGGCCCGCGTCTGCCGCCATTTTCAGTTTCTCATTAAAACCTTTAATGTTACGCACGCCCATCACAGACATCAGTTTGTAACGACGCTCCATCTCACCAACACACCAACGTAATGCATTAGAAGCGTCTTTCATGTCAGTGACGACTTCCGCTAATAAGTGTGGAATGCCTTCGTACACCGAAAGCTCCAGCATTTTCGGGTCGATCATAATAAAACGCACATCTTCTGGGCTTGCTTTATAGAGCATGCTAAGAATCATGACGTTTACCCCAACAGATTTACCAGAGCCCGTGGTACCTGCTACCAGCACGTGCGGCATTTTCGCCAAATCTGCGACCAATGCTTCACCAGCGATGTCTTGACCTAATACAACGGTCGTTGGTGATGTTGCATTCTTAAACTGTGGGCTATCAATTACATCTGAAAGGTAAACAGTCTGTCGACTCATGTTTGGTAACTCTAGGCCAACATAAGGCTTGCCCGGAATTACCTCCACGACTCGAACAGCGATGGCGGAAAGTGAACGCGCTAAGTCCATGGATAAGCTCGAAATGCGGCTAACCTTCACGCCCGGAGCTAAATCAAGTTCAAAACGGGTAATCACAGGTCCAGGGAAGATCCCCACCACTTCCGCGGTGATCTTGTAGTCGGCCAGTTTAGACTCAACCAAGCGAGCAACTTGCTCTAGCGCTTCTCTATCGATGAAATTCTCACGTTTCTCTGGATGGTAAAGCAACTCAAGCGTCGGTAATGGCTCCTTAGGAACAGGTAGCGTTGTATCCTGTTTCATCAAAAACGGGTTCTGCGTCGCCGCCATATTTTGCTGCGCTTTAGAGACCATGTTTTGGAAGGCGGCCACATCTTGATCTTGGTCTTCGTCATCCTGAGTATCTTCGACAGACGGCTCTTCCTCTTCATCTAAATAGTCAACTGACGCGTCTAGTGATGGAGTCTCAAGTCGACTCGGGGCGCTCACCTCAATGTCTTCCTCTAATCGAGGTTGTCGTACGATTTCTTGTTCCGATTCCGTAAAAGCAACAGTGACAGGTTCATCAATTTCTTGAGATATTTTGTCCAACTCCACCATTGATATAACGTGCTCGTACTCCTCAACGTCGACATTGAAATCTGTGCCTTCGTCATGATTCGCTAGCAATGTATCTTCTTTCTCTGATTGCTCAGCATCGCTCTGCGAGACGACAGAGTCAAAGAGCTCATCCATCAACGGCTCTGGCATATCGTTGGCGTGCATTGCCTCATGTTCAAGCTCTTCAATTGTTGCATTAAGCTTTCTGGCCCTTTCAAATGGCGAATCTTGGAAACTGTCTAGGTCATCGGAATCCACTTGATACTGCACTGTATTAGGCATGTGAATGGGGTATTCTTTACGAGGCGCAGGAACGTGAAAAGAAGCTGAAGTAGGTTGAGGCTCAACGACCATCTCTACCTGTACATTTTCATCTCGTTCAGGGACTGCAACACCTTCCTGACGCACAGGCTCAGAAAGTTCATCGTCTAAAGAGATTGTATTTAGCTTTGGAGAAAGCACTTCTGCTTGTTCACCGCGAATTCGATTTAGAAGCCATTGGCACGCATTTAAGGTAACACTGCCGACGCCTTCAACGATGGACAACCAAGAAATGCCTGTGAGTAGGGTGAAACCCGCTCCCCAGGCAAACAATAGTACCAGAGTGGTGCCGAGCAAGTTCAAAGTTGGTAACGCAAGGCTATTGAGAACATCACCAAGTACACCACCTGATGAGAAATACCAAATATCATCAAAGTTGATGTCTGCTAAACCACAACTGGTCAAAATAAGAATCGCTAAACCGAGTAAGCGAGTACCCCATAACATAAGATCAATCTGCTCATCCTCTTCACGCTTACGACAGAAAATCCATGCTGCGATAATAAGCAAGATAGGCAGTGGATAGGCAAGTAAGCCAAAAGTAAAAAAGAGTGTATCTGCAACCCATGCGCCAAACTGGCCACCCGCGTTACTGATATCACCTCCCCACGAGGTTTGTGACCAAGATGGGTCTGCGGGGCTAAAGGTCAATAAAGAGATAGAAAGAAATACGGAGCTGAGCACTCCTAAAATTAGACAGCACTCTTTAAGTCGTTGAAAACCGTTCAGACGCAGAGACTGCACCTCTTCGCTTGTTTTAATAATGGTTTGTACTTTTTTAGCGTTCTCTTTGAACATAAATCAACTTGAATCATTTTGACTGAAACATTCCGAGCGGCAAATGCCGCTCGAATTCATAAGTCGATTTAACCATATCAAAAGGAAAAACCCAACGCTTGGAAAGAGAAAGCAGCGAGTTAAGCCACTTTCCTTACAAGAATTTAACGTGTTTTAATCACGAGCTGATTGGTTTGCTTTACTTCTTCCATAACTACGTAGGTACGAGTGTCGTTTACACCGGGTAAGCGAAGCAGTGTATCACCAAGTAGTTTACGATAAGCACCCATATCGGATACGCGTGTTTTCAACAAATAGTCGAAATCACCGGAAACAAGATGGCACTCTTGAATATCATCAAGCTTTTGAACCGCTGCGTTAAACTGTTCAAACACGTCTGGAGCACCACGGTTTAGTGTGATTTCCACGAATACAAGTAATGAAGCATCAAGATACTGTGGGTTCAGCAACGCTGTGTATCCAGTAATGTAGCCTTGACGCTCTAAACGACGCACACGCTCTAAACAGGGTGTAGGGGAAAGACCCACACGTTTAGAAAGTTCTACGTTTGAAATGCGACCGTCTTTTTGCAATTCATTCAAAATATTGCGATCGATACGGTCTAAATCCTTGGACGGCCTTTTGTAGTTATCTACCATTTTTTATTCCACCTTATTACTTCCTTGCAAAAAAATATACTACAACTTTTTAATATTCAGTATCAAATTTTGCCACATCACATCTATACTAGGCACAAATTCGACATTACACCCTACACATAGTCAATACAACCATAATAAATCGAGGAGTCAGGATGATTATTGGCGTTCCAAAGGAAATCAAGAACCATGAATACCGTGTCGGTATGATCCCAGCCAGTGTGAGAGAACTGATCTCACATGGTCACCAAGTTTTTGTCGAAACCAATGCCGGTGCTGGCATCGGTTTTTCAGACGATGATTACATCGCTGTAGGCGCATCCATTCTTCCTACTGCTGCTGACGTATTTGCCAAAGCAGAAATGATTGTAAAGGTCAAAGAACCTCAAGCTGTTGAGCGAGCCATGCTCAAAGAGGGGCAAATATTATTTACTTATTTGCACCTAGCTCCAGATTTTCCACAAACTGAAGAGCTAATCAAGAGCAAAGCTGTCTGTATTGCCTACGAGACTGTAACAGATCATATGGGTCGCTTACCACTACTTGCTCCAATGTCTGAAGTTGCAGGTCGAATGTCAATCCAAGCTGGTGCACAGACGTTAGAAAAATCTCACGGTGGACGTGGGTTACTTCTAGGCGGCGTACCAGGTGTGGAACCTGCAAAAGTTGTCGTCATTGGCGGCGGCGTAGTGGGTGCTAACGCAGCTCGTATGGCAATTGGCTTACGTGCGGACGTCACAATCCTTGACCGCAACGTTGATACTCTTCGTAAGTTAGACGAAGAATTCCAAGGCCGTGCTAAAGTCGTTTATTCTACAGAAGATGCGATTGAGAAGCACGTTCTAGAAGCCGATTTGGTTATCGGAGCGGTTCTGATCCCCGGTGCGGCAGCGCCTAAACTCGTGACCAAAGAACACATCGCGAAGATGAAACCGGGTTCTGCGGTGGTTGATGTGGCTATCGACCAAGGTGGCTGTTTTGAAACATCACATGCAACAACGCACGCTGACCCAACTTATGTTGTCGACGATGTTGTCCATTACTGTGTTGCCAACATGCCAGGCGCGGTTGCTCGCACATCAACATTCGCACTAAACAATGCGACGCTTCCATACATTGTCAAGCTTGCAAACAAAGGCTACCGCGACGCATTACTTGCCGATAAAGGCTTTTTGTTGGGCCTTAATGTCATCCATGGAAAAGTGACATGTAAAGAGGTTGCTGAAAGTTTTGGATTGGACTACGTTGACCCGGCGGAAGCCATTCGTACGTTCAACTAATTTATTACGTTTGCCAACGCTATCATTAAAAGGCTCGCTTAAACGCGAGCCTTTTTATTATTACAGCAAGTTCTAAATTATAACTACAAAGTCTAGATATATTACTGCCACACACACATTTATTGGGACTTTTTACTGCGAGAGGCATGGATAATAATGTTTCTTGGAGTAATATCCCGCTCACAAAACTCACATAATGACACATCGTACCCCTGCTCTTGCAGATACATCGCCTTATCATAGATCAACCACATTTCGAGCGCGCGTTGAAAAACTTGCTGCACCAAGCTCAACGCTTCCATACGCCAAAAACGTTCTACACCGCTTTTCTCATATTGGGCAAAACTTACCTTAGGCAAATGAAAACCCTTAACTTCAGCCGCCCATTGACAAAAAGCTTCAAAACCGAGAGAAAGTTGCGACTTTTTGATGCTCGGCACAGGCATATATTCTTGCAAGCCACACTCATGACGAAGCAACAGATCCAAACCAAGACGATATGTCATTTCTAACTCACGATGGCGCTGAACCCGATGACCGCCAGTCACCGTCTGTTGAAGCGGGATTCTCAGTTCACTTCGACTCAACTTCAAAGTAGAGCCTTTTGCCATGGTCGACATAGCTTGGTATGACGAATTCTGAACCAAATGATAACAACATGGCGCCAGGGTAATTGCGGCCAATCGCTTTTCACAACCATACTGCATCAAGCGAACATGTAAGTCTCCACACGCATGCAGCGCTACCGCATGCTGCTCGGCTTTAAAATACTGTTTAGCTGTCGGTTGCAAAGCATCACCTTGGACAAAATGTATCGGCAAGTTCAGCGCATTTGCCTCGGATTGGCCACTTTCACATAGAGATGATTGAAACTCAAAACTCGTAACACGCTGACCCGTTTGGGATGCCAAAACACGTCCTAGATACCCCTTTCCAGAACACCATTCCAACCACTCTTTTCCATAATGAAATGCCAAGCTATACGAACCCATTGCTTCAATTTGCTTAAGCTTTCGACCAGGAATTCCAATATCTAAACGTTTATCTAAGCCAATGTTGGCAGTCGAAGATGGCGCAAGAGAAATCGCCGCAAATACAGCTTTGCTGCCTGGAATAAATCGACTTAGCTGCTCAACCAAGCTTGAAGTATCGGATTTGTAATGTGACAGTTCTTGTTGAGTGAGTGATTCCAACCAAGCGCACATCTCAGGGTGCGTTTCGAACCAAGGAAGTTGACTGTGCAAACTCTGATGAAACGGCTCAAAACGCCAGAGTCTTTCTTGCCCGGTAAGCCATTCATCAAGCAACAGAAATTGGTTTTGCATGTTTCCCCCTAAAATCGCGTCGCTATTCTAGGGGGAACAAGAGTGTGTGAAAAGGGATTTAACGGACAGGCAGGACAATGTCTTTAAACATCTCTTCAATTTCTACATTCGATTTAAGAGAAATCGCTTGCTCAACTACCGGGCGAGTTAAATGAGGGGCAAATCGCTCCATGAAATCGAACATATAGGAGCGTAAAAATGTTCCTCGGCGGAAGCCGATACTGGTAGTACTTGCCCCAAATAGATGGCTTGCGTCTATCGATACCAGATCTTTATCCTGCTCTTTGTCCACCGCCATACTGGCAATCACACCGACGCCAATACCCATGCGTACATAGGTTTTGATGACATCCGCATCGGTTGCTGTAAACACCACTCTCGGCGTTAATCCAACGCGATTGAACGCGGTGTCTAACTCAGATCGCCCAGTAAATCCAAATACATAAGTCACTAATGGATAAGAAGCCAAATCTTGAATAGTCACTTTTTCTTTCTTTGCCAATGGGTGATCTTTAGGTACAACAATCGAACGATTCCAATGGTAACAAGGCAACATAATCGCATCTTGATATAAATGAAGAGCTTCGGTTGCTATCGCGAAATTTGCCGTTCCTTTCGCAATCGCTTCAGACATTTGGCTTGGTGTTCCTTGGTGCATGTGCAAGGATACCTTCGGGTAGCGCTTGACGAAGCCTTTGATCACATCAGGCAACGCATAACGAGCTTGGGTATGGGTGGTTGAAATGTTCAGCGTTCCCATTTCAGGATTGGTGTACTCACCAGCAACAGCTTTAATGCTCTCAACTCGAGAAAGAATTTCTTGCGAAATCCGCACGATATCCTCACCCGCTTTGGTCACTTGCGTCAGATGCTTACCACTACGCTCAAAAATTTGAATACCCAACTCATCTTCAAGTAATCGGACTTGCTTACTAATCCCTGGCTGGGAGGTATACAAACTTTCCGCTGTGGCAGACACGTTTAAATTATGATTTACAACCTCAACAATATACTTCAGTTGCTGCAGTTTCATATTGGCCTCGTACTCCGTTACTAATAACAAATCCTACACATAAAAGTAAAATTCGCGCAAACTCAGTTCTCAAATATAATTATTAGTTATAACGTGTAAGAACTGAAATGAACAGAGAAATCGCGTCTTTCATTTGGTTGAAGCTGCAAAGAGTTTTTTGGACTCTTGGATTTTGTAATCCACCCCGCATTCTTTGAGAGGCGTAACAACTTTTGATGATGAAAGCTTTTCATAACAGTAATAATCACTAAGAATATGATTAATAGGTACATGCCATCATTAGAATCGTGTATCCTTTGTCGTTAGCCGTTACTCTTTGAAGCAGACAACACAGATATGAATATTGGTTTAATCATCGTTCTGGTCGCCGTTTTACTGGTCCTTGTTATTGGTTACAACGTTATGTTGCAATACAAAGTCAAGGCTGAAACTGCGAAAAGACAAGAATCAGCCCGCTATGTTGCCATTATTGATGCAACCGAAGAGTTGATCGGGCATGCTCATCACTTACCTTATAGCAAGGACCTTTTAGTCTGCTTAAACAACCGCATTTTAGATGCGCTAGAAAACATGGCTTCACTTGATCCCAAAAGTAAGCAACTTGCACAGCGTGTCGAAGCGATGAAACAGCAAATAGATCATCTCAAAAATAACTTTCAAGGTGGGGAAAGTGCTGCATTTAAGGTACCTAGCAGCGACAAACAAGCCATCGTCATGTTGAAACTTGTGAAACGATTGAGAGATACCATTCGCAACGAGCACAACAAAGGCCGTTTTGATACTCAAGCATATGTTGAGGAAAATGCTCGTCTTGAAACCATTCAAATTCGTATTAACATCGAAAACGTCATTAAACGTGCACACGACTCTATTGCGAGAGGCCAAGCCGGTACAGCAGTTCAACTATTACGCAAAGGCATTGATGTGTTAAGCACTAAAAACGATGCATACTCAATACAAGCCAAAGAAAAGTTGGAAACTATGCTCAATGAATTAGACCGTAAACGTTCTGATAAAAATGCGGTAGAGTTGCAGCAAATGGAAGAAAAAGAGCGTAACAACGATATGGATGCACTCTTCGGCGATAAGAAAAAGTGGTAAGATTCGCCACAACGATTCTCTTTACAAAGGTCGCCAACGCGGCCTTTTTTCATCACAAGTTAAACTGATTTATGATGTCTCTCGAAGCGTACCAAGACCTGCTAGAACCAATTAACCAATTTTTGCAATGCCCAACCCCTGATGAATGGGTTGCCGAAGCCAAAAAAGCGGAAAACCTGCCGACTATTTTGATCGACCATTTGCTTTGTGAGCTAAAAGCAGGCCAATCCGCTATGTACCTAATCCGCAAATATGCAGTGGATAAAGAAAGCTCACATACCCTACTCGATTGGTTTAAGCCATATGAAGATTTTGCCTATCGTGGAATTGGTTCCATTGAAACACTAAAAGGTAAAAGTAACATTTCTAAAGCCATTATGGCTAAGTCAAACTCTCCTTATAGCCAAGAGCTTATTGATAAAATGGTCTTACTCATAAAAGAGGAGTTACACCACTTTTACCAAGTTCTTGAAATCATGTGTGCTAGAGGGATTGAATACGAAAATGTGACCGCAAGCCGTTATGCAAAGGGGTTACTGTCACACATGAAAACACACGAGCCAGAAACACTGATCGATAAACTTATTATTGGTGGATATATTGAGGCACGCTCTTGTGAACGCTTCGCTAAACTTGCCCCTCACATGGATGATGATATTGCCAAGTTCTACGTTTCTCTACTACGCTCAGAGGCTCGTCATTACCAAGATTACCTCACTCTCGCAGAGCAGATCGCTGGCAAAGATATAAGCGAGCGAGTTGCCTTTTTCGGTCAAATTGAAGCTCAGCTGATTTACTCAAAAGACAGTGACTTTAAATTTCACAGTGGCGTGCCCATGCGCTGAGAAAATTACTTACTGATTAACAAGTAAAAAGCCCGCTGGTAAGCGGGCTTTGATTTAGTGGAGATTTAGCGGTAGTAGTGAGGTAGCTTCTCTAGCATCTTCGCTTCTTGATACTTACGAAGTTCAAAGTCTGTACCTATCGTAAACGATTTTAGCATGTCAAAGTCTTTGCCAAGATACTCTTTACCTTCGTGCTTCTGGAGGAAGTTAACATCAAACTGCTTAGCCACTTCTTTCGCTTCCGCCCAGAAAGGAGGGATCCAACGAGTGGTATAGTTGATGATAGTGAAGAAAGTACTTGTGTATCTACTTGTAGAGTCTAGAACACATACACCGTCAGTAAACTGATAAGCACATCCAACATTATTTGAAGCAACTATCTTCTGAGCCTGAATTAGATCCGCCACAACGGTATCTAAAGCAGTAAATAACGTTGTCCTAGCAGCCGCTACGTCTTCAGCTGTTGAGTTTTTATCACGAGCTACGATGTTGTACTGTACCATGTGAGGCTCAACCGCGAGCATCAATGCATAAGCGCCAGGTTGGCGCAAAACCGCAGTCTGATCAGGAGTACTCATATAAGCGCCGAATTGTGGAGCTGACTTAAGTGCTTCTTTCCATTGAACATCGTACTGTTCTACAAACTCTGTTACGCCATCTAAAGAAGGCTCTGACTTCAAGTATGCCTCAGTGCGGAATACCTCTGAGTTAAGAGCTTTAGAAATCAACTCTTGGGCAATTTTATGCTCACGTCCTGCAGAGTACTTACGTCCATCCAGTTCTAGCTCCAAGTGACCAACTCGAGCCGCATCGCCTGTCGTATCTAATACCGAAATAGAATCAATAAAGTTTCTCGACAAAAACTTTTTCTCTGGATGAGCTGACTCTGCATCATAAGCTAACGCTTTCAACGTAGCTTCTACAAGGTTAGTTTCCTGAGTGCGGTTAATGTGAGTAAACCAACTCATGATGATATTCTCAGGATAACCTAAACGGCTGATCTTCTGAGTGGTGTAATCCGGTGTGTAAGGCGCTTGAGAAGCGACATACTGCCCATTCTGATCAACAAATTTGTAGTCAGAGTACTCTGTACCCACAACCCAGTGACGCACTAGTTCGTCAACTTTGTTGCGCACTGTCGGGATATCCAAGATTGCAGTATCTCCACCACGAACCATATCTCGGCTAGCGATCATTTCTGCTGCAATTAAGCGATAGAACCAAACACCAAATGCATCAATTTCATCATAGTTAGACCAATCGCTCATTTCATGGTTAACCGTGCTACCTGCAGTCTGGTGATTCATAAACTGACCGCCCTCTAGCTCTGCTATAACTTCAAAGCCTTCACGATTATTTGGTACATCCTCGTCAAAATTAAGCTTTAACTGCTCTTTAAGTGTTTTATCAAAACAGTTTACTGGAAGTTTATGTGATGCATCTAAGTCCCAACGAACTTTTCCATATAGCTCACTTAGAGTCATGTTCTGGATTGAAAGCGTTTTGCCTTTATCCTCTGTGACCTTAACCTGACAAGTTTTTTCCGGTGTTGCAAGAATGCTGACCATCAAATCGCCAGCTTTTTGGGCGGCATTGTAGTAGTCACAAGCAGTGTCCCATCTTGGTTTACCAGTGCTCTGCTGAACGATACACATTGATTTACCAAATTCATCTGCATCAGGCCAGCCGTTGAATTCAGCAGCCATATTAATCCAGCCCCAGGACTGCATACCATGGCTAGCAATATCCATCATGCGGTTACGGAAGAAGAAATATCGCCCAATAGTTCCACGCTCCGTAAACGAATAGTCATCACTTCGGAAATTGAACATCTCATGGAAATCACGTAGGTTCTGATAGTGATAGTTGGCACTTTCAATTCTGGTAGTACCTTCATCATGGCGATCACAACTCCAAGTACTACCAACATTACCATCAGTACAGAACTCATATGATCTTAGTGTGATTTCTGCAGGTAGAGGTAAAGCCGGAGCAACTGGCTCTATTGGTTTTTCTAAATCAGACTCTGGAGTTCCATTCGCTATCGCTTCCTCATATTCGGCCAATGCTCGCTGATAAGCTTCCAATGCTACTGCATACTCGTTATGCGCTGCTTTATATTCAGCCAACTCAACTGAATGATTTTCACTTAAAGAAAACTCTAGTTGCGTAATTGGTGAATAGACTGAACGCTCGGTATTTTCGGGAAGATTTGTTTGTAAGTACTTATTTGCATACTTAGCATCAAATGGCTTTAAGCTGTGGAAAGAACCATTTTTATCTTCAATCTCTCGTGCATATGCCAGACGCAATGCGGCAATATCATACTGACCAAACAATGGCTCGATATCTAGCTCGGACGGCGCATAATCCATAATTGAGCTAGCTGCTGGCACACCTCTTAGACCCAATGATTGAGCTTGGACTTCACTATAGAAGTTGCTCTTGTCCGCTGAGCCTTCGAAGTTGTGGCGCAGACCAAGGTTATGCCCAACTTCATGCACTAATGTCGTTTTATAGTTATGAACACCAAATACGTTGTTTACAACTTTGCGCTGGTGGTAATTAAGTGCATCCCAGTCTTTTAATTGTTTGTTAGCATTTAAGAAACCTTGGTTTTCGAAATCAATACCCGGTAGAGAATTCTTTTCAGTGCTTGATATCCATACATTCTTCGCTGAGAACATGTTGTTACGTGACCAGAACTCTTCAACTTTGTCTTGGTCAAGGATCTCATCAACCGCTTCTTTAGCATCACCAAATAAGTTTGCGTACGCTTCACTACTACGAATCTGAGCAGTCGGGTCAATGATTGTCATCTCGCGAGTTTTAAGTTCCAGTACACGTTCTGTTTCTGGAGCAAAATAGCCGTCAGAAGTTCCCTCAGACTGATTAGTGGGCAGAGGTTTTACTTTAACAGAGTTCAGTGCAATGCCCGCAACTTCTACTGGCTCAGCATTTTTCTGCAAGTCTGCTAACTGATTTGCATTATATAGGTCAACAAACTGATCCCATTGACGCGGTACCGTTCTTAAAACAGTTCCTGGATACATATTGGTATACGCACTAATGATTTCACCAGTTAGTGGGTTAGCAGCAGATGGTCCATAACCGAGAAGACCTGTATCTGAAGGTTCTGTGAACAAATTAATCGCGTTGTAGCGTAGGTCCCCAGAAACAATCCCTGCAGGCTTGTCCCGGTTTACCACTTTCACTGGTGGTATACCGATCTGTGACATCTGTCGAGCCATGGTATCCATACTTTCAAGCGTCGCTTTCAGCCACATCTCGTTCTCTGGCTCAAAAAATTCGTCATTCAAGTAAAAGTCAATAGAGTCTCGATTCGGTGAAAAACGATTCAGATAAGAACCACGCGTAAACTCTGATTGCGTTGCCCCATTTGTGTCCGCTTTCTTAAAGCTACTGGTGAAAAAGCCAAATTTATTTTGATCCGCTGGAGCTTGGTAAACTGCTTGATATTTTGGATCTGCAAACTTGTCTAGACGCACAAGGGAGTAGAAGAAACGTCCTTTTCCGTTCCCACCTTTAAACTCACGCTCTAGCTCAATGTTAATGACCCCACTATTTGGATCAAACTCCGTCATCGCAACTTTTGTCGCTTTGGCATCTTTACCAAAATAGTCGTTAATATCATTGATGTAAGCTTCTAGCTTTTCAAACTTTGGAAGAAAATGCGTACGTTCATACCACTCAGCCTGGAGATCAGGTACTTTTTCTTCTTTGTTGGTACAATCGCCATAGCTGTCTTCTTGACAACGATAGGCTGTGTAATCACCAGGTATTTTGAGAACTGGTGTTGCATTGATACTGTCAGCCCAACGGCTTTCTTCAAGTGATTGAGGGTTGTTTGGATCGTACTTAACGATGTCGGGGTCAATTCGCTTAGCAACCAAGCCGTGCTCGGTTAAACTTAAGCTAACTAAAACTTCGCTGCCTGCAAAAAAGGCATACATGTCCGAATCACGAGGTGCAGATGACGTCGATGGACGATACATCCAAACACCAGGCAACGGGATCTCTTTAATATCTTGATAATCTGTTACTGGTTTATAACTTGTTATAGAAGCGATACTTATTTGATTACTGTCTTTATCCAAGTAATCGTATGCTTGGTCATCTGCACCACAGCCCGCCAAAGCGAAAGCTATAGCCGATGCTAAAACCACTTTCCTAAATGCCATGTTTGTTTCCTTTTTTTATTTGTTGCTTCCTAGAAGGAAAATGTAACTGTTGCTGAATATGAGGCTTTATCTTGGTCAAATAGATCGATATTGCCTAACGTCCCGCGCTCTGCATCCTGATAAACACCAGAAGACGAAGCACTCAGAGAGGCAGACCATTGGTCGTTGATCGTATAACTGCCATAAATGGAGCCACCATATGTCCAACTTGAACGTCGTGTCCCTTGATAACTGATGGTGTTGCCACCCAGCATCGAAATACCTGTAGAAAAAGAACCCCAAGACATGCTTGCACTACTGGAGAGTGAGTAAGTCCACTCGGTTAGCGACCTGCCAGCAATCGTCTTATATTCGTGGAAATTCTTTCTTAAGCGAGGAGATACGTTGAAATTGACATCCCAAATTTTAAAACTGACGGGTACTGCCAAACGGAAAGCAGTATTCAGTTCGTCTTTTTGAGAAGTTTCAGAAGTAGGAATCGTAAATTGGCCACTTAAACTGACTCGTCCAGTATCACCAAAAGTGAATAGGTTGGAATAGTTTACGCCCACTACAGAATCGGTAATGTAATCACCGGTTTTGTCTTCTAGCGTCCTGTATCCACCACTTGAAAAAAAGGCTCTGGTTTTATCTGTCAGTTTGTAGTTTAAGCTGCCACCCCAAGAAAAACTTCTGACTGAGCGATAGTCATCTTTATCGTATATATTGGTGTCGTAAGTCAGTGACAAAGACCCGCCGACATTGCAAAGAATACAAGATGCACTTTCGTCGGTTTGAGTAAACTCTGCTTGCGAGCTATCTTGTGTTTCACTATTTTCCTCGGCATATAATGATGAAGAAAATAATGCACCTAATAGAATAGCTAGCGGAGTAATCCTCCACTTTTTAGTGTGTTGCATATTGTTAACTTCCATGAGAATTAAGTTTATTTAAATAAACTTAAGTTAAACGGTTTACCAAGCTCAATTTGTGCGTGTCCTTCGCAGAAATTCTTGGTAAGCCTATTAACCGCAAGGCGTTTACCATACGGTTAAATTCCATATTATTGTTAATCTACTGTTATCTCACTTTATAGCAAAATAATATTAAATTCTAAAAGATTCACTTTCTCTATATGTAACAAACTATGATATTTTTCGAGCTAAATCTCTTTTTCTCGTTCGATATTTGGGATGAGTAATCGGTATTGCTGAGAGTAACTTTTTCGTATAATCATTTTGCGGGTCATTGTAGATATCGACGGATTTACCGTACTCCACAATTTCACCAAAATACATTACTGCCACATTATCTGAAACTTGTCTCACGACAGATAAGTCATGCGATATAAAGATAATTGCCAAATTCATTTCTTGTTGCAATTTTAAGAGCAAATTAATAATTTGTGCTTGGACTGAAACATCTAAAGCCGATACTGACTCATCACAAATAAGTAATTTGGGTTTTAATGCAATGGCTCTCGCGATGCCTATCCGTTGACGCTGTCCACCCGAAAACTCGTGTGGGTATCGGTTAATCGCATTGCTCGGCAAACCCACTTTTTCTAACAGCTCCAACACCCAGGTTTTACGCTCTTGAGGAGAGCCTACTTTATGAATAATAAAAGGCTCTTCTAATATCATACCGATAGTATGGCGTTGATTAAGCGACTCAAGTGGATCTTGAAAAACGATTTGCATCTCTTTACGCAATGGTCTCATGCCTTTCGGTGAGAGCTTGGTAATATCACGTCCTTCAAAAAAGATCTTTCCATCGGTTGGCTCAAACAATTTTAAGATAGTCCGGCCTAACGTGCTTTTACCACAGCCAGACTCTCCAACAAGGCCTAGCGTTTCACCGCGCTTTACACTTAACGAAACGCCATCAACGGCTTTGACTGTATAACCTTTTGAAAATAATTTTTTCCCTGAAACAAAATGTTGCTTTAGACCTTCGATTCTGAGTATCTCTTCCATAATCAACCTCGAAACTCTGGAAATTTGGAAATATCAATCGGCTTGATTTCAATCAGCTGTTTTGGTTCGTGTTCAAGGCTTGGCATCAATCCCATAAGGCGTTCGGTATAAGGATGTTTCGGTGAGTCAAACAACTCAAATACATCTGCATATTCAACAATCTTACCGCCGTACATAACGGCAACGTCATCGCATATTTCTGCCACAACCCCAAGGTCATGAGTGATAAAGATCACCGCCATACCCGTTTCTTCTTGAAGTTCATTGATCAACTCCAAGATAGAGGCCTGTACGGTAACATCTAGGGCGGTTGTGGGCTCGTCACAGATCAATATTTCCGGTTTACAAGCCAATGCCATCGCGATCATAACGCGCTGTCTCATACCACCGGAAAGATTGTGTGGATACTCATCTAGTCGTTTTTCAGGCATCGGAATACGCACTTTTTTAAGCATGTCCAAAGCTTGTTCACGCCTTGCTCTGCCGTTCAAATCTGGTCGATGAAGCTTTAGAACTTCCATCAGTTGTTTTCCGACTGTGTGAACGGGATTAAGCGCCGTCATGGGATCTTGGAAGATGATGGAAATACGGTCACCACGCATGGAGTACATTTCTTCCGCTGCTAAAGTCACAAGATCTTTACCACGGTATAGAATTTGCCCGCCAATAATTCGACCATAAGGTTTGGGAAGTAAACCCATGATCGACATTGACGTGACACTTTTTCCACATCCAGATTCACCCACTAAACCTAGTGTACGTCCTTTCTTTACGTCAAAACTCACACCGTGAAGCACTTGCACGGCTCCATCGTCTGTCTGGAACTCAGTTTCTAAGTTTCTAACGCTGAGAACTACTTCGTTGTTCATCTTCCAAATCCCTACTAACTACATCTTGTATCTTTCATCGACAATCGTGACTTTCGGGAAGGTGCTACCAGATTTCATCGCTTTTTCTGTTTCCTTCTTCACCGCCTCGTCAATCCAGAAGTTACCGATATCCATAGGATGGAAGATGTTCTCTGTTGCTTTAGTCATTGGGGTTTCTGGCATTTTCAACCAGCGCCAATGTACTGCACGGGTATAAGGAACCATGTATCCAGGCACAATGATGTTGGCCGCCGACACGTAATCTTGGATTTGATGAGAAAGTGCAAATCGTTTCTCTTGTGCAAATTCTGCGTCGTACTCTTCAATCAGTCTATCGAGCTCAGGGCTGCTATAGTTTGTGTGTGCATTGGTCTGAGGTTTGTTGGCATTATCTGAGTGCAAATACTCCCAATAAGATGGTATCTCTCCCGACCCCATGTTCAAGAAGGCAAGTTGGTGTTTTTTCTCGAGGATGTACTTAAATGCAGAGGAACCATCAACAAGGTTTAGAGTGAACTCTAAACCGGCTAATTTGGCTTGTTCTTTCAGATAGGCGATTCGTGGTGTCCAGGATTGGTAGCCATAAGTGATCGAAAACGACAATCTTTGACCATTGCTATTCACGCGAATACCATCTGCACCTATTTTATCAAAACCAGCGTTTTCGAAGTGTTGAATAGCCGTTTCTGCATTGAATTCAGGTGCTTTATTATCAGCTTTATCATATTGGCCATGACCAAACCCTAAACCGTGAGGCTTGCGCGAATAATCTCCACGCATAATGTTGACAATCATGCCGTCATAATCTGTCGCAGACATAATGCCTTTACGAACGTTAATATCGCCGAGTAGCGGCATGGCAGTATTGATCCACAGACCTCCTGCGCCCTGAGGTGCTTGGTTGTAACCCCAAAACTTGTGGATATAACCTTTTTCAAACCCTTCAGAATCTGCTTTGCTATGCCAGAATTCAGGCAAAATCATATCGTAGAAGTCTAAGTTGCCTTTCTCGAAATGCTTAAGGGCAATATCCTGATCTCTGATCACGTTGATGCGAACTCGTTCAACGTTGTAACGGTGCTGGTAATAACGATTCGTGTAACCCCACCAGTCTTCGCCAACATGTTTAAAAGTGACTCGCTTGCCCTTTTCTACATCAGCCATGTAATAGGCTGCTGTCGTTGGCTCAGCTTTAAAGTTGAACGCTCGAACGAAGTTATCTGGCATCCCGTCGTTATTCTCGTCCTTAGTCCCTTTGAAAAAGTGTTCTGGGCGTGGTTGTACACCATTACTTGGCATATTGATCAACACCATCAATGCGTCGTTGCTTTGTGCAGTCGCTGTTTTGATAGCAATGGTATAGTCATCATATTTCACTACTTCTTTGATGCTAGTGGTGAAGAAGTCGTTATACCAAGGATCGATAATGTCTTTTGATTGGTAGTACTTCATCATAAACACGTAATCATCAGCGGTTACTTTTTCACCATCTGACCATTTTGCATTTTTGTCCAGTTTGAAATAAACCGTTTTGTTGTCTTCATCAAAAGCCCATGCTTCTGCCAACTGAGGAATCCATTTACCGGTATTTGGATGACGTTGAGCTAACTTAGGCGCACCATCCATGAAATAATGACGCAGGCCTGAATTGGCATCCGGTCCTACGCTTCTTAACGTTTGTGGAAAACTAACCATATAAGTGGTCAAAGTCCCGCCGCGTTTCGCTTCACTTGAGGCAAAAAGCGGTTCATTGGCATTCGTTGTCCATTGCTGCGCAGTTGGCAGCGATTGAGCCACTGCATTGAAACTTAACGCGGACAAAGCCGCAATGCTTGCTAGAGTCAATTTGGTATGTTGCATCTGTATTTCTTCCTTGAAACGGATACTTACACGTATCGCGTAAATTTCTTTGGATCAAAGGCAGCTCGAATGGCCTCACCGATGAAGGTTACCATAACCAAAACGGTAACAATCGATGCGACAACAGACGAAACAATCCACGGAGAATCCAAATTAGATTTACCTTGTTGTAATAGTTCTCCCCAACTTGGCGTTGGAGGCATTAGCCCGAGCCCTAGATAATCTAAAGCTGTCAAAGCGGTAATATTTCCTGCAATCGTAAACGGGGCAAGCGTCACAATCATCACCATGGTATTGGGTAAAATATGATGCATTAAAATACGCCAAGTTGACGCCCCCAACGCTTTTGCAGCCAAAACATACTCTCGCGCTGATTCTTTGTAGGTCATGGTTCGCATGTACCAAGTCATTCCCATCCAACCGAATAAAACGTTGATCGCGACAAACAGCGTAAAGGTGGGTTGAGTGATTGAAACCAATATCATGATCACATAGAGGAATGGCACCATAGACCATACTTCGATCAAACGCTGAACAAACAAGTCAAACTTTCCGCCAAAGAAACCCATAGCACATCCAACAACGGTGCCGATTGCATAGGAGACCGCCATCGTTGCCAAAGCAAAACCCATTGCTGTTCTAAACCCATAAACGAGACGTGCAAGGATATCGCGACCAATGACATCAGTGCCTAGATAGTGCTTAGATTCTAGGCTTGGTGCCGTTGGTGGAAAATCGCCACTAAAATCCTGCTCATAGGGGTTCCACGGTACGATCGGCATTAAGACGAAATCACCGCTTTCAGCTTCTTGGAAAGTCTTTTGCAAAACACGGTAGTCAGCTTCACTTGCGTAATCTAACCCGAATTCATTCCCAGCTCTTACATCACTAATCACTGGAAAGTACCAATTACCTTGGTATTTAACGATCAAGGCTTTACTGTTCACCAACAGTTCCGCAAACAAAGACAGTGTCAATAAAGTAACAAGAATAAGAAACGACCAGTATCCGCGTTTAATATCCTTAAACGCTCTTATTTTCTTTTGAGTTAAAGGGCTAACAGTAAACATTAAGCACCGAACCTTACTCGTGGGTCAGTTAATGCCACACAAAGATCTGAAAGAATATTTCCTACCATTAACATTACGGCATTAATAGCGACAATACCCATTACAACTGGATAATCACGTTCAATAATTGATTCGTAGCCCAACAGGCCGATTCCATTAATATTAAAAATAACTTCAATTAAAAAAGAACCCGTCATAAAAAATAATAGTGAATTACCAAAATGGCTGGCTATTGGAATTAAACTGTTCTGCAATGCATGCTTTCTTACCGCTTTTTTAAAGGGTAATCCTTTAGAGATTGCAGTACGGATATAATCTGAAGACAGATTTTCCATTAAGCTATTCTTCATCGTCATTGTTAACGTCGCAAAATCACCAATCAAATAACAAATTAGCGGTAAGACGGCGTGCCACATAATATCTTTAAGCTGAAGCCAGAAGGTTTCATAGTCGTCAAAATCATCACCAACAAAACCACCCATTGGAAACCATTCAAGGTTATAGGCAAAAACGGTAATCAGAAATACACCAACCACATACCCTGGAAGTGCGTACCCCACAAAAATCATGATAGATGAGGCGGAATCGAAAACGCTTCCATGCCTGATGGCTTTGTAATAGCCCAGTGGAATGGAAATGAAATAGCTAATGAAAAACGTCATACCTCCATAAAACAGCGATACAGGTAAGCGTTCAGCGATCATCGTTCCGACGGGTTCGTAGTAACGAGTTGATTCCCCGAAATCGAGTACTAACAAACGAGTTAACCAACTCCAATAAGCTTCAAATATAGGTTTGTCTAGGCCGTAGAAGGCATTCAGCTCCGCCATCTGATCTTCGGAAAGTGCAGAGTTATTACCAGCAATGCTCACTGTTGCCGTGTCGCTACCTGAATGCATACTTGCCAACATGCGTTCTACTGGTCCACCCGGAACGAAACGTGTGATGGCAAAAATGAGGATAGTAATACCAAGAAACGTAGGGACAATTAAAGCCATACGCCGAAAGACATACGATAACACTTACTATGCGCTCCATGCTGTAACATATCAAATTCGAAATTTGCAACAATCCGGTTGCAATAAAGTGTGACCATGTGAAAGATTCTAGGTCATTTCAGCCAACTCATTCCGATGACTGATTGCGCATTAAAAACCAAACGCGGAACAGATATCAAATTCGAAAATTCTAATATGCCCGTTACATTAACGTTACATAGTGAATAGATAGTCACCAACTGATCACGTTCACACCCTACATTACTAATGTACTAGTCAATAGGTTCAGTTTTGGCGGCATCTCATTTAACAAAACCTAGATCTTGATTCAAAAAAAGCACAATTAATATGCATTAATTGTGCTTTTTTATTCAATGCGAGGAAATTGTAAGATTTAATTAAAACTTCGATAAACCTCACACTTTCAACCGCATTAGTATCACCTAACGAACCCTTATAACGACTTTAGACTTGTATTTATAGCCTCTAGGACTGCCGCAGGTTCCATCGATTGTGTGATTGGTCTGCCAATTACTAGATAATCTGCTCCTGAAACTATCGCGTTAACGGGCGTCATGATACGACGCTGATCCCCTTGCTCAGTGCCAATGGGTCTAATGCCCGGTGTGACTAACTTGAAATCTTTTCCTAATTCACTTTTAAGTAAAGATGCTTCTTGTGCAGAACATACAACACCATCGAGCCCCGAGTTCTTCGTTAGGTGGGCAAGGCGCAACACTTGCTCTTGAGGAGCGATATTTAATCCGATTCCAGCCAAATCATTTTGCTCCATGCTCGTTAGCACAGTAACACCGATCAACAATGGGCGGTCTTTGCCGTAAGGTTCAAGAATTTCTCGAGATGCCGCCATCATACGCTCTCCCCCGCTTGCATGGACGTTAACCATCCATACGCCAAGCTCAGCGGCAGCGCGCACAGCTTTCGAACAAGTATTCGGGATATCGTGAAACTTTAAATCTAAGAATACAGAAAAACCACGCTTATGCAGTTCACGTACGAAATCTGGACCAAAGAGCGTAAACATTTCCTTGCCTACTTTAAGGCGACATGAAGCTGGATCTATTTTGTCAACAAAAGCCAACGCGTCTACTTGTTTGTCATAGTCCAACGCCACTATTACTTTTTGGTCAATCATTTCATCTCCTAACGATTTTCTTTTTCTTTACTTTATTTATCTAAAAAAAATGCAGCGGACAGAAAAACTGCCGGCTGCATAAAAATTATTCACCATCCAATCCTCTGATTGGTTTAATGGTTCCCCACCCCTTACATGATGGACAATGCCAATATAAAGAATGGGTGGAAAAGCCACATTTACGACATCGGTAATGTGGTTTCACTTTCAATTGTTCACCAACCATTGCCTGAAGAGTGGTTAAGCTTTCTTTGGCTCTTCCTTCTTCTGCTTCTGCCAAATGGTAATCCATGAGCCGGTAGAAGCCTTTCATCGTTGGATTCTTTATTAGCTGACGAGTGAGTAGTTCTTGGGCAGCACCAACACTTTCATGATGAGCAACTAACTGAGCTAGCATTAGCTCCGCAGACACACCCGCTTTTTTGTTGATACAAGCCCTTAGAAACTCAACCAATTGATCTTCTTGGCCAAGATGGTGATAGCACTCAGCCATGATTGGCAATGCTTCACTGATATAATCCGTGTCTTGTTCCAAGACGTTTTCTAGATACTCAATCGTCTTGTGATACTCTTCCATCTCAAGGTAGACCCGCCCTAATGAGATAGAGGCTCTCACACACTTAGGATCTTCTTGTAGTGCTTTCTTAAAATGACTAATTGCTTTTGTCTGATTACCGTCTGCTTGATCAAGCATGGCTAGCTCACACCAGTAATGAGCAATATTTTTCCTGATCGACTTTTTGCCCGTCTTCACCAACAAATGCGCATAATGAATGGCTTTATCCCACTCTCTTGTTTGTTGATATATCAGGACTAGTTGCTGTAAAGCGGCCTCTCGGTGTTCCGGCTCTTCAACCAATTGCTCTAAGATTTTTTCAGCCCGGTCCAGAAACCCAGAAACCATGTAGTCTTTGGCCAATTGTTGTAAAGCAATGTTCTTTTGCTCTATCGTCAAACGGGAGCGAGAAATGAGATTTTGATGGATGCGAATAGCGCGATCGACTTCTCCTCTTGAGCGAAAGAGATTACCTAACGCTAGATGAGTATCAATCGTATCGTTGTCGACCTGAAGCAGTTCGATGAAGTGATCAACGGCTTTATCTGACTGATCCGATAAAAGCAAGTTTAATCCCGTCACATACTGCTGAGAGATCTGATTGGAGTGCTTCTGCTTGTCATCCTGTGCGCTGCGGTGGCCCATGTACCAACCGTATGCAGCCGCAATTGGGAGTAACAAGAAGAGTAATTCAAGCATTAAACCGGTTCGTCCTTACGCTTGTTTCTTTACTTGTGTGTTTTGGCTTTTTAGTTGTTTGTTGAGTTTTCTAATTTTTAGTCGAGTCTTAAATTGAATACTTGCAAAAATTGCCCACGATACAGCGAAGCCAGCAACAAACACTCCCCCCAACAAAGTGGAAAGATGAAACTCACCTTTAGCCAGTAAGTAGTTGAACGTCACAATTTCTTGATTTTGCGAGCCTAATGCCAAAGCAATTAGGAAGAGAGCCATTACAGCAATGATTTTTATAATTTTCATCTGTCATCACCTTAGAGATATCAGCCGATACAATTATGCAGGAAAACTTTCCTGACGACCACGGATAATAACAGGTATCTAATCATAAAAAAGCGGCATACGCTATGTATGCCGCTTTTGTACCTATGTTCGTTCTATTTAAGCTAGATTAACACGCTCTCGTAGCTCTTTACCTGGCTTGAAGTGCGGTACGTGTTTACCCTCTAACTCCACTTTATCACCAGTCTTAGGGTTACGGCCTACACGTGGTTCACGGTAATGAAGCGAGAAACTACCGAAACCACGAATCTCGATACGATCACCGCTCTCCAACGTTGAAGCCATGTGTTCCAAAATATCTTTGACAGCATCTTCAATCTCTTTCGCTGAAAGATGTGTCTGTTCAGCGCAGAGCCTTTCAATCAGTTCAGACTTAGTCATAGTTTCCCTCTTCGAGTCATTTTTATCACTTATTATAGTAAGTAATATCAATTACACCAAATACTTGCTATCAATTGTAGTGAAAAATCCGACACTTGGATGTAATCCTTTGGAGGAAGTTTTCACTAGATACCTAGAAATAGATAACAGCATAATATCTTGTGTATTTAATACTACAACTAACAGTAAACATATAGCAGAAATTGAGACAAAAAAAAGGAGCCTTTCGGCTCCTTTTTAAGACGTCTATTATTCGCCTTTAGCTGCTTTGAAAGCGTCAGCCATTGCATTACCAAACGCAGCTTCGTCAGCTTTGTTGATAGTTGCCATTGCTTCTTGCTCTTCAGCTTCGTCTTTCGCTTTGATTGACAGGTTGATTACGCGGTTCTTACGGTCTACACCAGTAAATTTCGCTTCAACTTTGTCACCAACGCTTAGGATCAGTGTTGCGTCTTCAACGCGATCACGTGAAACTTCAGAAGCGCGGATGTAACCTTCTACACCATCTTCTAGTTCGATTGCTGCGCCTTTAGCGTCAACTGCAGTTACAGTACCGTTAACTAGAGTACCTTTCTTGTTGTCAGCAACGTAAGCATTGAATGGGTCGTTTTCCATTTGCTTGATGCCTAGAGAGATACGCTCACGCTCTGCGTCTACTGCTAGAACTACTGCAGAGATTTCGTCGCCTTTCTTGAATTCGCGAACCGCTTCTTCGCCAGCTACGTTCCAAGAAATGTCAGATAGGTGAACAAGACCGTCGATACCACCGTCTAGACCGATGAAGATACCGAAGTCAGTGATTGACTTGATCTTACCAGTTACTTTATCGCCTTTAGCTTGAGCTTCAGCGAATGACTGCCATGGGTTAGCTTTACACTGTTTCAGACCTAGAGAGATACGACGACGTTCTTCGTCGATTTCAAGAACCATAACCTCAACTTCGTCGCCAACATTAACAACTTTAGATGGGTGGATGTTCTTGTTAGTCCAATCCATTTCAGAAACGTGTACTAGACCTTCAACGCCTTCTTCGATTTCAACGAAACAGCCGTAGTCAGTTAGGTTAGTTACGCGACCAGATAGTTTGTGACCTTCTGGGTAACGCTTAGCGATTGCTACCCATGGATCTTCACCTAGCTGCTTAAGACCTAGTGAAACGCGAGTGCGGTCACGATCGAACTTAAGAACTTTAACTAGGATCTCGTCACCAACGTTAACGATTTCAGATGGGTGCTTAACGCGCTTCCACGCCATATCAGTGATGTGTAGAAGACCGTCAACGCCACCTAGATCTACGAACGCACCGTAGTCAGTTAGGTTCTTAACGATACCTTTAACTTCAGAACCTTCTTGTAGAGTTTCTAGAAGCTCGTCACGTTCTACTGTGCTTTCAGATTCGATAACTGCGCGGCGAGATACAACTACGTTGTTACGCTTCTGGTCAAGCTTGATTACTTTGAACTCTAGCTCTTTGTTTTCTAGGTGAGCAGTGTCACGGATAGGACGTACGTCTACTAGAGAACCTGGAAGGAAAGCACGGATACCGTTTAGTTCAACAGTGAAACCGCCTTTAACTTTACCGTTGATGATACCAACAACAGTTGCAGCTTCTTCGTAAGCTTTCTCAAGAACGATCCAAGCTTCGTGACGCTTCGCTTTCTCACGAGAAAGTTGAGTTTCACCGAAACCGTCTTCTACAGCGTCCAGAGCAACGTCTACTTCAGAACCAACTTCAACTTCAAGTTCGCCAGCAGCGTTCTTGAACTGTTCAGCAGGAATTGCAGACTCAGACTTAAGACCAGCGTCAACAAGAACGTAGCCGTTTTCGATAGCTACTACAGTACCTTTAACGATAGTACCTTGTTGGAATTCAGTCTCGTTTAGAAACTCTTCAAAGAGTTGAGCAAAAGATTCAGTCATTTATTTAATCTTCAAAAAATTAAACTTCCATGGGTATCCTACCGCATGGGGTTATTAAATTCGCCAATCATCATCCTTGCGACCGACGTTCTTACCTGCCTGAGTGAAATTACTCAGCCAGCTTAGATTCGATATATTGTAGTGCCTTTTCGACCACTTCGTCGATACTCATCGAGGTGGAGTCTAGCACAAGCGCATCCTCTGCAGGGCGTAATGGTGCCACTGGGCGGTTACGATCGCGATCGTCACGCTCTTGGATCTCGCTCAAAAGGTCGTCAAATCTAACATCTAAGCCTTTATCTTGCAACTGTTTAAGGCGACGATGTGCACGTTCTTCCGCGCTCGCATCAAGGAAAATTTTGGCTTTCGCAGTAGGAAAAACGACCGTGCCCATGTCTCTTCCGTCGGCAACCAAACCAGGAGCCGCTTCAAAGGCACGTTGACGACGTAGTAATGCTTCACGAACTCTTGGCAAAGCGGCTACTTTTGACGCTGCCATGCCCGTTTCTTCTTTGCGTAATTCTTTTGAAACATCTTCACCCTCAAGGATGACTTTGACTAAGTCACCTTCGGCAACGAACTGTACGTCAAGATGTGTCGCGAGTGGAACCAATGCATCTTCTGACTCAGTGTCCACACCGTGGTGAATGGCGGCAAGAGCTAATACACGGTAGATCGCACCGGAATCTAAAAGTTGAAAGCCGAGCTTCTTTGACAGCAGCATACAAAGAGTGC
The DNA here is from genome assembly GCF_021852965.1 of Vibrio floridensis. NCBI lineage: Bacteria > Pseudomonadati > Pseudomonadota > Gammaproteobacteria > Vibrionales > Vibrionaceae > Vibrio > Vibrio floridensis. The sequence continues at coordinate 231,569 of NZ_JAKGCY010000002.1, read as the reverse complement.
CTTTACCCGCGCCACTTGGTCCATCTACGGTTACTACCGGAGTCTGAGACGACATGTTGTTCTCCACTTATGTTTTCTTTTTTAGGCTAAGGCCCAGTTTCAGAGGCGCATATTATAATGCCATTCGGCGTTGGGGGCGAGGAGAAATCCCCCAGGTAATCGATTACACCAATAAAGTGTTGTCTCTCAATAAAAACGGCGAAAGAGCTCTCTTTCGCCGTTTACCATGAGTTGCTAACCAAATAAGAAATCAAACGATAGGTTTCTGCCCACGCTCGACAAGCTTTAGCAGCACGCGATCTGAAATTTTCGCTGCTGCACCCGCTAATTTATCTGTCAGTTTTTTCTTCTGAACGTAATGAATCGCCAACACGGTTTTCTCTTTACAAGCGGCTACGATCAGATCATCGGACGTGGACACATCATCAATTAAACCCAATGTTTTTGCTTGTGTACCAAACCAGTGTTCACCTGTTGCGACTTTTTCAAGCTCTAATGCCGGACGATGCTCACGAATAAAATCTTTAAACAGATCATGCGTTTCTTCTAACTCTTGCTTAAATTTGTCACGTGCTTTGTCGGTATTTTCGCCAAACATGGTTAGCGTGCGTTTGTACTCACCGGCTGTCATCTGTTCAAACTCAATATCGTGCTTCTTTAACAACTTATTGAAGTTTGGTATCTGCGCAATAACACCGATTGAGCCAACAATGGCAAATGGGGCAGAAACAATTTTATCCGCGACACAAGCCATCATGTAACCACCACTGGCCGCTACTTTATCTACTGCAATCGTTAGTGGTAATCCTGCTGCTTTAATGCGATCCAATTGTGATGAGGCAAGCCCATAACCGTGAACCATGCCACCACCCGACTCTAACCGTAGCAACACTTCATCACCTTCTCCTGCCACAGCAAGAATGGCGGTAATTTCTTCACGCAACGAGGTGACTTCTTTTGCATCAATGCTGCCATGGAAATCCAACACAAATAGGTGAGGCTCACGTTTATGCTCCAGCGTCCCTTCTTTCGCGGCTTTCTTCACCTCTTTTTCACGCTGTTTGTCTTTCTCTTTTTCTTCTTTTTTAACCGCTTTATCACGTGCTTTTAAGTAGGCGTCATCATGTAGGTAATGCTCTAAATGTTCGATAGTCTGTTTATGTTGCTCAGAAAGATTGGTTATCTCCAGCTCCCCTTTCGTGGCAGACGATTTGCTACTCAAAGATTTCGCAAGCACCAATAACACGACAATCGCCACAATAAAGGTCACCACCTTGGCTAAAAACAAGCCGTAATCCAATAAAAATTCCAATGTAATATCCCCTAAAGTGTGAATTGGTGTATTGTAGCCATCTTGTCACAATTACCAAGACTTTCCGTTGCATATCTGTTTGATTTTGCAACGCAGGATAGAACAAATAGAAATATAAGGATTGAGCACAGTGGACTATTCAATCTCTGCAGATGCCCTGAACGATAAAGTTATTCTTGTGACTGGTGCTGGTGCTGGCATCGGTCGTCAAGCTGCATTGAGCTACGCAAAACATGGCGCAACCGTTATTTTGCTTGGCCGTAACGTGAAGAACCTCGAATCGGTTTACGATGAAATTGAAGCGGCAGGTTACCCTCAAGCGGCGATCATCCCGCTCGACCTTAAGGGTGCCACAAAGCAAAACTATATTGACATGGCAGAAACGATTGAAGGTCAGTTTGGCCGTTTGGATGGTCTGCTTCATAACGCTGGCGTTTTGAGTACACTTTGCCCATTTGAGCAAATCAACGAAGAAGATTTTGACGACATCATGCAGATTAATGTCAAAGCGGAAGTGCTGATGACTCAAGCTCTGTTGCCCGTGTTACGTAAAGCTGAGGCTGGCCGAATCATTTTTACCTCTTCAACCGTTGGTCACTCTGGTCGAGCTTTCTGGGGTCCGTATGCGATTTCTAAGTTCGCTGTTGAAGGTATGATGCAAGTGCTTGCCGATGAACTGAGCGATACGCCGATGCGTGTCAACGCAATTAATCCCGGAGCCACACGCACACGTATGCGTGAAAAAGCCTATCCTGGTGAAGATGCCAACACGTTGAAAACGCCGCAAGATCTCATGCCGCTGTATCTACACTTAATGGATCCTGCGATGACAGAAATCAACGGACAATGTATCGACGCACAACCTAAGCGCTAGAGATATACCTAGTGGCATAGAAGGCAGCAGTTGCTGCCTTTTTTATTTTCTCTCGACAAAGATCTTGCACCTTTCCACTAGTGAAATATACTGTACGTACATACAGGTATTTTATTATGCAGAACATCATTCAAGATCTTAAGCGTCAGCAACTCATCTGGCATGCAAGCTCGGCACACTACCGAGAAGAGCAGCATTGCTACAGTTCAGGATTAACCGATTTAGACACGTTATTAGAAGGCGGATTCCCTCGTCATGGTGTGGTGGAAATAGAATCCCTTTTAGGCATTGGTGAATTACGTTTACTCAGCCCTTTTCTAGCATCACAACAACACACCGTAGCTCTTATCCAGCCACCTGCGATGATCAATGCGGCATTTTGGCGCAATGTAGGGCTTTCTCTCGCCGATAGCTTAATTTTGTCACCTTCAACAAAAAAAGAAGCCCTTTGGTCAGCCGAGCAATGCTTAAAAAGCGGTGTTTGCCAAACCGCACTGCTTTGGCAAGATGTGATTGAAATTCATCAAGTTAAACGCCTGCAAGTCGCTTGTGAACGAGGGGGCAGCTTGCTGTTTATGTTTAGAGAAAGCTCGCATGCTCGACTTTCTCTACCCATTTCACTTTCATTGCAACTCACCCCCTCCGAACAAGGCATTTGTGTCAAAGTTCGAAAGCGTAAAGGTGGATGGCAGCGAGGCACCGTAGAAATTAACTATCAGCGGCTTTTTCCGCAATTAACCTTAAGCAAAGCTACCGCAGAACATCGAGTTATTCCCTTCCCAGTGGCATTACAAGGCTAAGATCATGACGTTATGGCTCTATTTGCATTTTCCTTCGATTCAACTTGATTCGTTCATGGATGACGAGCAACCCATTGTTGTGCTTGATCCTCTGTCACATCAAGTAACCCAAGCGAATAGTCTGGCTTATGCTGCTGGGATAAAATTGCATATGGGCCTCGCCAATGCAGCGGCACTTTGCGCCGATTTGCACGTCGTGGCCCATGATTCGACATTAGAACAAAACAAATTAAAAGAAATTGCTCAATGGCTCTACTTGATCACCGCCGATATTGTGTTAGATCCGCCAAGTGGACTACTGATAAGAGCCAGTCAAATGCTGCTGTTATACGATGGGCTTGACCATTATTGGCATGCTTTGGCCAAGCAACTCAATGTGAGACACCTGCGATACTATGCTGCGTGTGGTTATTCGCCGTTAGCGGCTAAAATGCTTGCTAAAGCAGGACTCACATTGATTACTGAAGACAAAAGCCGTATCTCAACCCTATTACAACAGCGTGCGTTAACTTGCAGTGAAATCAAACCGGCCACCATTGAAAAACTTCAGCGCTTGGGCATTCATACCCTAGGAGAGTTGCTCGTTCTACCTTTGCCAGAAGTGGCTCGCCGATTTGATATCGATCTGGTCAACTATATGGGAAAAATCACAGGGCAGTTTAAACATCCAGTGGATTTTTATCACCCTCCTTCGCTGTTCAAACAAGAGTTCGAACTGTTGTATGAATTGGAGAATGTTCAATGGCTCGAAAAACCCCTGAGTAAGCTCTTTCAGCACTTAGAACACTATCTCACTATGCGCGATCGTGTCGCGTTTGAACTTGCTCTTACGTTGTATCAACGTGATGATCGACAGGACACCATTGCCATCCATTCTGCACAAGGCGAGTATCGCTGGCAAAAGTGGCAAACCTTATCGGCTCTCACCTTGGAGTCCCTTGTGTTGCAATCGGCCGTGACTCGCCTTGGCCTTGCTGTTATTCGAGATGGTGAGCAGCAAAGTCAGCCCGATGATCTTTTTTCTCACCAAAGTGGCAAGCTAACTAGGCTTGAGCTTTGCTCCGTACTCCAAGCGAAACTCGGTAAGCAAGCCGTTTCAACGCTGGCTCTTAACCATGATCCCAGACCAGAAAAGGCCACAAGCTATCAACCTGCCTTAAATGGGCAAATGACCACAGAGATCGACTACGATCGCTTACGACCAAGCCTATTATTACCCTCACCTGAGCCTTTGCAGCAGGATGTTTCGCTGATTCATGGCCCAGAGCGTATTGTCAGTGGTTGGTGGGATGGAGAAAGTGTTATGCGCGATTACTTTATTGCCAGAACTCAACAAGGCCAATGGCTCTGGGTATTTCGAGATCAAAGCAAACATTGGTTTTTACACGGTCTATTTAGTTGAGTTGTGATGTATTACGCTGAATTATTTTGCCAAAGCAATTTTTCTTTTCTAACTGGAGCCTCACACCCAGAAGAGTTGGTGCTGCAAGCCCACTTTCTGGGCTACCATGCCATTGCCATTACCGACGAGTGCTCTTTAGCTGGGATCGTTCGGGCACACAGTGCCATCAAACAACACAAACTCAATATTAAGCAAGTTGTCGGCAGCCTTTTCCATCTCAACGACGAATGTCGCTTTGTGTTACTCTGCCCCAATCGCCAAGCTTATGCCGAACTGTGCCGCGTCATCACCAACGCGCGTCGGCGTTGTGAAAAGGGCCAATACCAACTGTCCGAATGGGACATCCTTTCACTAAAGCATTGCTTTGTGCTGTGGCTACCTCTGGGCAAAGCGTGTGATTATCAGTGGGGGAAATGGCTACAGCGCTACCACGCATCGCGGCTTTGGTTAGGGCTACAGCGTCACTTACGCCATGACGATGCCATTTATCAACATCATTGCCAGCAACTAGCCACACAGCTTGATCTCCCTATCACCGCTTGTGGCGGAGTTTTGATGCACCGACCTGAACGTTTACCTTTACAACACACTGTAACGGCGATTCGCCACGGTTGTACTGTTGAACAACTAGGGCCACATCGGCTGGTCAATGCTGAACAGTCACTGCGCTCCGAGAGTAAGCTACGCAAACTTTTCAAAGCCCAATGGCTTGCAGAGAGTCTCACCATTGCTCAGCAATGCACATTTGAGTTGGCCTCATTGCAATACGAATACCCCAGTGAACTGATCCCAAATGGCTTCACGCCAGATTCCTATTTGCAGCACCTCGTTGAACAAGGGAAAAAGCAGCGGTTTCCTGAAGGCGTTCCTGAAGCGATTGAGCAGACTATCCAAAAAGAGCTGCGCTTGATTAAGGAGCAAGGCTACCCTTTCTTCTTTCTTACCATTCACGACATTGTGATGTTTGCCAAAAGCCGAGGCATTCTTTATCAAGGTCGGGGATCGGCCGCCAACTCGGTCGTTTGCTACTGCTTGCAAATCACCTCTGTCGATCCACGGCAAATTGCGGTTCTCTTTGAGCGTTTTATAAGCAAAGAACGCGATGAACCACCCGATATTGACGTGGATTTTGAGCACGAACGACGTGAAGAAGTCATTCAATATATTTATCAGAAATACGGTCGTCAACGAGCCGCTCTTGCTGCAACCGTAATCTCTTACCGTTTTAAAAGTGCGGTACGACAAGTCGGTAAAGCGTTAGGGCTGGAGGAAACACAACTCGATTTTTTCCTCAAAAACATTAACCGTCGAGATAGAGAGTTAGACTGGCAAGCGCAAATCGTCGAACTAGGGCTGGAAGCCGATTCACTCAAAGGCCAACAGTTTATCGAATTGGTCAATGAAATTATCGGATTCCCACGTCACTTGTCACAACACGTTGGGGGCTTTGTCATTTCCTCTGGCCCGTTATACGAACTGGTGCCGGTAGAAAATGCGGCCATGGCGGAACGTACGATCATTCAGTGGGATAAGGATGATTTGGAAAGCTTAAAATTGCTGAAAGTCGATGTCCTTTCATTAGGAATGCTCACCGCCATTCGCAAATGTTTTACCTCCATTTGGCAACATCACAAGCGTTCTCTTGCTATCGCAGACATCACGCGTCAACAAGATGACGAGCAGGTTTATCGCATGATCCAAAAAGCCGATACCATTGGCGTCTTCCAGATCGAATCTCGCGCACAAATGAGCATGCTGCCACGATTAAAACCCGCTTGTTATTACGATTTGGTGATACAAATCGCCATCGTTCGCCCAGGGCCGATTCAAGGTGACATGGTGCATCCATTTTTAAAGCGTCGAGATGGTGAAGAGGCGATCTCTTACCCCTCAGAAGAGGTGAGAGAAGTTCTAGCAAGAACGCTCGGAGTGCCGATTTTCCAAGAGCAAGTGATCAAACTGGCGATGGTTGCGGCAGGGTTTAGTGGCGGAGAAGCGGATCAACTGCGACGCGCAATGGCGGCATGGAAAAAAAACGGGCACGTCTTCAAGTTCAAAACAAAGTTAATCAATGGCATGTTGGAAAGAGGCTATGAGTTAGACTTTGCAGAGCGCATCTTTGAACAAATTTGTGGCTTTGGCGAGTATGGTTTTCCAGAAAGCCACTCTGCTTCTTTCGCAGTTTTAGCCTATTGTTCTGCTTGGCTGAAACATTATTACCCCGCCGAGTTTTATACCGCACTACTCAATAGTCAACCGATGGGGTTCTACAGTCCCTCACAACTCGTGCAAGACGCCAAGCGACACGGTATCCACATTCTACCGATTTGCGTTAATCAATCGCAGGCAGAACACCAGTTGACTCCCCTTCCCTCAGGGCAACTCGCCATTCGCTTGGGGTTAAATCTCATCAAAGGTTTAAGCCAAGAAGGTATACAACGTTTGCTGCAGCACCGCCCCTCAAATGGTTTTCATAGCATCAGCGAAGTCAAACAGATCGTGAATCAAGCCAAAGATATTCAGCACCTTGCTTCTGCTAATGCATTCCACCAAATGGCTAACAACCGTTATCATGCTCGCTGGCAAGTCATGGACAATCTTGATGCGTTACCCCTGTTCCACCAGCAAACTTCTTCATCTTCTGCACCTTTAGCTGCGCCCAATCCTTATCAAGATCTCTTAGAGGACTTTTCTTCTACGGGCCTCTCTTTGGGGCTGCATCCTATTACGATGCTCGAACAAGCGGGTGTCTTAACGCGCTTTAGCCGAGCCAATCAACTGCCGACCTTGCCACATCGTTCTTTAGTCACTGTGGTGGGTTTAGTGACGGGAAAACAGTCACCGGGTACCGCGGCTGGGGTTACATTTTTTACTCTTGAAGATGATACAGGCAACACCAATGTGGTCGTTTGGCAGGCAACCGCAAGAGCACAAAAACAAGCCTACCTCACCGCAAAATTGTTAATGGTCAAAGGCATTTTGGAGCGTGAAGGAGAAGTAACGCATGTCATTGCCGGTCGGCTTATTGACCTGACAGAACATTTAGCAGAGCTCAAAACAAAATCACGTGATTTTCATTAAAGCAGACCGCTCAAAATAGAATCACAAAAAAAGAAAAAGGAGTGATAACTCACTCCTTTCATTCTAAAACTCTCTCAAGACTAAATAATCTCTCTTAGTCTGTCCTGCGTCACTTGAACCAGTAAATCGGGTTGGAATTTTGAAATGAAACGGTCACAACCCACTTTTTGCACCATGGCTTCATTAAAACTGCCGCTGAGCGACGTATTGAGTGTAATAAAGAGTTTAGACATGCGTGGATCATTTCTTATTTCATGCGTCAACTTATAGCCATCCATTTCTGGCATTTCCGCATCTGTAATCATCAACAAGAGCTCTTTATTGAGATCCTTACCTTCATCACACCAAGATTTAAGAAGATTCAACGCTTCCAAACCATCACGACATTCAATGATATGCAAGCCCAATTGCGATAATGTATCGCGGATTTGGTTGCGAGCAGTTGAAGAATCATCCACCACCAACACTTTGCGCCCCACCATCTCATCCGAGAGTTTCGTGTCTAAAATACCGTCAGAAATCGTCACATCATAGTTGATGATTTCAGCCAGTACTTTTTCTACATCGATGATCTCAACGATCTTCGTTTCTTTGCCCTCTTTCACGTGGGTAATCGCGGTTAAATAATTACTGCGACCTGAGGTTTTCGGTGGCGGCTGAATTTCCGTCCAAGCAGTATTGATAATATTACGCACTTGGCCAACCAAAAAGCCCTGAATCGTGCGGTTATACTCGGTGATAATCAGGTTCTCTTCTTGGTTTTCTAGACGAGAAGCTGGAAAGCCTATCGAACGACGTAAATCAATCACCGGCACTGGCTCACCACGTAAGGAAGCCACGCCTCGGATGTTTGCATGTGCGCCTGGTAACTTTGTCAGAGGCGGCACTTTGAGTACCTCTCTCACTTTGAACACATTGATCGCAAATAACTGACGGCTATTTAAACTAAACAGCAAAAGTTCCAGACGGTTTTCACCAACCAAATTGGTTCGCTGGTCTACAGTATTTAAAACTCCAGACATACAACATCCTAATGGGTTAAAGCTCTATTAAAAATAGCCTAAAAAACATAACTGGGGGCAAAACTACATGAATGAAAAACAGAGATCAATTGATGGACATGAATTGAGATAGACAGGTCACTGATTTCAATGCGCTAAAATCAAAAAACCTGGCACATCGCCAGGTTTTCATTCTGTTGTGATTAACCTTCCACCACTTTCATCAACAGTAAGCCGTCATAGAGGGCTTGCTTAATCAGCGCCGCACCTGGCATGGTGGCCTGTTTATAGAAGCGAGACTCCACGACTTCCAAATCTTGATGGTAAACCGGTAAGCTCTGCTCTTGGATGCACTGACGAATAGCTGGGTATAATACCTCTTTCGCTTGGTTAATCACGCCACCGATCAACACCTTCTCAGGGTTAAACAGGTTGATCACAATCGCAATGGCAGAACCGAGATAACGACCGAGTTTTTCAATCACATCCACCGCTAAAGGATCGCCATTCGCCGCGGCTTCACAAATGCTTTCGATGGTCACGTCTTCAAGTTCTGCGAGAATTGACGCTTCGCCAGCTTCGATGCGCTCCATCACCTCTTCACGGATCGCCTTTGAGCTCGCCACCGTTTCTAAACAACCGAGGTTTCCGCAATGGCATCGCTTACCTTGAGGATCGATTTGAATGTGCCCCAACTCGCCGATGTTGCCATGGCGACCTTGTAGCACTCGCCCATCAAGAATAATGCCAGCCCCCAAACCGTGGTGGATAGAAATCAGCACCGAGTTTTCATTTTCTTGAGAGTGACCAAACAACTTTTCCGCCAGCGCCCACGCGCGCGTATCGTTGGCAACGAAAACAGGCAAACCAGTCGCTTTGTAAATCTCAGGGCCGAGCGCCAAATTCTCCACATTATAGTGCGGCATTTGCAATACAATGCCCTGCTCCGAATTCACCAACCCAGGTAAAGTGATGGCGATACTGGTAACACGGTCGAGCTGATCTGAATAAGTTTGAAAAAATTCTTCAATTTCGTGGAGCAGGCGAGCCAAAACATCGTCTTGATCTCGTTCATGGATATCGATCTTGGTGTCAATCAAAACCTCACCACCCAGTTCGTGGAGTGCGATGGTGAGATAACCGCGACCAAGACGCATCGAAAGAAATTGCCAACCGGCATTATTCACCTGCAAGCCAACCGCAGGTCTGCCCCGACTGATCGCTTCTTGGACCGTAGTCTCATGAATCAAATGTGCCTCAATGAGCTCACGAGTAATTTTGGTAATACTCGCCGGTGCCAATTCACTTTCTTTGGACAAATCGATTCGAGAGATAGGACCTTTAAGGTCAATAAGTTTATATACACGACCAGCATTGACCTGTTTGATATGATCAATATGGCCCGGTTGAGCCATGTACATCTTGCACTCCAACATTTTATAACCAGATAATTTTTTTACTTTGCGAAGTAATTGTGAAGTGAATTGATAAATCCCCGTGACCCGAATCACGTATAAACATGAATGTTTGTGTATCGAATCAAATATCCGTCATTTAATCCGTTATGAATCCCGCCCGCAGAAACTTAATTTTTTAGAAAAAATTTCTATTTTTTGTGGAAAGTCAACAGCAAAGCAACCACGCTTTTCTGTATAACAATTCATAACCCGTTTATTGCAGGAGAAGCGATGAGTCACTCACTCAGAAGAACAAAAATTGTCACTACTTTAGGCCCTTCGACTGACAAAGATAATGTGTTGGAAGAGATCATTCGTGTGGGCGCCAATGTAGTAAGAATGAATTTCTCTCATGGCACCCCGGAAGACCATAAGAAACGAGCAGAAAAAGTACGCGCAATTGCCGCCAAGCTGGGACGCCAAGTGGCACTCCTTGGTGATTTACAAGGTCCCAAAATTCGTGTTTCGACTTTCAAAGAAGGTAAGATCTTTCTCTCTGTTGGAGACCTCTTTACCCTTGATAGCGACTTACCTAAAGGAGAAGGTAATCAACACTCCGTTGGTTTGGATTACAAGGCCTTACCGCAAGACGTAGGCCCGGAAGATATTTTGTTGCTGGACGACGGCCGCGTGCAATTGCAAGTCCTGACTGTTGATGGCAATAAAGTCAACACCCGCGTGATTGTGGGTGGCCCTTTATCTAACAATAAAGGGATCAATAAAAAAGGCGGTGGCCTTTCTGCCGATGCACTGACTGAAAAAGACAAGAACGACATTTTGCTTGCGGCAGAAATCAAAGTTGACTACCTCGCCATCTCCTTCCCGCGCAATGGCGCGGACATGGATTATGCGCGCAGACTGGCACGAGACGCAGGACTCGAAGCCAAGCTGGTGGCTAAAGTCGAACGCGCCGAAACCGTGCGCAATGACGAGAACATCGACGACATCATTATGGCGTCTGATGTCATCATGGTGGCGCGTGGTGATCTCGGGGTGGAAATTGGCGATCCTGAGTTAATTGGTGTGCAGAAAAAACTCATCAAGCGGGCAAAAGAGCTCAATCGCGTGGTGATCACGGCCACGCAAATGATGGAGTCGATGATTGAAAACCCAATGCCGACTCGAGCGGAAGTCATGGACGTTGCCAACGCAGTACTGGATGGCACTGACGCTGTGATGCTTTCTGGAGAAACGGCGGCTGGGAAATACCCGGTTGAGACGGTTCGTTCGATGGCGGAAGTGTGTATGGGGGCGGAAAAAATGTGGGAGCCTGGCAGCCAGAACTACCGCATTGACAAATCCTTTGTCACGGCAGAAGAAACCATTGCGATGTCGACCATTTACGCCGCCAACCATATGCAAGGCGTCAAGGCCATGGTCACGCTGACTGAATCGGGCCGAACAGCGTTAATGACGTCAAGACTCAACTCAACACTGCCGATTTTTGCGCTCTCGCCCAATGAACGCACTCTGAACCGTTGTGCTCTCTATCGAGGTGTCACCCCTGTTCATTTTGATACTAAAGTGGAAACCGGCTTTGATGTGGCAGTGGCAGCACTGAGCACATTAAGAAAGAAAAACCTGCTCGATTTTGGTGATCTCGTCATCATTACTCAAGGCGACATCATGGATGTGGAGGGCTCGACCAACTGCATGCGGATCCTACCCGTGTTCGAATAACGACTTTTTAGGTGGACCTTAGAAACGCATAAGGTGATCGGTCGTATCAGAGCGCGTTAGAAGCAGTCAATGGAGGCTGCTTTTAACGCTCTCTGCGTCAATACCCATGCAAAACCTCGACCTTGATCACTAGCGAGAGCCCCGTCAGCTCTAAAAACCTCAACACACTATACCCAAACTACTTGGAGTTGCAGGTAGGCGGCAAGTGAGGTCATCCCCATGAACATAGACAGACTATGTGATTGGGGTGAACGACCGTAGCCAACACCGCTGCAGCTTCAAGTAGGAGGGATATATCGTAACCAAAAAATTCATATACCAAGACGTTAATCCCACAATAGTTTCCCAAAACACCTCAATATTTGCTCATTTACCATACTAACTATATTCCAGTAGTTTTATATCCACTCCGAAAGCAAATATACAAAAGTCACAAATCATTAAACAACAAATAAAACACCCTCAAAATTGTGGATATTATCTCTCACCAAAAATACCCACAAAAATAAAATGACAAAAGTATTAAAATTAAACAACAAATATCCACAGATTAATAATGGATATATTAATAACCACTTTATCAAAGTGGACAATACAATTTAAATAATAGCCATCCATAATAATTTAAACAAACAAAACAAACACTTATATCGACAAATGTCTAGAAATAAAATTCAATGTAAAATTTAGAAACAAAGAAAAAATAATTAAATGTCATTTTCCCAGATAAATACTTGCGTATTTAATCCATAGCATTTTAAATTCACATCCAAAACAACGAGGAAATAATTTTATTATTTCATTACAAAACACAATGTTACAAAAACAAATAATGCGTAACAATTGGGTTGATAAATTGTTAATTTGCAAAATTTTAACAACAATTCCTACGTAATATCCGTTCAAAAAACATTCAACTTACTTTTTAACTTTGTCTTTGGATTTATGTAAGAGTCTACGGTTTCTTGGGAGGAACAATGAAAATAGGATGTAACGTCAAGGTTACATTGATAGTGCTTACCGTCGCGGTCCTGAGCATGATTGGTTTAGTGTTTAGCACCAATATGGTGTTATTCGATCCTAAAGGGCCAATTGGAGAAGCACAAAAGGATTTGATCATCATTTCCGTACTGCTGATGGCCATTATCATCGTGCCAGTTCTTTTTATGTCGGTCTACTTTCCCTATAAGTACCGAAAATCGAACACCAACGCAGAGTATAAGCCAAATTGGGAACACTCAACGAAGATTGAAATCATCGTTTGGGCCGTTCCTTGCCTCATCATCTTGGCACTCGGTTATGTCACTTATCTCACCTCATTCTCCCTAGACCCTAGGCAAGAACTGAAATCCGATAAGGAACCGCTGACCGTTCAAGTGGTGGCAATGAACTGGAAATGGTTGTTCATCTATCCCGAACAACAAGTCGCCACAGTCAATGAGCTGGCCTTTCCGGTTGACCGACCCATCGAGTTCCTTGTGACCTCAGATACCACCATGAACTCTTTCTTCATTCCTCAATTGGGTAGCCAAATCTACGCGATGGCTGGCATGGAGAACCGTTTGAATCTGCTTGCATCTGAAGAAGGTGTTTACCGTGGTTTGTCGGCAAACTACAGCGGTTTCGGCTTCTCAAACATGCACTTCAAAGCGCACGTGGTTGACGATGCAGAGTTCGAGCAATGGATCGAGCAAGTAAGAAGTTCCGAGCAAGTTCTGAACGATGCGAGCTACCAAATCTTGGTAGAGAACGAGAAAGATCAAATCCGCGCACCGCATCCAGTGACCTACTACTCGACGGTCGATCCGTTGCAATTCAAAGACATTATTGAGAAACATTCAGGAGTCCAAAATGGCTTATAAAGGCGATGTGCATGCCGAGCCGGATCCAATTTTCGGTAAATTAAATTGGGATGTGATTCCCTACTACGATCCGGTCATTTTGCCGGTGATGATCGCCGCAACACTCGGTGGTCTGGCTCTGATGGGTTTTATTACCTACAAGAAGAAATGGGCCTACCTGTGGAACGAGTGGTTTACTTCGGTTGACCACAAGAAGATCGGTATCATGTACATCATCGTCGCTCTGGTGATGATGTTCCGTGGCTTCTCCGATGCCGTGCTGATGCGATCCCAGCAAGCGTTGGATACGCTGGGGGCTGGCTATTTGCCGCCGGAGCACTACGACCAGATCTTTACCGCCCACGGCGTGATTATGATCTTCTTTGTCGCGATGCCATTTGTGGTCGGTTTGATGAACGTGATTGTGCCACTGCAAATCGGCGCGCGTGACGTTGCTTTCCCGTTCCTCAACTCGTTGAGTTTTTGGCTGTTTGTGGTTGGCGCGCTGCTGATCAACATCTCGCTGTTTGTCGGTGAATTCGCGGCAACGGGGTGGCTCGCCTATCCGCCATTATCTGGGATGCAATATAGCCCTTGGGTCGGGGTTGACTACTGGCTCTGGGCACTGCAGATCTCCGGTATCGGTACGCTACTGACGGGTGTCAACTTCGTCGTCACCATTCTGCGTATGCGAGCGCCGGGGATGACGCTGATGCAAATGCCTGCATTCACTTGGACAGCGTTGTGTTCAAACGCGCTGATTGTGGTTGCTTTCCCTATTTTGACCGTCACCCTGACGCTGCTCACGCTGGATCGTTATATCGGCACTCATTTCTTCACGAGCGACATGGGCGGCAACGTCATGATGTACGTGAACTTGATTTGGGCTTGGGGCCACCCAGAAGTCTACATCTTGATACTTCCTGCCTTTGGCATCTTCTCAGAGGTCGTTGCAACCTTCTCGCGTAAGCGTCTGTTTGGTTACACATCGTTCGTTTGGGCAACAGCGACCATCATGGTGCTTTCGTTCATCGTATGGCTACACCACTTCTTTACCATGGGGGCCGGGGCCAGTGTGAATGCTTTCTTTGGCATCGCCACCATGATCATCTCGATACCCACTGGGGTGAAGATATTTAACTGGCTCTTTACCATGTACCGCGGCCGTGTTGAGTTCACCGCCAGCATGTGGTGGACCTGTGCTTTCCTGATCACCTTTACCATCGGTGGTATGACGGGCGTTATGTTGGCGGTACCCGCGGCAAACTTTGTGTTGCACAACAGTTTGTTCGTTATCGCGCACTTCCACAATGTGATCATCGGTGGTGCCTTGTTCGGCTATTTCGCAGGCTTCACGTATTGGTTCCCGAAAGCCACTGGCTTCAAGCTGAACGAGAAGTGGGGCAAGATCTCTTGCGTTCTTTGGACCGTGGGTTTCTTCGTTGCCTTCATGCCCGTTTACGTACTTGGCTTCAACGGTATGACACGTCGTCTCGCCACCGTTGATAACCCTGAATGGGCTCCTTTGCTTTGGATTGCCGCTGTGGGTGTCGGGATTATCGCCTTGGGTGTGGCGGCGCAAGCTTGGCAGATCTTCGTGAGTATCCGTGACCGCAAAGAGAACATGGACACCACAGGTGACCCATGGAATGGCCGTACGCTGGAGTGGGCAACCTCTTCACCACCAGCGTTCTATAACTTCGCGACACTGCCGACTATCCATGACCGCGACGAGCATCAATACCGCAAAGAGCACGGTTTGGCTTACCAAAAGCCAGAGCGTTACAAGAAGATCCACATGCCGAAGAACACTTGGGCTGGTGTGGTCATCAGTGCCTTTTCGCTGGTGTTTGGTTTTGCTTTTGTCTGGCACATCTGGTGGATGGTTGGCCTTGGCTTTGTTGGAATGATTGGCGCGTGGATAGCTTATAGTTTCGAGCGCAACAAAGACTACTACGTACAAATCGATGAAATCGAAGCGATTGAAGGGCCGTACCTCGCGCGCGTTCAACACGATCACCCGCATTTCAACGCTCACACCGAGCCGAAAAGCTCTGCACAAACGGTAGAGGCTTGAGGATAAAAATGAACACCAATACTCACATTCATGACCATCATGATGATCACGATCATCATGACACCGCCGGCGACGACATCTTTGGCTTTTGGGTTTATATCCTGAGCGACTGCTTGTTGTTCGGTACTCTGTTCGCTGTTTTTGCGGTCTACTCGAACAGCTTTGCTGGGATCATTGAACCCAGCGTACTGTTCAACCTGTGGTTTGTTGCAGGTGGTACTGCCCTGCTACTACTCAGCAGTTTCACTTTCGGCATGGCGATGCTGAAAGAACACAACAAAGACATGAAAGGGATGTTTAAGTGGCTGTGGATCACTTTTGCCCTCGGTCTTGGCTTCTTGCTCATGGAACTCTACGAGTTCTATCACTTCAGCCAAGCCGGTGCGACGTTTGATTCCAGTGCCTACTGGTCTTCTTTCTATGCATTGGTCGCAACGCATGGTTTGCACGTGTTTGCCGGTTTGATTTGGATGCTGTTGCTGTTTGTCCACTTCAAGCGTGACGGTTTTACCACCGCAAACAAAACGCGCCTTGCACTGCTTAGTTTGTTCTGGCACTTCCTCGATATCATCTGGATCTGTGTCTTTAGCGTCGTTTACTTGATGGGGGTAATGTAATGTCTTCTGAACATACTCATGGCGGTCAAGCGCACGGCAGCGTAAAAGAATACGTTCTGGGCCTTATCTACTCTGTCGTGCTGACGATGATTCCGTTTGCCATGATCATGGCAGACATCGGTTCCCCGACAGCGAAAGTGGTGGTGATTTTAATCTGTGCGGTTGCACAGATCTTGGTTCAACTGGTGTTTTTCCTACACATGAACACCTCATCTGAGCAAGCGTGGAACATCATCACCGCAGTGTTTACCGTGGTCATTGTGGCCATCGTGCTCGTTGGCTCGTTGTGGATTATGCAGCACTTAAATCACAACATGCTGATGGGGCACTAAGTGGAAACCACCATGTTCAAGCACTATTTACGACTCACCAAACCCGGTATTATTCGCGGCAACCTCGTTGCCGCTGCCGGCGGATTCTTTCTGGCCTCCCAAGGCCAGATTGATTGGT
The DNA here is from genome assembly GCF_021852965.1 of Vibrio floridensis. Taxonomy (NCBI): domain Bacteria; kingdom Pseudomonadati; phylum Pseudomonadota; class Gammaproteobacteria; order Vibrionales; family Vibrionaceae; genus Vibrio; species Vibrio floridensis. Next base: position 214,977 of record NZ_JAKGCY010000002.1, on the reverse strand, counting down.
TGCTTTTCTTAGCCGTTTGCGCGGGCACGTCGCTCATCGTCGCCTCAGGCTGTGTCTTTAACAATTTCATTGATAAGGATATCGATGCCGTCATGCAGCGCACCTGCAACCGTGAGTTGGTGCAGAAGCTGGTGCCGATTTCCCATGCATTGCTGTTTGCGTTTACGCTAGGGGTGGCAGGTTTCACTACCCTGTACTTGTTTACCTCTCAGATCGCATTCGCCTTTGGGGTGCTTGGCTTTGTAGTTTACGTGGGTTTCTACAGCCTCTACTACAAGCGTCAATCGGTTCACGGCACGTTAATCGGCGGACTTTCGGGCGCATGCCCACCGGTGATGGGTTACTTTGCCGTTACCCATCAGCTTGACGTTGGTGGGGCGATTCTCTTTGTCACCTTCTGCATTTGGCAGATCCCGCACTCCTACGCGATCGCGATCTATCGATTCAACGACTACAAAGCCGCCAACATTCCGGTTCTGCCTATCCAAGAAGGCCTCGCCAAAGCGCGTTCACACATCATTGGTTACATTGTTGCCTTTGCCGTGGCGTGTTGGGCACTGAGCTACCACGGTTACGCGGGCAGTTGGTTTGCACTGGGGATGGGTTTGGTCAGTTTGTACTGGTTGTACATTGCGAAAGTGGGTTTTGAAAAAATGCCGACGGAGCAATGGGGCAAACAACTGATGCTGCTCTCTATTGTATGCATCATGCTGTTTTGTGTATTGATCTCTGTCGATTTCACCCACATGCCGATGACGAGCCCTGACCATGCAAGTACCCATGCACAATGGCTGAGTGAGGGACTTTCATGAACATGAACCCGGTAAAAATGGTTCTGCTCGCTGGCGCACTGGCGATCGGTATCGTTATTGCGTTGTACGTTGATAATACCACCATACCGATTGGCGAACGCCCAAAACAGTTTAGTGAACTGGGCGGTAACTTTCAGTTGCAAAGCGAGCTTGGCGACATCAACTTGGCAGATTACCAAGGACAAGTGGTTGTCCTCTACTTTGGTTTCTTGAACTGTTCTGAAGTCTGCCCATCGTCGGTTGGTGTCATGTCGGTAGCATTTAAGATGCTCCCAGAATCGGTTGGCAAAGGCGTACAAGGATTTTTCATCAGTGTGGATCCAAGCCGAGATGATGTGACGTCGCTGCATGAATTTACTCAATACTTCGACCCACGTATTTTGGGCTTAACAGGCACCAAAGAAGAGATTGACCAACTGACGTCAAACTATGGGGTTTACTACAGTTTGGTCGATATGGAGAAGTCGGTGTTAGATTACACGGTTGACCATATGTCACGCTTTTACATCATTGCGCCTAACGGACAACTGGTTGACTCAATGAGCCACAGCACCACACCGACCGAGCTGGCAGCTCGCATCACTCGAACCATTGAACAGTATGCACAACTGATGAAGGAAAACTTATGAACCGTTACGTCACCTTCGGTTTAGGTCTGGCCTTGGTTATGGCACTTGGATTTGTTCTGCGCCATTTCTACGCCACCTTTTCCCTTCATGCAGAGCCACATTTCATTGGCAAAGGCGAAGTTAAGCCACTTACCGAACAGCTATCGGTGGTTGATGCGCGAGTGCAAGCCACGATTCCGGGGATCAAAGTCAGCTCTGGCTATCTCACGCTGATCAACACTTCGGACCAAGAGATTGTGATTACCGGTGTCTCGACCGATGCGGCAAAACACACTGAACTGCATCGCATGTTTCTGCGCGACAACCGCATGGCGATGCGAAAAGTGGAGCAAGTTGTGGTGCCTGCCAACGGTCGATTTGAGTTCGCGCCTGATGGGTTTCACTTGATGTTAACTCACCTAAACCAGCGATTGGTGGAAGGTGACATCATTTCGGTTCAGCTGATGGAACAAAACGGCACCCTTCACACGGTTGAGTTTGCCGTGGTTGAGATGAAGCCGCACCACTAAGATCTTGGAGTGTGAAAATGACTAAGCCAACCCACCGTTCTGTCTTCATCTCTGCAGCGGCCTTGCTCATGGCATTCTCGCTCAGCGCAGAAGAGGTACCTCGCCCAATCACTTCCATGGATAGCATAGCGCAACAATACACTCTGCCCTGTGAGTCCCTGCTGATTGAACTGGCCTCCAATAGCTTAAAGCTCAACCCTCATCGTATGTTGGAGCAATCAACCCAGATCAGCGAGAACGAGCTATTTAGTGCCATCGCCGTCACTGATTACCGCGACCGCGCTAGTCACGTGACGTTTCACGGTGTGTCGAATAGATTGGGCCACTGCCAAGCGACGGTCACCGAAAGCTATGTGCTGCAAACCAACTGTGCGGATGCTCGGCACGAAGCGTTCAGTAAATGGGATTTTCAAGGGAAACTGAGTCAAGAAACCATGGTGTTGAGTGCTAAGCGCATCTCGGGCAAGCAAGCATTTTTGACCGATCAAAAACCCGCTATTTGCCTCGTCACCACACGATACACGATCAACCAGCCTTAAGGCTCAGAGAACGGCAGACAAACCTCACCGCAAAGGTGAGGTTTATCCGTGTTACTTAAAAGCGCTGACTACATTCATTGAACGCTGAGCAGCGTCATCGCACTAGAGCGCGATCTCACCACCGTCTTCGCGACGAATCACCACCGTCGCTGCGCGCGGGCGCACTGTCATACCTGCTGGCGTTTCTTCGGCAGCATTGTCGCTGTATGGCCAATTGCTAGGGTGCTGGATATTCACAAACAGCGATTTGTAATCTGGGCTGATGGCAAAGCCGGTCACTTCACAACCATTCGGTCCAACAAAGAAGCGTTTCAACTGCGCTTGGTTAGACGCATTGACTTGGGTTTGCGCGCCCGTTTCATCCACCATGCGTGAAGGCACCACCGCCAACATTTGATCGTTGGTGTAACTGGTCACTTCACCCGCACCGTTATCCGTTTGAATCCACAAGATCCCGCGGCCGTCAAACGCCAATCCATCAGGGCTGGCGAACTGGTTCAAATCGGTTAAGCCAGAACGATTTGTCTCTGCATCACCGTTCGCTGGTGAGCCGAAGACAAAGATATCCCAGCTAAACTCGGTAGCGCTCGCCCCTTCATCCCAACGGATCACATGACCAAACTTGTTGTTTAGGCGTGGGTTGGCTGGGTTCGCTTCGGTACGTTTGCTGTTGTTGGTCAGCGTGAGGTATACCGTACCCGTAAATGGGTCTACCGTGCACCACTCAGGTCGATCCATTGGCGTTGCACCAACCAGATCTGCCGCACCCGCGGTGTTTAAGATAATGTCAGCCAGCGTTGAAAAATGATCGGCCAAAGTACCGCCAGAGGTGGTCACACTGCTTAAAGTGAGTGGCAACCACGAGCCACTGCCATCTTCATTAAAACGCGCGACATACAAGGTGCCTTCGTCCATGTACTTGTCACCCGTCGCTAAACGGTGGCTTGGGTTGGCGTCGTTCGCATCCCACAATGCTTTTGATTCAAACTTGTAGAGGTATTCAAAACGAGAATCGTGGCCGGAATAAAACACCACTGGTTTGCCCGCAACAAGCTTACCAAAGGTACACCCTTCATGGCGAAAACGGCCTAGTGCCGTGCGTTTTTTCGCACGTGAATTGGCCGTGTAAGGGTCAATTTCCACAATATAGCCGTGACCATTGGCTTCATTACGATAATCATCTTGCGCAGAGGCGCCCGTTGGCAACAAGTTGAATCGGGTGAACTCGTCTAAACGCTCCTCGGCATGACCTGCCAACGTTTCCCACGCATAACGAGTGGTACCGGATCCATCAATGCCAATGCGCTTTTGATCTTCGGTTTGCGTTCCCGTGTGAATGAAATAGCCCGGCCAGTTTTCTTCACACGTAAGGTACGTGCCCCAAGGGGTATAACCGTTGCCGCAGTTGTTCAGTGTGCCGCGCGCCTGACTGCCATCGGGTGAAAAACGGGTAACAAGGTGAGAGGAAAAAGCCATTGGGCCTGAGATGTCCATGACCGTTGCACCGGTATAACGGCGATTCAATGGATCACTGTCGACCATTTTCCACAGATCGTTGTCGAGTTGAATGCGGACCACAGAGACACCGTGAGCGTTGATCTCTTTGCGCACCTCATCCACGACGGTGCGTAGGCCATTGGCCGAAGTCGGGCCTGCTGGGTGCAGCGCCATTTGATCAATGTACTCGTGGTTCACGCACAGCAAACCATCGTTTGGATTGCCATTGATAGGGAAGAAATGCATGCCATCATGGTGCATGCCTAATGCATTGAGTTGGTCGTCGGCTGTGTTGCTGCCATTCGCTTGCCACGCACTGGCATTGCCATTTAAAGGTGTACCCCATGGCACCAACACTTGTGCTTTGTAGCCATTAGGCACACTCACAGCATCGGTGAGTGACCCGGCAATAGAGTCAAAATTTAGAATTGCTCTCGATTGAGATGCAGAGCCCGCACCCGCACTCGTGCCGTTACTTGCGGTGCTGTTGCAACCAGCCAAACCGAAAGCACCAAATGCTGTCATCGCACTGATACCCAATCCACCTTTTAAAATGTTGCGGCGGGATAAACTCGCTTCCAGTACATCTTCAAAAGGCTTGTTTTTACTTTTGTTGTAACGGGTCGCGTCGAAGGTTTCCTTACTCATGCTGTTTTATCTCTTAGGTTTATGAATGTTGAGCGCGACCCAAGATAGGTGAAAAAAATGACAAAACAGGTTGTTCTTGATGAAGCTTTTATTTCCCTATACCCAAAACAGCGACACCACCGGTCAGCGGTATCGCATTGTGCTGCCTATTAAGGCAAATCAAACACCAGAGCGGTAACAGGATCGCTGCTGATATTTCGCAGTTCAAGGGAGGACACATCACTTACTTTTGCCCCATCTCCCGGATTCAGCGTGATGCTGTCGAGCATCAGCGTGCCGCTGATGTGATGCACGTACACTTTGCGCGTCGGCGCAACAACTAAGCTCTGAGATGCGCCCGGCGCTAAAATCAACTGTGAGAGCGTCGCATCTTGTTGGATCTGCAGCGTACCGTTTTTTCCATCTGGCGTAGCGACAGGCGTTAGCCCTAACTCATGTCCAAAATCTTTCTGCTGATAATTGGGTTGGCCACCCATACGGTTTGGTTGAATCCAAATTTGCAAGAAACGCAGCGCTTCGGTTTTCGATGGATTAAATTCGCTGTGGTAAATACCTCGACCTGCCGACATCAATTGGAACTCTCCCGCTGGGAGCGTTTGCACGTTGCCTTCGCTGTCTTTGTGCGCAATGCTTCCGCTGAGCACATAGCTGATGATCTCCATGTCGCGATGACCATGGGTATCAAACCCCGCGCCAGGGATCACCGTGTCATCGTTAATCACACGCAGCGCAGAAAATCCCATATGCTGCGGGTCATAGTAACTGCCGAATGAAAAAGTGTGTTGGCTGTCGAGCCAGCCAAAGTTGGCGCGTCCACGTTCTTCTGCTCGCCTTACGCTGATCATAATCTCTCCCCTTAACACCATGAGCATTGATGAGTGGCCAGCCGAACATACCCATTAATTTTTGATATTGGTGTGTGTAAACACTGGCTGGCTCAAGTATTGAAAACAGTTTAGAAGTAAAAGGTTTGGGCGATAACGAGGGTTTAGCGATGAAGACGTTCAGTTATTTCGAATGAGATGGTACAAGTGCCACTTCGTTATCGCTGACCTAAAGTAACGTCACTCATTTCTCCCCCTTAGTAAGAGTTAAGCGAAAGAAGGGTTAGCACCAATTGTGTGTCATCTTTGAGCCAATAGACTACCTTTACAGTAGACCACATATGTCTGCTCCTAATGATTGTTTATTACTGATGGGTCACTGACTAACATGCCGAAGAAATTGGCTCAAACGGCCGCTTCATTACTGCAACTTGAACATGTCGTAATAAGCCAATACGACATATTCCAACTCTTATGCCAGCATTTAAAGGCATTGCTGCCCGTAGAAGGTGTGCAGATCTGCCAACCTACCACACTGACGCTTTGTGCCTTGCATGAGGGTGTTTTTTTGACGGAAACTGACTTAGCTGATCAGCATGATGGTCCTTGGTGGCAATGGCTTTCTACCATCAGAAGAGACTCCGGATTTGTGCCGATTCCCCCAGCTTTATTGGACAACCAGCGGGGCGCGTTAGTCTGCCGCCTTTCCTATGAGGAAGAAAACTCGACCGTCCTTATTTTACTGCTAGAGGATGAGCAGTATTTTCAAGCCCACTCAGAGCAATGGCATATGCTCGGCACGGTTCTACAACAATTCTGGCTAACCCAATGCATTAAATTAGCCGCCGCAGAGAAACGACGAGACGTCGATAACCAGTATGGTCTGGTCCTCAATAAGCTAAAAACTCAAACCCGTCGTCATCAAGCCATGAGCAATGTGGCGCTGGGTGTTGCTGAGTTGACCTCGACCCGTAACGAATTTGATTTGCTCAAGCAAAGTGTCATGTTGCTGCGAGAGGAGTTGGGCTTGGATCGCGTCGGCGGCTTTTTGATTGATCATAAAGCGGGCCGATATCACGGCGTCTTCGGTACCGATGACCAAGGCCAGTATCGAGATGAATCGCAAGATCATTACCCGTACATTCAACTTGACCCACGTTTCTTGAGTGTTTTAAGCAAGCCGGACAACTGGTTTTATTTGGTATCAGACATCACGCTTTACCATCGAGACCAACCTGTTGGGCATGGCTGGAATGCCATGGTGGTACTGAGAAACGAATCTCAGGAGCCTCTTGGCTGGTTCGCCATCGACAATTTGCTCACCCAAACGCCGTTTGACTTTGATATCCAAGAAGCATTGGAAGTGTTTGCGAAAACCGTGTCACGAATTTTGGTTGAAATCCACCACAACAGCCGAGTGCGTAAAATCAGCCAAGCACTTCAGCTTATGTCTCAGGCAAGAAATACACTGGAGATTTGCCAACAGGCAGTCGAATTCTCCGTCTCTAAGCTCGATATTGATCGGATTGGGATTTTTGTGACAAGCGATTCTGACCCTGGCATGTTGCAAGGAACTTATGGTGTGGACACGGACGGAGTGATCCGCGACGAAAGCTACTTTTCGATGCCTTACCCTGATTCCCCTCTATTTACGCAGGCCTCTGCCAAACCCAATACCTTGGTGATCCTCGATGATGTCCCTCTTTGGCATGACCTAAAAATGGTGGGTTACGGTTGGAATGCGGCCATCGCATTATCCGTCGATGAGCAGCTGATCGCTTTCATTTGCGCCGACAATTTGCTCCGGCAACGTTTACTCACCTCACATCAGCGTGAACTGATTCAATTATTTACTCGTAACTTTGGGGAAATGTTGGCCAGATTACGCGGACAAGAAAAGTTGGAAAAATTAAACAAAACGCTTGAAGAGCGGATTAGCGAACGCACCAAGGAGCTGCAAAGCGTCAATCATAAGTTGTCACAAATGGCTCGGACTGACAGCTTAACTCAGCTTTACAATCGGCGTGCTTATGAAGAGTTCATTCAAGAATATTGGCATACCTACCAAGCTCTGCAAAAAATCACCCTTGCCGTGATGGATTTGGATGGCTTTAAACTGGTTAATGATCAACTCGGCCACCAAGTGGGTGACGAACTGCTCAGGCTGTTTGCGGATTTATTGCGTGATGTGTTTAACGAGCCAACCGACCGCGTCACCCGACTTGGTGGCGATGAGTTTGCTGTGATTATGTGTGGCTTAGATCAACAAGCACAGTTGCGGCGGTTATCTCATCTTATCGAGGCGTTTGATCAACAAACTGCGCAACGTTTTAACCATGTTTCGGTTTCGATTGGTGCAGCGTGTGTCGTTCCCACTCCAGACCTAAGTACCGACGGCTTTTTTAGCCTTGCCGATCAAGCACTTTATCAAGCAAAAGCCAATGGTAAGCATCAGCTCGTGGTTTATTGTGAGCAATAGGGCAAGGCTTTATTGGCTGGCTTTTGTCGCCACTTCACGCACCCAACATGGGAACGGAAGAATACAAGCGAGAGTCGCCGCCAATCACTCTCGCTTTTCTTGTTCCCTAGCGACACAGCCTCTGTGTTCACTTCCCTTGCAGATCCAGCGCTTCTAACCATGAAGAAAGCGAGCCCAAAAAGTCTGGCGCGTAAAGGCTGTCGCCTAGCAGCCATAATTTGGCCAACAGCACGATATCATTGGTTTGGCTGTCAACGTTGGGGTATTTGAGCAGCGCGTGGGTGGCGTTAGGAATCATTTTAATCGTGGCATTGCTCTGCCCACGATAGAGCGAGGTCAATGTGTTAAACGTCTGCTTGCCGTCAACATGCTCATCGTTTTCACCAAGCAAGATCAACATCGGCTGCGTCAGACCTACGTAGTCTTGTGTGGCATCCGACAACACATTCTTCTTGATGAACTCAAACCGCTCTTTGTCGATCGCCTGTTCATTATTTAAGAAAAGCCTCACGTACGCGTCGTAGTTGGGGTTGCTTTGCCAAAATGCACGTTCTTGCTGAAATTTCACCTGCTCTTGTTTCAACATTTCCGCGCTCGCACCCTGACGTTGCAACCTCATCTCGGTCATAAACCAACTTTGCTCTAACCAGTTAATGGCATACCCCACTCCAACCATAAAGCTCACCTCTGGGTTGTTCTGCATTAACGCGGGCACAACCCAGCCAGCTTGACTAAAGCCCATTATCCCTATCGTCTTGGCTTCCTTTCGATAGTTGTGTTTCACAAAATCCATCGCGGCGCGAACCTCATTTTGTCGATCAAACATCGATTGTTCGCGCCAATTGCCACTCGACTCTCCCATCCCTGGCTTATCCCAACTGAACACTGCGTAACCCGCATCAAGAAACACCTGCCAGATGGCGTCATAGTAGCCATGCGCATCATAAGGCGTTGCGCCATCACCAGAGACAAACAGCACCACACCTTTCACACTGTCTTTATCATCTGGCGACTTGAAGTATGCGGCTAAACGGTGGCCATCGTGTTCAAAATAGGGGTACTGCTCCGTCGACTTAGCGAGTGCGCTCGAACTGCACACGCTGATGAGCCCAACCAATAACACTAAAGTTAAACGTCTTATTCTCAGAATAATAGTCACCATGCTTCCTCTTGGTTTCATTCGATTTAAAATCGATATAGCCCACCGATAAGAATGCCGAATTCTTCGCGGTGATAAAAAGTGAGATTGGAATGTGACTGCTCATAGCCGACTTGAGCGACCAGACTCATTTGTTCATACCCAAGGAACTCGGCTTCTTCAAACGAGAGACTCACGTTAATCTGCCCATCTTGCCGGATTTTACCCAGTAGCGGATGCTTGGCCTGATAGCTGCTGCCCGAAAGACGCGTGTCCAGAGCCAAGGTATAAGGGTAGAAAAAGTAGGTGGCGGTGATTCCTGTGCCAAGTTTCTCAAACGCATTGGCTTTTCCTTGCGCGTTATCTTGTTGGTAAAAAAGGCTCGGCTCAATAAAAACGTTATCAAAAAGGGGCACAACAAGCGCAAAATGCGCAAAATAGCCGTCGCCATTTCTGCGCAGCAATTCGCTCGGCGCTCGGTCTTTCTCAACCGTTCGATCGTAGTAAGCCAGGTTTAACAGCGCAAACTGATTTTCGTAATGAAACCTCAGCACATCCCCTTCAACGTTGGTTTCCTCCCGTTTGCGATCAAGGAGGTACGGATTCTGCCACGTTTTTCCCGCGGCTAAGGTGGGCGCGATGGCAAAGGAGAATGAAGAGTCTTCATCCAATGAATACCGGTAACCCAGCTCCAAAGCCAGTAGACCTTTGACAAACGTGTCTTCACTTTGACCGAGAAACAGCTGATGTTGACCAAACTGGTAACGCAGCTGCCCCAGAGGGGCTAAAGTGCTGCCGGTGACATTCTCGCCTTCTCTGTTGAGTGATGTCAGAATTTTCTCCGCCCCTACATTCAAGTTGCTTTGCGTTTCGCTATAGATCGCGACAGCCCCTATGCTGCCCGAGAATCCTTGCTCTGCTGCAAATGCACACTGAGCGGCGAATGCCATAAATAGCGATGTAACCGTGACTAGCTCCGTTTTCACACTTTACCCCTTCTTGATTTAAGAATGTCTCCGTCCACTCATCACGAGCCCAACGGTTTGCTTCAATGACTTTGTGGTGGGATTGTTCCACAGTGATGGGAATAAAAAGTGTCCGAGTTTGCTCAATTGCAAACAGGTTCAAGAGGGATGGAGGGTGAAAAACCGTTGCCTGCCGCCTAGACCAATACAGGTAACTGGAATGAGAAGGTTACCCCTTCCATATCCGATGTATCGACATGGCGAATCATCTCCACCAAGTAGCCATTGAGATCCAGCTGCAAACCCTGTTTTTCCGCCGCATCAAACAACGCCTCTAACGCCGTGCTGTACGCAACATCGGAAGCGAGATAAACCTCGCTACATAAGTAGTATCCTTCTGGGATCATTCTATCGTAACGCGCTTTGGCCACTTGCCAGTTACCAATTTCAGCGTCAATCGCATCCCACGCATTCTCCACTTGTTTGAGCGGTAACGTGCTCATCAAATGTGTCGACTTTTCACCATACAGCTCAAACACGCTGTCCCAATCTGCCGTCTCCAATTTGAGTTTTTGCATACCCCGCTGCGGATACCAGACAAGTTCGGTTGGCATTGCTTGCGCCAACTCTTTTTCCATCGACGCCTGCATCCCCGGATGCGCTAACTGTTGGATGAAATCCAACGTCTCCTTGGGTGTCGCTTGCGAACCCATTTTTCGAATGTGTTTGGCGGTCACCCCAAGCTCGCGTTTCAATGCCTTGGCCAACGACTGTGATGATGAAAAACCGCAGTACAGCGCGATGTCAATCACGCTCCACTGCTCGTCGTTCAGCAGCAGGCCAACCGCAACTTGCAACCGGACTCGACTGAGATACTGGCCAGGCGTTTCGTTAAACAACTCGGTAAATTGACGATGAAAATGATAGGGAGAAATCGCGCTTTTCGTAGCGATTTCTTCCCACGTTCGACGCTCGCTCCACTCTTGATGCATTAAGTGAAGCGCGTGCGTGAAGCGCTTTTTCAGGTGCTCTGGTAACGATTCGAGTAGGGCGATTTCAGGGACGAGCTGAAAAACGGGTTGGTTTTCGGGCATCATGACGTCGCTGCACTTGGGATAATTGAACTCACTATCGCCCGTGTGTTTTATAAAATCAATCACGAATGCTCCACAGACAGCGTTTCCAGTGATTCACGCTCAACGATGGGAGGCTTGCGGCAAAAAAGTCCCAACAGCACCGGAATCAGGATCAGCGTCACGGCAGTGGCAAACAGCTCACCAAACACTAAAGAGACCGCTGCGGGCTTTAAATACTGAGCCTGCTCTGCGGTTTCACTGAGCAAAGGCAACAAGCCACACACGGTGGTAATGGTGGTGAGAAAAATCGCTCTCAAACGGCTCGTCCCAGCCGTGACTAACGCCTGCTGCAACGGAACACCTTGGCGGTATTCCTGATTAAAACGGGTGATCAGGACCAACGAGTCATTGATCACGATGCCGGTCATGGCCATCATGCCAAACATGGACAAGATGCTGATGGGCAAGCCCATCAAGTAGTGGCCAAAAATCGACCCCGCAAAGCCAAACGGGATCACGGCCATGATGATCATCGGCTGCCAATACGATTTCAATGGCACCGCCAATAAGATGTAGATCATCAGTAGCGTCAGTATCAACGCCGATTGAAAGCCCGCGGAGACTTCCCCTATTTCTTCAAATTCACCGCCCGCTTTGATCGTCACGTTTGGGTATTGCTGATGAAGAGCATTGATCGTTTGCTGGAGCTGATCTCGAGTTTGTTCAGGTGATTGCAGATTGCGATTTTGTTGCCAATAGAGATTGATGACTTGCTCTCGGTTGCGGCGGTACAGTACTTGAGGCTCTTGCTCATGATGCAACTCCGCGATATCACCGAGCATCACACTGCCCCCCGTCGGTAGCATGATGAGCGTTTGCTGCAACTGAGCCAAGGTTTTACGCTGTTCACGAGGGTATTGCAGTAACACTTTGGTCTCTTGCCCATTTTCCAACAGTCGGTGAATTTCTCTTTCACCAAACGCTTCTCCGGCAAGTTGCGCCAGTTTCGCTTGCGTTAGCCCAAGTTGCTGACCATAGAGGTTCAATACCAAACGGACTTGTGGCACGCCATTTTGGCCATCGTCGTACACATCCGAGACCCCTTGCAATGATGACAGCGCTTTCTTCAACTGCTTGCTCACACGCGATGCAAGCTCACGGTCATCACTTGAAATGGTGAAGAATGTCCCTCCGGCTGGCTCCTCTGCCGCACTAAACTTGACGGAATACGCGCCCTCGATCTGCCCAGTGCTTTCTCGCCATCGTGTCAGCAACCCATTGCCTGGCAACACACTGAGCGATTCGCTGGTCAGTTCCGCCGTCACTTCGATGTCCCCCTGTCCGTCAGACCATGCCAGCAAGTTGACAACGGGCTTCTGTTGCAGCGGATAATCCACCATGACACTTTGCTCCACCTGTGACATCGCCTGCTCCACTTGCAGCAAAGCTTTACGCTGCAAAGGCAAAGGTGCCCCATCTTCCAGCTCAATCACTGCGCTGAGATAACGGCCCGGGATTTCAGGGAACAATGCACTGCGAATGGTGCCGTTGAACCACATCCCGTAAGCCAATATGAGAGTGGACACAAAACCAAGCAAGAACGCCACTTTGTAGCGCAGCGCGAATTCAAGCGTCGGTTGGTATAGCTTGATATTAAATCGCTGTAAGCCACCTTGAGCGAAGGCTTGGACCTTGCCAACAATGCCGAGTGATGGGGATTTGCTCGAGAGCTCGGCCAAGTGTGATGGCAGAATGAATTTGCTTTCGATAAGCGAGAAGATTAACGCCAAGATCACCACCGCCGAGAAGCCAGCAAACACTTTGGCCAACTCGTTATTGATCCACAACATCGGCGAAAACGCCGCGATCGTCGTCAGCACACCAAAAACGGTGGCCACGGACACAGAGTGCACGCCCTGCCACGCCGCGTTTTTACCACTGAGATGGCTCGCTCGTTTTTCGTGGATCGCTTCTCCCACCACCACCGCATCGTCCACCAGCACACCGAGTACCAAGATGAAGCCAAACAAGGTGATGTCATTGATGCTGTAGTTAAACCACTGCATGGCCGCAAGCGTGCCAGCAAGCGCAATTGGGATACCCATGGCCACCCAAAAGGCGAGTCGGATTTCGAGGAAAATCCCCAATAAAACGACGACAATCAGTAAGCCTTGCCACGCATTTTCACTTAGACGAAACAACTGGTCTTCAATGTAGGGCGCCATATCTGCCATGGTGTTCAAGGTGATGTCCGACGGTATGATCGCTCGCTGAACATTGAGCGTTTCTTCTATGGCCTCACTCACTTTTAGCAGGTTGTCGGTTTGGCTGGTGCTCACCAAAAGCGCGATGGCATTAGCCCCATTATTTCGTACAATGGCACCACTGTATTGATAGCCTCGGCTTATCTTGGCGATGTCACCTAAGCGTATTTTGCCACTGCTGCCTGACATCACCACCAGTTGCTTGAGCTTCTGCAAATCATCCGCATAACCATCGCCACGAATCACGATTCGCCCCACATCACTAATGAGTTCACCGCTGCGCGCCTCAAGTGAACTCTGTTCAACTAAACTGGCTAACGTTTCCAAGCTCAATCCTAATGCCTTAAGTTGTTCGGGATCAGGCTCGACGATGAGTTGTGAGGTTCGAGTTCCCCAATTTGAGACCTTTGAAATGCGTGGGTGCTTTTTTAACGCCTGCTCAAGCTGCTGGGCAATGGGTTGCAACTCGTCATCCGTTCTTGGCCCCGACACCACCACAAACGCCGCCAAATTGGTAAAATCGTTGCGCACCACTTGTGGCTTTTCCGCCTGCACCGGAAAGCCATTAATCGCATTGACTTGGTTGCGAATGTCATCCAACAGCGAATCTAACTCCGTAGTGCTGGTTTTGCGCACAATCACTTGCGAAAGACCTGCACTCGACTGGCTGGTGATCTGCTTGATACCGGCAATGCCGCTGATCGACTCTTCAATTCGTTGTGTCACGCTCTCGTCTATCTGTTGCGCCGTGCCGCCAGGATACGCCACCGTGATGCTGATTGATGATGGGGCGATTTGTGGGAACGACTCAACGCGCAGTTGCCCGAACGCGAGCACACCGCTCACGACAATCGCCATCATCAATAAGTTGGCAGCAACAGGATTGGTAATAAACCATTTGGTCATCCAACTCATTCGTTTGACTCCTTACTTATCGTCTCTTCCGCGCTGAGTGACATTTGCTTCTCTAAGCTCAATGGCTCTGAAGCAACGCGCCCAACCATCATGGTGTCAGGGTCCTGTTCAGAAACCACTGGCGCGACTTGTTTGCCACTTAGCATCGACGCGAGCGGGTATTGCACCACTCGACGCACCTGCGCACTTTGCGCATCAAATCGAATGTTGAGCTGCTGGTGACCTTGCTCGATGAATGTGACTGACTCTTTACGTAAACGATCGCTGCTGTCCAGCGTCCAGACATACCCGTCTCGAGTCATTGCGCTTAACGGAACGCTAACCACATTCTCACTCAAGCCTAAATCGATCTCCGCCTGAACTTGTTGGTTGGGATACAACTTCGCTTTGTTTTGATAGGGAGATTGAACCGCAAGCACCACCTGCCTTTGACGAGTGCTGGAATCCACCAACGGAGAAACATAGCGCACCTTAGCAGGCCAGCGATGGCCAGCACGGTTCACCACGCTAATACTCGGCTCCGTGAGTGCCACTTGAACTTGCTGCCAGTGCATTTCTGAAATGGGTAACTCAACGTCAATGGAGTCGCTGGCCGCGAGTTCAAACGTCACTTGTCCCGCTTCGATCCACTCTCTGGGGCTGATATGACGCTTGATGATCACCGCATCAAACGGCGCGGTGATCACCGACTCTTCCAATAATTTCTGCGCACTCACATAGGCTTGTTTTGCTTGAGTGAGGTTGGCTTGCGCCGCCAGCACTTGGGGTTCTCGACGAGCAAAGGAGGAACTGGTTTTGCTGTTCAACATTTTGAGCGCCACCGTTTGTTCATGCAGAGCCTGCTGCAACTCCAGTTCGGCTTGTTTCACAACACTCAACGATTGCGCTAACGTTGCATTCACCGCGGCGGTATCTAGCCTTGCTAACACCTGCCCCTGTTTAACCAAACTCCCCGGTTCAATCCGCTCATCCAACCATTTTAATTGCGCACTGCTGGAGGCTTTCAACTGTACTGGCCAACGCGCTGCGGTTATCCCCAATAGCGTTAACCTCGATTGATGAAGTGACGGAGTCACTTCCAGTACCGACACTGGGCTAAGTAGTGCCTGTTTTTCTGCCGCTTCGTTCGGTTCAGGGGCCAGTTCATCCACCACCACCAAGGCCATCAAAATCGCCGCCAAACCAACGAGCACTGAGAGTGGTTTTCTAAATTTCATAGGGCATCTCCTTTTGTGGCAGGGCGCTGTAATTGAGGCGCTGACTTATCTCCGTCAAACGTGAAAGGGTTTGCAACGTGATGGGCAACATCACCGCGGTTTCGACAAACTCGAGTGAGTAAGTCACAATCGAGAACACTTGGCCTGCGGTCGGTTCAACCAGTAAGCTCACCATCCATAAGTTCGCGATGACCGCTCCAAACAAGGTCATAAAGATCAGGCCGTACACCACCGCCTCGGTATCCGACAGCTTGATTTCGCATTGCTTTAAACGTTCAAAGTGCCCCCTGAGCGCAGACAAGCGAACCCCGCTAAGCAACTTAACCTGCTGCTCGACTTGATCATTAAATTGGCCGTTGAGTTGGGTAAACGTGCGGTGGAACGCACCATAGATAACGAGCATCAGTAACCCAGAAAAGAGCATGCAAAGTGCCAAAGAAAAATGGAACGTAGAGAGAATCACCAGCGTCGCGACAAGCTGCACAACCGCCGTCAGTAAGGAGGGCAAATCTTTCTCGAGGAAATCCACCAGCTCGCGGGACATGGTCAAGCGTGCGTCTTTGGCCGAAATAGGCAAATCACGCAAATTGCGCTCAACCAGATTGGCCAGCTTTACCCGAATCGAACCATACACTCGAGTGTCGTAAAAACGCCGTGCAACACTAATGAGCACCAGCACCAAAAGCAGCAGCGCCAGCAGCATCAAAGGGTGATAGCGTTGGTTTAATACACCATCAATGGCGTAACCAATAAACAGTGGCAGCAAAACGAGCATGACGTTTTCCGCCAGCACCATGATCCAAGTCGCGGCAACCTTTAAGGGATGAAACCGAATCACTGTCAGCAAAGAGATGGGATGTTTGAGAGGCATGATAGGCACCATAAATGAACATGGCGCCAGTATGACCAATTCGTCTAGCTAAAAAGTGTCCCAAATTGCTCTCTAAGCGGATTAACATCTGTCGTGTCTTTAAGAGGCAAGCTTTCTGGAGACAAAAGCACTCAACTCTCTCCCGAGCCGTCTCTTGTCTGCCTGTCTCTTTCGTCTTTTTCTTGTCATCCTCGCGCAGGCGGGGACCCATCCTAAAGCGTTCGCGAGAAGGACGGAGTGGCATTGGTTCAAGCCGTTTTATCGATATTTTTGTAAGACTTTCTCAACGTAATAAGGCCCCTTTCGGAGCCTTACTTCATAGCCTAGTTTTAGCGTTTTACCCTCGGATAAGATCGCCTTGAATAGACACGTTTAACGGACGAATACGACGAATATTCACCTTTTGCTTTTTCTTCAACTGAATGTGGCAAAGCTCTAATATCAAACCAAAAGCCATCGCGAAGTAGACATAGCCTTTATTCACGTGAACTGCGAAACCTTCGGCCATGAGCAACCCTCCCAATAGGATCAGGAAAAGTAACGCCAAGGTTTTGAAACCTGGGTACTTAGTCACCACATGGTTGATCTTTTCAGCCGTTAGCACCATCACCACTGCCGAGGCTAAAATGGCGGCGACCATGATAGGCACTTCATTGGTCAGGCCAACCGCCGTGATAACGGAGTCCATAGAAAAAACGGCATCCACCGCTACAATCTGTAGCAATACCACAGCCAAACCCGTTCTGACGTGGGTGGAATGTGCATGCTCATGCTGTGTTAACCAAGACCACAACTCTTTGGCACTTTTAGCCAGTAAGAATGCGCCACCAGCAATCATGATCACATCACGGCCAGTGAATTCAACATCTTGAAATGACAAGATCGGTTGCGTTAGAGACATCACCCACGAGATGGAAAAGACCAACACGATACGCGCAGAAACCGCAAGGCTAATACCCATGTTACGAGCAAACTTGCGTTGTTCAGGTGGTAATCGTTCACACAAAACAGAGATAAATACGACGTTATCTACGCCAAGTACAATCTCCAAGGCAAACAACGTGGCAAAAATAACCCACGTTTCGGGTTGCATGAACAGTTCTAACATAGGGGAAACTCCACATCAGTGGAATTCAGAAGGGTGTTTCGTCGACTGGGGTCGTCCATTAAAAAATATACCTCTATTGCTTAGGGACATTTAGTAAATCAGCAACCACCTACCTTGGCAATGGGGCCAGTTGTAACAAAGCGTAACACGCCAAAAAACAATAAAAGCAGTGCCACTCAATAAGAGTGACACTGCTTCACACAACCCATCAGCGGCCGTTATTCCACCAGCTCATTGCCAGAGGTGTTGCCAGCAAAGAAAGCCTCGACATTGTTAAGCGTTACCGAGGCAATATTGTTCAACGCTTCATGCGTTAAAAAGGCCTGATGGCCAGTAAACAAAACGTTGTGGCACGCAGACAAACGGCGGAACACATCATCGACAATCACATCATTCGATTTGTCTTGGAAGAACAGATCTTTCTCGTTGTCATAAACATCAAGGCCCAACGCACCTATTTTGCCTTTTTTCAGCGCTTCAATCGCCGCTGCTGAATCAAGCAATTCACCGCGGCTCGTGTTGATGATCATCACGCCATCTTTCATCTGTTCAAACGAGTGTTCATTGAGTAAATGGAAGTTTTCTTTGCTCATCGGACAATGCAGTGAAATCACATCGGCACTTTGGTAAATTTCTTGGAGAGTGGTGTAGCGCGCGCCCATTTCGATGGCCAGCGGATTTTCATAAGGATCGTAGCAAAGAATCTCCATCCCTAATCCTTTTAGAATCCGCATCGTCGCAAGGCCGATTTTCCCCGTACCAATGACCCCAACGGTCTTGCCGTAGAAATTAAAGCCAACTAACCCCTCAAGCGAGAAGTTGGCATCGCGAGTTCGCTGATAGGCTTTATGCAAGCGACGATTCAGACACATCATCATGCCAACCGCGTGTTCCGCTACCGCCTCTGGAGAGTACGCTGGCACTCGCACCACTTGCAAACCCAGTTCTTTGGCCGCCTGCAGATCGACTTTATCAAACCCAGCACAGCGCATCGCAATCAGCTTTGTGCCACCAAGCGCTAACTGCTCAAGGACAGGGGCAGATAGATCGTCATTGACGAATGCACAGACCACATCACAACCTTGAGCCATTTTGCTGGTTTTTAGCCGCAAGCGAAAATCATGGTAGTGAAACTCATACTCTTTGTTGCCATTCACTTTATTAAACGAGGCTTCGTCATAAGATTTCGCGCTAAAAAAAGCGATCTTGATCATGGTGTTCTCCTTCGTCGGCCAGTTCTCTCGCACTTGCCTTTTTATTACGGCTTACAGCAAACATTGCGCTATTTGCTTTGTTATTACCAACCCTGTTTTACCTATTGATTTTTGAGCCATTTATGACTAATAACTGAGCAAAGATTGAATAATATAGTTCGATAAAACATTGGGTTAACGCCAACTATACTCCTTTCATCGGCAAAAAAAACACTGTAAAAATTGTGCTTAAAGAGGAGGGAGAATTGATAGGCCAGTCATGGCAACGATTGACATATCAAGTTCAAGATATGTATGTGGTAACTAATCATATCGCTCAACAAAAAGCGTCGTTGGCAAAAATATCTCTAAGATATTAGAAAGCATCCATACCCGTGTTGATGGCCACCACGTTACAACACCACCACTAACTTGGGCCAGCGCGCCAACCACCCTTTTGAAGTGACGCGCTGTTCAAACGTTGCCAAACAACGCTTTGGATTGTGCGTGATATGCCCACGAAATAGAGATTCAAGCCCAAACGCCGAAACACATTCATAGTGATCCGCCGCCACTTGCCGAACGGCCACCGCCGTTTCTTTCTCTGGCCAATAACGCATGGCATCTACCGCGCTTTGATACGGCTCATCACCGTTACGAAGATGCATTTTGGCTTGATTGCGAACCTGCCAATTGAACTGCGGCATACGCGCTTTTAAATGCGCTTCATATTGCAGATAAGCATCGGGGTTTGACTCTGTAGGATCAAAGTAGATCACATCAACATCATTCAAGGGAGTGACGAAACCGTGTAATGAATCCCACACCAAATTTCGCACAAAGCCTGCGGCAATATAACACTGAGGTAATGACAACTCGGCCACATGGCCTAACGCCTCTGTTCTCATTCGGTCTTCTTTGATGAGGGCAATGAGCTTATCCATTTTCTTACACACGTTATTTACTGCGCCAAAACATGTTCAACAAACGCTGAACATACGTTGAAAAATCTGTTTTTCCCTCAAGATAATAGTCCGCATTTTCACGATCATTCTGAGCAAAATCGTCGTAAAAATGCGCAAAGGCAAGCTCAAGCTCTGGTGAAGGGACAACTAATTCCATGTTGTTTGCTCCGTGATGGGATAATAAGAACCAATCTGATCTTGGTCGCCGTATCTTCCAACGTCCATGCATCAACATCAGCGAGTTCCGATCCCTTAGCTAACTATACCAAGCGATGGAAACCCGCCTCATTATCTGATGTGAAGTCTACAAGCGTTCAACTAGGCCAAACTTTTTGAAAAAGTCAGAAAGGTCGAGAGTGGCTAAATCTTTGAATTCACCTGCATCATAGAAACGGCCTTTACACGTTGGGCAGCTTTCAAACCAAATGTGAGGCTGTTTTGGATCAACTAAGCCGCAGTAACTGGTTGTTGGGGCAAACCGGGCAATTGATGCGGTCAATCACGTTAAATGCTTTACCGATCTCTTCATCACCTGAATCGATGACATCTGCAAGAGGTTTCATCGCTTCAACTTCATAAGCGTCAATCCACAGCCCTTTACACTCCGTGCATCTTTCTACATCACCTAGCGGTGTTTGAAGCTGTTCAAAATCAGAACTGCATTTTGGACATTTCATGTTTGTTCGTTCCTTCTATTCTTTGTTTGTTCACTATTTTTCTGACAATGGGTTAAGAGGGGAAAGGCACCACAGCGGAACATTCTACAAATCTCTTTTACCAGAGCATGTTACAGCCGAAGATTATACCATGTGTTACGAATCCTTTTCATAACCAAGAGCAATTTATTGTCGTACGTTTATATCAAATAATAATGAAGACATGAAAGCCGATAGAAAGATTGACTAGCACCACCTTAACAATCACCTGTCACTTTTAACGTGTACCCACAATTCAAATCGGCACCCTTGCGATAATTAGGCATTCAACTTCGTTTCAGTCATACCAAGCCCTGTAAGCTTGTTCAGTGCTGCCTCTGATAGAGAGCGCATGATAGCCATGCCGCCTTTTCAATTCTTGTTGGAGCCGTTGAGCTTCTGGTAACCCCTCCAAAGAGCCTTCCATCACTCCCCTCTAGAAGAGATTTTCCACAAACATCACAAAGTCCAAAAATAGTTACTTTACTAGACTTAAAGATACTTAATGTCACCAAAATGGAACACTAAAGGCAATCATTGACAGTACCAACATAAGGTCCTAAATTAAGGACATTACACAGACAAAACACAAACAATGAAACCGAAATAGGACTTTAGAGTGAAACATGTAACAGCCGCAGCATTAGCAGAAGAGATCGGCGATAGGTTGAAGCAAGCTCGACTAAATCGAGACCTAACACAATCTGAAGTTGCAGAAATTGCTGGCATTGCCCGCAAAACGGTTTTGAATGCAGAAAAAGGAAAAGTGCAGCTCGATATCATGATTGCGATATTAATGGCATTAGACCTTACAGAACAAATTGATCTCTTTATCCCTAAACAAGAAATTTCTCCCTTACAGCTGGCCAAACTGCAAGGAAAGAAAAGGCAGAGAGCCTCTGGACAGCGCAGTAATAAAGATGAGGAAACACCAGAATGGTAATGGAAGTCCTTACAATAACTTACCAAGACGATCTCGTTGGCGCTGTGAGTTTTGACACTGAAAAGGGACTTGGGTCATTTGAATATGATCCCAGCTTTGTAAAAAAGGGGGTCGAGCTGTCTCCAATCAAAATGCCATTATCGAATCGTATCTATCGCTTTCCCGAATTGGATTTCAATACCTTTAAAGGACTTCCAGGTTTAATTGCTGACTCCTTACCCGATGATTTTGGTAACGCGGTTCTCAACGCATGGGTTGCAAGTCAGGGCCGTTCACCAAGTGACATTACACCACTGCAACGCCTCCAATATACGGGAAAGCGAGGCATGGGCGCTCTTGAATATGCGCCAGCGACAAAGTTACGAAGTTTAAATGCTTCACAACAGGTAGAAATCCAATCGCTCGTTTCAATTGCACAAGAAATCTTAGATTCACGAGGTAATTTTGAAGTAGAGCTCAAACAAAATGGCCAAGACGATAGAGAAGCAATGATGTCTTTATTATCTGTTGGTATGAGCGCGGGCGGCGCAAGACCGAAAGCCGTAATAGCATTTAATGAAGATTTTACTCAAGTCCGTTCCGGCCAAACCAACGTGCCAAGTGGGTTTACTCATTATTTGATGAAGTTTGATGGTGTTAGTGAGCATAACAAAAATCAAGAAACCTTCGGTGACCCATTAGGTTATGGAGCAATGGAGTTTGTTTATCATTTAATGGCCAACGAATGCGGTATCGATATGATGCCATGCCGCTTACTCCATGAAGGCAATCGACGACACTTTATTACACAGCGGTTTGATCGAATTAAAAATAGTAAGGTACACGTACAAACGCTAAACGGTCTTGCCCACATTGATTATAAAAAGCCAGGGTCATTCTCTTACGCAGAGTTATTTGGCATTGCCAGACAGTTGAAGCTTTCCGCTGTTGACGCTGAGCAGCTATTCAAGCGCATGACGTTCAATATCATTGCTCGAAATCATGACGACCACTCAAAGAACTTTGCCTTTATGTTGAAACAAGACAGGCTAAAAAAAGACAAATGGTCTCTCGCACCAGCTTATGATTTAGCCTATAGCTATAAACCAGGTAGTAAATGGGTGAACAGCCATTGGATGAGCTTGAATGGTAAAAGAGATAACTTTACACGCAGTGATTTCTATAGCTTAGAGAAACTAAGCCCTATTTTTAACAAGAGAAAGATCGACGACATTATTGATACAACGATTGAGCACGTATCAACTTGGCCTCAGCTTGCTGAGGAATGGGATGTACCAAAAACACTAATAGATGAAATACAAGAAAACTTGCGGCTCGATATTTAGTGAAGTGGCTGTATACAAAAAGGATGGTCTCTTATTTAAGGCCATCCCGAACCAAATCCAAAAATGCATTGCTTTTGTGCAGATATGAACAAAGGCCTGTATTGGGAAAACTCTAAAAACGCGGCCAATTTTAGTAGACCACTACAGCCTGACAATGAACGAGCATCTTCAAATCACCGTAACCTGTACCGTTCAAGAAAAATTCTTTGATGAATATTTTTCTTAATTTAGTGTCATTGGTGTAAGCGACAAAACCGTTTCTCTTAAACAGAATCAATAGGTTAATATCACGCAAACGGCAGTACCACGTGGAAGAAAGAGAACAGATAGTGCAAAATAGTCTCTTTCAATGCGCTGGCCGTCCGCTCCATGAACATCACCGACCAATATTACACCAAGAATGCTCAATCTTTCTTCGAGTCGACCGTAAGCGTCGATGTTCAGAAACTGTATGACCAGTTTCTTCCACATCTGAATCCACATAGTGCAATTCTTGATGCGGGGTGTGGTTCTGGGCGTGATTCCAAACATTTTAGAGATCTAGGCTTTAAAGTGACGGCGTTCGATGCCAATCAAGCCTTGGTAGAACTGGCTTCTCGCCATTTAGGACAAAACGTCATCCATGCCAAGTTTGACACCTTCAGTGCAGAGTCAGATAGTTTTGATGGAATTTGGGCTTGCGCCTCTTTGCTTCATGTACCAGACCAAGAGTTAGCGGCTACCTTTTTAGCGCTAAGTCAGTTATTAAAACCGCAGGGTATCTTTTACTGTTCATTCAAATATGGCCAAGCGGCTCAAGTACGTAACGGACGTTTTTTTACCGATATGGATGAAAACAAGCTACAAGCAACACTCACTACATCACCTTTAACGATCAAGCAGACTTGGATCACGTCAGACGTAAGAGCGGGTCGAGAATCGGAACAATGGCTCAACGCCATCCTTATTAGACGATAGTTAGGAAAGAGTCGATGCCAAATCAGTCGCTTACTCTCAAAGACAGCTTATTAACCACTGGTGGTGAAGACCCTCTGCTGCCGCAGTTGATCCACGCGATCAACCATGCGACCGAGATAGAGATTGCAGTGTCCTTTATTCAACCCTCTGGTCTAGACTTGCTTCTACCAAGCATTCACGAGGCGATTGAACGAAAAAAGTCACGCCAACAGGCCTTAAAGCTGCGCATCCTAACGTCAGATTACCTGCACATCACTCATCCTATTGCGTTGCGTTCTCTGATCGAACTAGAAGGAGATGAGATAGAAATTAAGATTTTTGAAACCAATAACCGCAGTTTTCACCTCAAATCGTACATCTTTGTTCGCAGCGATGAAGCTCGTTCCATTTACCAAGGAGCTGCTTTTGTTGGCTCTAACAACATCAGTAAAACCGCACTCACCGATGCCCATGAATGGTGCCTACGTTTAGATTACCAGCAACCAGACAACTCCCCTCAAGCGGCGCAGTTTCACAATATCCGAACACAGTTTGACAAACTGTTTCATCATCCATCTGCCATATTGCTGACGGATGAATGGATTGACAGCTACATCAGAAGAAGAACACCACCCAAGCTTTCAGCAGTCGGTGATACGACGCTATTGGATAACGAAGAATATTCACCCAACTCGGCACAGTTAGACGCATTGCAACGACTCAGCGAGACTCGTCAAAAAGGCAATGTTCGTGGATTGGTTGTGATGGGCACTGGCATGGGGAAAACTTGGTTATCTGCGTTTGATGCGAAACAACTGGAAGCAAAGCGAGTTCTGTTCGTTGCTCACCGCGAAGAAATTCTGACTCAAGCACTGATGACTTTCGCTAAACTTTGGCCCCAAAAATCCGCAGGCTACTATCACGGTAAGAGCAAACAAAAAAACAAAGAGATGCTGTTTGCCTCAGTGCAGAGTTTAGGTAAAGCAGCACAACTCAAACACTTTTCGCCCGACTACT
The DNA here is from genome assembly GCF_021852965.1 of Vibrio floridensis. NCBI lineage: Bacteria > Pseudomonadati > Pseudomonadota > Gammaproteobacteria > Vibrionales > Vibrionaceae > Vibrio > Vibrio floridensis. The sequence goes on along the minus strand of NZ_JAKGCY010000002.1, from coordinate 190,412 downwards.
TTGATTACATCGTGGTTGATGAATTTCATCATGCGAGCGCCAAAACGTATCTTAATATTCTCAATCACTTTGAACCTAAATTTTTACTCGGGCTAACTGCTACTCCAGAACGTACAGACCAAGCGAACATCCTCTCACTTTGCAACGACAACTTAGTGTTTGAACGTAACTTAGTGCATGGTATCAATGATGAAATTCTTGTGCCTTTTCACTACTACGGCATCTGGGATGACTCGGTCGATTATCAAGAGATCCCATGGCGAAATGGTAAATTTGACCCCACCGCCCTTGACGCCCAGTTTGCAACCACACGACGTGCCAAACATATTTTTAAACATTGGCAAAACAGGCAACAAGCTCGCACCTTGGCGTTTTGTGTATCCAAAAAGCACGCTGATTTTATGGCGCAGCACTTCAATCAAACTTTTGCAGATAAAGGCTTGAGGGCGCTTTCTGTACACAGTGATTCCTCCATTCGTCGTAATGAAGCGTTAAGCATGCTGGATAAAGGAGAAATTCAAATTCTCTTCTCGGTTGATCTGTTCAACGAAGGGACTGATTTACCCTCAATCGATACCGTGCTAATGCTGCGCCCGACTGAATCCAACATCGTTTTCATTCAACAATTGGGCCGAGGACTTCGTCGTAACAAAGGCAAATCACACTTGGTGGTATTGGATTTCATTGGGAACCATCGCTCGTTTTTGAACAAGAAAGACATTTTAGGGATCAGCACATCAAGCTCACTCGAACAGTTGAGTGATAAGTCACAAACACGGCCCGAATTAGGCAAAGGTTGCTTTACCAACATCGATCCGAAAATCATCGATTTTTGGCAAACGCTGACAAAGCAGCTTCGCTATTCTGCTCAAGAAGAATTTGAACATTTGACCAACCATTTGGGTCATAGACCTCGTGCAGTCGAGTATTACCGAGCAGGTTACGACCTTGCCAAAGTGAACAAGCAGCACGGTAGTTGGCTAGAGCTGGTCGCAAGTATGGACAAGGATCCGGAGTTAGATTACCTAGTTCGCGAACATCGTGACTTCTTTGCCAATGCCATTCAAAAAGCAAGCATGACCAAGAGTTTTAAAGCGATATTACTTGAAGCCTACCTCGAGCTGGATGGGTTCAGAGATGCTCCAAGTATTGAAGCGCTCGCTAGTAAAAGTTGGCATGTGCTCTCTCGTTATCCCAAGCTAAAGGCATCCGATCTGTCAGAGATCAACCAACGCTTAACCGCAGACTCTCAGGCATGGTTGAAATATTGGCTTAGTAACCCTATCAACGCATTTGTAGGTGGAAACAAAACCAAGAGTCGAGTTTGGTTTAAGCTTGCCGACGGAAAGCTCAAAGCAGACTTTGATGTTGCCCCACTCCAGCAGCAAGCATTTCATGACTTTGTCAAAGAGCTCGTGGACCTACAACTTGCTCAGTATTCAGACAGGCCACCTAAACAGACCCATCAAACAGTGGCACAACCGACCACTCCAGCAGAGGCAGCCAATGAAGGAACCTTGTTGCCCTACTACCCAAACCTTAAGATCGCTTGTGGTCATTTTAAGACTGGATCTCACGAAGAGGTTGAACACATCCCCGTTGATATGGCTAACCTCAATCCTCAAAAACATTTCTTGGCCAGAGCCTCTGGCAATTCGATGAACGGTGGCAAGACACCCATTTTAGATGGCGATTTGCTGTTACTCGAGTTTGTGACGCCAATATCCGCTGGCTCCATTACAGGCAACACCATGGCTATCGAAATCCAAGATAGCTCGGGCGAGAATCAGTACCTACTACGTGTCGTGCAGAAGGATGCACAAGGGCGCTACTGGCTAAAAGCGAACAACCCAGATTACGAGCTAATGCCAGCCAATGACTCGATGAAGACATTTGCGAGGCTGAAAAAGGTTATGACGCAGTAACTTCATTCATTATCGTATGCATTAGAAAAACAGCGTGGGTATTACTTTGGGTATTACTTGAGACAGTAGATTTGGTTGGATGAATCCGGAAGAATACGGACTGTAACTTATTGATTTTTAGAAATTTTAGACAAGAAAAAAGACGCCCTAGGACGTCTTTAAACTTGAATGGAGTGAGACAGCAGACTTAGACCCTCAACTTATTGATTTTTATTTGAAATTAAAATAATTAAATTTAAATGTATTACCTTGGGTATTACTTAAAGCAAGCCATAGCAATTAGTCAGACTTCATGAATTAAATCTAAACTTCATACTTCCACTACAGGCAAATCCATCCCCCCTATTGGCGACATATAAACAACCAAAGTCTGACTCTTCTGGGTCAAAAACAAGCGCTATCTCTCCTAATTTATCTGATTTACCAGGTGCATCATGAGCATTCTGAATGAGCTCAACTAAGAAGCGCTCACCGTAATCGTCTGATACATTGAGAGACAGGTTTCTAGCACCTTCATAAACGCGAGATTTACCACGCGTTGATAAGTAAGCCTCAATTTCATCAAGTGATTTTTGATTTATAGCTCGCTGAACATCAGTGGGATTTAACAAGGCAATTTCCTTTGAAGATGTATTGCGTATGAGAAGTCAGCCTAAGTACTCCTAAGAGGGGTCAAGCCCCTCCTCGGTATGTTTCAATGCTCAGCGTGAGTTAAAAACGCATTAGAGTAAACCTAGGTTCGAATACAGTTTTTTCTTATCAGCCAGTTGCGCACAATCGGGGAACATTCGCAGGGTGGCTTTGAGATAACCGACCGCACCAGAGTAATCCCGCATTTGCTCACAAACCTGAATCAATTGAGTAAGCACGTGAAGCTTTCTTGGCGTGGCTTGGTTAACCTTTTCTAACAATGCTCTCGCTTCTGGATACTTGGCTTCAAGACCAAGAATGGAAGACTCTAAATACATAGTCGCAGAGTTTTCTTCTCCGACTTGTTTTCTCTGAAGCAACCAAAATTGAGCTTGGTTAATATTTCTTAACTGCAGACTTGCCTTAACAATCAGCTCATACAACTCAGCAGATTGAGTAAGCTTTCCCTCAAGTAAGCATGACCTATTGTTCTCTACCACTTTTTCAAAGTCGAAGAGCCTATTGTCCCGGTACAACGCTATCAACTGCTGGTGGAGAGCTTGAAGATCCTTACTACGGCTGTACTCTTGAGACGCTAACTGAGCTGCTTTCTTGTATGACTGTTCAGCCATCGCCTCAAGAACCGCACTCGACCAATCTTGATCTGGTTTTGACTGAAAAACAGGAGCGGTAGCTCCAATCTTCAACTGTTTCTGTGTCGCTGCATCGAATGCAGACATCAAAGCCGAGATAGTTGAAAAGCGCTCCTCCGGTCGTTTTTGCATACACGTGAGTACGACTTGCTCCAAATCCGCATGGATAGAACTATTAATCTCGGTAGGACGCTTGAAAGGTGCATGGCGCTGGACTTGGGCAGGGGTATCATGAGGCAACTTACCTGTCAGCAGCTGATATAGCAAAACACCTAAACTATAGACATCCCCGAGCAATAGCTCTTCTAAGCTCCCTCTTCGACTATCCACGTTAGAAAACTCAGGCGCGGAATACAACACTGTTCCACCGTTTTCCCGAGTACGAACATATATTTCTTCCGGTAACGCAGAACTACCAAAATCGGTCAGTTTGACCAGATCTCGTTCACCAACAAGGATGTTATGCGGTTTTATGTCTCCATGTGAGATAGGGACAGGCAATTCAGATAAATACTGAACAGCACAAAGCACTTGTCGATAAATTCTGAACAACCTTTCATAGGTTTGGCCAAAATTGCGCTGTCTATCATCAAGCTTTTGCGCCAATGTTTGACTAGGGAAATACTCCATTTCAATATAGAACCACTCATTATCGATTCGGCCCATATCAAAAATTTGTACAATGTTGTCGTGAGGTTCTACCTGCAATAACTCTTTACCCTCAGCGAGCTGACGGTCTTCCCTAGTTATATCTTTAGGTATTTTTACAGCAACAATCTGGCCATCATGCAAGCGCTCAGAACGCCAAACCCAGCCATGACTGCCATCACCAAGACATTCGAGCAATAGGTATTTGTCACCCAATCGCTTGTTTGTACCCGGTAAAAAGTGTGCTGATTTTACATTCATATCAACACCTCATAGTGAATTCTATCCAAAGCGATAGTGTTTAGATTTTTAACAAACAGGAAACGGCTAAACACGACTTCAACATCGTTCGATGCCCTTACTTGGGTTCCCGCGGATGAAGTAAACCCTGAGCGGCATATCTCTTTAAGTTTTTTCGTATCAGGAGTATTCACAAGCCCCTGACTCCAAGCACTTAGCACCAAACTTTTCGGTGAATACTCCCAACGTTGAGCAGCTTCCATTAAGTTCTTCAATTTCTCTTCAAGTTTTTGCTGGCCTCGGGAAGTGCCATCAAAGCGTTCAAACTCAATTAAACACATTGGTGTTGACGCGTTTTTATCAAACCAGCCGGAATCTGAACGAATATCGGCTCCAGAAGTGCCTGGAGCCGGGCACTCCACTACTGCCATATAAGATTGCTCATGACCATACGTATTCCAAACACTGCAGCCCAGACTATGGACCAGAACATCTTGATCCAACAATTCTCCGCTAGTCATAAGAGGAAACGCTTCTCTTACCCAAGAAAGGGCTGGCATGGGGAGATTAGCCATTAAATGAACCCCAAACTCGCAATACTTCTGGAGACTCACCGCCATGAATAAGCGCCTTGCTACCGACCTTAACAAGTAATGGGGCCGGAATAGAACGACCACATACCAAAGCTTCACCGGTTGATAAACTCGGTAACTCATCCAGGTCGGCCTTGCTGACCATATCGGAAGCTTTAGCAATAAAACGCTGATCGTCAGGGTTTTTCAAACGCATAGTAATTAACGTATTGCACTGAGAGGTCACATCTGAGTCCAGTTTAGATGGGCGCTGACTCACAATGCCAAAACCGACACCAAATTTACGGCCTTCACCAGCAATTTTCTTAATGATCCTGTGACTTACTGCGTTACCACCAGCTGGCGCAAAGTTATGGCCTTCCTCGTAGACAATAAAGCAAGGGCGAAGTGGGTCTGTTTTGCTTGAAGCCGCTTTTAGAATCTCACTGGAGAGCAGAGCACAAACGACTTGCTTCGCGGTATCACTCAAGCCTTGTAAATCGACAACGACCAACCGACCTTGTTGATTGCTTGGGCGACCGACCATTTTATAAATGTCAGTTGGCTCAGCCATCGTTGCACTGTAAAAGCTCTGAGCTTCATTTAGCACTCGAGAGAGCTTCATTGAGGCAACAGCAGCGCTTCGACCTGACAAAGCTTTAGCTTCCGCTTCAGAGAGGTCGTCCCACTCTTTTAGCTCTTCAATGCCATCACCTAAAAAGTAACGTAGGCGGTTTATATCACGAGGTTCTGTCTTATCCACCGAGCGCCAATAGCGAATAGCCACATCCAACACACGCTGTTGCGGCTCGCTTAGCCCAGGTAAAATCTCGGCAATATCATCCATTTCAAAATGGTCGAATTGAAGCGCAAGTGGTGTGTTTTTGCTGGCATATTTGTGTTTAAAAGATTCATGCTGTGGTGAGAAAACCTTAATGCCCGCACCTGCAGCTTGTAACTTTTCAAAAGTATGTTTAATCAGAGGCAATGCTTCTTGATCGCGCTTATCGTCTGTTGCATCCAAAAGACTAGAGAATTGCAGATTACCACCAGCCAGAGCTTTGCCGTATTCTCCGTGAGGGTCGAACACCACGACAGTACCATTGTTAACGGCAACCAAGCGCTCAATAATACGACCAACTGTGTAAGACTTACCTGAGCCCGTCATCGCTAGCACAGCCATGTGCTCTGTCACTAGCTTATTTACATCAATAAAGACCGGAACCGTATTTTCACCTTTGTCGTAACCAACCAAATTACCCAGGTGCAAACTGGAGTGCTCATTGAACTCGTAAAAGTCACTCAAAAACTGAAAATCTACGGTTTCAACTGCAGTACCGGGATTAAGCGGGCGACGCGGGATCTTGATCTGACGAGAAACAGGATCGCGGTATCCCACCAGCTCTACCTGCGCAAACATGTTCTCACCAGTCACATTCGCGCCTGGCAACAACTCAAGCTCAGTCACGCCATCACCAAAGCCTGCGTTGTAAAGCATATTGGTTCGGCTGATCTTCGTTACACGACCTAATACGGCCACTTGCCCCTCGTCTTTACGCTCTTGGTGCATAATCCGCACAAATTCACCACGACGCACTGAAAACGAGTCTTGCACCACCATAGTTAACTGGCTGGCATCGCCGGTATTCCCGACTAATTTACCTAAAACTTTATAAGCCATTGTTCAATCCCTCATCCAAGCCAGCCAACCAGCCTGCTTCAATATCATTATTTTTAAGTGCACCGTGCAAACCTTGACGGTAAAACTTGGCAAACTTCGGCAAAATGCCAAGCTGCTGGTAGCCTAGTAATTGCGGCAAAGGCATGGCATTGCCTTTGTTCTGCATATCAAGCACCATCAATCGAGATGCCACTAAATCAAGATCTGCGCTCTGCCAATCAGGTTCATCACCAGCTAGCTGCACCATTTTGATTTGGCCACCACGCGCGCTGCGAAAATGAAAGCCAATAAGGCCTTGCTTCGCTTCGACGCTTGGTTCTATGCGGTTCTCTTGTTCAGATAAACGAAATGCAATGGTCCGCGAGTAGTTGCCTAAAATGCCATTAATAAAACGTAAATCCCCAACACCCACTAAGCTTTCGTCCAGTCCAGCCAAATTTTGCATTAACTCACTAGAGAAACCGTCCGAATCTAAAATCTGCTTTCGCCCTTGCTCAGTACGTAAATCTTGTTTGGCAATACTCACAATTGCACTAAAACGCTCGGCCAAAATGCTTGCTAACACCACTCCCGTCTTATTCCATGGGAACAGCTTTGCACGGTGGTTTTGCCAGAAGAATTCTATTGCTCGCTTGGTTTTGTCATATTCCTGCTTGTGGCGAACATTCCGCTCCAGTGGCGCCATATCGCGAGCTAAGAACAGTGGGGTATCAATTAAAATTAAATCACAGCGCTCTTGGCTCAAGAGTTGTTTCTCAACCAGCTGATACGCTTGGCGAATTTCAATCAGGTCAAGCCGCTTTCGTTGCGCTTCGAAATCAATATCATCCAGTTCAGATACTGAATCACAACCAGAAGTACTGACCTTGTTTTCTTCTATCAACAAATCTGTTCGTACAGCTGCGCTGGCATAAATAAAGCCCCCCAGAGCTTTATCTAGGCACGATTTAGTGGCGATACCCGCCACGCTTAAATTCACTACCGTGGGCTTAGGAACAGCCTTGACTAAACCAGCATCACGAAACAGTGGTGCTACCTGCTCAATATCGCGAATTTGCTTAAGTAAACGCCCAGCACTGCCTGGTAAGCGGAGCTGACTGTCTATGGCAAGTGATTGCGCTAAATTCATTGTTTTATTTTCATTCATGCTTATAGCGCTCCCGTATCTAACTGCTCGCTGAGTAGCGGTGCATAAGCCCAATATTGCGAGGCTTGTAAGCAGGCTTTGCCCGATTCAGTTAATCCTGCTTCATTGATAAAACCATGCTGCTGCAATGTTTCGCTCCGCTTGATGGCATCAAGACTATTTACATCGAACATCAACTTAACTGTGTCATTGTCAACAAGTGCCGCTAGGCTCTTACCGTGCCCAGCGTAAAGCAGCAACAGAACAACCAAGTCGTAATTGTCAGGCAAATACGCCGCCAATTCTGCTTTTTCCTCAGCAACAGGAGTTGCGACGCCCGCATGATCAACGAACCAGTTTAGCCAGCCTACTAAAGCTTCTGCATTATCAAGCAGATTTAGCGACCACAAAGGCAAAGTCGTGACTGCAAACAAACCACTATTGCTGTGTTTTCGGACATAGCGAGTATGTACCACTTCACCCGCCATATGCTGCCTGTGATCCGCACTACCAGCAAAACCAACAACGGCTTGGTTAGTTTCACTTGCCAGCACTGCCGTTAATCCTGAGTCTTCAGAGATCAGGCTAGCGGGTGCAAATGTCCAATCCAGCGTTGGTTGCAGTTCGGCAAACTCAACATGCTGTTCGGGCTGCGGGTTAATAACTAAAGCCGAACAACCCGTTTGCATCGCCCATTGGAACAAGCCAATTAAAACTTGTTTCTTGTTCAACTCTTCAGCTTGCACCAACAACAAACCGCTGGCTGGTGGCGAGCTAAGCCACTCCGTATCAAGTGGTATTGCTCCTACAACCGTTTGTAAAAAGCGCCCTTTACGATTGCTAGCCAATGCCGACGATAAATAAAAGCTCATCGTATGACCTCTACAATACTGAAGCAAAGGTTAAACGCATTTTGACGATGCCTTTATTGACTAAACCTTGTTGCTGCTCAGGTGTTAACATCGGCTCTTGGTTTTGGCTTAACGCCTCATAAACCGGCTGCCACTGTGCCAGCGTTAGCCCTGTGCCTTGTAAAATCGCTTCACCTTGGTTTTGCCAATCTGATAGGGTTTTATCACACACCATCACAAGCTCACTGACTCCTAACTTGTCCACATCGGCAAGTGTTAACTCAGAAGGTAGTGGTTGCTGCTGCGAAACCAGTAGTGGTTTTAATAGAGGCAACCAACTATTTACCTGAACGATGGCATCGCGTTTTACAGCTGCAAGGTTATTTTCAATATTGTTCAGTCGACCTTGAATAGGCGCAATTTGTCCACGCGCCGATTTCATCAGCTCTTCCGGTAAATCACGTAATCCCGCGAACTGACCATTGCGCAAACTGGCTTGCATGCTTTGACGTTTACTTTCAGCATCAACAGGTAAATCAGCAATTGCGTCTTCAATCAATTGCAACTTCATTGCCAGTTTGGGAAGTTCAGCAACATCATCAGCATATTCATACGCAGCAGTTGCACTACTGAGCAGTTGCTGCAGTTTTTGAGCACGTTGGCTTTGCTCATCTAAGTTATTGATAAGCTTCTCAAAGCGCTCTTTACAATTTCGGTAGCTGGATAAAATACTGCCTTGGATTTCAGCCATCGGTAACTGCTGTTCCGTGTGCAGATTTAAACCAACTTCAGTAGCAAGAGCAGAAAGTTTATCTTGCGCTTTACCTAGATCCAGTTTGCGCAGGTAGTGCAATAAAGTATCGCTGCCCGCCTGCTGCTCCTTTTTCCCCGTTGCGCTGCTGGCATCCTCTTTTAAAGCACCATCCAAAATATGCCCAATCGTGCGCAATGTATTGGTATACAAACTTTTAGGGAAATGGCTGAGCGTTGCGCAATCTGCGTCAACATCATTAATTAGGTCTGTGAGCCGATTACTGATGCGTTCAGCGCTTCGCTCAACAAACTCAGCAAATAAACAAGCCTGTTCAACTCGCTGGTAAAGCGAGGTGCCTTTGTCTTCCAAATCCAGAATATGCGCATCTTTAAGCGTAGGTTTGCTACTGTTCAATGGCTTAACTTTGGCTACCAAGTCCAACACTTCAGCGCGCTTATTAACAAGCCCTGCTAAAATATGAGCCTCACCCACTTGGGCGATCTCTTCCAGCTGTTCTTCTTGTTGCTTAAGAACACTAAAGAGTGCTTGTGCTTTTTCCAGCTGTTCTTTGGCTTCTACCGTGGCGTAACCCAGTTGGTTTTTACCTAGCGGCGCAAAGACTTCATTGATGCGGCCATAGCCATACACGCGGCTCATTACTTCTACGTTGGCTTTGTAACTGTCTTGGTCGTTACCACTGAACCAGTTTTGCGCCTCGGTAATTGCATTTTCTAAACGGGAACGTGGGTAGCTTTCCCACGTTGCTTGTTTTTCGTTTGGATTGGTTAAAGTGAGCAAATTCAGCTCGCCACACCACCACATCCAATCATTAAACACGCCTCTGGCGGTAATATTGGTTTCAGCAACATAGGCAAAATAGAACTGCTGTTTAAAGCGTTCGAACTGCCATTTATGCTTTTTGTTTGGGTGAGCAATACGCGCTAAAAACAGCGGAATTTGTGCTTGGCTGCGCTGTACATTATTTAGCTCTGTAAACAACCCAGCGTGCTCATCAGCGGTATATCCCTTCGCCATATAGCTGCCTGGCACTTTGAGTTTGTCCAGCAAACCGCTGAGCTCATCCACCGGTACACCATGCTGCTGTTGTAAATCCAACACACCATTAAGTTCTGGGTGTGCGATAGCTAGCTGATACCAGCCTTTGAACAAAAGTTCACGATCATTTTGCGATAGCTTGCCGTCCACTTTTAGCGGCCATGCAATTAAACCGCGCTTTTGCAAACGATGGCGCCATTTATGGATTGCCTCGTTGGCAAAAGTACTCAGCGCGTGCAGCTTGTTTTTGAACTTAGCCGTGAAACTCTCGGGACTCAAAGACACGCCATGTTGATGGCAGATATCCAAACTTAAACCAATACGCTCTAACTGGTCCGCTTCACTTGGGTTGACGTAGTGCAGCAGTATCGCATCGCGTAATTCATCGCTGTCATCCAAACGGCTGTATTGTTCCATTAAATGGGCGGAGGCGGTGAGCGCCAAGACGGGCGTGCGGCCACTTTGGCGGCTGTGTTCTGCGGCAAAGGTATGTAGATTGCTTAGTTCATTCAGGTTGCTCACCCATGCAAACAAGGCTTTACCTTCTGGGTGCAACTTAAACCCTTCCAGCGTGAATAGGCCACCTTGGCGGCTTCGCGGTTCGGTTAGAATCGCCAGTGGCGCATCGTCTTGCCCGGCTTTGTTGTCCAACAGGTTCTCGTTATAGCCCCAGTTGTTGTCCAGCAACCGCACAAATCCAGTTACTCGGGTTAAGGCTTTAATAATCGGCTTTTGGCTGCTTTGTTTACCGAGCGCCGCCATCGCCTGTTCGTGACCATCGCCCATGCTTGGGTCTTTAAAGATCAGCGAGTTCTGCTGCGCACTTCGGTAGCGTAAATCCAAGCGTAATAACATGGCCACGCTCGGACCAATGTGAGTCGCTTCGCTGGCATCTAGCTCGGCAGTTTCTCCGACCAGCTTGTGCCATAGTGCATCAGCGGCGAATTCAATGGCAGGGTGATCGTACAGTAAGCTCAATAAGTACTTAAACTCACCTTTAGACAGCGGCAACAACACTGCACCTTTATCACCACTGGCAGCCTGCTCTTTAATCGAGAACGTACGCAGATTATCCAGCAAGGTATCTAAACTGAGCGCTTGGTCTACCGCAGGGTAATACCATTCATCGTTGTCGCGGCGAAATTTAGCTTGCTCTAGCGCTTGGCGACACTGCAAGCGGTCGATGCTCAGTTTCCGATAGTGCGCGGCTATCGGCTCTTGATCTTCATTCTTCAGTGCCAAAAGTTCAGTCGCTTGGCTTACATCGGCCAAACGCACAGGTAACTGGCCATAAAGCAAACTGCGGCACTGGCCTAATAAGGCTCTATCGCGAGTTTGAATCCCTTCAATGGCGCCTTTATCGAGCACGTGTTTGGCAACGCGGCCAGAGCCAGCCAACACCGCTTCAAACAATTCACCCACATCATCGATAGTACGGTCCGCTTGTTGATATTGACTGAGTACCGCATCCACATTGGCCATGACCACGTTAAACCAACCAAAGTTAGCGCCACTCATGGCATAGGCGGCTTCCACCAAACCAGCAGGGTAATCAAAACCCAGTTTGCCATCTTTTAGTAGGCTGGCGACATAGTCTGATACATCGGCAAATGCATTGTGCTCAAGCTCGACCAATTCAAAGCGGCGCGCCACTGATTGAATTTCACGCAGTTGCTGACCCAAAAGTGGCGAACATAGCGCGACATAACGCAGCCAAGGCAGTTTACGGCGTGGGTCTTCATGCTTAATTGCTTTACCAATTAAACGAATGGCTTGGCCATCAAGACGTTTGTCTTGTTCATCTTCCAAACCAAAGGTGGCAGCTTCAGCGACGGTTTCAAGTTCATCGAGCACAACTAACACATATTGCACACCAAAGCGTTTTAATAATTCGTAGGCGGCTTGAACTAAACCTACCACCAAGTTTGGATCAGTGTAGAGCTCTTCCTCACTATGATTTACGTCTAACTGCAAAGCGTCTGCCAGCAACTCAGATTTAAAACCGAACGGCATTAAACGCTCATAGGCCTGTTTAGCAATTTCACTTTGAATGGAGCCATCAAAGGATTGGGTCGCCAGTGGCAATAGCGCCTGATACAAGCCAAAGGCAAACCAGTTATCTGCCTGTTGGTACTTTGACTCCACTTGTGAGTATCGAATATAGAGAGCTAAGTATTTATCTTGTTCTTCAACAGTGAATAGTTTCTGATCATGTAATTGGCCATGGTCGTCACGTACAAACCAACCTTTGGAGCAGTCGTTAATTTGCGCCACCAGCTCATGGCCTAAACGAGATTTACCACGCCCCCACTCCGCCTCAACGGCAAATACATGGGCAAAGCGATCATCGTCATGGTCAACCGTGTGTAAAAAGGTTTGAAAGCGCTTAAAAAAGCGGCTTTGACCAACCAATGGATCACGCGGTGGATAGTCCGATACACCCGTCGCGGCCCAGCGGTGTTGCTTGGCTAGCTTATCGACGACGACATCATCTAATTCAAAACTCATCACGAAAATCCTTTAACTGTTTATTCTGTTAGCTGAACTGACACTTTTTTTGTTGGCATAGCTGGTTTGGGCCAGTTGCTTAATCGCCTGTTGCAAATGTTGGCTTTTATAGCCAAACAGCGGCGCTAACGGCAGGCTGTAACAGGCGTCGCTAAAATCGGGGTGAATACGGTAATGACCTGGTTCGCCTCGGCCTGCTTCAGTGAACTGCCAGATTTTGTTTGCCAGCAACTCGGCAATTAATGGGCTAAGTGCACGATTCAATCGCTGCATATCTTCTGCGCTATTCGTTAGCTCGGGGTAAAGCGCGATATTTAGCTCACCCAGCAACTGCGTTAAAAACTCTGCCAAACTGCCTAGGCTGACTTCATCACCATCAATGCCTTGCACCGCCACGTTCACTTGGCTTGGGGAAAAGGCATTTTGTCCGGCTGGCAGAGTCAGCAATAAACCGCCGCGCTGCTCGGCAGCCCATGCATCTTGCACAAAACTTAGAAGGCTTAATAAAAACCACCAAGGCTGGTGGGCGAAGCGCTCAATAAGCTTCGCCTCATCATTGACAGGACGAGACACCAACAACCAATTAGCATCGGGTTTGATGGTTTGATTAAGGCGGTATTCGCTAAGCAAAGCGTCCGGCAGTGCCAGCAAACGACCTCGACACCAGTTGTGGGCGAGCTGTTTTGCGCTAGTATCGACCGGTTGGATTGGCGTCAGCACTTCGGTTTGTTCACTTAAGGTGTGCAGCGTAAAACAGGCACGCAATATGCGACATAAGGCTGGAATGGCCGCATTATCGTTTAGGCTATGGCCGAGTAAGACTCGCTCTAGTTGCGCCAAAGGGCCCGCGGCAATTTGTGGCGCAGCCCCTGTAGTAACACCCGTGTTTTCCAGCTGCGTGAACACCCATTCACTGGAATTGCCCAATTGTTGGATAAGTTTAACCAGTACCTGCGGATCATTCATGGCTCCGGCTTCTCGGCAGCGGACTGCGGCTAAATTAAGCCAATGCGTGCGCACTTCTGGGTTTAAACCCAACAACGCTAATTGCCATTCACCTAGTTGGCTGAGTTGATTATAAGCATCAAGCAAAGGGGCGCTTAGGCAATAGGCGTTAATCCCCTCCTTTAGCTCACCTTCTGTCTCGCCAGCAACAATCGGCTGCAACAGCTTTTCTAGCGCAGGTATGGCAATCAACAACGGTGAAGCTTTATTAGCTGCTAAGCCGCCACTGTACCAAAGCTGGCTAATTAACTGGCAACCTCTTTGGGCTACGTCATGGGATAACAGACTGCTGACTTGTGCGTTACCATCCATGTTGCTCGCCACCATAGCTACCCCTCAATCTCGGCTTGGGCTGCGCTTTCCAACAAGCGATACAGCTCATCGATATCGCTAAATAGCGGTGTCGCACCGTCAATGGCATAACCTGCATTACTAAGCTTGCTTAAAATCGCTTGATCTAAGCTATTGTCGCCATCATCCAAGGCTTGCTGGGCTTGGATCAATTGCCGCTCGGAGAGTTGGCCTTCGATTAGGGCTTCGACTAGGGTTTTGGCTGAGTCGGTTAACTTTTTTGAAGCTTTAATTGCTCTTACATAACTTATAGCCGCGCGATCAATTGCATCTTCTAAAGAAGCATGAAGTCTAGGGATAAGAAGATTCGCAACGGACGGGTAATCTAGCGCGTCTCTGGTCCCACCTATTGAAGCACGCTCAACCTGCAACTTTACAAATGAAGAGTTTACAGCTGCGCAAAGATAACCTGGCTTTATTGACTCCGCGCAACCAAACCTAACCGAGTGCTGGTTCAGGTTTACAGGCAGGTCTTCCTCGATGACAAGTGAAGCCGTACCGGGATAACCAGTAATTGTCAGCACTACATCATAACTTTCACATCGACTCCGTTTGAGACTTTCATCGTCATCCTTAGTGATATAAACAGCGTCCGAAAGATCGAGAGCGAGTTTTTTAACATTTTGCACTCGGCAGAATAACACTCCAGACGTTTTATACTCCGCTCCTTTTGGGGTTGCGCCGCCAGCGATTCCTCTTGCATCAATTAATCCCTCTAATCTCTCTAGCAATACACCGGATTTTTCAGCCTTTGATATGGCACCAGTAACAATCGGGTCATATTGTTTAGGATTGATCCTATATGGCACTAAATCTTCTGGTTTAACCGAAAAATGCTTTTTGGGGCTTGGTAAATCCTGAACTAGAAAGCTAAATCTATCATCGATAAACGAATCCAACCGCTTCGCCCAAGCGCGCAATTGCTCTGCTTGGCGAACTTTATCCCCGATGTATTTTTGGGCAAGTGTATCGGGTAAATAAACAGGAATAGAGCGAACATGTTCATTCACCATATTGATTTGGCCAGTACTACCTGCAACTCCTTGTTCAAGTGCCCTCTCTCCCCACCAAGAACGAAGAAAGCAGGCCAAATACCCTTCATCTGCAGTCGCCTTAACAGACATCCGTGCGATGTGCTGATTAGTGATTGGCTTATCATCTCCGTAGTAAACAGATACTCGACCAATACTACCCGCGCCAGTCAAGTTGATGAGCAAATCGCCTTTCTTAACGGTTACTTTGCTTAAATCTTTGAACACGCTTGCATCGGCATAATCTGCGGGTTCATGCGTTGCTAGGAGGCCATCAACATTCTTGGTTTTTAAACAAGGATAGCCTCCACCATACTTAGGGTGTGGCCCTGGACTTATTGTGTTAATCACAAGATCTCGAAGTGGACGCCAGTTAAGCGATTTTATTTTCCTAATTGCTTGCGTAATCTCTGGCCTATACGACTGGGCCGACATCAACAGCCCAATGTCAGATGGAGCAATAAGGTTTATATGTTTAGAGCCACGAAGCTTATCAACTGACATCACTCACCCCGCTTATAAGCCGAGACAATCTTATCCAGATCGTTAGCGACACCGGCGTTATAGTCTTCGATATTGTTTTTCACCACATAACCTAAGGTTTCGGCTACCGCCATAAACACCTCGGTTTGTGGCTCGGGTAAAAACTGCTCAGGCTGATCAGGGTTGGCGTGGCGTTTTTGCAAATATAAAATCGAGGTTTTTGCACCGGTACCGGAGAGCTTAAAGCAGTCGCTGGGTAGTGAAATTACTGCTTTCACGATGGCTTTACCGCCAACAAACTCGCCGGTTTGTTCGTCTTTTTTGCCCATAATGTACTCGCGCACATAACGGTCGCCGGAGTTACACAAAATGCCATCAGGTAACACAATCATTAAACGGCCACCCGGCTTAAGCAGTTGTAGGCAGCGGTCGATAAACAATACCGCTGGGTCGATGGTGGCGCCCACCTGCTTCCAATTGCCTTTGCCATCGGGTTTGCTGCCTAGCGCCAAACCTGCGGTGCTTGGCTGCAAACTGTAAACAGGGTTTGCATCTGTACCACCTGTTTTGCGTAAATCGGTGCGGTAGCCGGCCCATTTGGGCTCACCTTTTTCATCCAAGTACAAGTCGCCTGTATCTTTCCAGCTCATTTTTAGATAGTCGAAGTGGGGGTTGTAGCTATCGACCACTTTTTCCGCTGGGCGGAAACCACCGAGGACTTGCTCCATGTTGGCTTCATAGTTCTTTTTCGACTCTTGGCCTTTTTTGTCTTTACCAAACTTAGGAGTGCCAAACGGCGGGTTGGTACAAATAAGGTCAAAGCTATTTGGCTTCAGCGCTTGAGTCGTCAGTGAGTTATCGGTATAGAAAATTTGTGCTTTGGGTGCCCCTTGCAACGCCATATTGACGCGAGCCAACATCACCATTCGCGGTGCAGCATCGGCGCCCGTAAAAGCATTGTCGCGAAGCTGTTGTTTAAGCTCTTGTTTTTTTTCGTCGGCCAAGACCAGCTTAAAGTCGATCCATTTATCGATTTGACTGAGTGCCACTGAGCCAAAACCAAAGGAACCACAGGTTGGGTCACAAAAACGAAAATCGCCATTGGCCAGTCGCGAGCGCATTTCATCGTCATCGTCGATATCGTGCATCGCGATTTCGAGCATGGCCTGTTTTACTGGGTTGGGCGTCAGGTATACGCCAAGGCCACCTTTAGATTCAAAGTTAGCGCGCAGGAATACATCAAAGACACGACCGAGCAAATCACCTGACACATCGCCCAAGGTGCCTTGCTCTTTCACGGTTTTGCCATCGTTGGTTTTAACTGGCCCAAGGTTTTGAATGGCTTCAAGCAAATCTTGGTAGTTTTTAGCCACTGAGAGGCGCAAATGTGTGTCTTTACCAAAGATAGCGTTGCGCGAGCCATCGTCTGAGATCACTACATAATCTTCGTGGCTTTTAAATGCTTCAAACGCAGATTTGATTTGCTCTACCGCTTTATCACCGTGTTTGGCGACATACTCCCAATCGTATACATCACGGAAACGCAACGTATTACCGGCTTCATCTTTAAAGGTAAGATCTTCATCGTGGTGTACGCGGAAGCTCTCCAGAAATAGTAACTTGGCCACTTCTTCGATGATGTCATTTTTGTCGTTCACCTTATCTTTGGTAACGCGATAGACATTTTCATGAAACGCATCAAAACGCTGCATCAAACGGGTGTAAACGCGCATGGACCAACGGAATGTAGGGTCGCGTTCCAGGCGGTCAAAATTGCGCAGCTCTTCCAGTGTTGGGAGGGCATCAACGCCATGGGTGCCGTCTGAGCCATCTGCACCAAAAAGGGCAAGGATACGATGGTTACTGCCGTCTGCCACGACGGCAAATACAGGCCAATCGCCATCAACATCACTTAACAGCTGATATGCCAAATCATCAAACTTTGCAGTATCAGCAGCATATTCCCAATGACCGTCAAGCAGTGAAACCAGCATCACGGGTGGCGTCAAGTTCCCCTCGACTAATCCTTGAATAAGTCCCGCTTTGGCAAACTCATGCCCAGGAAGTTCTACCAATGGCTGAGTGAACTCGTAATGCTGCGCCACCAGCTTTTGAAATTGCTCGTCGAGCGCAATGGTTGGATCTATCTTTTTTTCTTTAGCCATGATGTCTTCTTAAAATCTGTTCTCTAATGATCATTTGAGTTGAATGCAGCAATTAATTTTTCAGAACCAAAAATGGCCCTTTGACTTGAAGCTGGCTGTGCTGCTGCACCAATTTGCGAATTTGTTGTTCTGAGGTCACGACCCCGGCAGGCAGCTTTTTCAACACTTGTGCCAAAGGCATTCGCCCACCTGCTTTTTGCAACAACTCAATGAGGTGCGAAGAAATATCCGGTGTAACGTTGTAATCTGCGCCTGGATAATTGATCTCGTTGTCGACTCGCAATGAAGCAAGCCACAGCCTCACCTGAGTTTGACTGAAGCTTAGTGTGCGCCATAGCTCTTGGTGCTCATCAAAGATGACTTCTGCCGTTTTCGGCTGCGCTCTTAACTGCACTAACAGCTGGCTTAGCTTTGCTTTCTGAATCTCTTGGTCCACTGAGAGCCTCACCGATCAGTCTGTTGGATTTGCGTATTTATCCATGCATCTAAATCTTCTCGCTTAAAGCGCCAAGAACCGCCGACTTTGAAACCAGGAAGCTTTCCTTCGCTTGCTAATCTATATGCTGTTTTTTCTGCCAACTTTAGGTAAGCAGCCACCTCTTTCAAGGTTAAAATTTGGTCTACCATTCAGAGTGTTATCTCATGTTGGTTTTATTCATCAGAATTAATGGTGAGAGAATATGGGAAAATTGGGGAGTCGGCAATGTGAGATAACTCAATACAAGACTGAGTGCATAGAAAAAATGCAAATCCCCACCAGCTTTCGCTGGTGGGGATAAATCAAATAGCATTCAAAGGGGCAAGGTCGATGATCAAAGAGTCCTTCACTCGATTAAATTCTTCACTTTCGATATCGCAAGCTGTGAAGCTTTCCAAGAGCTCTTGCTGTCTCGGTTGTCCAAACGCTAAGCGATAAAGCACCAGTATTTTTTTCACTTCAGCATACTTCGCAACTTCCTTACTCATTGGATAAGTCGGCACAATCCGCTCAATTTGAGCCTTCCCATTAGGAGTAAACCAATACGGCTCTATATCACTCGTTTTATTCGCATCACCATTGGCTGCTTGAGCAAATAGCTGCTCCCAAACATCCGCTTTGCTGCCAAAATCTGGAGTGTAATTTTCTGCTATACGTTGACGAACAACAAGCGACTTATACCTGTTCACCCGCCCTTCTCGTTGCTCAATATCGATGGGGTTGTTGGGTAAGTTCCAATGAACGACTCGACGGCAATACCAATGAAAATCGAGCCCTTCTTGACCTATCGATGTCGAACTCAAGACAAATGGTCGGAATGGGGAGTTAAACGCGTCACGTACGCTCACTACTCGTTTCAAGCCACTATCATCATTGAGTTTTTGATTACCGAGCGGAACAGCAAAATGACAACGCATCGACGATGAACATTTATCTTTCGCTTTTGTTCTATTCTCCCAGAAGTGAACCTGCTCAGATGAACTTCGTATTCCCATGGCATGCTCTAGCTTACTTGTTGCGGCATGAACATCGCTGCCTGATGTCGCAAGTAAGTGACAATATTCATCCAGCATTGATTGGTAGTTACCATGTGCGCAATAAACCAACACCTTATACCAAGCAGGCGAAGCCGTCTGTCCAGATAGCAGAGTGTGTCTAACGTTACGTTTCACAATGGAAATAGCGTATTCATGATTGAACAGTCTGGTTGTAAGCTCCGCAAATTGAACAGAGTAACTTACCAAATCGAATTCAGATATGCCTTCTGACCATAGAGTTTGAATGGTCCTCATTGCGCAGGTAGCAGGGTTAGCTAAGCTTGAATATGCCAGCACTTTGGCTAAGTCATCAGGCATTTTACCTAAAGAGAATGACTCACTCCCCTCAAAATACTGTTTAATTTTGGCAAAATGCTTAGTACGGCCTTCTGTGTTCAAGCGAGACTCAATCACCTCTAACCAATACTCGAAATGATCTGTCTTCCCAGCTTGTCGATCCAGCAACATAGGAGCGAGTACGTACCAATCGCTGTTTGTCTTGTCATCACTTTCGTATTGCTTTAAAGCGGCTAATTTGCTCTGAATTAACATGGTTTGCTGAGCCAAAACCTTATCTAGGCTTCCATCTAAATACGATACTTCGGCTAGCGACTTACAAGGATAAAGTAAATGCCATACGTTGAGAGTTGATTGACCTTCAAATCGGAGTAGAGGTGAAGCATTTTTGCCACTATGGTACTGAGGCCTTTTACCCTTCCCTTTTATTACTCGACGTTCGGCCTCATAAGACCACAGGCAACTTAAAGCCTTTGGCACAAGCGCCCACGATGAAAATAGCAGCGTCTTGGTAAAAGACTCATTGCCTTTAAATACACCGTCAAATTGGTAGTAAGGTTTGCAAGGTGGGGACCAAAGTAAGTTCTCCGGCGAACCTTCGAAAATCACTTTACTTAACGCTTTTATCTTTGCATTCGGGGCACTTTGTTCAACGTTCAATCTATAGTTTTGAATGTTAGCATGAGACAGCCAAGCCTGAGTTTGCTCGCTACTTTGGGACTTTCTAAGCAACTTTCGTACAGCAGGGTTATTGATATTACGATGGTACAGCTCCTTAAAAGCATAACCATTTAGAAAAGAGATAGCCCAAGGTGCTGACTTAGCAAACTCAATAAGAGATACACCTCCACGCCCCTTAGGCAGCACTGCGTTTAAGGCTTCTATCGCTCGGTAACCTTGGACTTCTTCAACACTAAAGTCAGAACCACAACATAGCTCATTGGAATGAATAAGCTGCTCAAAACCTTTACTAATTTGGCTGCGCTCAGTTCTGGCAATGTATTCTCGCAGTAACTTTTCGACAGAGCGAGCATTCGTATCGCTGATAGACTCAAAATCTGCATTGCCGGACGACAAGGTTAACATATCCCCATGAAGCAGATTACGATTCATTTCGTATTGAGAGACAAAGTCCACATCATTGTGTGATAGAAAATCGAGTAACTTATGCAATTGTTCATGATGACTGCTTTCATCGTCCTCATCGTTAATTGTCGTCATCGCTTTAAAAGGCGTTGCCGACAACAAAAGTACTTTGGATTTTGCTTTTTTGGCTTTGCCCTTATCACTAAATACCTGCCTAGCAATTAACGACTCTTCGGAATCGGAGCTTTGATCTGTTAACGATTGAAAGCGTTGGAACTCATCTAGGATGAACAAGTCTGCTTGCAAGCTTCCAGCACAACAGCGTGCCACCAGTCGACGCATTTCCACTCTAAAATGGTAAAATAGATGGCTAGTTTCATCGGTTTCGCCTGAGTCTTTGTTCCAACAATTAGCTAGGTATAGCGCTGCATCTTGAAGCGATGAAAAGTGTTCTCTTAACACTGTAGATTCACAAGGCTTAGTCAAGCTGCTTTCAAGCTGAGAGACGACTAACGGATCTGTATCAAAATATTGATCCAGATACCTCAATTCATCTTCCCATCGACCCTCTCTGGTAATCTGGTTGGTTTTGAATAGCTGACGAATTGGCTTCACGACTTCACATAAATTCGTCGTTTGAGTCAGTAGAGCCGCTAAGATCGCTCTTTCCCAGCAGTTACCCGCCCCCGCAGTTAACGTGAAGGAAGTCGAAGGGGTTAACGTACAAACTTCAATGACGTGCTCATCGTTTATTTCAGATTTTTTCGGCTTTAGAGCCAGTTCAACCAAGCGCCCAAATGTTGATGGTTTCACCCATCGCTTTGCATCTTCGCCATTAAAAAGCGCCAGCTTTTGGCGATTTTCATCTGCCAATGCAAGATTGGAACAGATATAGATGACACGCATCGGTTTAGTCGCATTGGACCCTACATGTCTTTTCAGTAATTGAGCGATGACACCTTTCGCGACGATAGTTTTCCCTAACCCCACCTCATCAGCAACCAGTATTCTCTGGCTGTGTTCAGGTATTTGATACTTATCTATCACGAGATCTACAGTTGCCTTTTGAAAGTCTTTAAGGCCAGCTAATACACCGTTTAGTTGCTCTAGGATTGCTTGTGTCATTATTTAGTTATCTTATTATTTCGACGTTTTTTGAAGTACTACTTAGATGGTACAAATGATGAGAAGACGCCCCATAACGTCTTGAATTCATCTGGAATGATCTTTTCATCGACTTGCGCTTGTAAACGATCAATTCTTTCTAACAAATCCGGACTTAACGCAGCCGCTCGCATCAACTTTTCGTAGATCACACTGTCTTTGGTGAAGAACACGCCACCCGCCCCCTCACCGTCTCCCTTACCCACACCGTTCATCAAATCTTGCTTACTTGGGTCGATATGTAACAGCATCGCGATATAACTCATAAACTGCGAGCGATTCTGGAGCAGTTCATTGGTTATTGCCTTTCCACGGTCCAATTTACAGTTAAATATAATTTCAGATTGAACGACTAAATTTTTAACCACTGAATCCTTTTCAGATATTTCGAAGTGGATTAGCGCACTAATTTGGGAGGGTTTAAGGCTATCCCAAATAACCTCTCGATCTAGGGCTCGAGGCTGTGACGCGCTCAATATCGAAACCTTAACGTCAAAACTCTCCGGAGTCTCAACCAGAGCCCCATTTAAAGTAAGCTGATATTCGTCATCACCACTTAAATCAACTTCAAGCTTCCAATCTGTACTAATTAGGCTGAACTCTAATAGACGAAGTGCTCGATCAGAGTCTTCACCTTCAGTTTCTTCTAATTTGCTGAACTCATGTTTTGTAAATAAGCCTGTGCCATACTCATTAACCCATTGCTTGATCAGTGAATGAACACCGATGTGATCTTTGGAGCCGGTTAACCGCAGCATGAATTCACTATTTCTCGGGCTATTGTCTGCGTCTCCCATTGCCGCTTCAGTTGTATTCGCAGAACCAAGGTGCCAGCTGGAAGTGGAATCAGTTTCGTCGACAACTAATAACTTTGCATGCAAGTTGAGGTCGTTTTCTACAAATGGGGACTGGTCCATTTCCTCATTTTCTTCCGCATCGACAAGGTGTTCGTTAAGTGCGTAACAGTGCCAACCCTCCAACGCTTTCTCGCCCGCCATATCAAGCTCTTCTTTACGGCTAAATAAGTAACGTTGGTCATCAGGAGCAAAGGTACTAAGCCAGTCTAGAGCACCGACTTTGCCACCTCCTCGAATAAAAGGTGATACGGCAAGCATGGCTTGATTACCATGCTCTAAACGAATTGGATGCTGTCGTTTATTGCCATCATCAAAAACAGTAGAGAGAAAACCAAGTTCAGTGATGTTATCTGGTTTATCCCAATGCACCCTAACTAGCTCTTCTGGATCAATCACTTCATCAAATGATTGCGCTGATGAACCACGGTAAACCTCATCGAAAAAGTCAATCAATGGACGATTGGCTGGCTTGCGCTTCCCTCTTGATTCTCCATTAATGACAGCGCTGAGATCCCAGCTGCGGTCAAACGTTAAGTTACGTGACAACACTATCAAGCGGTATTTTACATTTTTAGTTTCATCTGAGCTTTCGAATCGAAGTAACCACAATTTCGGGTGAAACGACGAAAACGCTGAATTTGACTCTCCTGCGTTTGGAACTACAGGTACGAGGCTGCGTTCCAACAAGCCAAATAAGCTGTTGTACTTATCTGGCAACTTAATATTGCCTTGTTGGTAGAAAACTGTGAGTTTATCTCCCAGCATTCCTAACGCTTCCAACAGCGCAATTCTCATGTGTTCAACCGAACCTTCTAAGGTATGGCCAAAACACATGGCAATTGGCACCGTCAACAAGGTATTTAGATCCAAGCTATAAGTCGTGGCGATAGCATGAGTAAGCTCATAACCTTCGGGTGCAATAAGCTGTTCGCCATAATCTAAGCGATTTTTATCCGGCACTAACATCTAGCCCCTCCTGGATATCTTGTAAAATGACTCTGGCAGAAGGCCAACGAAATTCTAGTTTGCGCATTCCAACCCACTTTTGGTTTTCATTGAGGGCTTTTTTCAGCAAACACCGTGCCCCTTTATTTGCTATCGCTTGCTGCTTAACACATGCATCCAACTTATCTACAGGGGCATTCTCGCGAATCAAGCTACACCAGTTTTCGATAAACTGACGTGTGCGATTATTAGCGCTTTTATGTGGTCCGAAAGCAAACTCATACCAGTTATCGATGCTCTGCTGTTCAAAGCTCTTCGGCTGTTTATGAGCTTGGTTCAACCAAACATCAAACTCTTCATTCAACTGTTCAATCTGTTCGATATTCTTGGCACGTTGGGCTATGAGGATGTTGTAACGAATATGCGCGCCTTCAAGAACAAAACTAAATTCCAGCGCGTTTTCAAAACATGTTTTCGTTTGATCGGAAATAGGAGAGTCTTTTAACTTTTCATAAAGGGCTTCCGCCTGCCATCTATTATGAACAACCATATCAACCACTTGCAATGCTTCACCAACAAGGTTGTGCTTAAATAACTGAGCGGGGACACTATGTTCAATCTTACTCGATAGCTGTAGTTTATTTTTAAGGAATTCAGCTTCTTTACGTGTGAGATCTATTGAAACTTGGTTTAACCAAGACTCACTATAACCATCGGGTTTAGTCATCAGATGTGCAATATCAGAATGCTGCCCATCGTCATCGATATGAGTTTCGTTCTTATTGTTTGCTAACTCTTGGTACTGGTTGACAAACTCCCTTAAAGACAGTTCCGTTTTAGCGATGGACAACTGGCGTAGCCCATTCCAATAGACGGAAGAAGGCTTACGAGCTACCCCCTTTTCTAGGCTATCTTTTCCAATGATCCCATAGGGCATGTCATGTTGATGGTTTTCGACTAAACGCTTAGCCAGTTTATCTTCTTGCTGGCTTATGTATTCAGCCAGCGGGAGCCTCTCATGAGGTTCTAGCTTACGGTAGTCATGAAATATATAGGGTATAGTGACAAAATACTTAGCGCGGGTTTGGATAGTAGAAAAACCCGGAAAAAGCTGATCTGCAAAGGCATCCCTGATTTGTCCTATACCCAACTCATCAAGTGTACCTTTCTCTTGTAACATGGATAAAACTTGAGATACACGCTCTCGCTCTGTGGATGAAAAATCTATCCAGCCAATTAGACTTTTTTGTCGGCTCACTACTCGCTCACATCTTTATATTAATTTTTTATCTAGCAACAGCCACTTAAAGCTCCTGCATACCACATTGTTTCAGGTATTCGAACGTTTCCTGGTCATCACACTTTATGACCAAACCACTACGCCCACGACTGAGCAACACTCTATAACTACCCTCTGTGTAATGTTCGTACTGGCGCCGGTCTTCAGCCACCAGATTTCCGTTGCGATAGACCATATCCTGCCCCCAGTTAAACAGAGCAAGTGATAGTTCTAAACCTTGACAACTAAACTCAGTACAAGCCGCTTCAAATTGACAACATGAATTTTCAGAACTTGGTGGCTCAACGTACCAAGGGCCAATATGTTTACCTGGTTTGTATTTATCTTTCTGGACTTCCTCTATAAACTTGCCACCTTGACTGGACATCAACCAGCCTGTTCTAAAGGCGTTTTGAAGCTTGTTTCCTTCGTGCAGAGTTTGTTGTACACCCAGAGCATAAGTTTCAGCAGTTTGCTGGTTTTGAGTCAGTCGCAATGGGTAGTAAGCCTGAATATCCAAAGCGACTTTTTGAGCTTGGTCAGAATTGTTAGATAGAACCGCTTCAATCCACTTGTCTAAACTCTCTGTATAGGCCTGACGAATGGGCGTTTTAAGGTTATACACGTCTTTCTTAATTGGCGTAACGAGTTGCATTTTACCGGCGTGCAGCGATGGCATAATAGGGATGACTTTGCCGTTTTGCGCTCTTATTGCTGCATCTAGGTCTGCTAGCATCTGATCTAACTGCATCTCATTGCGATGGATCGCTTGACCATCTCCCACCAAAAGCACCAACACTCCAAACGGTTGACAAGCAAGCCAGTTACAAAACAACATTAACTCAGACGGTGATTGTGATTCTCTAGGGCTTGCTTTGTCCCACGCTCGCTGTGCTTCATCAAATACGACAAAAGTCTCTCTGCGTGATGTTAGTGAGCGCTTCAGATCCTTCTTGAACGGGAGCAGATCTTGGATCATCACTCGACCATCAATGACATTATCTCCTGTCCAGCCAACTGACTGCTTACCACTATAATCTAACGTATGTTGTAGCACCTGAACGAGAGGTCCATTGCCAGAAAGAAAAATAGGTTCACTCTGATTTGCGCTCTCACTACGTGCAATTTCCGCAACAGAACTAATGCCCAGAAGAGTCTTACCGGCACCAGGGCGCCCATGAACGACAACAACATATCTTTGCTGCTTGTCCCTAGCATGCTGATAAAGCTTTAACAGTGCCGCACGTGCCTGGTCAATATTTTCACCGGCCGAGGTTTTTAGCGTAGGTATTTTAGCGTCGAAAAAGACCTGAGCAGTGCCATGCAATATGCTTGGCTGGCGATAAAACTCACCTCTTGCCCACTGGCGTACATTGTAGTAACCAGGTTTACTTAATGACGTTATAAGCTGTGAAGCTAACTGGGGGGCCAGGCCATCGTCTGCGATGTCACACACAACGTTTGGGTGTTGGAACGGCTTAGCACCAGGTTTGGTGAGAACAACAAAGCCATGACCGACTAGGTCGATAGATTCACTGTGATAGCGTCGCATTGTTTGCAAATCAGAGTTTGCTCGAAGAATTTCGTATTCAGAGGCTTCTTGCTTATGTTTGAACTCGACTACAAACAATTCGCCAGCTGGAGTAACTAGGTTAACATCCGCCGCTCGTTTTCCGCCTTCACCAATCAATTCTTGTTCAAAGGCTATCCAGCACTTCTCTGGTTCCACTTGAGTTTCTGTAATAACGTGATTAAGGGTAGACGTCATTACATCGTATTCAGTTTCCCAAGCGTAGCGTTGCGCAGGATCGAGATCTTGCGTCCAACTCAAACTACGATGGAAAGATACTAACGACTCTAGAAAACTAGCTTTGTCTGTAGAAAGAAAGTCTTGCCAAGTCCCATCCCAGCCTGCTTTTAGGTCCATTTTCGTTATCCTTCAGAACGTAGACTGTAGTTTTTCAACGGCCGGTATATCG
Organism: Vibrio floridensis; assembly: GCF_021852965.1. Taxonomy (NCBI): domain Bacteria; kingdom Pseudomonadati; phylum Pseudomonadota; class Gammaproteobacteria; order Vibrionales; family Vibrionaceae; genus Vibrio; species Vibrio floridensis. The sequence continues at coordinate 163,611 of NZ_JAKGCY010000002.1, read as the reverse complement.
GCCGCAGCCCAATCAACATCCCAAAGTTGGTCTTTGGATAACCAGCGAGAGTCAATATGCTCCGTAAGCTCAAGTTCGCGCGTTGGTACCTCAATAACAAAGCAATGCATGGTGATATCAAAATCAGGGTAGCTATGCTCAATCGTCAACAAAAACTGTGGTTCAGTAACGGCAATTCTTAACTCTTCATCTAGCTCCCTGGTAATAGCTGTAACAAGCGTTTCGCCTGCTTCTACTTTACCTCCTGGAAACTCCCATTTTTCGCTAACATAATCTAGCTTTGATGGAGCTCTTTGTACGGCTAGGAATTCACCTTCATTTTTCAGTACAGCCGCAACGACTTCAATGTGCTTCTTACTCATTGATTCGGCTCTTCTAATAATTTGTTGCTACGAGATTTTAAGATCTCAACATCCTTTGCGTCATCTACGATATGCATTTTCTTGTGGCAATTGGGGCACAATGCAACTGTGTTTTCAGCCGTATCGTCACCACCTTTGGCGAGCCAAACAATATGGTGTGTCTCGAGATATGGCTCGCCTTTCGCATTTTTAAATGGCGCCGGTTGTAGACAAAGTTGGCACTGACCTTTAGCAAGGCGTTTAGCCAGTTCTGCTACCCAAATATTTCGCTCATAGCTAGTGGATTGTTGTTGGTACCGTGTAGCGGTTTTTCCACCTTTTGTCACCAAAGACTGAAGCTCCTCAAGAGTCAATTTCTTGGCCTTGCGAATTCGGACGCTCTCAACGTTCTCGCGATCTTCTTTTCTAACCTGGCGCTCACCCGTTACAAGCTTTAGAGGGAATATATATGCTCTTCTTGGATTACCTTGTTCATCATCTTGCATTTCCGAGTACGGTTCACCGTCGAGAGCGACTTCGCCAACATAGGTGTATTCTTGGTCCGTAAACACCTCAAATAAGTGAACAGCGACGCCATTGGTTCTCGATTCAGCTAGCGTTTTATTCTGCTGAAACGTTAGGCTTTGATCGCCTTTAGAGCCCATGCCTGTATAGTGGAGAACGTCACCTACCCAACGATCATCATAAATAGACTTGATGTGGTTCGATACAATGACCAATGTATTGGTTTTATGTGAGCGGCGCATCCCACCTTGCGGGCTGCAGCCGAAGACTTCGCATAGTTCTGTGTTGTTGAGTTTTGTACCAGTTTTGAGGGGATTAAGTTTGTGCATAACCTATTTTACCTTGCTTTCGTCGTAATTTTGCTCTGACAGATACTTCCTTAGTTCAACTGCTTTCTCTGCAGAAACTAGTTGACCGAAGAGAAACCCACCTTGTTCAAGCCAATCCCAAAACAACAGCAACTTACCTAGCCTAATTTTATCGACCCTCGCATAAGCTCTTTCAAAAGCAGCTGAGTAGTACTCATTTACTTGGTTAGCCAACCTACCTACAAATTTGTTCAAAGCATCTTCAACCCAATCTTGTTCATGTCCTATAAGCTCTGATGGCTCTTCAATACACAAGAGATCTCCCGCTTGAAGAAAAGTCTCAAGATAACTATATTCCGGGTCCCAGTTCCCCATCAATGCCTTCCAGTTTTTGTTCAGGAACTGCACTTTTGTTCTGCGTTTAATCTCATCTAGTTTATTTTTTAACTCTTGAGTCTCTTGAGGTGATTTGTTGACAGAATATGCTGAGAGCTGATTCGACATCTCGATACCCAATGGACTATGAACTTCGAACAGTTGCATTCGCTTTTCAAGTGGGTAGCTGAGAAGATCATTAGTGATGCGCCAGATGGCCACTGGTTTAGGTAGATCTTTGGCAAGTGATGTTGTTTGAGCACCAATTTTTTCTAAAAGAATGTTCAAATAACGCCGCCAGATGAGAGAAGACAAATCGCTAGATATGACATTCCAATAATCACTCATAACATCTGCTAAGTGGTATCTTAGATCCGTTAACTCTTGAACTGTTACACCTTGATTAAGCACTCTTCGGACATAAATTATTTGATGGCGTAATCCTCTAAGCTCCTTGGCATGAGCTATTCGCTCGGCTTTCCTTTGTCGCTCTTCAAGCCTCACCTTTTCTCTATTGGTGGTTTGATGGACAACTTCAAGCAACAAATCTCGTTCATCACATCCTAGCAATACATAATCAAAACATTCGGTTATCTCACCTGATAGGTGTTTAAGTGTTGGCAGTGCAAGTTCACCTTGCTCACCACGCAAAGCAATTTGTTCAAGAAGTTGCTTAATTCGTTTTACTGCCTGTTGAGACTCTCGTTGAGCCTTTTCCTCTATAGCAGCTGACAGTTCTTGTTGCTTTCCATGCAAAGCAGCTTTTGTATTGATTGCGTATGGTAACCGTTCTGGAGACAATATTAAGTCACTCAATACCACCATTTGACACCCATAGCTCATCTCTAAGAAAAGCTCTGTTGATTTAAAATCAAACTCGGGGAAATGTGCCTCGAAGTAGAACTCTCCACTCTCTTGGCTTTTCTCTAACGCTTCTTGAGAGAAAACAAAGGCATTACATTGGATGTCTTTCACTTTGCTCTCAAACTCCGAAAAACTTTCAGGGTGAGCCTCTAAGGCGGTACCGTACATGATGTAATAGAAAATAGAATCGCTTCGACCTTCACTAAACAACCAAATCAGGTTGATCTCTTCCCCTAAGAAGAACTGCTCGCGAGCATGGATTATTTCTGGGTCCAACCAACCTTGAATCAACTCTATCGCGAATCGATTACCATTGGTGTCTTCAAAGTAAATATCCGGCTTGCGCCATTTTTTGGAAGTGCCTTTTTCTGCAAAGACAAACTTTTCTACTTGGATAGAATCACGCTTTATCTGATCTGATTCCCTCAATATACCGGCAATAAAGTGCTTTGTGCGAAAGTGCCATTGAGTTTCATGCATTTCAGCTTCAGTAAATGCAAAATCACCATGGTAGTCACTGTGAAATGGACAATCTACCTCATCCAACTCCGGAATATGCTTATGATAGAAAGCAGCTCTACTAGTCGCACTTCGTGCTCGATACCTTACAGGGAGCCCACAATAACCACATTGAATAAAGTCTTCACCTTCCGCGCTATGAACTACAATTTTCTTCTTTATAGATGCTGTACGAGCTTCATCTGGTGTTGAACCATAAAGCCCCAGATAATCACTGGCTAATATTGGACCTTCGATGCCTTTAATCGCAAGTTCCCATAAACCATTTTTGTTATCGCTGTTAATGTAATTCATAAAGGCTACCCGCAAGTGCGTTACGCTGTTCTGGTTACTTTCTTGACGATTTTCAGTCCCAACAATATTATGACGCCAATGACGACAGGTAAATACTGATTACATACACACGTCGCATAAATAGACAGGAGTTAGATGATGAGCAAATGGCCAATACGTTGGGATCTACTGTTCCGCTACAGAATGATAGAAGTCATCGCACTATGGGAAGGACGGTTAACGACCAATCACCTGATTAAGAGCTTTGGTATTGGCAGACAGCAAGCATCGAAAGACATCAACTCTTACCTCTCTGAGGTGGCACCTGGCAACCTCGTTTATGACAAGCAATTAAAAGGTTATAAGCCAAGTGACAGCTTTGCTCCAGAGCTAACCAGTGGACATGCCGATGAATACCTTCATATTCTAGCGCGCAGTGAAGACATGGCTGTGACCTTTAATGAACTGGATATGGGTTTTGAAAATGTTTCCATGGTCCGCCCTGTAACTCGCAATATATCACCACAAGTATTACGTCCTTTAGTACAGGCGATACGAGAGAAAAAACGTGTCGATATAAGCTACACATCACTCAAAGACGGTATTGAAGTTGAACGGATTATCTCTCCACATACCCTCGTTTGCACACCTCTACGCTGGCATGTTCGGGCCTATTGTGAACATGCGAATGATTATCGTGATTTTGTGCTCAGCCGCATAAGAGGCATTCCTTGCCTTGAGGCTAAAAGAGTAAAAGGAAGAGAGCATGACGAGTTATGGAATACTCCTCTCACAGTTGATTTAATGCCTGACCCACGACTAACAGAAGTTCAAGCCAATGTCGTTGAGCATGATTACGGTATGGAAAAAGGTAAACTCACAATACCAACCAATGCTGCGTTGGTTCGCTATGTTCTCGATGCCTATAATATCGATATTAATGTATTGGATTCGAATCCTAAAGGTCAGCAGATTATTGTGGCTAACTTCGATGAACTAAAGCCGTATTTGTTTTTTTAGGTACGCGTGAATACTCCAAAGAATACAACCCACCTTTGTAGTTCAGCATAAAACTAAACCGACTCAACAGTGCTTCTGAATTGCTGCTGAGAAATTTGGCGATAATCACTATACCATTCTACAAAAGCTGCAACGCCTTCGTGGAATGGGACTTGTGGAGTGAAACCAATCTCATCAAAAAGTTCTTTTACATCAGAGTATGTTGTATTCACTTCCCCTACCTGCATTGGCTTCAGTTGTCTTTTCGCAGATACTCCCAGTAGATATTCCAATAAATCAATCATTTTTGTGAGTTTAACTGGAGCCCCACTACCGACATTAAAAATCTGATATGGCGCTGAGCTTTGAGCAATGGTCCCGTTAGCTTTTAGCCACTCTTGGTTCTTCTTTGGAATTCTCTTTGTTACTCGGACTACTGCTTCTACAACGTCATCGATGTAAGTAAAGTCTCGATATAATTCCCCGTTATTGAAAACATCAATCGGCTTTTTTTCAAGCATTGCCTCTGTAAACTTATAGAACGCCATATCCGGCCGACTCCAAGGGCCGTAAACACTGAAAAAACGTAGTCCTGTTGTTGGTAATCCATACATCTGAGAGTAGCTATGAGCCATTAACTCATTTGCCTTTTTAGTTGCAGCATAAAGAGAGGCTGGGTGATCAACATTGTCATTCACTGAAAATGGAATTTTATCGTTCAACCCATATACTGAGCTCGATGACGCATACACCAGGTGTTTAATTTTAAAGCCTCGGCAAGCCTCTAGGACTGAAAGAAAACCCATTAAGTTGCTTTCTCCATAGACCATAGGTTCTTCCGAAGAGTAACGTACGCCCGCTTGTCCTGCTAAGTGAATGACGCAATCAAATTGCTCTTCATCGAATAGACGCGTCAATTCGTCTGAGTTTTCGACACTCATACAGTGAAATTTGAACCTTACATCTCCTACCCATTCCAGCCTCGCTTTTTTAAGGTTCACATCGTAATAGTCATTGAGGTTATCAACGCCGACCACATCATATCCATCAGCACAAAGCCTGCGACAAATATGGCTACCGATAAAACCGGCAGCGCCTGTTACAAGTGTTTTCATGGATTTCCTATGCTTGAGAAAAACAAATCAAGAGTACAAATGTTGATCAAATACTCATAAATGTCAGTTAGTTACATCATATACTTATCAACTTGCTTATTATAATCAAGTTAATTATCAATCAAAGTCCCAATAATGAACAATGTCATTGTGCTTATCGCTACAACGCCCAGGCTTTCACTACTTTCTGAGCATGCGCTTCCTTCTGTCATCAATCAAACATGCCAACCTAAAGCTGTTGTGCTCGTATCAGATACACGCTCACTAAATGAGAATGAAGTAGAATCCCTTCGCTCTGAACTCAAAAGCATTCCCCTGCATGTGTTAGTCAATTCACGTGCATCCGGCGCCGCTGGCAGCTGGAATACTGGTATCAACTATATCTCTGATAACTTTCCAAATAGCTATATCGCTATCATCGATGATGATGATGCTTGGCAGCCAGAGCATCTATCTTCTTGTCTACTTAGCAGCGAAGAAGGAAAGGCAGATATCGTTCTGCCTGGAATCAATGTGAAGATTAATAACAAAACGGTCGCTACCAATATTCCCAAAGATCTTGAGGTCAGAGACTTTCTAGTTGGTAACCCTGGGTGGCAAGGCTCAAATACCTTTATTAAGACTGGGCTTGCCACCAAAATTGGTGGATTCACTGACGGCTTAACCAGTGGAAATGATAAGGATTTTGCGATTCGAATTTTAGAGTCCAATTTGGCCACTATTCGTTATACCAATAAAGCGACCGTTGATTGGATGTGTAATCGGTCACCCGATGCACTATCAGCCCCTGGCTCAAAACAAAAACTGCGGGGATGTGCGCAGTTTCTAAAACTTCACGGAGAGAAGATGTCACGAAGTGAGATGGATATGTATTTCGAACGCGCTGCAGAGCTGTTTGCACTTTCCAAGAACGATATATTAGACGAAATAGAACTGCTGGAGAGCATCAATGGCTAACTTTCACCCACGAGCTCCCATTCAATACTCTAAGATCTTGTGCGATCGTAATTTGCAAGTTTTACACACTTCCTCACCAGAATTTGACTCTGCTGAAGTAGTAATCGCCATTGCCCACAAAAACCACCCACAATATCTCATTCGAGCACTTAACAGCGCTATAAATCAGTGTCTCACTCAAAAGCAGGTTGCGCGCATCGTTGTACTGGATGATAGCTCGGATATAAGTTGGCCATCAGAAGCAAGTGCTTTACTTCACCATCCAGCTGTTACCCTTTTACAAGCAGAATGCGGTTCACCAGCTAGGGCACGCAATCTTCTCTTAGACTGGGCAGATACACAACCATGTGTACAATGGGTTGCAAGATTAGACGCTGACGATGAACTGTTTGCTAAAGATAGCCTGCAAGGGCTTTGGAACGCTGTTTGCAATACAGATAAAGTAGCGGCTCTGGGAAGCAATAAGCTGAGAAAAGAAGGTGTGATTCTCCAAAATAACAATATCGCAAATCCAGACGAGCTTTGTAATCATTTAAGTTTGGCGAAATTTATCGATGATTTTGCTTCTGCCAAGCAACAACGCGAGCTCCCTTCATGCAACCTATTACTGAAGACCAATTTGGGTATCAGGTACCCAAACATCAGAAGCGCAGAAGACCACTGGTTGGTCACTAAACTATTAATGCTAAATCCTTCCAAGGTAGCCGTTTGTTCTTATCCTATTTATGCAATCTACTCTCTTGATGGAGAAGATACAAAGACAAATAAGTCTAACGAAGGTTGGCGAGAGCAGAGAAAAAGGCTTGCCTATGCTGCAAGAACATGGAGCACTCTATTGTCTACCAATCGTCATCTGCTTGGTGTTGGTATGGAAGGGGCGGTTTGGCTACAGCATAATCAAGTGGTTAAGGAGTTTTACCCTTGGGCTATTTCTGATACCGAAGTCCGAAGCCTGATAACCTTACTCGCTGAAAAAGACGTTCCTATTCCGACGGTGACTTGGAGAAAGTGTAATGGACTTTGGCAGTACAACACCTTCTTACAAAGTAATGCATTAACTAATGAGAAGCTTTCCGAAAAATCCATTGTAGATTACCTCAAAAAACTCTATCGCGCTGGAGTTTGCACTCTCAACATCAAGCGAGATAACTTAATTGTCACTCCACAAGGAGACTTGGAATATATTGATATCGGAAAGGACATACAGCCTCTAACCTCTTCACTCTTTCGGGATATGTGCGCCCGCCTCTATTCTATTGGAATACTGGCCAATGCTGACGAAGAACTCGTGCGTCGGCGGAGTTGGCGAAGACAAGATGATGCTTTAATGAGCCTTCCCGGCTTCGAGCAGTTTTACCGCAAGTTGCTCACAGAGCTTCATCCACAATGCGTCGAACCTCGCCAAGCACTAACCCCAACGGCCTCGTTTAAGAGCGACGCTGTAACTCTAATGATTAAAGCCTGCGCACAAGATGCTGAAGTACTTACTGACCAAGTGCTGCATATCGTGACGCAGCTACGTTACCCAGTAAATTTCGCAAAAACAATTCTTCTGATTGACCCTCATGAGGGGGAATTTTTACGCCAATATTCGAACCCAAACCTAGCCTCCGTTATTGAACAAGCCGAGAAGCTGAGAGACGATGGACTAATTGACTCCGTGCTAGTTTCCCCTACCAGCGCAACAACCATAAATACAACGTATAAAAAATGGTTTGCGCAATCTGATTGCGGAGAAACACATACCATTCAAAATGCTCCCTTATTCCCTCAGATCTGGGCATTTGACCAAGTTACGACTCGATATATACTGCAGTGCGATTTAGACGTGCTTATTGGTCGCCGCAATTGGAGCCATGATTATATCGCCGACATGATTTACGCCTGTGAGCCTGAGGATGTGCTTACCGTTGGCTTCAATATTCCAAAAAGCAGCTCTAGCTTCAATCCGTATAAAGGAGAGCCAGGCGAATTTGCTCCCGAAGTCCGTTTCGGACTTTTAGATCTTGCTAAGATTCGCAATCAACTACCAATTGATAATCCTTTGGACGAGGGTAAGTTCACTCTCACCTGGCATCGTGCACTACAGCAAGCAATGAAACATAGAGGACTTCGCGCTGTACGTGGTGGCGATCCACGAAGTTACTACGTTCATCCTAGAAACGAGCACAAACACTTTTCTGAACTTTCATTAGCGAGAGATCTAATTGCCCAGGGAAAAGAGCCTACAAAGCAACATGAGGAGTTTGATTGGGTACCCGGCAATCATTGGCAATATGAGCAAAGGCGCGAAAATGTCGTTTTTTTGTTGAAAGGTAGGTACACAGACCATGCCCTGCTAAGACGCTGCCTAGAGTCTTTGCGGAATCAGACAAATCAAAATTTTGGCATTGTCCTTATTGACGATGCCAGTGGCGCCGCTCACAACTGGTGTTATCCAATGTTGTTGGATGAGCTACAAGCTAAAACCACCTTAGTAAGGCGTAGCTCTAATACTGGGAGAATGCCAAACTTCATATTGGCAATAAAAGAAATCTGCCAAGATCCTAGCACCCTCGTTGCAGTGTTAGACCAAGATGACTGCTTAATGCAACCCAATGTTGTTGATGCTTTGTATGCGGCCAAGAAACAGGGGGCAGACTTAATTCAGATGCCTATGTTCCGCCCTAATAAACCACTGCATTTATACCAGCCGGATTATACTAGTCCTAGGCTTGCTGCCGGTGCGAATGTATGGAGCCACCTAAGAGTCTTCACCAAAGCGTTGTTTGAACAAGTCCCTGAGGAATATTACAAACATAAAAACAGCTCTGAGTGGTTCGATTCGGCTACAGATTATTTAACCATGTTACCTATGGCGGAACTCGCAAAAGCCCCTATTTACTTAGATACAGGCTACACCTATTGGCACATGCGCAAAAAGCTGGGCCGAGATGAAAAAGAGCGCAATAACCAAATGGTTCAAGAAATTATGTCTATGCCTTCACTTTCTCGGAGAGGAGTAGAGCTTGTTGAGCCAAAGCCAGATTTTTTTGAAGACGGTTTACCACAGTAGACAATTCGTTGTCGTAAAGCCACCAGTTTGGGGAGATGCAACTCCCCCTTAAAACAAAAAATAGTGACTCTAAGGTCTTTAAGCTCGAAGAATCAATGTGCTCCAACCATGTCATAGGCTTAACCTCGGATAGGCCTTTCAATAATTGAGTCGCTTCTTCTTTTGGTAAGCTTGGCAACGACTGAAGCTTGAAGCATTGTCGAATGATTGTTGCGTCATTCACTTTGTCATGACGCGCTAGCTTCATTTCAAAGCCTGGCCAGTTTAATTTGTCCATCCAACCAGAAGCGAGACGCCGTTCTCCAAGCCAGTTATGATATGCCGCCGGCAGCGCTTTCCGCTTATTATAATCTAGGGGCCTCTCTAGTGAAGGCAGCAAAGTCATCCTACTAACATTTATCGTGACACCAAATTCCAGCATTGTCTTGAGAGTGAGCAGACCAATTGAAGGTTTACACCCCAATAGGCTCTCCAATTTCTTCCCATGTGCTTCTAGCTTTTTACAAAATAGTTTGCTTGGTACTTCGCCTTGAACAAGAACGCCTGTCTTGATGCCTGCCAACTTACTATTGGTAATCAACAAGTCAGCGCTTGAAACGATGGTCAAAGGTTGATTAAATCGGATAACTTTCTCATGTTTTTTGATGACTAAGTCACCCGGACCATTGCCAACAATATGCCATTCATCCACTTTCTATACCTTTTGAAGTCAAGCAAGACCTAAGATTTTCTGTTGCTTTCCCAATCTTGATAAATCTTCTTCCATGTTGCTGAAGTCTGCTGCTCAAATATTCTAGGGCGTAGTTTTGGAGGAACATAATGGCCATCTCGAAATCGTCCACATAAGCCACAATTACGCCTCATTAGATCACGCATTTCATCATCACTGGATGGTAAACGCTGCCGTCCACCTTTTAGGTTTAATACTCGGTCAATACCACCAGCAACCGCACAAGGGTAATAACCCTGGGGCGTTAGACCTAAACCGCAAGTCTTTGCGATATCACACCCGTTCGAGAAGTCACTAAACTTGTGGTACCAGCTATCAACAGGAGCTAAGTTAAATGGGCCAAAATCTGGTTGAACGGAATCCGTTTTTGCTGAGTTTTCAATACACAACCACTCTGGCAGCATCGATATTACTTTGTTGACGCGACGACCATAGCCGTTAGTGACAAGCTGAATAGTCAGAGCAGGATGAGCAAGCTTCAGGCGATATAACTCCGAAAGGATCTCGCTGAACTCGGGATGTAGCGTTGGTTCTCCACCTAATACACGTATTTTTCGCCAGTGCTTATTCTGGCTTAGACTATCGTCAACAAAATGGGTTATTTCATCGAGTCCAATATGTGTTTTCGATGGGGCTTGGGCTGAAGAGCGATTACAGTTATTGCACTTCAAGTTACACTGGTAGGTGATATCTATTTCAATCAAGTCATCAGCAACCTGATATTGGTAACCCATCAACTTAGTCATTGGCTTCTGAATGCGAATCCATCGCCAAAAAGCTTTTAGCTTGAACCAAAACTTAACAACATAAAACCACTTCTGAGGGTAGCCACGCGAGTACTTAAATGGTTCTTCATTACGACGCAAAGCCACAATGACCTCTCTTTTAATTTTGTTGTAAATGTCTTCGCCAAACGATATATCAACCTAACATGATGATATATCGTTCATTATCATCTTAAGATAAAGTACTTGTTACATATAAGCAATTGTTACACGGCCTAGTAAAAATACTCAGGTTTTTACCCGCATCGTGAACTTAAACTATTTAAATCACGAACCTCAAGCACATCCCCCATCCACTCATCTACCTCACCTTCCACCCAGGCCACAGCCCTATCCCCCAAACTGATGGATTTTGGAAACTCACCATCATTCATTTTTCGGTAAATCGCTGAACGGCTTAATGCTGTTTTTTCCATTACTTCTTTTAGTTTTAGAAATCTCATGGGATGTCCTCCTATCTCTTGTGGTCCCATGGGATGAGCTGACACTGTTAAAAAATGCAGTAACTCAGGGTGTTACCCGTAATCAAAATCTCTTCAGGTATATGTCATAGCTGTGAACCTTTCCCTGTATTGCTAAGGAGCCTAGCTATGACTCATTTCCCTCGCCGCCGTTATTTACTCTCTCAACGTGCCTATGAGCACCGTGTGCTTGAAGAAGCAGCGGAGATCCTCGAACAACGTTATGTGCGCGGTGAAGCCTTTACGCGCACACAAAATACGGCAGACTACCTACGTTGCAAGTTGGCCGGATACGAGCACGAGGTCTTTGCCGTTTTACTGTTGGATAACCAACATCGGTTGATTGAATTTAAAGAGCTATTTCGCGGCACGGTAGACGCCGCCAACGTCTATCCAAGAGAAGTAGTCAAAGAAGCATTGCACGTTAACGCTGCTGCGGTGATCTTCGCCCATAACCACCCATCCGGTGATCCTGAACCATCTCAAGCAGACAAGAGAATAACGGAACGTTTGAAAGACGCATTATTGCTGGTGGATATTCGCGTGCTCGATCATGTGGTCGTCGGCGAAAGCTGTGTGTCGTTTGCGGAAAGGGGATGGATATGATCGTGAATTGCTATCAAGAGATTCAGCTTGCTGACAGCTTTTGTGATGCCCTGAGTGTGATACTTCGCCGTTTCAAAATCCCGCAAGAGGCAGAGCGTCTTGTCCTCAACTGTCGAGATCCAAACTACTACCAATCTCGCATGGGCCTGCATCCGGTCGAAATACAGCTCAAAAGAGAAAACAGCGAGTCATCATGGTCCATCGCGTTTATCGCCAGCTTCTCGTATCAGGATGACAGGCAAGACTCGTTGGATATCGAGCTCTACTTTCATCTTACCAACCGTTGGTGTTACCAGCCTGATGCCGGTACTGCTGATTTAGCCCAACCTGAAGTGCTCGATCTTTTTTGCACTTGGTGCGCAGCGTTTGAACGCCATCTCACCAAACACGCTTTTCGCGATATTCAGCTCACCCTGATTCGCTAACCCGTACCAATTTTCTCACCAAATCTTACTCTTGTAGGAGGCTTTACCATGTCTGATATTCTGTTTAACCCTTCAAGCTTACCCATCGCTAAATCCTTACATGCACTGCTGGGCAAAACACTGGCCGCACGCAAGGCACAAGATGAAACACTGGCCACCAGCCAATCAGTCGTCATGAACTTTCGTGACAGTTCTTACAACGCTGAAGATGGCGGTTTTCATCCGGTGGAAATTGCCCTTGGCCAATCCGGTGATGGTCGCTGGAACATTGAATACATCACTGACTTTGCCTATGTCGGGAATTACTTTCCGGAACTGGAACGCTGCTTAGATTTTGATTTTCGTGATCAGTCCTTTTTCGCACAGTATTGCGGCTGGGGACCTATCAAGGGGAATCGCTCTGCCATCGAGATCTACCAGTTATGGGAAAGTAACTTTCTCGCCTACGCCGATATGGGGGCTTACGACCAAGTTTGCGTCGCGCCGCAATGAACTGCCCTGAGTTACTTTGCGAGTAGCAACAATGCATTAACGCCGTGGATTAATGCCCTCACTGAGCATGTAAGATTGAAGGTAAAACCCAGTGTTTGGCCGTGATAAGAAGACAAAAGAAAATGCCGCTATAGGGTGCCAGTTGTGGCCCTATAGCGGCATATTTTATTGCAAACGCTCGCCTTTGAGAGAGCAACAAACCCCTGTAGCAAAAGGGCTGAGCAACATCCGAGGACCGAGCATTGGTAAACTAACCTTATAACTTACTAAGTGCTTGTTTTGCCATGTCATACGCTTCGATCAACGCTGGATGCATGCTTGAAGTTGCTCTGATCAACTCGACGTATTTCTCGGCTCGGAGCGCATCGATCTGTTGCCATAAGTCGCGATTCGCTACTGGCTTTTTGTCTGACTTTCGCCAACCTTTTTGCTTCCAGGTATCAATCCACTCGTTAAACCCACGAACACAAAAATCACTGCTGGTATAGATGACATCGCCATCACGCGCATACTGCATGCACTCCACCAACGCGATCAGCTCTAGCTCTGTATTACAGATGTATCCCTGCATCGGTAAACATTGTTGGTCTATTCGCTCACCAGCTTGGTCGTACACCACCAAACCAATTCCGCCACCCACACTTGACGCCGTGACTGCGATAAACAACGCGCATGATTCATTTTTCATTGTTGGTTCCTTTTCTGTTTTGACAACGCAACGTGCTTGTCTCTCACCAGATAAGGATGTGATGTAAAAAATGAAGTGCGCTCGCATCACTGTGCCCTGAACCATAAGGACACGTTATGATCACCCATTCCCCGTTTCGCGAGAAACTTTTAAAAGCAGTGCTTACTGCCGCCCTCGCTGGCTATCACCATCTCAGTGCTCACTATCAAAAGGTTAAGCGCGAGATGAATGAGCTGAGTGATCACGATTTGTTTGAAGAAGCTAAGCAACACCCTGTCTTACATCTACGCTGCCTACTTGCCAGCGTTGAACTGATGAAGCGCGGGTATTACCTCAGCGATATTCGAGATGCGAGGAATGATCCTTAGCATTGCCGCAAAAACAATATGTGCATCATTTCACAAAATCTGCTCTCCATAACTGAGTGAGACATTATTTGTCTCACTCATCCGTATGCTTGCTGTCATTAGTAAGCTCATTTTCATATTTGCGATAAGAGGATGAAAGTATGAGTAATAGCAACGTATTGCATCATGTCGATGAACAAGCTCTAAGTGATCTTATTCGCCGCCACGAATCATTCACGTTAACGAAAGTGAAGAACTTCAACCAAACGGTGAAGAAGGTAGAGCGCCTAATCGAAAAACAAGGGCTATCTTGCCGAGTCTATACCGCCGGTCGCTCTGCCACCATGGCAGCAGCTCTAGCCTCCGGCCCTGCGGTCATCTTTGGCTTAGCCTCTGCCGCCGCCATCGCAGCTCATAAAGTTGCGACACTCAACCCTGACTATGAAATCGCAAAGTATCCGCTTGCAGACAAGCTGGTTGTGAACTTCAAAAAGTAATCCTCTGGACTGTGTGGCCACCAGTCCTTCCATTTTTCCCGCTATCTCTCCAAACATTGATGTCTTGGGGCCAGATAAGTGTGCTTAAAATTTGGTGGTCCTATGTCTCCAACAGTGAATCGGCGCAGTGCTGAGCATCTCGAACTCATCTTTGAAATTTACTCTCTCATTCCAACCACACGTAAAATCACCGCTCGTGAGATCCAGCAAGCACTCTCTGACAAAGGAGTAATCAGAACGAAACGAACTGTACAGCGCTATCTTGATAGCCTGCTGAACTATTTCGACATAGAGCAAGATACACGAAGCCAACCTTATGGCTATCGCCGTACAGCGAATTCAAAACTGGCTTTAGGTCCCCGTGAACACATGGTGTTTTTGTGGGCTGAAGCCTACTTAAAATCACTCTTACCACGTTCTTACCATCGCATGGTGGATAGTGCTTTCGCACCTTTTAGCACTCTGAGTACGAAGCGAAAACTGATCGATGTTCGGCTGCCAGTCACTACTTACTCCAACGAAACAAACAGTATGGTTTTTGAAACCTTATGTACTGCCGTGTTTTACCAACGTGAAGTTAGGTTATCACTCATAAACCTACCTAAGAGCCTGTATGTCAACCCGTTGGGATTTATCGTGGAGCAAGGCCATTTTTACCTTGCATACCAATATCAAGCCACTTTTCACGTGGTCCTCATCGATGAGGTTGTGTCTGCGTATCTAACCACTTTTGCTTATCACTATCCCAACAATTTTTCACTTAGCAACACTCCCCTTTCTAAGAAGGAACTCACACCATGAAATACAAAACGATAAAAACGTCCTTGAGCATATCTGGATTATTACTACTCACCGCATGTGGCGGTGGTAGCGGTAGTAACGGAGGTAGTACTAATCCAAGTGCGTCTGCCAAAGTTGGCGGCCTAGCGATTGATGGTTATGTTGAAGGTGCTACTGCATTCCTCGACTACAACTTCAATGGTGTGATGGATGAGGATGAACCTCGTGACATCACTGATCAAAACGGACGCTTCGATTTTACGATTGAAGAAGATGACATAATCTGTAAAGAGTACTCGCCAATTATCGTCGATGTACCTGCTGGTGCATACGATAGCGATTATGGGTTAGTTGATAAGCCTTATCGCTTAACCTTTCCGCCCTCATTCTCATCTGACAACGTCGGCGAAGATGTATTTGCTACGACTCCATTCACTACAGTGATTTGGTCAGCGGTTGAATCTGACCTACTACAAAGTGGTGTAAGCAACTGTAAAGAGTTGGCTGCTAATACTGAAGCACAAAACAAAGTTGCACGTCTAGTCGCCGAGAAGGAATACGAGTTGGGTAACCGCTACAACATTCCTGCTAACGAGCTATACGCAGACTTCATCGCTTCTGGTAACACCGAGCAGCATCAACTAGCCCAGCTTCTAACCAGCGGTCTAGCAAAAGGCTATGCTGAAACTTCAACTCTAGTCGATGCGAACCCTAACGCTTGGAAAGCTACAGTTGAGTACTACGTTGAGAAAGACGACGCAGGTAATTTCACCAAGTGGTATCGTGAAGAACGCGTGTTTGATGCCGACACACATTCTCTACGTATATTTGAAGTATCGGCTGACCTAGAAACTGTAGGCCGTCTCATCGTTTACCGTAACAAAATCAAAGCCGAAGAAGGCGCGATGCAAAAATACACTGATGACCTAATCGACTACCTGCCAGAAATCAGCAAATACGGTTGTGGTTTAACTAATGATTACGTACAGAACCCAAAAGACTACGGCAACGACACCGTTACCTTCTCTGTACAAGCTTCTGTTCTAGTTGACGACCATACTGCATGTGCTGATCCACTCGTGTACTCTTCTAGCGTACCTTACGCTAACGTCATTCGTGAATTGAAAGACGGCAATGTGTTACTACAAGCTGGTATGTGGGGTTTTGACTTTGGTGACAATGCTGTTATCGATGACCTAATCAACGATGGTTTGTACTCTAACATCACAAACCCAACAGTGCTGGACCAGTTCTCAACTTGGAACTACTCACTGGACTCAACTGAATCTTACGGTGCATCACGTTGGACACGTACATCCGTTGTAAGTACAGCTGAGAAAAATGTCATCACCGACGTGAACAGCAACGGTATCTGGATTGTACGTACCACTTACCCTAACGGCACTCACCAAACGCAGTGTGGGGACTCTCTAGATACTTTAGTGGGCGTGGCTCATATGGGTATGTGTGAAGAACTGCCCATAGTGCCTGCTAACTAATCATAACGAGTTGAGAGGGGGTGTCTCCCCTCTCTTTTTTTTATTTTATTGAGCAACCAAAGTTTCTGTTTCCAGTACCAAATTGCTTGGTGCGTACTTTGGCAAAGTAACTGAGACGACGAAATAGCTCGTCAAGAACCGAAGAAGACCTAAGGCTATTTACATCGATATGGTATACACAATTGTCAGGAAAGTGCACTAAACGACAGCCATCATCAAGATCAGTATCTAATGCCCGACACCATGCCGTTTTAATTTTGTGAGATAGGTTGTTTCGGTTAGAGAATGACCCCAGGGTGTTATATACATCCTTGTTAAACAGCAGAACAAGGTGATAGTGATGATGTAACGCTTTATCTTTTTCCTTCACCCATACATATCTTAATCGACATTTCCGTTTCGGTTTCCCTGCTCTTTCTTTCCTTCTTAAATCAGCTTGTATTTGCGCATCCAACGAAGCAATGAAGTTTTTCATCAAATTGGATTCTTCCATCACCATTAAAAGCGGTAATCGCAAATCAACTCTGACCGCCATCGTTCTAGGATGATCATCCAAAGCTAAATCCAGCGTGTCATAAATCCTTTGTAGATAATCAACTAACAGCCCTTCTTTCTGTTTCAAAACAGGTAGGCCATTGAACTCATCATTATGAGTGACTTTCTTTTTCAATGTTTTCATTTTCTATACCTCTGGTTGGTTCGGTATAGAAAGGTGGATGGTTGTTAAAAATAATCTCACCTCACCATGTCGGTATATTAACCATAACCGCAATCCCCAATCTCTACTTTGGATAAGGAAAAGCTTGTTCCTTACCCACCTCGAAACTGGACCTGGCAAAACACTTCAGATGAGCCTAGTGGTGTAAGTTACCGGCCAATCAGTTCAAAATTGATAACTCTGAAGTTATCTAACTCCCCCTCAAGAGGCGACGTCGTGCCATAAACCTAGGTATAGTCGTAAATGAAACACTTTGAACTAGCTCTACATACAATCAAAAAACACTGTAAAACAATCAAAAAACAGCTTATAAATCATCCAATAATTACACAAAAATACTACTAAGTAATCACTATGCCAAGATTTGATAAACCACTAGAAAAAGTAATGTGCTTTGAGTTCCTTGATCAATATGACATATATCAACTTGCGGGAATTTCCCAACATCTAAATCGCAAGAAAAGCGCTGACTTTAATTTTCAATCAAACCCAAAATTAACTTCGGAAAGGTATAAATCAGAAATAGTGGAGTACTTCAAGAATGTATCGGACGTGCTAGGCGGGTTATACAATACACCAGAATCAAAAGTAAGAACGATTGCCTACGATGTACTTTCATTGAACGATATGCGGTTTTCAACCACAAAAGACACTCGACTTATAATCTACATATTTACAAAAATTGTGACAAATAGCCCCATTCAACGTCTACCAGAAACACCGCCAAACACTATCACCGACATCAATTCGATGCAGAATTACCTTATCAATGCATTCATCTCATCACAAATACAAGTCAAGAAAAAAAGAGAGTTAATCAATGGCATAATTGACGAGTACTACAGCTCATCAGAAGCGTTTAAATTTAACTGGCTTGACGATAAAAATGATGACCAGATGGCGTGGGTAATTGACTATTTCCCCAAAATATCCGCAGTAAAGAGCATCGTTGCTAAAGTGCCAAACGTAATGAACATCAATGAAAGTCACACTAAAGTCGTTCCGGCTATTTTTCATTCACTAGGTATTAGCAACGCTGAAAAAAAACTGATCATGATGAACTTCAAAAGAGCATGGTCGCAGAAGAAATATAGAGAAAAAACCACAAGGGAAAACAAGAAAACCTTGAATATCGTTGTTGACGAAACGGTATCAATTCAGCTTCATCAGCTTTCCAAAAAATTTGACATGCCCATCAACCAGGTAATCACTTTGATGACCAATCAGTTTGCTAGTAAATCTGAAGAATTAATGAGAAGCATTGAAGAAGATAAAAAAAATAAAGCCACACAATTCTCTAAGCTTCTATAGCATACTTGGAGAGCTATAAAGCTCTCCAATATTTAATTTTACCTGTTTAGTACTCGCTGGCGGACCCACTCTTGCACCTCACTCTCTACCCAAGCAACAGCACGTCCACCAAGCGGAACTTGCGCCGGAAACTGGTTTGCTTCGATAAAGCGGTACATACAAGAACGTGATAAGCCAGTCATGCCAAGCACTTCATTTAGACGGATCAAACGTATAGTTGGTTTAGGCATATATACCTCTTCTGTGTGTGAACATCACATAGATAACATATGCCTGTAAAAGTTTTGAACGATAGCAAGTGGCCGTATATTACGGCCAAAAATCAAATAACCTGTCTTAAATGATGTGAACCTGTAACGCTGTAACTACCATAACTCGATTTGTCGATATGCTCACTCCACCAGCTCATTAGCTTACGGCGAGAGTCTAAATAGTCAGTACGATTATAAGCCTTACGTATTTGGTTTTTATCCGTATGGGCAAGCGCAGCCTCAATAACATCTGCATCAAAGCCCTGTTCGTTAAGTGTAGTACTGGCCAAAGCACGAAGGCCGTGAGCTGTCGTCCTATCTTTAAACCCCATCCGCCCTAGCGCTTTATTTGCAGTTTCTGAATCGGTTGGGACTTTGGGGTTACGGCTTGAAGGAAATATATAGTCTCGATGTCCGCTAATTGGCTTGATCGCTTCAAGAATTGCCAGAGTTTGTGTCGTAAGTGGAACTACATGTTCACGGTTCATTTTCATGCGCTCTTTCGGGATAATCCATAGCTGGTTTTCCATGTCTATTTCTTCCCAGCGAGCACCTGACGCTTCATTAGGGCGAACCATGGTATGAAGCTGCCATTCAATCAAAAAGCGCGTCACGTGTTGAATATTGGCGGTTGCTACCGTTCGAATAAGTTCATGCATCTCATGAGGTTGAAGCGCTTTCATGTGCACTACTTTGTGCTTCTTGAACACATCACGGATACCAGATAATGGATTAGAATGAATCACACCACTGTTTACAGCGTAATTCATGATCTCATTCATCAGTTGGGCGGTACGTTTTACAGTTTCTAATAAACCTTGTGTTTCAACGGGACGCAACGCCGCAATAGCGATAGGCGCCGTGATTTTACTAACGGGTATCGTACCCAACTTAGGAAACGCGTAGAGTTCCAGTTTGCGCCAGTTACCATTGAGAGTCTTCTCTTTTATCTGCCCTTCCTTGGTTGCCTTCCACTGTTCAGCAACAAACTTGAAAGTCGCATTTTGCTCAACAATTACTTTGGCTTTTTGCTCTTCTTTGGCCAACTGAGGATCAATACCATCCGCAAGCATCTTTCGAGCCTCTAACGCTTTCTCTCGCGCTTCTGCCAAAGACATATCTGGATAAGTACCAAAGGAAAGATAAGTGATTTTGTCCTGGCCAGGCCTTTTATAACGAAACTGCCAAGAACGTGAATTGCTTGTACGTACACAGAAGTAAAGATTGCCGCCATCAGATAAACGGTAGAGCTTATCTTTGGGCTTTGCCGTTTGGATTTGCCTAGCCGTGAGATTATTCGCCATTTTGATCCCTCAAGTAATACCTGAACAAAGCTCGATTTTCGAAAAATCTAGGTATTACTTTTGGTCGATAACTGCTTAACTTACATCAAGTTAAAGATCGAACTGATAGAGAAAATGACAACAAAGTAATACCTGATTTAGTGCTCAAAAGTAATACTAGCATCAAGTAGGAATACTGGGTATTACTTTAGGTATTACTCTAGACAAGCGCTTTTACGACACTTTATGGAACGCTACGAAACCGTAACTCATTGATTTTGATAATCTTCAGATAAGAAAAAAGACGTCCTGAGACGTCTTTAAACTTGAATGTGGCGGTGAGTGAGAGATTCGAACTCTCGGTACGTTGCCGTACACACACTTTCCAGGCGTGCTCCTTCAGCCACTCGGACAACTCACCGAATCAAATTTTGTGTGGCAACTCGTGCCAACGAGGCGCTAATTTAATGATTATCTTGGGATTGGTCAAGCCCAGTTTTAAAAAAAAGCGCCATGAAGAGTTTAGTTGGCTAGTAATTGGCTAAATCGACCAATCTACCAGCAATTATGCTTGCTGATAGTAACCAGGAACCTTAAACCAACGGCGACACATATCTAGGAAGTAGCCGTACAAAACGCCCATACCGCAAGAGATAATCGCATTGCTGGTCACTGCGGTGATGATCTGCTCTGTCGATGCGCCTACCGCAAGCAAAATACCGGCGTAGACTGGAGATTGAAAAAGCACATACGCCACTAAATCGGATACGTTCTTCATCAGTCCACTGGTCGATACACGCGCACCTTGTCGAAGAACCCAATCACGAAACACACCATAAGGCCACGCGATCGCGATGTTAACCGGAATAGATAACGTTCTTGATGCCAGAGATTGCTGGAAAGTCATCCCAGAAATCAGGATCTCGATAATCATCCCTGTAATAAAACAAAAAACCACCATAGCAAAAGTATCAGCTGCCGCATGGCGGATACAAAATGGCGCACGAGATTTCATTTCATTCCTCTATAAAACAATTAACTGCAAATTTAGCAAAATAACGACATCATGAACTAACAATCAAACCAGCATGCAGTTCATCGCGCTATTAGAGCAAATAATTTGTAGTTTTTGGCTCCGTTTTTAGAGTTGAGTTGTAAATTAATGACCAGTTTTAGTTCAAAATGTAGTTTAATCCGCCAGAAATGAATAAAGCCGCTTTTACAGCGGCTTTATATTGTAATTTAACTACATTAACTGGATGGGCTAGGGGTACTGACCAAGTAAAACGGTGATTTGGTTGACGGCATCTTGCTCTGGCGGAATGTCCTGCTCTAAGGACGCTTGAATGTGATCAAGTGTTGTCAAAAGCAGTTCGTTGTCACTTGCAGACAGCTGTTCTTTGATGCGTTGTAACGCTCTATTGGCTTGCTTTAAGTCAACGTTTTCAAGGGCGATGTGAAAACCTAGGAGCAATGATTCTAAAGAATCGTCTGCTGTCACAGGCTCTTCGTAATGTTGTCCAAGCGCTTCTGGACGAAATTGGTAAAGCAGCTTGGCATGTTGAAATAACGCATCATCCAACTCTGACTCAACAATCGGTTTGGCGATGATATGATCCGCCCCTACTCCCAGCATTCTTTCTCTGGTTTCTTTAAACACGTCTGCTGTACAGCCAAAGATCAAGCTGCGTTTGCTTTTTGAGTCCATTGCTCGTATCGCGGTAATCGCTTCTATCCCATCCATGACGGGCATATGGTTATCCATCAGAATCAAATCAAATGCCTGCTCAGAGATGCGCGCAATGGCTTGTTCTCCATTTTCAACTTTCTCACAGCTAAAGCCTTTGTGACGTAAGAATGTCTCAATAATAATGGCATTGGTACGGTTGTCTTCGACGATCAGAGCGTGCAACCCTTGGTAGTTGAGCTTGTACCTCGGTTCATTACTCATGACACTGGGCGAGGTAGTGTCAAGCTGTAACTCGACGGTAAAGCAAGTACCAAGTCCAACCTGACTGGACACTTCGATATATCCCTTCATTTTTTCAGCAATTTGTTTAACGATGGCAAGTCCAAGCCCTGTCCCACCAAAGCGTCTTGTGGTGGTTGACTCTGCCTGCTCAAACGGTCTAAAGATACGTTTCTGTGCGCTTTCAGGGATACCAATGCCTGTATCTTTGACTTTCACGCTGAGATAATTTACGTCCTCACGTTGGTGCTCTTCTAAATAGACCTCGACTAAGCCACGGTCGGTGAATTTTACAGCGTTGTTCAGCAAATTAAACAAGACCTGACGCAACCTTGCTTTATCTGCGTTGTACCAACGACCATTCGGAACCTTCGAGTACACTTTAAATTGCAGCCCTTTTTCAGCACACAACGTAAAGTAAACACTGTTGATGCTGCCAATAATGGAATCAAACGGGAATGGGTTGTTATCGAATTCCATGTGTCCTTGCTCGATCTTGGAGTAATCAAGTATTTCATTGAGCAAGGTCATCATATGATCACCGGAATCGTACAAGGTTTTTAGGTGTTTGCGCTGTTCTTCATTGAGGGGCGTTTTCAGTAGAATCTGAGCCGTGCCTAGCACGCCATTCATTGGCGTACGAATTTCATGAGACAAGGTTGCAAGAAAAGCCGTTTTAGCGTTCGTTGATGCTTGCGCTTTGACTTTTTCCGCTTCGAGATAAATGGTTTTTTCATTGATCGTTTCAATAAGATGCTTTATTTCATCTTCACTTTCATAGTGAATGTCAATAATGCCCCCCGTTTTTGAAACATCAATTTTTTTCGCGATGGCAACGATCGGCGTGATCACGTATCGATTGAGCAAGTAGTAGCCTGCCAAAACGCAAATAAGAAGAAATGGCAAGATGCCAGCCTCAACTCGCATCACTTGCTGAAAAACCTCATCCGACACCAATAGTTTGGCATTGAGTACCCTAAGCTCCCAGTTGATCTCTGAGATGTTTATTTCACTGATATAGCGTCCACGCTGCAGTGTGTAAGCATGCTCTAAAAGCAATCTATCGGCAGAATCTGAGATGGAAACACCCAGTTGATACTCTTCGGTATAATTTTTTAGCAACTCAAACAAGCTTTCCAAAGAGATGTCTACCGTGGCTACGCCTGCAAACTCACCATCGATAAAATAGGGTTGCGAGGCGGTGATCATCTGCACTTGGGTATAGGCGTCGGTATAGACGTTAGACCAAACAATGCTGTTTGCGGTCAAGTGGCTCACCGAGCGGTACCAACTCTCTTTGTGGTATCCAATAGATTCTGGGTTGTTGTATGAATGGATGCGTTCTACCTCCCCGTTTTCACCTTTATTGAAGAACAGGCTGGTGTAACGCAGCTTGCCATCTTTTTGCTCCGGATGTGGCCATACGCCACCGCTGGCAATCACTGCATCACTGGTGGAGAGCACGCGCGCGATAAGCTGTGGCTGCAACGTTTCGTTTGATTGGCTTTGTGCAATACCGACTAAACTGTTTAGGACACCAATCGAACGGTTAAAAGGAGACTTAATTTGCGATGCGAGCAACTCGGCTCGAAGATCGAGGTTTTTTTGAACGCTGTCTCGCACTGGTGGTTCAACCACCCAGTAGGTGATGCTGCCCAAGGTAGCAATAAAGAAACACAAGTAAAGACTCAGTGCATAAATGCTTTTTTTCCGCAATGACGAGCGTATTTTCATAATCGTTCAGTACTTTCCCAGTTGTCTCACGTAAGTGTATATCCATTTTTCAACGAAATGCATATCAAACATGCTCGTTGTATTACGTGTTGCGCGCGATAGCCATTGTTCACTTTGTTCCAACTACCATAGCATGCTTTAACGGCCTGTTATCCTTTTGTCTCAACGTTTTGCTTGGTAAGATGCTCTTCCACGCGCTTTCAATGAATCAAACGGTATTCTATTTTGACTTTACAAAACATTATTTCTCTTCCTGAGCTCGAAGGAAAACTCCTCAATTTGGCCAACACACAAGGCTTTGTGACCGCGATGGCAGCCGCGCCAAATGTACTGACTCCTAACGAATGGCTGCCTTTTCTATGGGGTGGTGAAGAGACAGCGCCATTTACCGATGGCGAACAGCTCGAAAGTTATATTGATGCTATCGTCAATCTTTGGAATGAAACTCGCCCAGCTCTCCTAGAAGGAGCATGGCAATGGCCGAAAGAATGTGCTCTGGATGAGGCGGAGATCGTGAATGAATCTACTCGTGATTTTTGCGAAGGATTGCTCCAAGGTTGGCAGTTAGCGCGAGACGATTGGGAAACACTGATGCCTGAACACAGCGAAGAAAATAGCCTGCTAGGCGGTGTGCTGCTTTCCCTTACTATGCTCTACGATCCAGAAACGACAATCGCAACGCTAAGTGAGCAAGGCTTTAGCGGGCTAGAACAGTTTGAAGAGATTTACAACGCGGTGCCTATGATGCTCTGCGGTCTGACTCAACGTGGCGTGATGTTGGCGGACGAGCAGTAAGTCACTTCGCGCTCGAAAACATAATGAACCCTGCCATAAGCAGGGTTCTTTTTTACCCAAACAAATTTTTCGGGCTCAAAGGGTGCGTGCTCTCTTCTCACATGGTTCAAAGCGAGATTAGTTTGCTTTTATTTTGTTCCATGCGAACGAATGAATACGTTCGTCGGCAATATAGAATAATTTGCTTCCTGCTGGAATCGTGCGCTCTAAATGAGGGTTAAGTTCGATACCAGTGCCAACATCAATGGCTATCAAGGTTGCTTCATACTGACGTTTTAAAAAAGTAAATAAGGCATCAACGCTGGTATCCGGTTGATCTTTGGGATACTGCACTGAATACTGTGTCATGCCGCGAGTTGAAGCTAATAACTCTTGGTGTAAAGCACTTGAGCCAGGATCCACGGCGGCTTTTGCGAGCATTTCAGCACCAACAGCCGGAATGCATTCGGCTTTCGGGCAATGTTGACTGAGCAGACGTCCCAAAGCTTCATCTTTGAAATAAGCCAGCAAATGCGCCTCGGGGTTCAAGTTTGCGCAATACAATGCGGCTGATAGCGTAATGTCGTCTTGCTGGTTGTCAACGATGATACAACTTGCCTCAGCGACATTCGCATTCGACATCTCTTGCGCATCGGTATAACTGGTGACTTTGACAAAACTAATCTCTCCCGGTAGTGGGTTTTCAATGTCTGAACGTGAGCAAAGCACGATTGGACGCTTGCCAATTTCTTCGTGTTGTAACATGCGAATTAAGTGAATAGTCCTTTGACCATTCCAACCAAGCAACAATATGTGATTACTCACACGAACTCTCCTTTTTCCTAATACACCAGCTCGCCAATAGTCAATGAGCGAGCTTGCCAGCCTACCTAGCAAAGCGGCAAACAAGCTAAGGCCTCCAGGAATGACGATAAGTACAACGATCCATCGTCCCATCGAACTGTGGGGCGATAAATCGCCATAGCCCACGGTGGAGGCCGTGACCATCAAGTAGTAAACAAACGTTGTAAAATCTTCAGTTAACGCGTTTTCACCGGCCCATTTAAAAAGCGCCCAACAAAGCCCTACGTAACAAAGTAGCAAGATAAAAAGGTTTCGGTTACTCAAACTAAACACGTGCGCTTGAAACCATTTTTTGACGAGAAACCAAACCGACATAAAGAAACACCGTTATTCATCCGATTTAGGAATATAAGCTCATTCATTGATACAAAAAAACCAGCCATGGTGGCTGGTTGGAAATTTTGTGACTAATCCAACAGAATTAGGCGTTACCTTTCACTTGCATGTTCAATTTTTCAGCAAAATCTAACATTCTGTTCAATGGAATCAATGATTTAATGCGAAGTTCTTCATCCACAAAGATTTCATGCTCTTCACCGCCTTCACGCAGCGCGGTTTCAATTGCTTTCAAGCCATTCATGGCCATCCAAGGGCAATGCGCACAGCTGCGACATGTCGCACCCGCACCTGCAGTTGGTGCTTCAATCAGCTCTTTTTCCGGAACCAATTGCTGCATTTTGAAGAAAATGCCTTTGTCCGTTGCAACAATCATTTTCTGCTGTGGTAACTCTTTTGCCGCTTTGATCAACTGACTTGTTGACCCTACCGCATCTGCGAGCTCAACAACGCTTGCTGGAGATTCCGGATGAACGAGGATAGCGGCATCTGGATACACGGCTTTCATTTTGCGTAACGCATCGGCAGAAAACTCATCGTGGACAACGCACTCCCCTTGCCAAAGCAACATGTCTGCGCCAGTTTTGTTGGCAATGTAAGAACCAAGGTGGCGATCTGGCCCCCAAATGATCGGCTTGTCTTCAGCATCCAAATGCTCAACGATTTCCAGTGCAATGCTTGAAGTTACTACCCAATCCGCTCTTGCTTTCACTGCCGCAGAAGTGTTGGCATACACCACCACTGTGTGGTCTGGGTGAGCATCACAAAATTCGGTAAATTTATCTGCGGGGCAACCTAAGTCAAGCGAACACTCCGCTTTCAAGGTTGGCATTAGAATGCGTTTTTCTGGCGTCAGAATTTTTGCCGACTCCCCCATAAAACGTACACCCGCAATGATCAACGTGCTCGCAGGGTGGCGATTACCAAACTTAGCCATTTCAAGAGAGTCACCAACAAAACCGCCAGTCTCTTCTGCCAGCGCTTGGATCTCTGGATCGGTATAGTAGTGGGCGATCAAAACAGCGTCTTTCTCTTTCAAAAGCTGTTTGATGCTCGCAATATAAGTAGCTTTTTCTTCTTGGCTTAGTGGAACGGGCTTAGGAGGAAAAGGGTAAACGGTATCAATTTTATCTAGTATGTGGCTCATTGCTCTTGCTCTACGCAACTTCCTTTAATCCGAGTATTTTAACCTTAAGAGTACTCAAGATGCAAAAGGCTCAATCGTGCTGAAGAAGCCATTGAGTTTGTGATGAGATAAAAAAGGAGCTAAACGCTCCTCTTAAGTTACAGTTTTGATTTTGCCACTTTGGCAGAGGCACTCTCTGGGTGCTCATCTATCGCTTGCTGATAATACTTTTTCGCTTGCTCGAGATTGTTGTTACGTGCAGCAATGTCGCCCAATTTGACTAACGCATCGGCACGCTTATTTGAATCCTTATAGGAGACCACACCAGCAAAACTTTCCGTGGCTTCTTTATCTTGCTTTTGTGCAAAATAGAGCTGGCCTAACCAATAGTGCGAGTTGGGTGCAAAATTGGATTCTGGAAAATCTTTCTGAAACTGTTTAAACGCAGCAATCGCTCCGGCATAATCTCGCTTTTTCAAAATGAGGTCGACAGCATTTTGGTAAGCCGTTTGCTCATCGACATTTGCGCTAAATACACCTTGCTCGCCCCCTCCTTCAAGATCGACTGTTTGGGCTGGTACACCAACTGTCTTGATTTCACTACGTACTCTATCAAGCTCGATGAAGAGCTCACGCTGCCTCTCTAGCATTTGTTTCATATCGTAGTTATTTCGTTCTAGTTGACCACGTAACTCTGCAATCTCTTGAGACATTTGGTCAATTTGCTGTTGCATTTGCAACTGCATACGATTGCGGTTTTGCAGTAGACGTTCAAGACGCTGAACTTCCGTTTCCGGAACAGAGGAAGACGTAGCGGTCGCTACAGAAGTGTTGGTTGAATTGCTGTTGAGATCGGATACTGGAGCTGGTGCAGCGAACGCTAGGTTCGCTGCACTTGCCAGTAACGTAAGCGTAACAGCTCGCTTAGTGTTACTGAACATGAGGCTATTCCTCAATTAGTAGACTAGAACTGCGCGACGGTTTTTCGCGTAAACTTCTTCAGTCTGGCCTAGTAGTAGAGGCTTCTCTTCACCGTAGCTAACGATAGCGATTTGATCTGCCTGTACACCTAGCGCTTGTAGGTATTTAGAAACGGCTTGAGCACGACGCTCACCTAGTGCGATGTTGTATTCCGGAGTACCACGCTCATCAGCATGACCTTCGATAGTCACTTTTAGGTTAACATTTTTGCTCAGGTAAGCAGCGTGAGCCGCTAGCATCTCTTCGTAATCGCTAGAGATAGTTGCATTGTCGAACGCAAAGTAAATTGTCTGAGTTTCACGAAGAGCTTGCTCTTTCAGTTCTTGCTCAGAAAGTTGACCGTTTTGATCGATTGGCGTCACAACTGTTGTATCAGTTGTATTTGCAGAACCAGATGTGGTTTGGTTTGTTTCAGTACTTGAGCCTGCGTTAGACGCAGCGTCATCACTAGAGCTACAAGCGGTAACAGCCATCACTGGTAGTGCGATTAGAAGCCCTTTAAGAACCTTGTTAAGTTGCATCTTATTTTCCTTTGTTAATCAAACTTAGTTGCTACAAAAACGGAGACCATGCGGGTGCTCTTACACGCCCATTTGTTGCCGGTAATCTAGCTTTAAAGCGGCCATCGATAGAAACCATCGAAAGCACATTTTTCTTGTCATATATGGAGCTATAGATAACCATACCTCCATTCGGAGCGATACTTGGGGACTCGTCCAACAACGTTTTAGTCAATATCTGAACAGCACCAGTCTCGAGATCTTGCTTAGCCAGATTGAAACCTGAATCGCTCCGATTGACCATAATCAAGAATCGCCCATCAGGCGTTATCTGCCCACCTAGGTTTTGGCTGCCCTGCCAAGTAAGACGGCTAGTCGACCCGTCGCTCAAATTTACTCTATATATCTGAGGTTTACCACCCCGATCCGATGTAAAGATGAGTGATTTACCATCAGGATGCCAAAATGGCTCCGTATTATTTGATCTATCGCTCGTTATTTGTGTCAACTTGCGCGTTTTTAGATCAAGCGTGTAAATCTGTAGCGAGCCTGTTTTAGATAATACAATGGCCAGTTGACTGCCATCTGGAGAAAATCTTGGTGCGCCGTTGTGTCGAGGAAATGAGGTCAGTTTCTCATGTTCACCGGTGTAAATGTTCAGTACAAATATTTCTGCCTGGCCATTTTGGAAACTCACATACGCAAGCTGGCGACCATCTGGTGACCACGCAGGTGACATCAAAGGCTGCTTAGAACGCAACACTAAGCGCTCGTTAAAGCCGTCGTAGTCTGATATGCGTAACTGATAAGGGAACTTGTCTTGGTCGTTAACCACGACATACGCGATTCGAGTTAAAAATGCACCGCGCTCTCCCGTTAACTGTTCGTAGATAAGATCAGAAATACGATGCGCATACTCACGCATACGCGATTCTGCAATTGTCGCGACTTTATTAAACAAGACATGGTCTTTAGAAAGTACTAACTGTCCATCTTCCAGCGCTCGACTCTGACCACGAGTAAGCTGTCCACGGACCACATCAACTAACTGATAGTTGATGACATACTCACCTTTCTCATTTTGAGTCACGGAACCCGTTAGCAAGGTATCCACACCTAAGTTAGTCCAGGCATCAAAGTTGATTTCTGATTCGTTATAAGGTGTTTGTGGCATCTTGCTAGTAGGAACTGGGCTGAACTTACCACTGCGTTGAAGATCCGACGCAACAACAGACGAAATATCAACAGGCAGTGCTTTGGTTCCTTGCCATTTAAAAGGAACAATCGCAATTGGCCTTGCTGAATCGATACCATCGGTGATGATCAATTCCAAAGCCGCATTGGCTACATTCGTGACACTGCTGAGCAGCACTAATATTCCCATCAAAAGGCGTTTTTTCACGTCTTAGTCCTTTTATTCGAAATCAACGGTTAAATTGATGTTGCGTAGCTCTTGTCTCACTGCATCATCCGCTGGCATAGGGAAAGTCCCAACCTGTAAAATAGCACTTTTGGCCGCATTACAAACTCGGGTATCCCCTTCCAAAATACTTACTGAATTGACAATTCCATCGACACCCGTTGGTATCAATTTAATGTTTACCCTACACGACTTTCCCAACAGATATTCATCCTTGATCAAGCGTTGCTGTATCAGTTGCGTGTATATAGCACCGTATCGGTTTTTCTCATCGGCGACGTGCTGATTTCTCGCTGCACTATTTTGGCTAGATTCCGTTTCTAACCCAGCAAAAATATCATTCAATGCCGCTTCTTTTTCTTTACGCTCACGCTCAATACGCTCTAAACGTTCTTTTTCCTTACGCGCTTTTTCTGCGGCCTCTTTGGCGGCTTTTTCCTTCGCTATGCGCTCTTGCTCTGCCTTAGCGGCGGCTTCTTTTTCACGGCGCGCTTTTTCTTCTGCTTCTTTTGCCGCTTTTTCCTTCGCGATGCGTTCTTGTTCTGCTTTCGCGATGGCCGCTTCTTTGGCTAAACGTTCTTGTTCTGCTTTTTTAATCGCTTCTTCTTTTGTTTTTCGCTCTGCTTCCAGCTTCGCTACACGCTCTTTTTCTTTTCGGGCATTTTCTTCTGCCACTCTCTTCTCTTGTTCTTTTTGTTTGCGAATCTCTTCAGCTTCCCTTGCGGCTTTCGCTTCTCGAGCTTGTTGCTCCTTTAACTTGCGCAACTGATCTTCTTCCGCTTTGCGGTTTTTTTCCAATTGTTCAGCTTCACGACGCAGTTTATCAAGTCGTTCTTGCTCTTTCCTTTCAGCGGACTCACGCTGTTGGCGAATTTGGTTGGCTTGCTGCTTCACTAAGTTGGGATCAATCACCACCGCTTGAACCATTTGCCCACTTTGCTGTGGTTTCGACATGGTGAAGTCGGTTCCCCAAAGAAGCGCGATAACCAAAATGACGTGCAAAGCTACCGATACTGCTATCGGGAGTATGTAGTCATTTTTCTTATTCTTCTTTTCTCTCATCATGGAGTTTATTTACTTGATATCCGTAAGTAGACCGACTTTCTCAATGCCTGCTTTGCTTAACTCGTCGAGCAGTAGAACAATTTCAGCGTAAGGCGTTGCTGCATCACCACCCACTGCTACGGGAGAATTTGGCTTCAGTGAAAGTTCTGCTTTGACACGTACAATCACATCTTCAATAGAAAGACCACGTTGCACTTCATCGTTATTCACGCTCAGACCTAGGTTACCTTCGCTGTCAACCTCAATGATAATAAAGCTACTATCACTATCACCAGCCAGATCGGACATGGTTTTGGCATTACTGGTTTTCGGCAGTTCAACATCGACGCCCTGAGAAACAAAGGGAGCCGTCGCCATAAAGATGATCAACAGCACCAACATAACGTCGATATATGGCACGACGTTAATCTCTGCGGTCATCTTGCGTTTTTTTGGTTGGTACCCTGCCATTACTGACTACCTGCCATCGCTTGACGGTGCAGAATGCTATGGAACTCTTCCGAAAACGTTGAGTAGCTGTGTTCCAACTTGCCCACTTTGCTGGCAAATCGGTTGTAAGCCATAACAGCTGGAATCGCTGCAAATAGACCCATTGCTGTCGCAATCAGTGCTTCTGCGATGCCCGGAGCCACCATTGATAATGTCGCTTGCTTCACTTCGCCCAGCGCGACGAAAGCATGCATGATACCCCACACCGTACCAAAAAGACCGATATATGGCGTAATGGAACCCACGGTAGCAAGGAATGGTAAACTCGTTTCCAGTTCATCAACTTCACGAGACACCGCGACTCGCATGGCACGACCTGTTCCTTCCATCACGAAATCTGGCGATGTTGGGTTGGTTTTACGCAGCCTTGCAAACTCGGTAAAACCCGCATAGAAAATTTCTTCAGCACCAGAAAGATCATCTTTACGTGCTTTCACTTGCTGATAAAGCTGAGAAAGATCGATGCCAGACCAGAATTTATCCTCAAATGCTTCTGCGTCTTTTGCCGCTTTAGAGAGGACTTTGCTGCGCTTAATGATCATTGCCCAAGAGACCACTGACATACCAAGCAAAGTCAACATCACCAGTTTTACCAGTAGGCTTGCTTGTAAAAACAGATCAAGAATAGAAATATCAGCAGTCACTATTTGTCAGCTCCGAAATAATAGAAGTGGGAATTGCAATTGGCTTCATTTTTACATTGTCGATACATGCTACCTTAACGGTTGCTGTACACAATAACTTGCCCTCATCATTGACTAATTCCTGACAGAAAAGCAGCGAAGCGCGTTTAATTTCGCCAACTTTAGTCAATATGGTGAGGTGTTGGTCAAGGCGAGCACCCTGAATAAAATTGATATCCATGTGTCGGACAACAAAGCCAATGTTTTGTTCCAGCAACCGGTTTTGCGAAATCCCTACCGAACGTAACAACTCTGTTCTCGCTCGCTCAAAAAACTTCAGATAATTGGAGTGATAGACCACCCCACCTGCATCGGTGTCTTCGTAATAAACCGTAACTGGCCAAGTAAAAGGCTGACGTATTCCGTTCAAAATTCTACCAATTCATTCGTGTTTAAAGGCAATTACTATAACGTAAGCGGCACAAATTGGTACCGCAGTTCAGACTTTTTTTGAGTTGCGTGGGGAAAATAAAAAGCCAGGCAAGATGCCTGGCTCAATTATTCACCTTTTCGGTTACAAAATGTATAAAGCAGTGAGAAACAGCAATATAGATAGAGAGAAGTATGGGCTAAACAGAAGTTGCCACACCCATTTTCTCGGTTTAAATCCAACGCCGTAAACCATGCTGGAGCAAACCGCCCAGATTAGAGCAGGACCTTTTATCGCATTGAAGCCACCTATCGCAGTCGCGTAGGCTTCTGGGTCCCACATCACTAATCCCACGTGCATAAAACCAAGCAACAACGCAATCACTTTCAATAGTGTTTTGTCTAGTGGTTCATGCAACAAAGCGATTCGCGCGTCCAAGCTACTCACTGTCTTTATCCATCATTTCACTGTGCTCTAACCAAAGAGCGTTGATGATACCGAATGCACACGCAAGTAGCACACCTAGAATCCATGCGAAATACCACATAGTTTTTACTCCTTAGTAAGCAGAAACGTCGTTGTCTTCGATGTGTTTCTTATCTAGACGGCCGAACATTTTGTAGTAAGTCCAAGTTGTGTAAGCAAGAATCACAGGTACCATAACGGCAGCAACCGCCGTCATCAGGCCAAGTGTTAGCTCACTTGCTGTTGAGTCCCACATGGTCAAGCTGTGCGCAGGAACAAGGCTTGAAGGCATCACAAATGGGAACATTGCAAAGCCCGCTGTCAAAATCACACCAGCATTTGCCAAGCTTGAGAATAGGAAAGCAAACCCACCACGCTCAAAACGAGAGGCAATCACCGCTAGTAATGGCATGAACACGCCCAATACTGGTGCTGCCCATAGTGCAGGATGAGCTTCAAAATTCGCCATCCAAGCACCCGCTTGTTGCACGACTTCTTTATTCAGCGGGTTGGAGTCTGCGAATGTATCGATGGTGCTCGTAATCACGTAGCCTTCGATTGATTGAACCCAGAAACCACCAATCACGAACAATGCCACCACTACAAGACCTGCAATTTGTGCCACGTTACGTGCACGAGTATGCAGCGCTTCTGTTGTCTTCATTTGTAACCAAGTTGCGCCTTGGAGAACAAACAACATTAAGCTGAGAACACCGCAAAGCAATGCAAATGGATTCAATAGTGCAAAGAATGAACCTTTGTACTCTGACATCAGCAGGTTGTTTAGTTCAAATGGTACGCCTTGTAGTAAGTTACCAAAAGCAACGCCGAAGATCACTGGCGGCACTGCGCCACTAAAACAGATCGCGCCATCCCATGCACTACGCCATTTTGGGTTTTCGACTTTAGAACGGTAGTCTAAACCTAGTGGGCGTAACCAAAGTGCCGCTAACGTGACATACATCGCGAGGTAGAAGCCTGAGAACGACGTTGCGTAGACTAACGGCCATGCCGCAAACAGAGCACCACCAGCAGTGATAAGCCAAACTTGGTTACCATCCCAGTGTGGCGCGATGGTGTTGATCATCACGCGGCGCTCTGTGTCGTTTTTGCCGATAACCGGTACGAGCGCACCCACACCCATATCGAAACCGTCGGTGACGGCGAAACCAACCAGTAGAACACCGATCAGAACCCACCAAATCAGTCGTAAGATTTCATAATCAAACATTTTCTGTCTCCTTGCCTTACGCTTCTACTTGGCGAATAACTTTGTCTTCTATCGACTCGCCATTTTGTTCGAAGTGGTAACGGCCTGTTTTAAGGCTACTTGGTCCTTTGCGAGCAAATTTCAGCATCAGGTAAACTTCCGCGATCAAGAACACGGTGTACAGAGCGATGATAGCGAATAGAGAGGTCCACAACTCGCCGATTGTCAGTGCAGATGCCGCAACGTGGGTTGGAAGGATTTCACCCACCGCCCATGGCTGACGACCATACTCAGCAACAAACCAGCCAGCTTCGATAGCGATCCAAGGAAGCGGGATGCTAAATAGAGCTGCTTTAAGTACCCATGGTTTCTGCTCGATTTTCTGGCGACATGTTTGAACAAATGCAGCACCAAAGACAAACAGCATGATGAAGCCACAGCCCACCATGATACGGAACGACCAGAATAGCGGCCATACGGTTGGGATGGAGTCATCCGCAGCGGCTTGAATTTGCTCTTCCGTTGCATCAGTTACTTTGTCGGTATAACGCTTAAGCAGCAAGCCGTAACCAAGGTCACCTTTTACTTCATCAAACGCCGCTTTATTCGCTTCAGAGCGATCGCCAGCACGAAGTTTTTCTAGCAATTCGTAGGCATACATACCATTACGGATACGATCAACGTGCTGATCACGTAGATCACGAAGACCCGTTACTTGCTCGTCAAAAGAGCGCGTCGCAATGATACCCATAACGTAAGGGATCTTGATCGCGTAGTCGGTGTGCATGGTTTCTTGGTTCGGTAAACCAAACAGAGTAAACGCTGCTGGTGCAGGCTCTGTGTGCCATTCCGCTTCTACCGCTGCAAGTTTTACTTTTTGTACTTCACCCAGCTCGTAACCTGATTCGTCACCAAGAACGATAACGGACAGGATCGATGCCATACCGAACGAAGCCGCGATAGCGAATGAACGACGTGCAAATGCGATGTCACGGCCTTTCAGTAGATAGTATGAGCTAATACCCAGGATAAACATGGCCCCCGTGGTATAACCAGACGCAACGGTGTGAACAAATTTCACCTGAGCAACAGGGTTAAGCACCACTTCGGCAAAGCTCACCATTTCCATACGCATGGTTTCGAAGTTGAACTCTGCGCCCACTGGGTTTTGCATCCAGCCATTCGCCACAAGGATCCAAAGTGCTGAGAAATTGGAACCTAATGCCACTAACCAAGTAACCGCTAAGTGTTGACGTTTAGATAATCTTTCCCATCCGAAGAAGAACAGACCTACGAAGGTGGACTCTAAGAAGAATGCGACGAGTGCCTCGATGGCAAGTGGGGCACCAAAAATGTCACCTACATAGTGAGAATAGTAAGACCAGTTTGTTCCAAACTGGAATTCCATGGTTAGGCCGGTGGCCACACCAAGAGCAAAGTTAATACCGAAAAGCTTACCCCAGAACTTGGTCATGTCCTTGTAGATTTGCTTGTCGGTCATTACGTACAACGATTCCATGATGGCTAAAAGGAAAGCCATACCAAGAGTCAAAGGTACAAATAGGAAGTGATACATCGCTGTCAGTGCAAACTGCAACCGCGACAGATCAACTACGTCAATCATGGTAACTCCTATGTGTCGGCTGAATGACACTCTCTACATTTTACATTTCATCATCAAGAGTTGAACCTTCTTGATTAATGTTGAATTAAACCAACATATTGTTGCAAAAATGTACCGTATTGGTTAGTTAATTGTTAAGCTACAGCTAATATAGCTGCGGCTAATACTACTGCTAAAAAGGTAGCGTTACAAAAGTTTTATAAACGCAAAGCGCTTTGATTTGAATCAAGAAACACTCGGCATCTCTGCCTAAAAAACAATCAACTTGATCTAAATCAAGCGAATACGAGATAGTTTGTTAACTCGAGGTAATCAGAAGGAAATGCACACCTCATTATGGCTACGAGATGTTTACAATGCGCGATTTTGCATTACCTATTTAGAGGTAGTTGGATTTTCTTTATTGTGACATTGGTCACAATAAAGAAAAGGCTAGGAAATTTCATACCTAGCCTTGCAAACTTACTTTTCAATTCCGAAATGAAGATAAGCCCGATCGGTTGCGATTCGCCCTCGAGGCGTGCGTTGTAAATAACCTTGCTGAATCAAATATGGCTCTAACACATCTTCAATCGTGTCTTTCTCTTCACCGATCGCAGCTGCCATGTTATCTAAGCCAACCGGACCACCGCCAAATTTCTCCATGATGGCCAACAGCAACTTGCGGTCCATGTAATCAAAACCTTTCGAGTCCACATCGAGCATGTTGAGCGCTTTGTCTGCGGTGTCTGCACAGATGTGACCATTGCCTTTTACTTCAGCAAAATCGCGCACTCGGCGCAACAAGCGATTGGCAATACGCGGTGTACCACGCGCACGACGCGCCACCTCTAATGCCCCTTCCGCTTCCATGGAAAGCCCCAAGCAGTCAGCACTGCGTTGCACGATATTCTGCAGATCAGGAATTTTGTAATACTCCAAACGCTGGGTAATACCAAAACGATCACGCAGAGGGGAAGTCAGTGAGCCAGCACGAGTGGTCGCACCAATTAATGTAAAGGGCGGCAAATCGATTTTGATTGAACGTGCAGCAGGGCCTTCACCAATCATAATGTCCAATTGGTAATCTTCCATGGCTGGATACAGCACTTCTTCCACCATCGGGCTGAGTCGGTGTATCTCATCGATGAAGAGTACATCGTTTTCTTCAAGATTGGTCAGCAAGGCCGCCAAATCCCCCGCTTTTTCCAACACCGGTCCTGATGTGGTGCGAATGTTTACGCCCATCTCGTTTGCAACAATGTTCGCTAAGGTGGTTTTACCCAAACCTGGAGGGCCAAAAATCAATAAATGGTCGAGCGCTTCGTTACGCAATTGCGCTGCTTTAATAAAAATTTCCATTTGATCACGCACGTGATCTTGGCCTTGGTAATCGGCCAGTTTCTTTGGTCGTATCGCGCGGTCAATCACATCTTCATCACGAAAAGCGGGATTGTTCGGCGCAATTAAGCGATCGGCTTCAATCATATCAATACCTATTTTGCGCGATTAGACCATGGACTTGAGCGCTTCACGGATCAGCTGTTCGCTGGTCATATCCGGTTTAGCAATCTGCGACACTACTTTTGATGCCTGTACAGGCTTATATCCCAACGCCAAGAGCGCGCTGACCGCTTCTTCTTCTGCGCTGTTACTGCTTGTACTGCCTGAATCGATTGGCGCTGCATCGGTAAATGGCGTGAACAGATCACCAGCGCTCCAGCCTTTCAAACGATCTTTCATCTCAACTACAAGACGTTCTGCGGTCTTCTTACCAACACCCGGCAATTTGACCAACGTGGAAATGTCTTCTCTTTCTACCGACGCCACAAATTGACTTGCTGTCATGCCCGATAAAATGGCCAAACCCAGTTTTGGTCCCACCCCGTTGGCTTTGATGACTTCTCTAAACAGCGCTCGTTCTTTAACGGTATTGAAGCCATAAAGCAGCTGAGCATCTTCACGCACCACAAAATGAGTATAGATAATGGCTTCTTCCCCGATATTCGGAAGCTCATAGAAACAACTCATTGGCATCTGAACTTCATAGCCAATGCCATTAACTTCAATCAACAATTCAGGGGGTTGTTTTTCCAGCAGAATGCCGCGAAGACGTCCGATCACGTTCAATACTCTTTAGAAATGAATTTGCGACAGGATAATAAAGAACTGGATAGACATCCAGTTCTTTATCTCATAAAACGGACACAAGACTAACGATAGCGACCACGTTTAGCACTGGTCGCCTGCCCAGCTAAGGCAATGAGGGTTTTATTGGTATTGGCGTGACAAATGGCAACACCTAACGCGTCGGCCGCGTCCGCCTGGGGCTTAGCGGGTAACTTGAGCATATGTTGCACCATGTGTTGCACCTGTGCTTTGTCAGCCCCACCCGTACCTACCACGGCTTGCTTAATCAAACGAGCTGCGTATTCGTAAACCGGCAAATCGTGATTCACGGCAGAAACGATCGCCGCGCCACGCGCTTGGCCAAGTTTGAGTGCTGAGTCGGCATTTTTCGCCATGAAGACCTGTTCGATGGCAAACGCATCCGGCTGAAACTGAGTAATAATCTCCGTTACACCCGCATAAATTTGCTTTAGACGACCAGGTAAATCTTTTTCTGATGTACGAATACAACCACTGCCAAGATATTGCAGGTGTCGGCCATTTTGGCGAATCACACCATAGCCAGTAACGCGAGAGCCTGGGTCAATTCCTAGAATAATCGACATGACACTTCCTATCTGTTCCTTAAACAAAAACTCCCGCGTTTGCGGGAGTTTTTTAACGCTTATTGCTTATTCTGCGCTTTTTTCTTTTGCAACCGTCACGGCAATCGCAAGCTCTTCAAGTGCTGCTGGGTTAGCCACACTTGGTGCATCTGTCATCAGACACGCGGCTGCCGTTGTTTTCGGGAACGCGATAACGTCACGAATGTTTTCTGTACCACATAGCAGCATGACTAGACGGTCTAGACCGAATGCAAGACCTGCGTGCGGAGGCGTACCGAATTTCAGTGCGTCCAATAGGAAGCCAAATTTCAGTTTTTGCTCGTCAGCATCGATACCAAGAATATCGAATACCGCTGCCTGCATTTCTGCGTTGTGAATACGTACAGAACCACCGCCCACTTCGTAGCCGTTGAGAACCATGTCGTACGCATTTGAAATCGCTGGCGCTGGGTTTGCTTTGAGCTCTTCAGCGGTCAGACCTAGAGGCGATGTGAATGGGTGGTGCATCGCGTGTAAGTTGCCTTCGTCGTCTTCTTCGAACATTGGGAAGTCAACAACCCACAGTGGAGCCCAAGAACCTTCTTTGGTTAGGCCAAGGTCTTTACCCAGTTTTAGACGAAGTGCGCCCAGCGCTTCAGAAACAACATTTGCGCGATCCGCACCAAATAGGATGATGTCACCCGATTCTGCTTGAGTGCGCTCTAGAATACCGTTGATTACGTCTTCGCTTAGGAATTTCGCGACTGGAGATTGGATACCTTCCATGCCAGCTGCACGGTCGTTAACCTTCATCCATGCTAGGCCTTTAGCACCGTAGATGCTTACAAAGGCAGTGTACTCATCGATTTGCTTACGAGTAAGCTCAGCACCACCAGGCACACGGATAACGGCCACACGACCTTTCTCATCGTTAGCAGGGCCAGAGAACACTTTGAAATCAACGTCTTTAACAAGGTCAGCAACGTCTACTAGCTCTAGTGGGTTACGTAGATCTGGTTTGTCAGAGCCGAAACGACGAATCGCTTCGCTAAACGGCATAACTGGGAATTCACCCAGGTCAACGTTCAGTAACTCTAGCCACATTTCGCGAACCATTTTTTCCGTCACTGCACGTACTTGATCAGACGTCATGAATGACGTTTCGATATCGATCTGCGTGAATTCTGGCTGACGGTCTGCACGTAGGTCTTCGTCACGGAAACACTTAACGATTTGGTAGTAACGGTCAAAGCCAGACATCATAAGCAGCTGTTTGAACAGCTGTGGAGATTGAGGAAGTGCGTAGAAGCTGCCTTTGTGAACACGGCTTGGTACTAGGTAGTCACGCGCGCCTTCTGGTGTCGCTTTGGTTAGTACTGGCGTTTCAATGTCTAGGAAACCGTTGTCATCGAGGAAACGACGAACAAAGCTAGACGCTTTTGCACGTAGCTTGATGCGGTCGCTCATTTCTGGACGACGTAAGTCTAGGTAGCGGTACTTCAGGCGTTGCTCTTCCGAGTTCTTCTGGTTGAAGTCGAGAGGCAGCACGTCAGAACGGTTGATGATTTCAAGACCTTTAGCCAAGATCTCTACTTCACCCGTTGCCATTTCTTTATTCACTTGGCTTTCAGGACGAGTGCGAACTTCACCCGTTAGCTTGATACAGAATTCATTACGCAGTTGGCTTGCCACTGCATACGCATCAGCCATATCTGGATCAACAACTACCTGAACGATACCTTCACGATCTCGCATATCAATAAAAATAAGACCGCCTAAATCACGACGACGGTTAACCCAGCCGCAAAGTTCTACAGTTTGTCCTGCAAGGGACTTGTTCAGGTGACCACAGTAATGGGTACGCATAATGAAATTCCCAATCTCTCTAAAATTGTTAACTACTCTCTGTCGGTCATTTTCTCAACAGAGCAAAGGTCCATTTATACGCTGAATGTCGGTGAAAATCGACTAGTCAGAATACAATTTATTGCGTTTTATCATGCATTGATGCTTTTTGATACAGCAACTGCTCAAAAGCACATCAAATGTGAAAAATTGGTCGGGATTATAACGCGAAACTACCGATTTCAGCAAAACTCTCGTACAGTGAGGCTAGGAATAAATGCAGCGAGAAACCATGAACACGCTTCCTCTTCGATTGGGTCTGACCATGTGGTCACACAATCAGTGGCAACAAGACTTTTATGGCTCGGGGACCAAACCCGCAGAACGGCTGGAAAAGTACGCACAGGTCTTTCACACTGTCGAAGGCAACACGACCTTCTACGCGACGCCAAATACACCAACCGTACTCAACTGGCGCGCGGCCACGCATGACGATTTTCGTTTCACCTTTAAGTTGCCAAAGCAGATTACCCACCAGCAGATGCTTAAAGGCTCTCAGGGTTTGTTACGCGAGTTTTTGAGTGTCATGGAACCGCTGCACCCGCGTATTGGTCAATGGACAATCCAACTTCCCGCGGCTTTTTCACCAGAGCATTTACCGCTGCTACAACGTTTCTGCTCTTACTTTCCCGAAGGGTTTCCGCTGGGAATCGAAGTGCGTCATTTGGCTTTTTTTGCGAAAGGAGAGGATGAGAAACGCTTGAATCAATGGTTAATGGAAACAAAGATTGATCGCATCATCATGGATAGCCGTCCGGTTTTCGCTGCTCCAGCAACAACCGAGGCCGTTATCGATGCGCACCAGAAAAAACCAAAGGTGCCCGTTCACGCCATCGCGACGGGAGAGCATCCAATGATTCGCTTTATTGGTCATCCCGATCTAGAGAGCAACCTGCCCTTCTTTTCCCCTTGGCTCAGCAAATTACCCCTTTGGATTGCCGAGGGTAAGCAACCGTATTTGATGATCCACACACCAGATAACGTAGAAGGCCCCCAGTTAGCCAAACGACTTTACCAACAATTACAGCAACAAGTGAAACTGCCCAATCTGTCTGATTTTCCTGCCAATAGTGGCCATAGCCAAATACAGATGTTCTAAGCCGTGTCTTGCAATGCATGACAGCTTGAGGAAATTCCCCTAAAATACGCGCCTTTTTACCGCCTATGTGAAAATAGGCAGCTTGTTAGCAGAGAATGGTTATGAACCCAAAAAGCAATCCAGATACTATTTTTTCGGCTCCAATCGATAAAATTGGGGATTTCACCTTCGATGAACGCGTGGCGGAAGTCTTTCCAGACATGATTCAACGTTCGGTTCCGGGTTACAGCAACATCATTTCTGCTATTGGTATGTTGGCCGAACGTTTTGTCAAACCTCACAGTAATGTGTATGACTTGGGTTGCTCACTGGGCGCAGCCACACTCTCAATGCGTCGCCACATCAAACAAGAAGGCTGTCAGATCATTGCGGTCGATAATTCGAAAGCGATGGTCGAGCGCTGTAAGCTTCACGTCAATGCCTACCGCAGCGATACACCCGTGAACGTGATTGAAGCCGATATCCGCAACATAGATATCGAAAATGCTTCCGTGGTGGTTCTGAACTTTACTTTGCAGTTCTTATCACCGGAAGATCGTTACGCATTGCTGGAAAAAATCTACGCAGGTTTGCGTCCTGGCGGTATTTTGATCCTTTCCGAAAAGTACGTTTTTGAAGATCAAGTTTCTAATGAGCTGTTGATTGACCTTCACCATGACTTCAAACGAGCAAATGGTTACAGTGAACTAGAAATCAGCCAAAAACGCAGTGCCATTGAAAACGTGATGCGTCCAGATTCGAAGAAACAACACAAAGAGCGCTTCGCGCAAATTGGATTCAGCAGCTACGATGTTTGGTTCCAATGCTTTAACTTTGGATCGATGTTTGCGATTAAGTAGCGAGAAGCGAGAAGCGAGAAGCGAGAAGCGAGAAGCGAGAAGCGAGAAGCGAGAAGCGAGAAGCGAGAAGCGAGAAAGTCTTAACGTTTCGCATTTAGTGTCAATTTTTAATTTATTACTCAGTGAAAAACGATGTTTAATTTTGCTAATTTTTACCAGTTAATCGCTCAAGACACTCGTCTTCAGCCATGGCTAAACGTTCTACCTCAACAGCTAACAGATTGGCAAAATGCTGAGCATGGTGATTTCCCTCGCTGGTTAAAAGCACTCAATAAGATCCCAGAAGGCGCACCCGATCAGATAGACATTAAGCACTCTGTCACCATTAGCAATGACACCCCGTTCCATCAAGGCGAGTTGAAGAAGCTTGAAAGCTTGCTGCGTACTTTCCACCCTTGGCGCAAAGGCCCTTATACCGTTCACGGCATTCATATTGACACCGAATGGCGCAGTGACTGGAAATGGGACCGTGTTCTGCCTCATATTTCACCATTGAAAAATCGCAGCGTGCTGGATGTTGGCTGTGGCAATGGTTATCACATGTGGCGCATGTTGGGTGAAGGCGCACGTCTGTGCGTGGGTATTGATCCATCACACCTGTTTTTAATTCAGTTTGAAGCGATCCGTAAGTTAATGGGTGGCGATCAACGTGCACACCTGCTGCCATTGGGTATTGAACAGCTACCAAAACTTGAAGCGTTCGATACCGTTTTCAGCATGGGGGTGTTGTATCACCGTCGCTCTCCGCTTGATCACTTAATTCAACTGAAAGATCAGCTTGTCTCAGGCGGTGAATTGATTCTGGAAACCTTGGTGATTGAAGGGGATGAAACCGCCGTTTTGGTTCCCAAGGAGCGCTACGCTCAAATGCGCAATGTGTATTTCTTCCCTTCGGC
This sequence comes from Vibrio floridensis, assembly GCF_021852965.1. NCBI lineage: Bacteria > Pseudomonadati > Pseudomonadota > Gammaproteobacteria > Vibrionales > Vibrionaceae > Vibrio > Vibrio floridensis. The sequence continues at coordinate 120,365 of NZ_JAKGCY010000002.1, read as the reverse complement.
TCGCGCTTTAAAAGTGTGGTTAGAATTGGTTGGCTTTGAAGACGTGCGCATCGTGGACGAAAACGTCACCTCTGTCGACGAGCAACGCACCACCAATTGGATGACTCACAATTCACTGCCTGATTATCTCGATCAGAATGACCCGAGCAAAACGGTGGAAGGTTATCCAGCACCTCGCCGCGCAATTTTGGTGGCGAAAAAGCCATAATTGACACGGTTTTGACTCAATAATTTGAGTATCACTAAACCCTAACAAGAGGATGCTTCACGCATCCTTTTTTATACGCTACACTCCTCTTTACAATAACTTATTCCCCTAATTCACTTTTTAAGGCATTCAATGTTTATAAGATTGACGCCAGTACTCGCTCTCGTTTTGTTATCTGGCTGTACTTTAACCAATGGTGAGCAATATCATCAGAAAACCCTGACCGCCCTCCAAGACTCTGAGGCTCGTATTACGAATAAGATAGAGAATCTCACTCTGCAATCCTCAAACCAAGTCGATTACATCGAGAGCCTTGAGACTCAAATTACCGAGTTACAAAAACAAGTTGAACATCTTCAATTGACTCAACAGCAAAGTTTGGCGTCGTCTGAAGAGAAAAAACCAGAACCTAAAGTCATTGCCGCGCCACCTGCACCAGCCAAAAATCAAATCATTCTTGGTGCGATAGAGAAAGTGACTATCGACTCTATTAATCAGTCATTTGATGCCCGTGTCGACACTGGTGCTACCACATCATCACTCAATGCCGTGGACATCGAAATGTTCGAGCGCAATGGTAAAGATTGGGTTCGCTTCCACCTCTCAGATCCCGAACAACCCGCTACAGAACAAAACTGGATTGAAGCCCCCGTTATTCGCTATGTGAAGATTCGTCAATCGACCAATGACGATACTGAACGACGCGCGGTGGTTGAACTGTGGGTCAAAGTAGGCGCAATCAAAGAGAAAGCACAATTTACATTGGCAGATCGCTCACAAATGAGTCATCCCGTTCTTCTAGGGCGTGAGTTTATTCGCGATATTGCTCTTGTAGACGTCAGTCGCAGTTACATTCAAACCGGACAAAAGAAAAAATAGGTAGGCTATGACTTCCCGAGTTCCTTTTTATCTCTCTATCATCCTGCTGATTGTCGCAGGAATAACACTCAGCGTGTTTCGCCATCAAACCTATGGCGTGCCATGGACGCCCGGCGAAAGCCGCCAGATCTGGGATATTGAAGCGCGTATCGAGTTCAATGCCAGTGGTCAAGAGGTCAAAGCCTCGTTGGCTGCGCCTCATACGCAAAATGGTTTTACGTTGATCAACGAAACGGCATCCTCTCCGGGTTATGGTGTTTCATACGTCAATACGGCTTCGGGCCGCCGCGCCGAGTGGTCGATCCGTCAGGCAAGTGGCCCACAAACGATTTACTACAAAACGCAGTTTCTCGTCGACCCACAGGCAAAAGTGACTGTACAACCGCCCACTGAGCCGATCAACAAACCGACCTATTCCAATCCGGAACAAACCGCCGCACAAGCTCTGATTGACCGCGCGATGGCTCGCTCATCTGATAACATCACGTTCACGCGCGAGTTGATCAAGACACTCAACGATCCCGACAGCCAAAACGCAGCGCTACTGCTTAACAACGCTGACCGTGCCACCACCATTTACAAACTTCTGTCGACTGCCGATGTTCAAAGCAAGCTGGTTGGCGTGATTTCTTTGGAAGATGGCCGTCGTCGCCAAACGATTGAATCGATGATTCAAGTGTGGGATGGGCAATCTTGGGTTCTATTCTCGCCAAACTCTGAGCAACACGCTGACCAAGGCAACTTGCTGGTATGGGATGATTCTAACGTATCGCTGTTAGATTTGGTCGGTGGTCAAAATAGCCAAGTGCATTTCTCGATGATTGCGCAAGACATTTCACCGCAAGCGGCAACCAATAACAAAGTGGAAGCCGATGGCCTACTGAACCTCTCAATTCACAGCTTACCTCTCGAAGAACAAGCGATGTTTAAGACCATTATGTTGGTGCCGATTGGCGCACTCATTGTGGTGTTCTTGCGCGTCATCATTGGTTTGAAAACATCCGGCACCTTTATGCCCGTACTGATTGCCGTGGCGTTTGTACAGACGCAACTGGTGACGGGGATTGTCGGTTTCTTATTGATTGTGGGTACGGGTTTGATCATTCGTAGCTACCTCTCCAAACTGAACTTGCTGTTGGTTGCGCGGATATCTGCGGTCATTATTACCGTTATTCTGATTATTTCCGTGTTCACCGTCGTGGCATTCAAGATTGGTCTAACCGAAGGCCTTTCTATCACCTTCTTCCCAATGATCATCTTGTCATGGACCATCGAACGTATGTCCATCTTGTGGGAAGAAGAAGGCGCGAAAGAGGTGGTACTGCAAGGCGGTGGTTCACTGTTTACTGCAGTATTGGTTTACCTTGGCATGACTAACCCATACATCCAGCACCTGACCTTTAACTTTATTGGTCTGCAGCTTGTTGTACTGGCAGCGATTCTATTACTGGGTACTTACACCGGTTACCGCATCACCGAGTTGCGTCGCTTCAAACCACTGGCAGAGGATTAATCTATGTTCTCCTTTTTGTCTAAGTACACATCACCGATGAAGCTGCGACGCAAAGGGATCATGGGGATGAATAAGCGTAACCACGCTTATATTGGTCGCTACAACGACCGTTCCAAATACCCTTTGGTGGATGACAAGCTCAAAACCAAGATCATCGCGCAACGTGCGGGCTGTACAGTGCCGCAGTTGATTGGTGTGATCAGCAATCAGGCCGATGTGAAACGCATTCACGAAATGGTCAAAGATTGGCCCGGGTTTGTTATCAAACCCGCTCGTGGTAGTGGCGGTAAAGGCATTCTTGTGGTGACCTCGCACAAAGAGGGCGTTTACACCAAACCTTCGGGTTCCAACATCAACAAAGAAGAGATTGAACGTCATATTTCTAATGCGCTGGCGGGGCTATTCTCTCTTGGTGGTAAGAACGATGTCGCCGTGGTTGAGAACTTAATTAAGTTTGATAACTGCTTTGACGGATTCAGCTTCGAAGGGGTGCCCGATGTGCGGATCATCGTATTCAAAGGCTACCCTGTGATGGCGATGATGCGTTGCTCAACGGCCGCGTCGGATGGAAAAGCCAACTTGCACCAAGGTGCGGTTGGGGTTGGTATTGATATTGCGACGGGGAAAGCGATTCGTGCCGTGCAGTTCAACCAACCTGTCACTCACCATCCAGACACAGGAAAAGATCTTGCTACTTTACAAGTGCCTCATTGGCAACGTTTGTTGACCTTGGCAGCCAGTGCGTGGGAAATGACCGGACTGGGTTATCTCGGTACCGATATGGTGTTGGATAAAGAAGAAGGACCAATGGTATTGGAACTCAACGCTCGCCCTGGTCTAGCGATTCAAATTGCCAACGGTGCAGGGCTTTTACCACGCTTACACCATATTGAGAACTTGGGCGCACCACTGGTCTATCCCTCAGCGGAAGAGCGCGTCGCGTATTCAATGCGTCAATTTGGCGCAAAACAAGATTTTGATAGCAGCGCAAGCTAGATCAATTCTTGCGTCACTTATACGATACACGCCCGCGATGATTGCGGGCGTTTTCTTGTTGGCCATTTGAGCGCAGTGGCGTATTTTTATCCTAAAACGTCGACAACGACACTCTTAACAACGGTTAAACCACTGGCATAGTTTCCTTCTCCGCACAAACCAAACCCGCATAGTGCGCTTTAATCGCATCGGCGATTTTCTCCGCAATCATGATGGTTGGCGCGTTGGTGTTTGCACCAATCAAGGTCGGCATAATGGAGGCATCCACCACCCTTAGCCCCGCTAAGCCATGAACTCTGAGCTGATGATCAACCACGGCCAGCGGATCACTTGCCACGCCCATTTTGCACGTGCCAACCGGATGATATTGTGTATCGGCTCGGTTACGAATGTCCTGCTCTATCGCTTTGTCATCCGAGGCATCAACGGGATAAAAACTCTCCCCTCGAATGTCATCAAACGCCGAGCTCTCCAACATTTGCTGCTGTTTTTTCCAGCCTTTGATCATGATTTCCATATCTTCTGGATGCGTGAAAAACGCCGGGTCAATGTGGGGCACATCGTAAGGATTGGCGCTGTTCAGTTTGACGCGGCCAACACTTTTGGGTCGTAATAAAGTCACATGGCTACTAAAGCCGTGGCTTGCATGAATTTTACGCGCATGATCGTCCACTACCGCCACGACAAAAACAAACTCCAGGTCGGGGATCTCTACGCTGTCATCAGAGCATAAGAAGCCGATCCCCTCAGCAAAATTGCTGCTCATTTTGCCCGTCCGTTGCGTGATCCATTGTGGCAACGCTTTGGTTAATTCCGACGCCATACGAAGTGAGACACCAAAAGTATCGCGCTTGGCACTGCAACGATAGGTATGAACTAAGTCAATGTGGTCTTGCAAGTTCTCCCCTACCCCGGGTAATGAGTGAACTTGCTGAATACCATATGGCTGTAAATCCTTCTTCGCCCCGACGCCCGAAAGCAAAAGCAGTTGTGGAGAGCCAAACGCGCCAGCAGATAAAATCACTTCTCGCTTACAGCGGATCTGAAACGTGTGGCCTTTTTGGCCATATTCGACGCCAACAGCTCTCTTGCCGTCAAAGAGAATTTTATGGGTGGTAGCTTGAGTTAACACCGTTAAATTTGGCCTGTCCAAATGAGGAGTAAGATACGCTTTGGCGGCACTGCATCTTTCACCATTGATTTGTGTTACTTGAGTGGCCATCGCTCCCAACTGCTGCGCGCCATTGATGTCGGGATTGCGTGGGACGCCGATCGACTCGCAAGCGGCTAAATAACGTTCCAACACGTCACTCGGTGAGCGTAAATTCGTGACATTCAAAGGGCCACCTTGGCCATGAAATTCATCACGATGAATCTCGTTGTTCTCCGCTTTTTTGAAATAAGTTAAGCAGTCGTCATAACTCCAACCGACGTTTCCCAAACTCGCCCATAAGTCGTAGTCGTATCGATGCCCTCTGGCGTACATCATGGCATTGATAGAACTGGAACCGCCTAACGTTTTGCCCCGCGGTTGATACCCTTTTCTACCATTCAAACCTGCTTGTGGGATGGTTTCAAACCCCCAATTGTTTATTTTAGTGGGCATCATCGCCACCATGCCAACAGGTGTATGAATGAGAGGGCTGCTATCTTTACCCCCCGCTTCCAGCAAACAGACGGTGACGTTAGGATCTTCCGTTAATCGAGACGCCAACACACAACCGGCAGAGCCGCCACCGACAACAATAAAATCATATTCCTTCATGCTCTCTCCTCTACCTCGACTGGGTATTTCTGTTTTAAGACGTTTTCAACGCCATCAGTACGGTTGAAGCTTTTTAAAAATCACTCTTTCAGCGTGGGATCAGGTTTGCCCGCGAACACGCGTACCACCAGTTTTTGCACCCAATTGCCATATGGTGGCGCAAACAACTGAATCGGAAACCAATCACGCATTTTCAAGACGGTGCGTGCGTGGCTAAGTTCGCGGAAGCCCTCTTCGCCATGGTAGTTGCCGATTCCGGAATTGCCGACGCCGCCAAACGGCACAGAATGGTTGAGCACATGCCAGCCCCAGCCATTAATGGTGACACCGCCACTGTGGGTTTGAGTGAGCAAGGTTTCACGTTGTTTTGGATGATGGCTGAACAAGTAACACGCCAGAGGCCTTGGCCGTTGGTTGATATAGTCGATGACCTCTTCGATGGCCTGAAAGGTATGAACCGGTAACAGAGGCCCAAAGATCTCTTCTTGGCAGATACGCATATCTGGCGTCAGATTGGTCGCAATATACAGCGGCGTTTTTCGCCCTTCTCCAGGTTCAAGACATTGGGTAATCGTCGCTCCTTTGCTTCGCGCATCCTCAAGTAAGCTATGGAATCGCTGGTACTGCGCGTCGTCGACTAGCGCGGTGTAATCTTGATTGGCCTTGATATCACCGTACATACTTTGATGGGCAGATTTCAACGCATCAACAAAGGCTTCTTGCTTACCTTCAGGCACAAACGCGTAATCGGGAGCGATACAGATTTGCCCAGAGTTGAACCCTTTACCATGCGCAATTCGCTGCGCTGCTTTTGCTATCTCATAATCATCAAACACCACCACTGGCGACTTGCCCCCCAGCTCTAACGTCACTGGTGTGAGATTGGCGGCAGCGTTTGCCATGATGATCTTTCCGCTCGCAGGGGACCCAGTAAACACCAAATGATCAAAAGGCAAATGTGAAATGTCCATCGCTTCTGGATGCGTACCTTCTACGATACGAACTAGATTTGTTGGGTAGATCTCGGCAAGCATGCGACGGAGCTGTCGCGTGGTTTGCGGGCAATTGGGTGGCATCTTGATCATACAGCGATTGCCCGCGGCTAGCGCCGAGATCATCGGGCCTATCGAGAGGTACAAAGGGAAGTTCCAAGGGCAGATAATGCCTACCACGCCTTTCGGCTGATAACGAACCTCCAGTTGATTGCCTTTAAACAGCCACTCTGTCGCTCTTCGGCTGGGCTTCATCCACCCCTTTAAATGTTTGAGTACATGGTTGATATCAAGAATTGGCGCAAGCACATCCGCCATGATGGACTCGGTATGACTTCGACCTCCAAAATCTTGACTCATTGCTTCTGCCAGTACGTCTTGATACCGAGAAAGTTGTTTTTTTAGCGCCAGTAATCGATGTTTTCTCACCAAGTAGCTCGCGCTAGGCTCTGCTTGATAAGCCGTTTGTAATTCGGAAAACCACGTTGCAAGTTCGCTTGCTGTGGCGTCATGGGTTGCCATCACTCCTTGATCGCGATGTACGTCCCTATCTTGCCTAGCCAGTACATTCATGTTTCTCTCCCACGGTGCAATTTAAATAATTACAACATTTTGATAACATGATGCACAGGTTACAAAAAGACAAAAAACGGTGATATTCGGACAAAATTATCTTAAGGTGACTGAATCGCACCTCAGTCCGCGCTAGGATGACGTTGAAATGGAGAGGGACAATGAAATACGCTGCCGTTTATGAACCGGATGCTCAAGCTTGTGGCATTTTAGATCTGCAGTTACTCAACCGCTATTTGGAATCAAAAGTCAGCATTGACTCACTGCTGCTCGGCAGTGGTCTCAGCGTTTCGCAACTCTATACTCCGGACACGCACATCACACTCGCACAAAAATTGGCGATTTTTAGCAATGCCTTAGCCCATTCAGAAGAGGGCGGATTAGGTCTGCGCGTCGGTCAGCAAGCCCGATTTAGTGATTTTGGCGTGCTGGGTTACGCGATATTTAGCAGCAATACGCTCTTCGACGCGATGATGATTGGCTTTAAGTACCTGCGATTGGCCGGCCCTGTGCTCAAAAAGACCATGGGTATTGAAGGCCATACCGGCTATTTTCGCGCCGAACAATTGATTGATTTGCAATCTCTTTTGCCTTTTTGTTGTGAATATTGGTTTGCTGCAATACACAGCTTATGCGAAGAAGTGATGCAAAAGCCCTTCCCTTCCACGATTATCCGATTCCCCTATCCCGAACCGGAATACAGTGAACTGTATCGGCAAATATTTCACTGCCAAATCGAGTTTAACAGCCCACGTTTAGAGTGGCAGTTTGATGCTAGGAGTTTGCAAGAGCCCCTTCCCGCGGCCAATACCGCCACACTGCAACTGTGCCTTAAATCGTGCGACGAAATGTTGGAGAAAGTAAGCGGCAAAGCGAGCCTCAAGGAGAAAATCACCCAAATGTTTGTGGAAAGACCAGGGTATTATCCGTCTATTGAAACCTTGTCCGCCGAACTTGGCATGTCCTCAAGAACCCTTCGCCGTCGCTTGAAAACAGAAGAGAGTAGCTACCAACAAATCTTAGATCATGTGCGCTTCCATTTTGCCCGCCACTACCTTGCTTCCACGAAAATGAGCATTGAAGAGATTTCAGAGCGTATTGGTTTTTCCGATAGCGCCAATTTCCGTCACGCATTTCGTAAATGGAGCGGCGCTTCACCGAAGCAATTTCGCCTGCAAACGCTGACTCGCCCTGAGCTTCATCAACCATAAAAAACGCCCGCGATGATCATCGCGGGCGTTTGGTTTTATCGCTACTGAGTTTACGCTTCAAACTCTTCGATCATCTGTTGCGCTTCACTCTTCGGTTTCTGCTCTTGGCCAAAGCCACGCAAACCGACGACATGCACGTGTTCGTGATCTTTAAACACTTTACGCACCAGTTTATAAGTGGTGCCTTTCTCTGGGCTGATGTTCTCTGGCGCAGCGATAAGCAGTTGCATATCGAGGCGATCACAGAGCTCAAACAGTGTTGAGATCGATTTCGCATCCAAACGCGCCGCCTCATCAAGGAACAGCAAACGACACGGTACGATGTCTTTACTGCGCAGACGACGTGACTCTTCTTCCCAGCTTTGCACCACCATCAAGAGAATAGATTGACCAGTACCAATCGCTTCACCAGTAGACAGTGCACCCGATTCCGCTTGTAGCCAACCATCAGAGCCACGGTTTACTTCAATGCTCAACTCAAGGTAGTTGCGGTAATCCAGCAGTTCTTCACCCAAGACTTGTGGTGAACGTTGCCCCATATCAATGTGCGGGTTAACGCGCTGGAACAGTTTCGCCATCGCTTCAGAGAAGGTGTAACGTGCCGTTTCAAACAGATCTTTATGCTGTTCTTGCTGCGTGGCGAGACCATTCAGTAACACTTCATGGCTTTCGCGCACTTTCACATTGAGTCGAACTCCCTTCACCTGGCCAAACGAGATGTTGGACAAACCTTGGTTCAACATGCGAATACGGTTCTGTTCACGTTGGATGGTTTTCTTAATGATGCTCGCCACCGACTCAGAACTGATGGCCAAGCGGTTTTCACGCATGGTCAACTCTTCCGTCAGACGAGCCAATTCCACTTCCATCTCTTCAATCGCTTCGACCGGATCATCGGTATGGATGATGTCTTGGCGAATACGCTCACGTAAGTGCTGGTAAACCGCAATGTAGAACAAGACTTTGCGTTCAGGACGCGCATTATCTTCAGATAGTCGCAGTGCATCACGCAGATCATCATTGTTGGCAACCGCAAGACGCAGTGCACCCAATGATTTATCCGACATGGAACGCAGTTCGCCCGCCGACAAGTAAGCCAGCTCACGTTTATGTAGACGGCGCTCTACGTCGTTTTCACGAGCTAAACGCAGTACTGAGCACCAGCCTGCTTTCGCAGCAACGACAAACGTACGCAGTTCTACATACTCTTTTTGCACCTTCTTCAAGCGCTTGGCGAGTTCTTTCATGCCCAGCTCTGTTGAAGTGAGGGTACGTTCGTACTCGCTCTTACGGCTGCGTGAGGTGTGCAAACGCTCGTGAAGTTCGTCACGACGGCGAATCGCGCGCTCCAACGCCCCTTCATCGGCACTGACACCAAACTCTGCCAGCTCTTGCTTAAATTCTTGAACCGTTTCCAGCTTCGCTTGGTATGAACTCTTGAGAGAGGCCAATACTTGGTTGTATTGGTTCATCTGCTCTTGCTGCTGCTTGAGCTCATCACGGTAACGGCTACGTGCACGTTCCGCTTCCACCAATTTCGCTTTTAGCTGTTCACTCAGCTCGCTGCTCTTGCTAAGCAGATCAACCGAATCGGCGTAAGCAAAATAGTGGCGACGTTCAACCAAATCCGACAAGGCGAAGATTTGCTTCTTCAACGCTTGCAATTGGCTATCTGCGCTTTGATATTGCGCTTCCAGTGCATCGAACTGCTCAGGATCAGCGTCAAGTACCGCTAATTGGCTTTCTAACTGCTCAACCGCTTTGGCGTGTGCGTTTAAGAACTGCTTCGCATCGGCCAACTGAGCAATTTTCTCTTCCAGTTCCGCGAAGCGCTCTGCGATGGTGTCATCGCTGATCACCGCCATCATCGGTGCCAATTTATCCAGCATGGTAAGCGCTTGCTTACTGTTTTGGATTTGGCTGCGCATCTGCTGCTCTTTCGCTTCCAACTCAGCCAGAGTGCGCGTCAGTTGGTTGCGCTTATCGCGCGCAATCACAAGTGCTTGCTCAGGATCCGCGGCAAAGGCCACTTGAATGTGCTCCGCCACAAACTGGTTAAACGCTTGGAATAGACGCTGCATTTTCTGCGCGTCAAATGCCGCTTTCGCGTGCTTTTCAACGACTTCTTCGCGCTCGCTACGCAGCAGCTCTAGACGTTGTTCACGTGCTGCGCGACCAAACAGCGGGATCACAGGGAAGCGAGAGTAACGCATTTGACGATCGTTCAAACGCACGCACACTGCACCCTCTAGCTCTTCCGCTTTGATTGAGCTGTCATCAAAGGCATCCACATCGCCTTCAATGATGTAAAGATCCTCAGGACAGTCGTCGAGTTCCACCAGTTTTTCTTCGATGCCCGACAAATCGGACACCACAATCGCATGACGTGCAGGGCCGTACATCGCACTGAAGTAAGGCGCATCGTCAATGGTGATGTCGTCATAGATCTCAGAAAGCAAGACACCGCCTAGCGTATCCGCTAAACCTTTCAAACGTGGGTCATTAGAACCACCAGGAGAGGCCAGACGTTCAATTTCACTTTCCAGTTGGCTGCGACGCTCTGCCAGCTTGTCTTTGGCTTGAGAAAGCTGTTTCTCTTGCTCAAGAACTTGCTGCATTTGTGACATCACCGATTGGCTATCCGCCAGCTCTGCGCCACTTTGCTCACGCAGTTTTTCCAGTGCATCATTGGCCGCAATCCATTTTGGCGCGATCGCCTGAAGCTGCGTGATGTCACTTTGTAAATCTTGCTCCTGACGGCGCTGATCGCTACGCGACTCGCGATTCTCTTCCAACGCAATCTCAAGAGAGTCAAGTTGAGCATGATGACGTTCACGCTCTTGCTCAAACATCACTTCATCATCAAGCGTAACTTGGTGTGCTTTTTGGTATTCCGCGACCAAGGCTTGCGCTTGGTTTTGCTGATTCAAGCTACGTTCTAAGTCACGATGCTGCGCGCGCCATTGGTTTTCGTTTTGCACCACTTGCTGCGCGGAACGCGCTTGTTGAATAGCCGCTTTCGCATGGCGAGAAGCCTCTGCACGTTCAACTTGACCAGCAATGCTGTGCACTAATTTCAGCGTATTTTCAAACTGTTGTGCGGCCGCGGAGGACATATCCAGTTTGTGCTTTAGCGCCAACAAGGCTTGGGTCTGCTCTGCTTCGCTTTGGGTTAACTGCGCCACCAAGGCTTGCGCAGATTCAGCGGTTAACGTGCTGTCAGACAAAAGCACTTTGGCCTTTTCTAGCGCTTGAACTGCCTGTTGATATTGAAGCGCGCGAGTTTGCTGCACATCCAACGCCTGTTGGTAATCGGCCAACTGCGTTTTCAAGCTGTCTACTTCGTTTTCTGCGACGGTAGACTGCTCTTCGGCCATTAAGACGCGCTCTTGCGCTTCTTCCACGACCATGGATTGCTCTTCAAGACGCTCATTCAGCTCTTCAAGATCTTCTTGGTAACGCTCGATTTTCTCTTGCTGACGCAAAGCATTTTGCACCAACTGCAAATGGTCAGAAGCGCCTTGGTAGTCTTGCTCCAATGCCGATTCTGATTCAATCAGCATTTCCAACTCTTGCTGAACTTGGTTCAGTAAGCGGTTTTGCTCAATCAGTGTCTCGCGCGAGCTAAAGAGTTCAGAGCGTAGTGACAAACTTTGCTCTAACTTCTTGTGACGCTCATTGGCGTGACGCATATAGTCTGCCGCCACATAATTGGTGGATTCCGTGATCAAATGCTTGAAAAGATCGCGGTCAGCTTGCGTTGTTTTGATCGCTTCCAGCGTCATACGGTTTTCACGCAGTGCCGATTCCATATCTTGGAACGCTTTCTTCACCCCACCATTTTGTGGCAACAGGTAGTCACGCAGCGAACGAGTAATTGCACTCGAGATACCGCCATACAATGAAGCTTCAATTAGGCGGTAGAACTTAGAACGGTCGCTCGAGTTGCGTAATTTCTTCGGAATAACGCCAAACTCAAACATCTGTGCATGGTAATCGACAATCGAAGCGAAGCTCTTAAACTGAACGCCCTCGTACTGAGCAACGCTCTCTTTCACTTCGTTGATTTGACGAACGCGCGCCTGAGTGGCCGAGACCGATTCAATCAGCACATCCGTTGGCTTCACATGACTTGGCAAGCCTTGAATCACAAACGGCTTGATGTCCACTTTTTTGTCACGACCCGCCACTTGCTGTAGCTTCACCGCAAACAGTAAGCGTTGATTGCGTGAGTTCACTACATCCAATGCCGCGTAACAGGCACCCGGTTGTAACTTACCGTACAAACCTTTATCGCGAGAGGCTTGGCTGCTGCCCGCTTCGGTTGTGTTACGGAAATGCAGCAAACTTTGGTCTGGAATCAACGCGGTAATGAACGCCGCCATCGTGGTTGATTTACCTGCACCATTGCCCCCTGACAGGGTGGTGACCAATCCATCAATATCAAAGGTACGAGCGAAAAAGCCGTTCCAGTTGACCATGGTCAGCGATTGATATTTACCTCTTTCAATCATGCTTCACCTTCTAATTCAGCTTGCTCGTTATAATCCTGTTCTTCTTCGTCAGCCAGTAGGCTTGCCTGAGTCGGCTCTTGAGTGTGAACCACTGCTTCACCATCGCGGATCAAACGCAATTGCGCTTCGCGAATATCATCTCCCGCGCGCACATCCGCACCAAAACGGAACACCGCTTCACTGATGCTGAACTTGCCGCTGTCTCCCACATTGATGATCATGCCTAAACGGCGTAAACGTCTTAATGAGGTGCGTACTTTTTCGAACAACTTTTCACGGTCGAGATCAGACCCGGATGCTCGGTTGGTCACCAATTTCATCAGTTTCTTTTCATCGGTCAGTGCGATCAGCTCTTCATACAACTCTTGATTGGTAAAGATACCTTCATGTGCCAAACGCTCTGGACTCAAGTAAAGGAAACAGAGCACCTTACCCACCAACATGTCCAGCTCAGAGAGCACACTGCGGGCAATCAATGAGGTTGAACGCGGACGAAGGTAAAAGAAACCTTCTGGCGCTTTCACCAATTCGGTGTTGTAACGTTGGTAAAAAGCCGACAGCTCTACTTCGTAATCCGACAACAGTGCGTGGTTATCTAAATCTTCACTCGAGATGTGACGACCTGCGCGCAGCATGCTATCCAATGCTGGAAACAGCGGGTTGCAAATCGCTTTGGCCAGATTTTCTGGCATGTATTCATTAATATCGGTCGATGACATTTGCTTGTACCTTTGCGCCGTAGTCGTTAATTGCCTGCCAATCTGGCTGAATCGCTTGGTAATCCGATTCGGAATAACCCATGCGCACCGCTTGGTCGATAACGATACGAGCTAAATCGAAATGATGAGTGCGAGGGTGTTGCGCGAGATAATCTTTGAGAACAATGCCGAGATCGATCGGCTTGCCGTTATCTTTATGGAGACGCAACATCTCGCCGATACGCTCGGCAAGCTCATCATTGACTTGTTGAAACTCTTCATATTCCACTTCAAGTGGCACTTGTCCGGTCACTTCGTCGTCACGCAGCACTAAGGCTTCATCACGCAAATCGCTCAAACGCTCAGCATCTGCGTAAGTGAGATACCATGGCATGTCGAAGTAATCTTTGACCGATTGGCGTAGACGAGTACTGAAGATTCGGTTTTTATCCATATCAATCGCGGTACGGATAAATTTGTGAACATGGCGGTCGTAACCGATCCACAGATCGATGGCTTGTTGACCCCAGCTGGTGATGCGATCGAGCTTCATCTGCAACCCAAACAGAGTTTCTTCGATAAACTCGAGCTCTTCATCCCCATAGACCAACTCTTGAATATCCAAGATCTGAGTTTGCAGCTCATCCCCTGCCGCTTGCAGTGTATCTTGCAGCTCTTTGAGCGTGTTTGAGGTTTCTGAAAGCAGTGACTCACAGTTGTTGATCGCTTCACGCCAATCTTTGTTCAGCAGATCGGCAATTTGCTGTTTAACCGATTGTTGTTGCTCATCCATCACGCGTTGGTTGAGATCGATTTGATCAAAAATCTCACCCACTGAATATTTCAGCACCGCATAGACATTTTTCTTCCAATGCCCTGCCGTCCCTCCTTGCTTGGCCGCTTCAATGGCTTTCGCCATTTCGCCAGCCACCATGGAGAGTTGAATCGATAATCTAAGCTTGGAGAAATCTCGATGACGGACATAGTAGTCGGTAATGCCGATCGCCAACGGCGAAAGACGGTAGATACTGGCACCTTCCGTCATTTCGCTGGTAAAGCGGCTGATCAGGCGCTGCTTAACCAACTCATTGATGGCGTTGTTGGCGCGAAACGCTGAGGCTTCACCCGTTTCTTCAAACAGTCGAGTGACGATAGTAAACGCATCATGCAGCTCACCTTCACCCAACTCTTCATCAAACCTTTCGTTACTTAATACAGCGATGGCGATGAGAAACGCCAATCGCTCGGTGGTCAGGTTCAATGAGAAATCGTGCTGCTTAACCCAACTAACCAATTCATCGATTGGTTGCTCTGCAGCATTGAGAGTTGTCTCACTCATTGTTATTCCTGTTTATCTTTCTTCTTAGCCCACACATGAATGTATCGGCCCAGCGAGAGGTAAGGCTCTTGGCGACACAGACGTCGTTCCAACTCGAGCACATCCTCGTACTGGTAATCACCCATATTCTGTCTGTTCCCTATATAATCACTGAAACAGCGAATACCGGATTTTCCATAAATTTCAAAACCTGCGTCTTCAATCCACTGATAAACAGATTGAGGTTCTAGGCCTTTTTGCGGTTGCAGCTTAAAGCGTTTGCGATGAGGCATACCCTCAAGAATATGTGGGATATTGCCACAGACCACATTCTTATAAACCAAGCCATGGTGGTTGTAGAACATAATAGACGCGGCGCCACCCGGTGCGACTTGTTCTAATACCGTTTCCAACGCGGATTTTGGATCCGCCAACCATTCCATCACGGCATGAAACATCACCACATCGACGGGCTCTGCTAGGTGCTCACCAATCTTCTGCACCGGAGAATGGATCAGCCGATACTGCTCAAGCAAGCCATTTTTTGCAATATCCTGCTCTGCTAATTGCAGCATTTCAGAAGATAGATCACATAAGGCAATGCGATGTCCGAGTTTGGCAAGCTTTTGTGACATTTGCGCCAACCCGCCCCCCGCATCCAATACGGTTAGAGGCGGTTTGGCCTCGTCAAAGGTGGCTAACAATTGTTGAAGATCTTCCCAAACAATCACTTGGCGAATCTCGCCTTTGTCTGACCCGTAAATATTTTTTGCAAATTTGTGGGCAATATCGTCGAAATTACGGTCTTGGTTCACAGCAGCTTGAGTTATCATATCTAATCGTGCTGCTATTCTGTCATAAGGAAAGCAGATATAAAGAGGCATTCTCTTATTTTTATTATCAAGTGATGTTTTTTCGGACTATTTCTGTATGTTTGAGCTGAAAAAAGTGCTCTCGGCACTGTTAATGCCTTTGCCAGCACTACTTTTAATAGGCTTAGCTGGTCTGATGCTGATTATGTTTAGCACCAGACAAAAAACGGGGTGTTTCATCATATTATTCTCCTTTTTGGGGATATTCTTGGTTTCTTTCCAACCCGTTGCCAGCAAGTTATTAATGCCATTAGAAAGGCAATACTCTGTATTTCTACCCGAAGTACAAACCGTCGATTACGTCATGGTATTGGGCAATGGCCATGTGGTGGATGATCAAATCCCCCCTACGTCTGAGTTAAGCCGTACTTCGTTGATGCGTTTGACGGAAGGGATTCGTATTTTAAAGATGTATCCGGGCTCAAAATTGATTCTGTCTGGCTATGCGGGCGGCTCAGAAACCAGCCATGCGCGCATGATGGCGAATGTGGCTTTGGCTCTGGGTGTCGCGAAATCAGACATTATTCTTCTTGAAGATGCCAAAGATACTTGGGAAGAAGCGAGACAAGCAGCGGCGTTTGTGCGTCAGAAACAGCTGGTTTTGGTTACTTCTGCCAGCCACATGGCACGTGCAATGAAAGAGTTTCATGACGCTGGCATAACGCCGTTACCCGCGCCAACAAACTACCTTGCGCAAAAAAACATCTCTCAAGCTTGGGATAGATATGCCCCTAAAGCCATCTACCTTGAGCAAACAGAGCGCTACTGGCACGAAACCCTTGGGCAGCTATGGCAAGGCATGCGAGATTTGCTTCTTACTGACGAACAAATCATGGCAGAGAATCGGGCATCAAAATGATGCTTCATGAGCTGCAAAAAACAAAAAAAGAGCTTACTCAGCTCTTTTTTGTTTGTTAATTTTGGCTTTCTAAACAACGCCTAGTCGCCAGCAAACATGTAACCTTCACCGTGTACGGTCACAAAAATTTGTGGGTTCTTAGGATCAAACTCCATTTTAGCTCGCATACGACGAATCAAAACATCGATTGTTCTGTCGTTTGGCGCATCAACGCGATGGCTGATCATGTTGAGAATGCGCTCACGACTTAATACCTGATTTGGGTAAGAAGACAGTGCCACCAGCAGCTCATATTCTGCCTTGGTCAACTTCACTGGCTCACCATTATGACTCAACGCTCGACGATGAATATCGAAGGTCCAATCACCAAAACGGACAATATGGTCTTCGTTTTCTGCGTCTTGGTGTTTTGAGCCACCACTGCGCGTAAGCGAAATTCGCCACAACAAGTTTTTCACTCGAACCAGCAGTTCACGTAACTCAAATGGTTTGGTGACGTAGTCGTCTGCCCCCATCTCCAAACCAACAATTTTATCTATGCTATCCGTGCGTCCGGTTACCAGAATAATGCCAATGTCCGATTGGCTGCGTAGTTCACGGGTCAGCATCAAGCCATCTTCGCCTGGTAAGTTAATGTCTAACATCACCAAATCAACGCAGCTATTTTGCAAAATATGGCGCATCTCAGCACCACTTTCCGCTTCACTTACTGTGTAACCTTCTTTTTGAAAATAACCCGCAAGTTTACTGCGAGTCACTACATCATCTTCTACGACTAATACGTGATAGCTCATTTACACCACTTCATGTCATTTCTGTCTACACGGGCAGACATTCTATTCATAACTAGTAACATTTCTAGTCATACTTCGTTTGAAATGCAAGTATCTTGATTTTTATTGATTCAAAACAAGCTTAATATCAAGCTATTAATAAGCATAATTATCTTTATATTTTTCTTAACAATAGGCGTTATTGCTATTCATTTTTTTTGGTTACACTTATAGGAGATTGATTTAGGAGCGATAAATGATGCAAGAGATAAAAGCCTTTAATGAAAAACGTGCGGAAATATATTGGTGGCTTTCCAGCTTGTTTGCCAAAGAACTGACACAGAAAGAGCTCGATAAATATCAAAGCATGGAAATTAGAGCGTTTTTAACTGGATTGGCTGAGAACGATTCGCTACGTCCATCGATTGATGACTTTGTCGATGCCCTCAATCGTCTGGTTGACCGTCAAGATGCACAACTGGAATTATCCGCGGATTTTTGTGACCTGTTTTTGAAAACCGCAAAACACGGTGCGCTTCCATACGCATCAATTTATCTCACAAAAGATGGCCTGCTTAATGGTGAGCCGGCACAAAAAATGGACGCTTGGCTTCAAAAACATGGCGTACAGGTCAATCAACAATTGAATGAACCTGCCGATCACTTGGCCATCATGCTCGATTTTCTTGGCAACCTCATCATTCGCTCCAATGAACTTGAACAAGAGCGTCACATGGAAGAAGCGTTTGTCGAACAAAACGACTTTCTCCAAGAAATGTTACTCTCTTGGCTTCCAAGCTTTGCTGTTCGTGCAAAGGAATGTGATGAATTTGGTTTCTATTCCAGTGCGATAAAACTACTTGTCGCATTTTGTAAGCTGGACAGCGACTATTTAGTTGGATAATAATTACGCCCTTATCAATAGAGCAAACACTCGGTTACACTTTAACCACTAAAGTGTGAACGCGGATACAGATTTCGCGGTTCGATTAGGTTGCCAGCTTTGCCGTCACAGTCTAAAATTGAGACCGCAATCGATAAAACATGATTTTAATGCAAACCGCTGAAACACAGCGGTTTTTGTGTTTTTTTAAGCTAAGCTGCTGCTTTTCTAGTGTGTCTTCTTTTAAGGCGAAATCGGAGAAAGGTAGCAAACCGTGTTGCCACGAATGTACTTCATTTCAACTGGCAACCTAGGACAGGACAATACCTATGGCCACAATAAAAGATGTCGCACGTCTCGCTGGCGTATCAACTACAACGGTTTCTCACGTAATCAATAAAACCCGATTCGTGGCTGAAGCCACTCAAGAAAAAGTCATGAAAGCGGTTGACGAGCTCAACTACGCACCGAGCGCAGTGGCTCGTAGCTTAAAGTGCAACACCACCCGCACTATTGGTATGCTGGTTACGCAATCTACCAACTTGTTCTTTTCTGAAGTGATTGATGGCGTAGAAAGCTACTGTTACCGTCAAGGCTACACACTAATTCTTTGTAATACTGGCGGTATCTACGAGAAGCAACGTGATTACATTCGTATGCTTGCGGAAAAACGCGTAGATGGCATTTTGGTGATGTGTTCAGACCTCACCGAAGAACTACGCGAAATGCTTGATAAGCATGCAGATATTCCTAAAGTGATTATGGACTGGGGCCCAATCAGCTCACAAGCCGATAAAATTATCGATAACTCAGAGGAAGGTGGCTACTTGGCCACTAAGTACTTGATTGAAAATGGTCATACAAAAATTGCGTGTTTAAGTGGTCACTTTGAAAAAGCCGCGTGCCAAGAGCGCATCCAAGGCTTTAAACGTGCGATGAAGGAAGCCAATATCACAGTCAACGAAGATTGGATCCTTGAAGGGAACTTCGAATGCGACACGGCAGTGATGGCAGCTGACAAGATCGCGTCGTGGCAAGATCGCCCAACGGCAGTCTTCTGCTTCAACGATACCATGGCACTGGGTTTGATGAGCCGTCTTCAACAACTAGGGCTTCGTATTCCAGAAGACATCTCTGTGATCGGCTACGACAATATCGAGTTGGCAGAATACTTCTCGCCACCATTGACAACAATCCACCAGCCAAAACGTCGTGTCGGTAAAAATGCATTTGAGATCCTTCTCGAGCGTATTAAGGATAAAGAGCACGATAAGCGTATATTTGAAATGCACCCAGAGCTCGTTATTCGCGACACAGTTAAAAAAATCAATTAGTTAACACTAATATTCTAAAGCATCCAAGTCTGGGTGCTTTTTTTTATTCTTAGTAAGTGATTTGTTAAGTCAAATTCTGTTCAGTTCTTAAAATCGAGCACTCATTCACTTAACTGCAGCTATTACTTGAAGCAATGTCACACTTTTAATCTCAAAATGTGATGTTACTCCAATAGAAATCGTATTCTTTAAGTGTCACGCACAGGGCAAACCATCTGAAAAGGTGGGACGCAAAGCCTCCGGCCTAAACCATTCATAATTTGGTAGGTAGCGGGGTTACCGATGGCAAAAATGCATAACAACAAGTTTACCCATTAATGACATTGTATTTGCATTGGTTTGCTAATCTCTCGGACCTGATTTGGTGGCGTAATTGTAATTACACCGAGATAACACATCATGGATAAACCGATACTCAAAGATTCAATGAAGCTTTTTGAGCAACTTGGTGCGATAAAGTCTCGCTCTATGTTTGGCGGGTTCGGCCTTTTTGCAGATGAGACGATGTTTGCGCTCGTTGTCAAAGACCAGCTTCATATTCGCGCGGATCAAAAATCGACATTACTTTTCGAAAAGAAAGGACTAAAACCATACGTTTACACCAAGCGTGGGTTTCCAGTTGTCACTAAGTACTACGCGATCTCTGATTCGCTTTGGCAAGACCAAAATGCGCTTCTGTCCGTAGCGAAACAGGCACTAAAGAGTGCAAATAGTGACAAGCAGCAACAAGCAACTGCAAAACCGGATAGACTTAAAGACCTCCCTAACCTACGTTTAGCCACCGAACGAATGTTGAAGAAGGCAGGTATTGAAACCGTAGAACAGTTGGAATCGCAGGGCGCTGCTCGCGCGTATCAAGCGATTAAAAACACACACACGGGCTCAGTCAGCTTAGAGCTGTTGTGGGCACTTGAGGGCGCAATTAAAGGGACGCATTGGAGCGTTATCCCTCAACAACGACGTGATGAGTTAGTGAATAACTTGTCTTCATAGTAAGACAAAGTGACTATTGAGTTATAGACTAGAAACCACACCCCTACAGGTGTGGTTTTTTCGTATGGCACGAAATTATTTCTTTTTCACTCGGGTCTGATTACAACGCTATCTGGAGAATCTATCAATGAACAAAAAACTCGTATTCGGACTGTTGCTTATCACCACTATCATCTTATTGGGTGTTAACTTTAGCCAATACCTCACCTTAGAAAACGCTAAGGCGCAGCAAGTCGCTTTAACTCACTTTATTGAAGATAACTTCTGGTTATCCGCCATCAGCTATTTCATCCTTTACGTCGCTTTGACTGCTTTTTCTGTACCTGGCGCGACCGTCGTCACACTGCTTGGCGCTGCTCTCTTTGGTTTTTGGTTTAGCCTACTTCTGGTTTCCTTTGCCAGTACCATAGGGGCCACCATCGCATTTCTAAGCAGTCGTTACCTATTGAAAGAATGGGTCCAGAAGCGATTTGGAGACAAACTGAACTCGGTGAATCAAGGTGTTGAGAAAGATGGCGCGTTTTACCTATTTTCACTTCGCCTGATACCGATATTTCCATTTTTCTTAATTAACTTATTAATGGGGTTAACCCCTATCTCTATCAGTCGTTACTACGTCACTAGCCAAATTGGCATGTTGCCCGGCACGGCGGTTTACCTCAATGCTGGGACTCAGTTGGCAGAGATCAATACCTTATCTGGTATTTTGTCACCGGCTGTCATCGCCTCTTTTGTTTTACTTGGTGTATTTCCAATCGCTGTTAAGTGGTTGATGAGCAAGTTTCGTCCACAGTTCACGTCTCAGTAGAATGCCATTATGATAGTGTTTACGGCTAATACACCGATAGAAGCGCATATTGTTTGTCAGTTGCTACTTAATGAGCAAATACTGTGTGAAGTACGTGGTGAAGGTTTATTTGGTCTTAAAGGGGAGCTTCCAGCCACAGACGACACCAATCCTTATGTATGGCTGTTGGAACCAAATAAGCTGGCGTTTGCCAAAACAGTCGTGGAGAGTTACCAAAGCCAATGTACATCTGTTGCCAATTGGCAGTGTAAGCACTGTGGCGAGGAAATTGAAGGGCAATTTGGCGCTTGTTGGTATTGTGGTTCTACACTCGAATAAGTATAGGATTTCGATAGAAAGTGAGATGGTAATAGAGAGGAGCTTGGCACTCCTCTCACTCATGTTAGATTTGACGTTGGATAAACTCTATCGAGTGTTGGTTAAACTCTTCTGACTTTTCTACGTTACAAACATGACCACAATCTTTAATTTCACGCAGCTCACTTCGCCTATGTGCAGCAACCATCTCTTTGACGGGCTTAATAAACATATAGTCCCTATCCCCCATCAAATAGAGCGTCGGAATGGGTAGTTCTCGCTCTTTGAAGTAGCGCATCAAAGGGTTGACTTCCGAAGCGAGAATAAACCATCGTTTGAACTCTTTTTGACAGAGCTTCTTTGCTTCTCTAATAAACAAATGCCGCGATTCTTGTTGATTTCTTTGTGGCATAACAATGTAGGCAAACAGTTTGTAAAGCCACATGTAGGGTAAGATGTGCTTACCTATATTCCCTAAGGAAACCAATACTCTAGAACGAGCATCCAAACGCGTAACGGCACCACCTAATACCATAGACTTCACTCTTTCACTCGCCATCTCCGCTAAATTGCGAACGATAATTGTCCCCAAGGACATGCCCACAAAGTGGGCAGAATGAATTTTTAAATGGTCCAATACCTTAACAATATCTTTTGTCACTTCGCCAAATGTGTAGCGGTTGCTCATCAGCTCTTTTAACAGTTGATTTGATTTACCATGACCTCTCAGGTCAACGAGCAATAAGTTAAAGTGTTGCTTGTATGCCTTTATTTGCTTAAACCAAATCGAAGAACTGCCACCAGCCCCATGCACGAATACCACCCATTCTTGACTGGTAGGATGAAGGTAGGTTTTATGAAACAGTAACGTTTGAGCCATATTGACACGCCAATAAAAAGTTAGCTTAAAGTCTAGAACAAGATTTTCCGCGGTTGAATAAAGCCATCACATGTCGGTATCTTGAACCTTGGTATCGAGAAGCAAGAATCCTACCATATAACGCTTCTATTTCTATTTGTGTTCCGTTAAAAAACGTAAAAAGGCACCATATTCGGTGCCTTTCCATTCATATTTCAGAACTTTTACTCTATTTTAGAGCAGATAGATACAACTCTATGTACTCTCGCGCGGCTGTGTTCCAGCAAAAATCTTGTTCCATCGCATAAAGTTGGACACGACGTAACTCTGGCAAGTTTTGCGCGTAAAGTAATAACGCTCGCTGCATCGTAATCAACAATGCTTGAGCGGTAGGCTCATAGAACACAAATCCTGTTGCACTCTGCGCATCAACATCGTAATCGCTCACACTGTCTTTTAATCCACCGACACCACGCACGATAGGCAAGGAGCCATACGCCATGCTATAGATTTGATTTAAGCCACAAGGTTCAAACTCAGATGGCATAAGGAAAAAGTCTGAGGCAGCTTCCACCAAATGAGCCAATTGATTGTTGTAAGCTTCGACAAAAACAAATTTGTCACCAAATTGCGCAGCAACGTCACGCAATTGAGCGGCTAAAAGCGGATCTCCCGTTCCAACTAGAACCAGTTGAACGTCGTGTTTTAAAAAGTCAGAGAGGATTGGCAGAAGGTAGTGAACACCCTTTTGATGGGTTAGTCGGCAGACCATACCAAACATAGCAACATCTTTGACCGGCAAACCAATTTGCTCTTGAAGGGCACGTTTACAACCGTTTTTCCCACGAACCATACTTTGCTTGGTGGCTTTATAGTTTATTGGCAAGTAGGTATCGGTGTCAGGATGCCAAGCTGAGTAGTCGCAACCATTGAGAATGCCTACGAGATCATCCGCTCGCGTTTGAAACTCCCATGCCATGCCATGGCTACCTAACTCAGTTTTCAGCTCTTCTGCATAAGTTGGGCTAACGGCATTAATTTTATCCGCATTCATCACGCCCGCTTTTAGCATGGTAATGTGAGTACTGCTGACTGCCGCATCAGGAACGTGACGACAATGAAACTCTGGAAGGCACTGTACCTCCTCGTAGTTAAACACACCTTTAAAGACCGCATTATGGATCGACAAAATGCTCTTTGTTTGTGCAAAAAACGGATCCTGACCGTAACGGTGCTTAAGCAAAAATGGGACGAAGCCTGTATGCCAATCATTGGCATGAACAATATCCGGTTGAAAACCTATCTTTGCCAGCATGTCTAAACATGCGGCGCTGAAAAACGCAAAACGCTCACCGTTATCGGTGTAAGCTTGATTGTTTTCAGCGTACATCGACGGACGATCAAAATAGTGCGCACACGCAATGAGATAGACAGGCGTGTCGCCCAAGACACGCTTTTTTACTTGATAATGAGTATGAGGCCAAGATTCTAAGTGTGTGTCCAAGATGATTTCATCATCACTCAATCCAGGAATCATGGTATAAGCCGGAATGGCAATTCTTGCATCTTGGTTGAGATTGACGAGAGCTTCAGGCAGTGCCTTGGCCACATCGGCCAAGCCACCACTTTTGATCAAACCTTCAACTTCAGACGCTACAAACAGAATCGACAAAGCGTTAGTAGCCAACTCTTGCTCCTTTTGGAATTACAACGATACCCTCTTCAGAAACATGGTAGAGTTTCTTATCTTCTTGCAGGTTGACACCAATCTGTGTGCCTGGTGCTATATCTACGTCTTTATCCACTATTACACGACGAAGAACACAACCATCACCTACTTTAACGTCACCAAGCAGAATCGACTCACTGATATCACAAGCCGATGCAATGTTGCTACGATATCCCAATACTGACTT
Source organism: Vibrio floridensis (assembly GCF_021852965.1). NCBI lineage: Bacteria > Pseudomonadati > Pseudomonadota > Gammaproteobacteria > Vibrionales > Vibrionaceae > Vibrio > Vibrio floridensis. Next base: position 96,104 of record NZ_JAKGCY010000002.1, on the reverse strand, counting down.
TTCAATACGCGAACCACGGACATAGCTGCCATTACAAACCAAACTATCAATAATTTGTACACGACCGTTATCAGAGTCTGTAAACGTTGCAGGAGGCAACGGTGGTTGATAGGTATGAAGTGGCCATTTGCGGTTGTATAACGAGAAAGGCGCGTCTTTCTTCAGCAGATCCATATGAGCTTGCCAGTACGCATCAATGGTACCGACATCACGCCAATAGACTTGCTCTTTTTCCCCAGAAATACGGTTTTGGCTAAAGTCGTACACGAATACGTCACCACGCGGGAACATTTTTGGAATAATGTCCTTACCGAAATCGTGAGATGAATTTTCATTGTCCGCATCTTCAATCAACTCAGCGAACAACACATCCGCTTCAAAGATATAGTTACCCATTGAAACCAAGGCAAAGTCTGGATCACCTGGAATCGATTTTGGCGCTTTAGGTTTTTCCTCAAAACCCACCATACGCCCCTCTGCGTCCACTTCGATAACGCCAAACTGAGAAGCCTCAGATAATGGCATTCTAAGCGCCGATACAGTGAGCGCCGCTTCCTTCTCTTTGTGGAACTGAAGCATCTGCTTGATATCCATCTTATAGATGTGATCCGAACCAAAAATACACACTTGCTCAGGCTCAGATAGCTCCATAAAACGTAGATTTTGATAGATTGCGTCCGCAGTGCCTTCGTACCAACGTTTGCCAGTGCGCATCTGTGCTGGAATAGGATCTATGAATCGATCAGTAATACCACTGATATTCCACCCTTTCTTCATATGATGGAACAGAGATTGAGATTTAAACTGAGTTAACACGTAGATACGCATCAAGTCTGCGTTCACAAAGTTATTTAACGCGAAGTCGATTAAGCGGTAACTACCGCCGAAAGGCACCGCGGGTTTACTACGAGATTCCGTCAAAGGACGTAGCCTTGAACCTTCACCGCCAGCAAGAATCATTCCCAAAACACCAGCCATTCGTTGTTCTCCATTTCGTTATAGCTAGGAAACTCAGTCATTAGAATCAATGGGGGATGACTGAGCATAATTTAACCACCCGTACTAAGCCTTGAATTGTTTAAGCCGAATCATTTTTGATCAAGGCATTACATTAATATTGCACGAGTTTCGTATAAGTTATCTCACTTCCTACAAAAAACAATTTCAAATAAGGTATTGTGTGCTGCGTGCATTTGTTACTTTAGCAACTCGTTATCTAAGTCACACTCGAACAGGTGTTTATTTACATATCCTGATCAGCAGCGTTACACATTTCCGACACTCGCAATCTCTAGTAGATATGAACAGAATAAGTCAGGCATATGATACTGACATGACAGAAAAACCGGAGTGTTAAATTATCGCTCTCATCAACCTCTGAGTCTCTTGAACTTGGTCATAAAAAAAAGCAGCCTTCAAGGCTGCTTTTCAATTAAGGAGATCGTCTACTTTGCGTTCTTACGTTTATCCGTCACTTCCCATTTACCATCGACATAAAGCGCAGTCCAACCTGTCGGTTTTCCATCGACTTCAGTGCGTACATAGTTTTCTTTGGTTTTACGGCTAAAACGAACAACTGCTTCAACCCCATCAGGGTCTTGTGCCGGTGCTTCTGCGAGGTGTTTGTATTTCTCTGGCAAGCGCTCAGCAAATCGAGCGAGTTCAGAAACCAACGGCACGCGCGTTTCTCTTGATTTCGGGAAATTACTCGCGGCAAGGAATAAGCCGGCAGCACCATCACGAAGAACGAAGTACGCATCTGAATTGCTGCATTGCAGTTCAGGGAAGTGAACTGGATCTTCTTTTGGTGGTGCGACTTCACCGTTTTTCAGAATCTTACGCGTATTCTTACAAGACTCACTGGTGCAATCCATATACTTGCCGAAACGGCCATTCTTCAGCACCATGTCCGAGCCACATTTATCACACTCGACAACAGGACCGTCATAACCTTTCACTTTGAACTCGCCATGCTCGACTAAGTAACCTTCACAGTTTGGATTGTTACCACATACGTGCATCTTGCGTTTATCATCGATCAGGTATGCATCCATCGCGGTTTCACAGATAGGACAACGTTTCTTTGCTCGTAGTGCCGCTGTTTCCACGTCTTCTTCAAGCACGTTGATGATGCCATCTTCGTCCCCTAAGTTAATCGTAGTTTTGCAGCGCTCTTTCACTGGCAACGCGTAACCAGAACAGCCAAGGAAAACCCCAGTAGACGCAGTACGAATGCCCATTGGACGTGAACAGGTCGGACATTGAATATCCGTCATCACGATATGATTGAGCTTCATACCGCCATGTTCTTCGTCTTCTTCGGCGCGCCCGAGATCGGTGGTGAAGTCTGCAAAGAACTGATTGAGAACCTCTTTCCAGTTCACATCGCCCTCGGCGATTTTATCCAGTTTCTCTTCCATGCGAGCAGTGAAATCATAGTTCATCAGATCGTTGAAACTGTTATCTAGGCGGTCAGTCACGATCTCGCCCATTTTTTCTGCATAGAAACGGCGCTGTTCCACCTTCACATAACCACGATCTTGGATCGTAGAAATGATGGAAGCGTATGTGGATGGACGGCCAATACCACGCTTCTCAAGCTCTTTAACCAAGGCGGCTTCGGTAAAACGCGCAGGCGGCTTAGTAAAGTGTTGTTTTGGCTCTAGAGACTCTAGGCTTAGCTTATCACCCACTTGGACGGCAGGAAGAATTGTATCTTCGTTTTTACCAAGAGGACGCTGTACGCGAGTCCAACCATCAAACTTCAGAATGCGGCCTTTGGCTTTGAGCGTATACTCTGCCGCTTTAACGCTCACTGTCGTTGAGTCGTACTCTGCTTCTGTCATTTGACAGGCAACAAACTGATTCCAAATTAGGGCATACAGCTTGTGTGCATCGGCATCCACACCCTCTAGAGCATCTGATTTGATATTGACATCAGAAGGACGAATCGCTTCGTGAGCTTCTTGAGCGCCCTGCTTGCTACCGTAAACCAACGGTTCAGAAGGTAAATAACGCGCACCAAACTCATCATTGATGTAACCACGTACCGTATCTACGGCTTCTTGGCTTAAGTTGGTCGAATCTGTACGCATGTAAGTAATATAACCTGCTTCATACAGACGCTGGGCCAACATCATGGTTTTCTTAACGCCGTAACCTAAACGCGTACTGGCAGCTTGCTGTAGCGTTGAGGTAATGAATGGTGCTGAAGGTTTGCTCTTAGTTGGGCGGTCTTCACGCTTACATACTTCAAACTGTGCTTTTTGCAGAACTGCCAGTGCTGCGTTGGTTTCCGCTTCATTGACTGGACGGAAAGCATCACCCGACTTTTGTGCCACCAAAAGCTTGAATGGCATGGTTTCTTGCGTCAGCGTGTTAGCGTGAATGTCCCAAAACTCTTCTGGAACAAACGCCTTAATTTCACGTTCACGTTCTACCAGCAATTTCACTGCAACAGACTGTACGCGGCCGGCAGACAAGCCGCGAGCGACTTTCTTCCACAATAATGGGGAAACCATAAAGCCAACCACGCGGTCCATAAAACGGCGTGCTTGCTGGGCATTAACACCATCCATGTTCAAGTGGCCAGGCTTTTTGAAGGCCTGCTGGATAGCATTCTTAGTAATTTCGTTAAAGACAACTCGTTTATAGCGCGCTTCATCACCACCGATGATCTCACGAAGATGCCACGCAATAGCTTCCCCTTCGCGGTCCAAATCGGTTGCGAGATAAACAAAGTCAGCATCTTTGGCGAGTTTCTGTAACTCACTAACGACCTTCTCTTTGCCAGGCAGAATTTGATAGTTTGCCGCCCAATCATGATATGGGTCGATACCCATTTTTTTGATCAGTGCGTTACGATCTTTCTCTTCTTTAATACGAGCTTTTTCTTCTACGCTCATACCCTTGGTGGAAATGGCTGCCGCTTTTTCACCTGTACTTTGACCTGCTGTAGGCAAGTCACGAACATGGCCGACACTCGACTTAACAATAAAGTCTTTTCCAAGATATTTATTGATCGTTTTAGCCTTAGCTGGCGACTCCACTATAACGAGCGATTTACCCATATTGACTCTAACGTCCTTTAAAAATGATCACATTACTCTTATTTACGGGATAAAAGTAATCGGTACATTGTACTATTTCATTGCTTCTTTTTTTACTATTGTGCGAGATGAAAAGAAGATCAACTGCTTTTTTACATTTCGAATTCGTTTGGTCGACAATTCATCGCTCAACATTAAATAACGGCTTTTGCTTCTATCGACAAAAATGCGGAAACTGTAGACCGACGTATACTAAGCAACGGAGGAATTTTGTTGCTAATAAAAACCTAATTTTTCTGTTGCGCGTCACAAAACGTTTTATGATCGACATCAATCAAAACGATGCTATCCACTTCTTGCGAAAAATTGAGATTGAAATCAACTTCTAAAACCCTAGACTAGTTTTGATAAAACATAGTACAGGTCTAATACAATGAGCGATAAAAAATCGATTTCTCAATTCGAATTGTTGTTAATTGCTAACCACATCATCCAAGAACATGACGACTATATTGAAGGGATGAGAGCAACCAGTGTTGAAGAGAAAGACGATGTCCTTGTCTTCAAAGGCGAGTATTTCCTTGATCAAAATGGTCTACCAACCACAAATACAACCGCTGTTTTCAACATGTTCAAATATCTTGCACACCATCTATCAAAAGAGTTCACGCTCGAAAAATAACCCGCTGAAAACAAGCAAAAAGCCTTGGATGAAACCAAGGCTTTATTATTTGCGTATCTCGCCATTTTTTAAGCAAACTGGCTTAACTGAGCCAGTTTTTCAAAGTAATCTGGGAATGTTTTCGAGGTACATTTAGGATCGTTGATTGTCACTGCCGTGTCGCTCAGTGCCACCAATGAAAAGCACATCGCAACACGATGATCATCATAGGTGTCAATCGAAGCATGTTTAAGCTGCTTTGGTGGGTTCACAATCAAGTAATCTTCACCTTCCTCAACTTCCGCGCCCACTTTACGAAGCTCTGTTGCCATCGCGGTTAAACGATCGGTTTCTTTCACGCGCCAGTTGTAGACATTGCGAATCGCCGTCGTTCCCTCTGCAAACAAAGCTGTTGTCGCGATCGTCATCGCAGCATCGGGAATATGATTGTAATCCATATCGATGCCTTTTAGCTGACCTACGCGGGAAATGACGTAATCTTCTCCCCACTCAATTTCGGCACCCATTTTCTCAAGAGCATCAGCGAAATGGATGTCTCCCTGAATGCTATTTTTGCCGATTCCCGTTACCTTGATCTCGCCACCTTTAATTGCGGCAGCAGCAAGAAAATAAGACGCTGACGAGGCATCACCTTCCACCAAGAATTGGCCTGGCGATACATAGTTTTGACCGGCTGGAATAACAAACTCTTGGTAGGCATTGTTGACCACATCCACACCAAATTGCTTCATGATGTGCAGTGTAATGTCGATGTAAGGTTTTGAAACGAGTTCACCGACAATATGAATTTTCACTTCACCTTGTGCTAACGGTGCCGCCATTAAAAATGCTGTTAAGAACTGGCTAGAAATAGAGCCGTCAATATTTACAGTTCCCGCCTGCAAGCCTGTTGCGTTGATTTTCAACGGTGGGTAGTTTTCGTTTTCAAGATACTCGATTTGAGCACCCGCTTCTCTTAAGGCATCCACTAAATGCCCAATAGGGCGCTCTTTCATTCGCGGTTCGCCCGTCAGTACAAACTCCCCTTTGCCCAAACAAAGCGCTGCGGCAAGTGGGCGCATCGCTGTACCGGCGTTGCCTAAAAACAGCTCCTGAGCCTCAGTCGCTGTAAACGGACGGCCTAAGCCTTCCACAACACAAACGGTTTTGTCGTCAGAGAGCTCATAATGCACGCCAAGCTTCGTTAGCGCATTCAGCATATGACGGATATCATCACTGTCTAACAAGTTAGTGAGTCGCGTTGTGCCTTGAGCAAGGGCAGCCAATAACAGGGCGCGGTTAGAAACACTTTTTGAACCAGGCAGGTTCACTTCACCATTGACTTTTTTAATCGGTTGTAACGTAAGGCTTTCCATTAATTGAGTTAATCCTTGAGTCCCGTTTTCCTTAAGGTGGGGACTTCAACTTATTCTTCGTGACTTCAGACTAACGAAAAAGAACCGATAAAACCAGTGTAAATGAGTGAATAATTACTCAAATCTAAAGTGCTAAATCAACCCTTACTCCATCATCAAAATAAAGTATCCGAATCTTATCCGCACGATTGAATAACATACTCTTATCAACGTCCTGAATAACATTAATCAACTGCCCTTTTTCCGTCTTAATCAACAGTTCAACCAGTTGATATTCAATGCGGTATTCACTTTGACCTTGGTTTTGTACGATGACAGCGCCCGCTACTGCGCCAATGGCTGTTGCGACCTCTTTCCCAGTTCCTCCTCCAAACTGATTTCCAACTAAACCACCTATCGTGGCACCGAGTAATGTTTTCCATCCTTCGGCTTGAGAGCGCATAATCTCCTGTTGAGAAATGTATCGAACCGATTCCACTTCGCCATAAATGACTTTATTCACTGGCTTTGCTACATTCCTCTCATAGTTTGCGTGCACTAGAAACGGCATAAGCAGCAGGCAATACAACCATTTTTTCATAAACATCTCCTCAAACCGGACTATAGATATTCTCACATGGCGATCTATCTGACAGAACTTGATAGTAAAAGTTTAGACTTTCCTCCTGCAGAAAATGCATTGGCCGATCCAAATGGCTTGTTGGCCTTTGGTGGGGACCTCACACCAGAAAGACTGATCGCGGCATATCACCATGGTATTTTTCCGTGGTACGGACCAGGAGAACCAATTTTGTGGTGGAGTCCATCTACGCGAGCCGTTTTTGATCCAAATACCTTCTTACCCGCAAAAAGCCTTAAAAAGTTCCAGAGAAAGGCTCAATACCACGTCAGCATTAATCATGCGACGCCAGAAGTCATTAAGCTATGTGGCAACACAAGACCAGCGGAAGAAACTTGGTTAAATGATGAGATGCAAGCGGCCTACATCTCATTAGCTTTGCAAGGTGTCTGTCACTCGGTTGAGGTTTGGCAAGATCAAAGACTCATTGGCGGTTTCTATGGCCTTAGCATAGGAGAATTGTTTTGTGGCGAATCGATGTTTAGCCTCGAAACCAACGCATCTAAAATTGCATTATGGTATTTTTGCCGTCATTTCAGCGAGCATGGTGGCAAGCTGATCGATTGCCAGGTGATGAATTCTCATCTGCATTCATTGGGGGCTTTTACGTTGCCGAGAGAGGAATTTCTCCAACGACTGCTATGCTTAAAACAACAGAGAGTAACGTCGGGTTGTTTCTCACCCCAATGGTTGAAGAGGCACAATGCATGAGTTCAGATATCCATCAGATCAAAATAGGGCTCACAGACAATCATCCTTGCAGTTATTTGCCCGAGAGAAAAGAACGAGTCGCCGTAGCACTTGAGGCGGATATGCACACGGCTGACAATTATGAAGTTCTGCTAGCCAATGGATTTCGTCGCAGTGGCAACACCATCTACAAACCTCACTGCGACAGCTGTCAATCGTGCTTGCCGATCCGCATTTCCGTGCCTGACTTTGAGTTATCCAAAAGTCAAAAAAGGCTATTGGCCAAAGCACGAAAACTGAGTTGGAGCATAAAAAACAAAATGGATGAAGACTGGTTTGAACTCTATAGTCGCTACATTATTGTGCGCCATCCCAACGGCACCATGTACCCCCCAAAAAAGGCAGACTTTGACCACTTTTCAAAAAACCAGTGGCTCACAACGCAATTTTTACATATTTACCAAGATAATGAACTGATTGCGGTTGCTGTCACTGATGTGATGAGCCACTGTGCCAGTGCGTTTTATACGTTTTTTGCCCCTGAACACTCGCTATCTCTAGGAACATTGGCGGTTTTGTTCCAAATTGAATACTGTCAGCAAGAACGTAAACAGTGGCTTTATCTTGGTTATCAGATTAACGAATGTCCAGCGATGAACTATAAAGTTCGATTTCAATGCCACCAAAAACTAGTAAATCAGCGTTGGCAAGGGTAGAATACGGCCCAACTTTACTTTTTTATATTTTATCGGCCTAAGAATGCCCGTTAAAATTCGCCAAGTTTCTAAGAGGATTAAATGGCTAAAGAAGACGTAATTGAGATGCAAGGTACTGTCCTTGATACTCTACCAAACACTATGTTCCGCGTTGAGCTTGAAAATGGCCACGTTGTAACAGCGCACATTTCAGGCAAAATGCGCAAAAATTACATCCGTATCCTAACGGGTGACAAAGTAACTGTAGAGATGACTCCATACGACCTATCGAAAGGCCGCATCGTCTTCCGTGCTCGTTAATCTCTGATTATCGCAGTAATGCAAAAAACGGAGCTATCGCTCCGTTTTTTGTTACGTGAAAATGGTATTTGTCATAGTAAAGCGAGCCGAAGCTCGCTTTATCTAACTTGTGAAACTGACTTAATGAACAGCTTCTTCACGGGCAGTTAGGTACTCAAATTTCAAATCGTCTTTCTCTAAGGTCACCTTCACTGTGCCACCATCGATGAGTGAGCCAAACAACAACTCGTTGGCCAATGGTTTTTTCAGTTTATCTTGAATGACGCGGCTCATCGGACGGGCTCCCATCGCTTTATCGTACCCTCTATCCGCTAACCAATGACGAGCATCTTCAGAGACTTCTAGAGAGACCCCTCTCGCATCCAACTGGACTTGCAACTCAACGATAAACTTATCAACCACCTGATGAATAATTGCTACATCAAGGCTATTGAACCAAATGATGTTATCTAGACGGTTACGGAATTCTGGCGTGAAGACTTTCTTGATTTCACCCATCGCATCTGGGCTGTGATCTTGTTGGATCAAACCAATGGATTTCTTCTCAGTTTCTGCCACACCCGCATTCGTCGTCATCACCAAAATCACATTACGAAAGTCCGCTTTGCGACCGTTGTTATCGGTAAGCGTGCCATTATCCATCACCTGCAACAATAGGTTGAAGATATCTGGATGCGCTTTTTCGATTTCATCTAGCAGCACAACGGCATGAGGATGTTTGATCACCGCATCCGTGAGCAAACCACCTTGATCGTAGCCAACATAACCTGGAGGCGCACCAATCAAACGGCTCACTGAATGTCTCTCACCATACTCAGACATATCAAAGCGTAATAGCTCAATCCCAAGTAGCTTCGACAGCTGAACAGTGACCTCAGTTTTACCAACACCAGTTGGGCCAGCAAACAAGAAAGACCCAACCGGTTTATTTTCGGCACCTAAACCTGCACGGCTTAATTTGATCGCTTCACACAACACGTCAATAGCAGCGTCTTGCCCGAACACCAACATCTTCATCTTATCATCCAGACTCTTGAGGATATCTTTGTCTGAAGAGGAGACTGATTTTTCAGGAATACGAGCCATCTTAGCAACCATCGCCTCAATGTCGGCAACACCAACTGTCTTTTTACGTCGACTTGCTGGCGTCAATCGGCTACGAGCGCCAGCTTCATCAATGACATCAATCGCTTTATCAGGCAGATGACGCTCGTTGATGTATTTGGCTGATAATTCTACAGCGGCACGTAGCGCTTTGTTGGTGTAACGAACATCGTGGTGTGCTTCATACTTAGACTTCAAACCCATCAAAATTTTGGTCGTGTCATCTAAAGAAGGTTCCACAACGTCAATTTTTTGGAAGCGGCGAGACAACGCGCGCTCTTTATCGAAAATGTTGCTGTACTCTTGATAAGTAGTGGAACCAATACAACGCAGCTTGCCACCACTCAATAAGGGTTTGATCAAGTTAGCGGCATCAACTTGTCCACCCGATGCTGCACCAGCACCGATAATGGTGTGGATCTCATCGATAAACAGAATCGCGTCTTTCTCACGTTCAAGTTGCTTCAAGATGGTCTTAAAACGTTTCTCAAAATCACCACGGTACTTAGTACCAGCTAGCAAAGAGCCAATATCCAGAGAATAAATAACACTATCTTTAATTACATCTGGTACAGAACCTTCAACAATACGCCACGCGAGTCCTTCTGCAATCGCGGTTTTACCCACACCAGCTTCGCCAACCAGAAGGGGATTGTTTTTACGACGGCGGCAAAGCACTTGAATCGTGCGCTCCAATTCTTTATCACGGCCAATCAGAGGATCTATATGTCCATCTTTCGCCACTTGATTTAAGTTAGTTGCGAAACTTTCTAGACGCTCATCAGAGCTATTTTCGTCACTATTTGCATCACTGCCAAAAGACTCAGAAGAAGACGAAGAATCATCACTCGCACCAGCCGCTTTGGTGATACCGTGGGAAATGAAGTTAACAATATCCAAACGAGAGATATCATTTTTCTTGAGTAGATACGCCGCATGCGATTCTTGCTCACTGAAAATGGCAACTAAAACGTTAGCGCCCGTGACTTCGCTGCGACCGGAAGATTGAACGTGAAATACGGCACGTTGTAACACACGTTGAAAGCTCAATGTAGGCTGAGTCTCACGAGTTTCGTCATTGTCCGGAATAAGTGGTGTTGTTTGGTCTATGAACACATCAAGTTCATAGCGCAAAGCATTTAAGTCAGCTTTGCATGCCAGAAGAGCTTCCTTCGCAGCATTGTTTTCCAACAATGCAAGCAGGAGGTGTTCGACAGTCATGAACTCATGTCGTTTGTCACGAGCACGAGCAAAGGCGCCGTTTAGGCTCGACTCTAATTCTTTATTAAGCATAAGTACCTCCTGTGAGAACAACTTGGTTGCTCGAGCAAGTCTTATCTTTACGCTTGCTCCATCGTACAAAGTAGCGGATGTTCATTCTCCCTTGAATACATCGTAACCTGCGCTACCTTCGTTTCAGCAATCTCTGCACTATACGTGCCACAAATTGCCTTCCCCTCATAGTGAACCTGAAGCATGATTTGGGTTGCTTTATCTAAATCATGCGAGAAAAATCGCTCAAGAACCTCAATCACAAAATCCATCGGGGTGTAATCATCGTTATTTAACACCACGTTATATTTCTTGGGCGGCTGAATTTGGGTAATTTCTTTCTCCAGTAAATCTGAATCTGGAGTGATCCATTCAAAATTTTTACTCATGGCTTCTTTTTAAACACTTGGGACTATTAACAAAGAGTCAGATACCTGCAAACACTTTACCATAAGCACAGAGCTCGGTGTAGTCAGTTAGCCTTCGCGAGTCATTTCCCTTACTTAGAGACTAATTCACGCCACAGCAGGCTGCAAATAAAAAGTCAAACCGAGAACCCTCTAAGTGATTGTTTGCCGATTAAACCACCAATCGTTAACTCATTAATTCATGCCGCTGATTAAATCAATAAAGAAACTTTTGCAAAAATGTTAATTACAAAAGTGATCTGTTTGCGATTATGTTGTTATTAATACATTTTTACTATTGACTAGCAAAAATCATTGACTACATTGGTTGTTGTTGATGCATTTTTCTTCACTTAGTGCTTCGCTTCGCAAAATGCGAAACTTGCAATAAAAGTTTAGCTGCCAAAAATCCATCACACTAAATTCTTACATTTAGCTTAAAAGCAAATTGCCAACAGTCATTACGACGTCGATTGGCTGACAACATCAGTAACAAAATGCATGAGGGATGTATAGCATGGCTACAGGTACAGTTAAGTGGTTCAATAACGCCAAGGGATTTGGGTTCATTTGTTCAGATCAAGAAGAGGGTGACATCTTTGCTCACTACTCTACGATTCAAATGGACGGTTATCGTACTCTGAAAGCAGGCCAACAAGTTTCGTATGAAATCGAGAAGGGCCCGAAAGGGTGTCACGCTAGCAGTGTCGTTCCACTAGAAGTACACGCAACGAAGTAAGACTGGTATTGCTAGAATTTTCACTTTTAAGCAACGCTTTAGCTCTTATAAAAAACCCGCCAATTGGCGGGTTTTGTGTTTTCTAACTTGGGTTAGCCTTCGATGACGTGATTGAGCGTTTCGCTCGGACGCATCAACGCCGACGTTTTTGCATCGTCAAATAGGTAGTAGCCGCCTAGATCACCTGGGGCACCTTGCGCACCATTTAACTCAGTGACAATCACTGCCTCTTGCTCCGCAAGTGCTTTTGCAATAGGAGCAAATTCAGCCGCCAGTTCAGCGTCCGCGATTTGCTCTGCCAACGCTTTCGCCCAGTAAGCAGCCAAGTAGTAATGGCTACCACGGTTGTCCAACTCACCGACTTTACGTGAAGGTGACTTGTTTGTATCTAAAAACTCACCTGTCGCTGCATCTAAGGCATCCGCCAAAACTTTGGCTTTGGCATTGCCTGTCACCACGCTTAGGTGCTCCAACGAAGCAGCCAGCGCTAAAAACTCACCTAAAGAGTCCCAACGAAGATGGTTTTCTTTTTGAACTTGCTGTACGTGCTTCGGCGCAGAACCGCCAGCTCCAGTTTCAAATAGGCCGCCACCGTTCATCAGTGGAACGATAGAGAGCATTTTTGCCGATGTACCTAATTCTAGAATTGGGAACAAATCGGTTAAGTAGTCACGTAGTACGTTACCAGTCACAGAAATGGTGTCTTGACCTGCTTTGATGCGCTCTAGTGAGAACTTACATGCATCAACTGGAGACAAGATTTTAATTTCGAGACCATTTGTATCGTAACTAGGTAGGTAGGCATTTACTTTCTTAATAAGCTCGGCGTCGTGAGCTCGGTTTTCGTCCAACCAGAATACCGCAGGAGCACCACTTGCTCTTGCGCGCGTGACAGCCAGTTTGACCCAGTCTTGAATTGGAGCGTCTTTAACTTGGCACATACGGAAGATATCACCTTCTTCGACGGCTTGTTCAAGCAGCACAGTGCCGTCTGTTGTAACGACTTTAACAGTGCCCGCAGCATCGAGGATAAAGGTCTTATCGTGTGAGCCGTACTCTTCCGCTTTTTGTGCCATCAAACCAACGTTTGGTACACTACCCATTGTTGTCGGGTCAAATGCACCATGCTCTTTACAGAAATCGATAACCGCTTGATAGACGCCAGCATAGCAACGATCTGGAATCAATGCTTTGGTGTCTTTCTGCTTGCCATCAGGACCCCACATTTGGCCAGAGGCACGCAGCATTGCAGGCATAGATGCATCAACAATCACATCACTCGGTACATGCAGGTTAGTAATACCACGGTCAGAGTCGACCATTGCTAACGCTGGTTGTGATTCGTAAACCGCAGCAATTGCAGCTTCAATCTCTTCTTTTTGTGCTTGTGGCAAGGCAGCAATTTTCGCGTATACATCACCAAGTCCGTTGTTTACATCAACACCCAACTTAGCGAAAAGATCACCGTATTTTACAAAAACATCTTTATAGTAAACTTTGACCGCATGACCAAAAATGACAGGATCTGACACCTTCATCATGGTTGCCTTCATATGCAGTGATAGCAGAACATCTTGTTGCTTAGCTTCTGCAATTTCTTTCTCGAAAAACGCAACAAGTGCCTTTTTGTTTAGAACGGCAGAGTCGATGATCTCTTTATCTTGCAGTGCAAATGCTTTCTTTAGGACTTTCTTAGAACCATCTTCAGCAACAAATTCAATTTGCACATTTGTTGCACCGTTTACTGTCACGGACTTTTCACTGCCGAAGAAATCTTTTTCCGTCATGCTTGAGACGTGAGACTTCGAGTCTGAGCTCCAAGCTCCCATTGAATGCGGGTTTTTCTTTGCATAGTTCTTCACTGACAGCGGCGCACGACGATCCGAGTTACCTTCACGAAGTACAGGGTTTACCGCACTGCCTTTAATCTTGTCATAAGTAGCCTTAATCGCTTCTTCTTCATAAGTGCTCGGCTCTTCTGGGTAATTTGGCAGATCATAGCCTTTGTCTTGAAGCTCTTTAATCGCTGCTTTCAACTGAGGAATTGAGGCTGAAATATTTGGCAGCTTGATGATGTTCGCTTCTGGCGTCTGAGCCAGCTCACCAAGTTCTGCAAGCGCATCGCCAATACGTTGTTCTTCTTTTAGGTGCTCTGGGAAGTTGGCAATAATACGCCCAGCTAGAGAAATGTCGCGAGTTTCAACATTAATACCTGATGATGCGGTAAAAGACTGAATAATTGGCAACAAGGAATAGGTTGCTAACGCTGGTGCTTCATCAGTAATGGTGTAAATAATGGTAGGTTTTTCTGTAGGCATGAAATTTCCCTATTTTTTAACACCTCAGCAAGCTGAGATGAGTGGTAATGACGCGCTTTGCACTTTCACTGAGTGTCAGTATCTCCCCTAGCGCAAACCGCCGCTTGGCACTCTTTGTTTTACGTTTTGAGTCAGTTGCTCTAAATCCATGAGTGCACGTTTATAATTAAACAAATTGCGCGAAATAGTCTATTATTCTGTGCGCTATTGTTAGTATAAGGCGCGCAGATCATATCTGATTCTGGAAAAAGTTAAAACTTATACACACACTTCATTTACATTTTTGCAAGGTAGTTAACATGTCATTCCGTTCAAGCAGCGCCTCTTCTCGCTCGAACAAGCCGTCAGCAACCAAACGATTTAAACAAAACGCCAAATTCCAATCCGCTGATGCTTTAAAAGCAAATAGTGCCAAGCGAAAAAGCAGCGCACAGGTTAAAAAACCTCTAGCGCTAGCAGAACGTAAAGTGATCATATTCAACAAGCCATACGACACGCTAAGTCAGTTTACCGATGGGGAAGGTCGAAAGACGCTAGCAGACTATATCAAGATTAAAGGCATTTATGCGGCAGGACGACTCGATCGTGATAGTGAAGGGCTAATGGTGCTTACCAATGACGGAATTCTTCAAGCTAAACTCACTCAGCCAAAATCCAAATCGCCTAAAACCTATTGGGTACAAGTGGAAGGTGCTCCGACCGAAGAACAGCTCGAACCCCTTCGCCGTGGTGTTGAGCTGAAAGATGGACTAACGTTGCCTGCTAAAGTTGAGATTATCCAAGATCCTCAGTTGTGGGAAAGAAATCCCCCTGTCCGATTTCGTGCTGCAATCCCCACCACTTGGCTAGCCATTACGATTATTGAAGGAAGAAATCGTCAAGTGCGACGCATGACGGCACACATAGGCTTTCCCACCCTAAGGCTGGTACGTTACTCAATGGCAGGGCTTACGCTCGACAATCTTCAACCTGGTGAATGGCAAGAAGTGTCGCTATGAAAAGGGTCGCGCTATTCCGACTGATATCGTGAAAAAGCAACTATTCTTGGTCAACCATCCACTTGCGAAAGGCTTTACGTTCCTCTGTCGTCGCTTGAGTGTACCAGTGCTGCAGCTGTTGAAGCGAACTGGCTTCCTGAGCGCTGCTGGCCACTTCGCCTAAAGCAACTGGTGATTTGGCGGGCGTCGCTTCCACTGTAGCCAAGACCGAATCAAAAACGATCCCTCTTTCCTTATTATGCTTAGCGATAAGACTATCGATATCATAGTAAGGCATGAAACCATCGTGACCTTGTAGCTTTTCCTGAACGTAAGCCACTTCGTTCCCATCCTTACTTTCTATGCGCCATTTAGGTGAAGATTGAAACTCTCGATTAGCTTGCTCATAACTAAACACGCTCGGTGGATATAGCTTAATATCCTCATTGAGTTTCTCGATGGTAATCACAAAAGGTGGAGAATCGAAGACCTTTTTGTTACTTCCTCGCCCAAGCTCATCCGCATAACGGACAACTAATTGAACAGTGTCGCTGTCCAAGCTTGTTGGTTTAAGAGGTTCTTCTACCGCGACTCCATTGGTAAAAAGAATTTTCACGCCCGCTGCTGGTGTTATCTGCGCAGCATGAATGTTCATCGATACCAGTAACCCGGCTATCGCCATTATTCTTAGCATAAGGATCTCCGAATGATTGCCAAAAAAAACACCCTCATGCGAGGGTGTTTAGTATAAGGTTATCCAATTGGATTAGAACTTAGCTTTAACGCCAAATGCGAAGCCAGTCTCAGAGTCTTTCTTGTCGTCGCCACCAACTTCAGCGTATAGCTCAGCACCAGGTGCTAGAGGGTAACCAGCGTTTACGTACCAGCTTGTTACATCGCTGTTTGCTGCGTCAGTATCAGCGAAGTTAACACCTGCCGCTAGCTTAACAACTTGTAGGTTGTAAGTTGCTGCAAGAGCGATGTTGCTGCCATCTACGTTGTCGTTTTCAGTCGCGTAGTATGCTGCAGCTAGGCCTAGGTTTTCTACGCCGTTGTAACGTGCTTGTAGAGACCATAGAGTTTGGTCAACTAGAGCAACGTTTTTGCTTGCGATTTCAGCAGAACCGATGAACGCAGTGAAGTCGAAGTCTTGAACACCACGGTAACCGAACTTAGCATCGATTAGACGAGAATCTGTGTTCAGTTTGTCTGAGTTACGGAACTGACGAAGTGCTGCAGACGCGTAGAAATCAGCAGAGTCGAAATCGTAACGCATTGTCTCTTCACCACAGAACTCGTCTGTGCCATTGAAGAACGCGTTTAGACCGAATACGTAGTCTGAACCGATACCGCCGTCGTCAAGTACTGAACATAGACGACCAACTTTGAAAGTGTGCGCGCCAGCGTAAGCTGCAACGTATGCGTCGCCGTTGTTAGAACCAGTGTCTTGGAATTCCCAGAAACCACCGAATTGAACTTGATCGTTTACTGCGTAACGTACGTCAAAGCTTACGTCAGCATCATGAATTTGTTGCTTAAGTTCAGCATCTTTGTCTTTAGACTGAACGTAACGAACTTCGATGTCGCCGCCCATAGTTACAGACACTGCGTCTTTCTTGTAAAGTTCAAAACCTGCGTTTGCAGAACCTGCAAATGCCATAACTGCTAGAGCTACTAGAGTCTTTTTCATAATAATCCACTGCCTTTTCTTAGTTTGGGAGTTCCTTGCCCGGTTCCCTTTTGTTTTTTTGATACCGATTTACCTCTCAGAGGAGACAAGTCAGTACCTGTAAATTTCGTTTGTAAGATTGCAAAAGATTATTCTGCCTGTCAAATTTCCTAAAAATTCAACATAAAAAAATGTAAATCAAATAAAAAACAACACCTTACATACTTTACATTCAATTTTTCGAGTAACTTCTAAGCAAGAGAGCATCAAATAACGCCAAACCAGCAAACAAAAAAAACAGCACAAACAACCAATTTCATACATTAGTAAAATTAAAAACAGAATATAACGCTACATAAGTACCACCCATGGCGTTTTATATTTTTTATTAAATGAATTAATTCTCGCTTTATGAAGGTTCAGTTTTTTTTTGTGAACGAGATCTAGATTTAAATCAAAAGGATCCAATTTCGTGAGATACACCTCGGTTAGCGATGTGTGCTAAAATCCATGGGTCTGAACACAGGTCACAGTATGCTAACCAGTAAAATTCAAAATTCCATTCGCACCAGTTATCAAAATTTGCACAATCAGCTTGAAAACTTTATACCTCGTCGCGCGCAAAACTTTCTCGTTGCAGAAATGGCCAAAACACTTTGTGGTAGCTATCACAAAAAAAATCGTATCCTCGTGGCTGAAGCGGGAACTGGAATCGGTAAATCTCTTTCGTACTTGATGGCAGCAATTCCAGTTGCTGTGTTCAATAACCGCAAAGTAGTTATCTCTACGGCAACCGTCGCGCTTCAAGAACAATTGATGAATAAAGACCTGCCTTTATATCGACGCATTTCAGACATTAATTTCTCTTTTGTTTTAGCGAAAGGTCGGCAGCGGTACTGCTGTGCTGAGAAACTTGCTAGTGCTAGTGGTGTTGACGGTGGTCAACTCGCCATGTTCGAGACTAAGCCTAAAAAGAAAGACATAGAGCTGTTAACCACTATGTATCAGAGCTTAGTTAAGGGGAAATGGGATGGGGACAGAGACAGTTGGCCAAAACCGATTGATGACAACCTTTGGCAACTGATTGTCAGTGACAAGCATAGCTGCAACAACAATCTGCCCATTCACCGTCACTGCCCTTTTCAAAAAGCGCGTTCTGAACTCGACAAGCACGATGTCATTATCGCAAACCATAGTTTGGTCATGGCAGATGCAGACTTAGGTGGCGGTGTTATCCTCTCTGAGCCGGAAAATACCATTTATGTCTTTGATGAAGCGCACCACCTTCCTCACGTTGCTCGAGATCATGCCTCTGCCGCATCTAGCCTTAAAGGCGCGGCAGCTTGGTTAGAACGTTTAAATCAAAACAGCAGCAAATTTGCAGGGCTAGCGGATGAGAAGCGCGTTAGCCGCTTTCGCCATGATCTCCAAGATTCAATTCAGATCTTAATTCCAGCGTTGCTACAGCTATCTAAGCAGTTCGACCCTGCACACTTTGTTGATGGCATTCATCGTTTTGAACATGGCCAATTACCAGCATGGCTTGAAGAGCAATCTAAAGAACTTAAGACGTTTAGCCAGAAAGCCCATCAAGCTGTTGCAAAAATCGCAGATCTTGTGGCGGAACGTGTTAAAGATGGCGAACTATCAGCAAAAATCGCAGAGCCTGCGCTTGCAGAGCTCGGTTTCTACATACAAAGAACTGAAAACTTGGCACAAGTTTGGCGCTTAATGGCCGAGCCTATCCGAGAAAAAGGCGCACCACTAGCACGTTGGTTACAAAAACACCCTGAGCGCGAAGGTGATGTCATCGTCAGCGTTTCACCGTTGGAAGTTGGTTGGCAACTGGACCAACAGATCTGGAGCCGCTGCGTTGGTGCACTTTTGGTCTCAGCAACGATGAGAGCATTAAACTCATTTCAGTATTTTTGTCATCAGGCAGGGATCGATATGCGAGAAGAGTCTGGCGTACAGTTTCTCGCGCTTGCGTCTCCTTTCGATTATCAAAATCAGGCTGAGCTGATTATTCCAACACTTAAGTACGAACCACAAGCGCCTCAATTTACGGAATATCTTATCGATATTTTGCCTAAGTATTTAAAAGACAAACAAGCGAACTTAGTTTTATTCTCTTCTTATTGGCAAATGAACCAAGTTGGCGATGCATTAGCAACAGAGTTCGTTAAAAGAGGCTGGGCATTACAGCGACAAGGCGAAAGTTCTCGAGTCGAAATTCTAAAAAAACATAAAAACCTCGTAGCAAAAGGGGAAACGAGCATCCTTTTTGGCACAGGCAGCTTTTCAGAAGGATTAGATTTGCCTGGCGAACTGCTTGAGAACCTAGTGATAACCAAGATTCCGTTCGCGGTACCGACCTCACCTGTCGAACAAGCGCACTCGGAGTACATAGAATCCAAAGGCGGCAATCCGTTTATGCAGATCACCGTCCCAGAAGCGAGTAAGAAGATGATTCAATCTGTTGGACGTTTACTGCGTAAAGAACGAGATTCTGGTACAGTCACCATCCTCGATAAACGACTCATTTCAAAGCGCTATGGGAAGGCGATTCTCGACTCTTTACCGCCGTTTAAACGTATTGTCGAAAGATAACGCTTTTTGCTGCTTCACCGATTTAAATAAAAAGAAGAACTAATACCCTATGGAACTATTCGAACCAACCATGCTTGTGATACTCGCATTGGTTGCTTTCATCGCTGGATTTATTGATGCCGTCGCTGGTGGTGGGGGAATGCTCACTGTGCCTGCTCTCCTTTCATTGGGCTTGCCACCCCATATTGCTCTAGGTACCAACAAACTGGCGGCAACTTTTGCCTCTTCCACGGCGGCGTTTACTTATTATAAGAAGCAACTCTTTAAGCCTGAGTGTTGGCTACGAGCATTTGCTGCTACTTTAATAGGTGCAACCTTGGGAACGTTGTTGGTTGATGCCATTTCAACCGAATGGCTTGAGAAAATTCTGCCACTGATTATCTTAGCCGCGGCCATTTACACCATCTGGCACAAAGCGCCTGACGCTTCACACAACAGCACCACACCCAAACCGTGCCCAATGCTCCACAAAAAGCAGTATATTCAAGGGGCGACTCTGGGTTTTTACGATGGTGTCGCAGGTCCAGGCACTGGTGCGTTTTGGACTGTCAGCTCCATGGCTTTGTATAAACTGAATATTCTGCTAGCTTCAGGCCTCGCAAAGGCGATGAACTTCACCAGTAACCTTACTTCTTTAGTGATGTTTGCCCTGCTCGGTCACATCAATTGGGGACTGGGGCTAATTATGGGAATATGCCTGATGGCGGGGGCCTTTGTCGGCGCTCACTCCGCAATTCGCTTTGGCGCAAAGTTTATTCGTCCCGTTTTTGTTAGTGTAGTGAGCATTCTCGCGATAAAGCTCGCCTATGAAGCATGGTTTGTGACCTTATGAAGCTCAATGAAGTTGGACTGAAACTCGAGGAACTTGCGATGCAAGCGGCTCAACTGGACCGCCAGCGGGGTGAACATCATACCCCTTTGTTTGATGAGCGTTTGTTCGCCTGTCGTTCTCGCCTTTTAGTCCCTTGCGTCAAAGAGACCAAAGCAACACTCGATGCGCTGCTGCGTGAACAAAAAGAGCAGCGCCTGACCACCCAACGGGCAGCCTATTTGACCGAACAATTGGTATCTCAGCTTGCGGCCATTCAGCGTGAACTCTCAACCACCACCATTCGGAAAAACGAAATTAAACACGCCAGTCACTACCGCAAGCCCATTAACGTGCTTTACCAAGAACTTGCACAGCATCAGGAATGGACGCGTCGATTAAAAGAGATGGTGCTTGAGAAACAACGCGAGCTTGAAGCGGCTCCCGCTTTCCTGCGCACTCAAGCGCAGCAAGCGCTACTCACCACGGAACAACGTCTAGCACGCTGTCAGGCCGCTCTGCTTAAAATAGAAAATCAGATCACATTTAGAGAGAAGAACCAGTAATGAACGATTTGTCGCCTCCTCCTTTAGACCAAGCTCCTGATGACATTAAACTGGCGGTCGATCTGATCTATCTTTTGGAAAGCAATGAAGTCGATACTGAAGTAGCGCTCGCTGCACTCAAAATCGTTCAACAAGATTTAGAAGCAAAACTAAACAGGAAGGCTTAGAGCCTTCCTGTTTCGTTAGCAGCGTTCCACGCGGCTCGTGAGTATTACACCTTAAACTGCCCCATTAAGCGTTGCTGCTGTTGCGAGAGCGTTTCTATCATTTCTCCCGCTGATTGAGACTCTCCGGCTTGAGACAAAATCTGGCCACTGAGGTCACGGATGTTAGAAACACTTTGGTTTACCTCGGCCGACACCGCCTTTTGCTCTTCCGCCGCTTTCACTATTTGACTGTTCATATCGTTAATCGCCGCAATAGCGTCAAAGACACTTTGCAATTGCACCACCGCATTTTGCACTTCAGCTGCCGTGTGTTGGGCAAAAACATTCCCTTGGTTTATCGCCTCCACCACGGCTGTGGTGCCGTTTTGTACCTGGCTGATCACAGTGCGGATTTCCGCAACCGAATCTTGTGTACTGCTCGCTAGCTTGCGCACCTCATCCGCCACGACAGCAAAACCTCTGCCCTGCTCCCCAGCACGCGCGGCTTCTATCGCCGCATTGAGTGCCAACAAGTTAGTCTGCTCAGAAATGCCTTCGATCACCGCAAGAATGTCCGTAATATTGCCGTTGTTCTTAGCCAAATCTTCCACTACGGGCACCGCTTGGGTCATTTGTTCTACCAGCTTCAGCATCTCTTGCTCAGAACGCTCTATCACCTCTCGGCCACTCTTTGCCGCATGGCTAGCACGATTGGCGGCATCCACTGCGACCTCTGCATTTTGCACTACAAGGCTCGCGGTTTGAGTCATCTCTTCTGCGGCCGTTGCCACCATGTCCACCTCGCGGAACTGAGATTCACTGCTCATGCGAGTCTCCATCGCGGCACGCTTTGCACCCAGCGTTTGCTCAGCCAATTGCTGCGAGGTGTTAGCGACCTCACCGATGGTGCGTTGTAACTTATCTAAAAAAGCATTGAAACTCGATGCAAGTTGACCAATTTCATCTTGGCTTTTGACTGACAAACGTTGGGTCAAATCGCCTTCGCCAGATTCAATATCTTGCAAACTTTCAACGACGGTCTTTATCGGTTTCACTAATCTTGCAGCGGCAATTGCGATAGTGAACAAGCCAACCAAAACAAATATGGCCCCCACTAATAACTCAAATTTTATGCCTTCTGACACTTTCTCACTGATCACTTGATCAAGCGCTTCAACATCTTCTAACACCGCCGCTCTCGGCATTTCGAAAATCACGCCCCAAGTTTGATTGGCCACCGTCATTGGCGCAAACACCAATAACCACTCGCCATTTTTGCTCCAAGAAACGCTCTCACCCCCACCGTACAACCAATCCGTTAACATGTTGGCTGAAATGTTCGTACTGGAAAAAGAACTACCTACCTCTTTTGCGCCATCATCACTGGCGATCAGCGTGCCATCTAAGCTGACAATACTGATGTTGCCTTGCCCTTCAAACAAGCTGCGATCTGAATCTTGTGCAATCTGAATGAGTGAATCTAACCGTACGTCTATGCCCATGAAACCGATGGGATCACTGTCTACCAATATCGGCACCGATAGCGATGTGGTGAGGAACGAGCCACCATCTTGTTCTGTTTTGCGCGGGGAGGTAATACACGCTTGCGCCGAATTGAGCGGACAGGCAAAACGTTCACTATTTTGATCTGATTTTAACGTTGCTTCCGAAAGAACATTGGCAATGACGTTTTCGCCATTATTGGCCGTAACCCAGTAAGGCGCAAATTGTCCACGTTCGTTCGAGCCAACATATTCTGCACTCACGTAGTTTGAGTCTTCTCCATCAAGCATGTTCGGCTTGAAGACCAAGTACGCCCCTTGCATGGTTTTGAAATTGAGGACCGATTTGCGAACCATTTCATCCAAGGCGGTACGCAGTACTTCACTCTCACCAAAATTTTCTTCACTGTTGGTTTTGTAGAAGAGCGCGTTGGCCGCCAACATTTCTGCTCGATAGAGAGACTCGTTAAGAAACTCAACCACTTCAGTCGCATTAAGCAATGCCCTTGTTTTAACCAGTTGCTCAGACTTGCTGGTGACGGAGGCGGTACTTTGCTGCTTTAGCGTTTGCTGGTTGGTCATCGCGTTGTAAACAGAAAAACCAACCAAAGAAAGAGAGGTGACTAACAAGCAGAAACCCGACAGCAGGGTAATTTTCCACTGAACAGAGAGAGTTCGCATACTACATCCTTATTCGCAAACAAACGTGGCTTAACTTTTGATTTATTTGCTTTCCATTAAAGCATAATTTATCTCGATATCAATTAGATTTGTTACAAATTTGTAGCACATCATTGTGCCATTTGTGTGAGCGATTGCAGCGATTCGTTTTCTCTTCTTGAAGTCACAAAATGGGATGGTAACATCGTCTAAAACGCATCAATCAGGAAAGAAAATGAAAATCGTCAGCTTCAACATCAATGGGTTACGAGCTCGCCTTCATCAACTTCAAGCACTAATCGATAAGCATCAACCCGATGTGATCGGCCTACAAGAAATCAAAGTTCACGACGAAGCCTTTCCCATCGAAGACGTCGAAGTAATGGGCTATAAAGTCTACTTTCATGGCCAAAAGGCGCACTACGGTGTGGCTCTGTTGTGTAAGCAAGAGCCTATCGAGATCCAAAAAGGGTTCCCAACCGACAACGACGAACATCAGAAGCGCATGATCATCGGGACTTTTCTTGATGAGAAGGGTGAAAAAGTGACGGTGTTGAACGGCTATTTTCCGCAAGGGGACAACATCGCGCACGAAACCAAGTACCCTTATAAACGCCAGTTTTACAAAGATTTGATGGGATATCTAACCACTCACAGAGACAACGGTGAGCAAGTGGTTGTGATGGGCGATATCAATATTAGCCCAATCGATGCCGACATCGGCATTGGTGAAGTGAACCGCAAACGCTGGTTAAAAACGGGCAAATGTTCGTTCCAGCCTGAGGAGCGTGAGTGGTTACAAACCTTATTGGATTGGGGGTTAGAAGATACGTTCCGCAAACTGCACCCAAGTGTGGATGATAAGTTCTCGTGGTTTGACTACCGTTCAAAAGGCTTTGACGATAATCGTGGCCTGCGCATTGATGTGATTCTTGCTACACCATCGTTAGTGGCCAAGTGCCGAGAATCCGATATCGATTACGAGCTACGCGGCATTGAAAAACCTTCAGATCACGCGCCTATTTGGGCAACCTTTGAGTAACCCGTATTCGTTCATCGACATAAAGCAATCGACTTAAAATCAGAGAGGAGCTAAGGCTCCTCTCTTGTTTTCACGGCTGGCTAATTCTACGGCCAAGCGGTTACACCATCGACTGGCACAAATTGCTTCGCAAAGTCAGTTGTACAGTAACCGGTGTTGGAGGAGACAAAGTAGTTCAGTGGCATCGCAGGATGATTGTGAGTAATCACTTGCTGCTTCGCTTTATCACTGAAGGTGAACCCCCACATATTGAGATACGCCCGCATGTCTCGCTCGGCAATGTAGCTCAGCGCGACCAGTAGCCAATCATTGTTACTGATCGCATTGGCTTCATCCAACGAATACTGGCTAAAGCCGATGAACTCTTTCCTCGTCTCCCACAACTCAGCACTGCCTTTCAAACGATTGAACTCACGCTCAATTAAGTGCAAGCGGCCCAACAAGTGCCAGCCATCGTTTAAGATGCCTTGTGGCTGCTGAGCTGCCATCATCATCTGAATGTAAACGCGCGCCCCCCAACTCCAGCCGGTTTGATTTTGTGCGGCCATAAAGGCATTGGGATCCGCCTGCTGACGGCTCTGCTGCAACAGCTCATATTGTCCTTTAAAATCTAGAGACTGGCACTGAGACTCCTTGCCTGTGTCTATAAAATACTGAGACTTGCTGTAATAAGAGTAATAGTTGGTGGTGGAATGCCCTTCCCAACCAGCAAAACGAAAACGGCCTTTTTCTAACCCATGACCAAGCTCATGTAAATCGCCATGGCCCACTGGGCTAAATGCCCAATACGCATCGTACGGATTGCCAGAGCAACCGTACCCACAGGTGGCTTGATCGGCATTCATGTGTTTCACCATATCGATGGTTTCTACCTGCCAACCTTTGCTTTCGCCGTAGGTTTGCACTTGCTCAAACACCTCAATGCCTGGGCCTTTAAAGCCAGCTAACGCATGCGGGAAATTGTGCATGTATCGCTCTGTCGCTTGTGCCATGGCAGCGGCATTTCCCGCCCACTCTGTTGCCGAGATCGACTGCAGCATTTTGTCGCGTTTTGAATGGACTTCAAATCCCGGTGTGATCAGCTCTGCCCAATCAAACTGGTCTTGGTTCAGTTGCGCGGCAAACAGCTCATTATCCTCAGCACTTCTCCAAACGGGGTGTTGCGCCACATTGGTGAACAGCAATTCAACGGGGAGATCGTTGGTATCAAAATGGACTTGAATCGGCCCGCCGTAAGGAGAGGTTAAACGGATCGTCTCATCTCTCTTAATCTCATAAGTGGTTGAGGTGAGGTGTTTAGGCCGGCTATACCCCTCTTTTGAAAACTCGTGGGTTGCTCCACTTCGAAGTGAGTTAATCGCAATCGACACCTTCACCGCGCTGTTATCTCGACGCGTGATTTGGAACGTTTCGCCAGGCAAGGCGTACACGCCTGCAGAGCGGAAGTTGCGTTTCGATTCCAACTGAACCGTTTTGCTGATCCGCGCGATCTCAGCACCAAATTCACTGCGGCTAAAATTACCCATATTCGTCTGTTTTGGGTTGATCGAGCGAGAATGATATTGGACATAATCGGCAAAATAGGATTTTAAGAACTCAAGCGATGCTGTGGTCGATTTATCCATCGGAAACACCACGTCCTGGCGATAACGATCCGCCAGCAGCACCATCAGTTTCTCGTATTGGTAATCTGCGGTTTTAAACAGATCGACTTGGCGTCGATCCAAAGACAATAAATGGTTGCGAATAGAGTTTGCCGCAGGATAGAACTCACTGTCCATGTTGGCGCTTTCTGGACATGATTTGTCATCGCACTGCGTAAGATCCACAGTGAAACTGTCATTGGCCAAACGGGTGAGCAACGCTTGTTGGGCGGCAATTTCTTGGGGAACTGAGCCCTTCAGCGATAAGGCATTCCATTGGCTAATACCCAATTTTCGCCAATAGTTATCACCGACATAACTGACATGGAAAAGCTCAAACAACGCGTTACCTAGCTCTGTCATGCCACCATCCCAATGCAAATAAAGGATGGGAATACCCTCAGCCTGCGCTTTCTCAACGGCACTTTTGACAGTCGCCACTGAATCCCCACTGTTCATATGCTGGGATAAAATCAGCAAATCAGGCTTTGCCGCGACACACGCCAGCAGCTTTTCGCCATCACACTGGTTGGCTTCGTTAAAGCTAACCGCTTCGCCATATCGTTTACTTAACCAATTTCTTGTTGCTTGCTCATCGGGGAAATAATGCGATTGATCCATCTGCGCGATCACCACGTTCGTCCTTTGCTTCAATGAGCCACCATTTAGCCAGACCAACAGGTTATCCAGCCAAATCTCCATATCACTGTTTACGGATGTCAGGAAACGTTGAGCCGTGCGAAAAGGATTGCTCCCTAAGACGGCATAGCGCTGATCATTGGTTCTAAAGCCAGCGACACCAATGGTTAACACTTGGTCTTTATACCCATCAGCCATCGCTTTGTTTGTCTGTAAAACCGCTTGGTTAAAGCCGTAGGTAGACTGAAGAATGGCCGCATCGTGGGTAGGGTCCCAATGAAGAGAGGACGTGTTCGCCGCTAATTGCTGCCACAATGCATCGCTGCGTTGTTGAGTCTGCGCAACATAACGCTGACTGGCTTGAATAAATTCATTTGGATCGGACACCAGCAAGGCATTTCCACTTTCAAGCGCCCGCTCTACATCCGTTTTGACTTGCTCTGTTGAGCCACCCGCACCACTCTCCCCGCCACAAGCGGTGATAGTTAGTGTCAGAAGAGTGCAATAAAAAATACTTTTCATTTTATAAATAATTGTTTTTGTTTACTTAATTGTAGTTCACCACAGCATAACGGCAACCAACACACTCTATTTGATTATTTATTTTGAACTAACCTAACAAAACGGCACCCCAAAAGGTGCCGTTCTAGATAAGCAAAACGCGGGGGTTAACTGAGTGGTCTGAGGTAGGCAAGGAAACGTTTCTCAGCATTTTTGAATACCCAAAGGATCAAGAACGTCAGCGACATGTAGAACAAGCCTGCGGTTAGAAACGATTCAAACGGTGCGTAGTAACGCGAGTTGACCAATCGAGCTGCACCCGTGAGATCGAGAATGGTCACAATCCCCGCCACCGCACTGCCATGCAGCATAAAAATCACTTCATTACTGTATGCTGGTAATGCACGACGCAACGCACTGGGTAGCACAATGCGGCGATAGGCCATCCAATGGCTCATACCATAGGCCTTTGCGGCTTCGACTTCCCCTTTCGGCAAGCCATTGATCGCGCCACGAATAATTTCGGCGGTATACGCTGAGGTGTTCAAAACAAACGCGACCAAGGCACAGAACCAAGCATTTTCCCAAAGCGTATCTTTCACGGGGAAAAACTGATCCATACCGTAGTAAATCAAATAAAGTTGAACCAACAGAGGTGTGCCACGGAAAAAATAGATGTATCCCCAAGCCGGCAAGCTCACCAAGTAGTTACGGCTGTTTCTCCCGATGGCGAGCGGGATGGCAACGCCTAAACCAATCACCAGTGAAAGTGCCACCAACCAAGCGGTTGTCCAAAGGCCTTCGAGATAGATAGGAAAGCTTTCTACGATTAATGAAAAGTCCATCGTTACCTACCTCGTATGAATACTGAACTTACGCTCTAGGACTTTCAAACAGCCCGTAGAAACGCTGGTAAAGAAGAGGAAAATCAATGCCACTGCCATATAAAAAGTAAATGGCATTTTGGTTGAGCCTGCGGCGAGTGAGCCTACACGCACCATGTCTTCCAAACCAATAATGGACACCAGTGCGGTGGTTTTAAGCAGCACCAACCAGTTATTACCAAAGCCGGGTAGCGCATGGCGAATCATTTGTGGCAGCAGTATGCGGCGAAATGCCAATGCCGAGCTCATCCCGTACGCTTTTGCCGCTTCAAGCTCACCCTTATCGACCGCCATGATGGCACCGCGGAAGGTTTCCGCCATGTACGCGCCGAAGATAAAGCCTATGGTCAACACACCGGCAATAAAAGGGCTCACGTCTACATAGTCAGGAAGGTAGGAGACCCATTCATGCGTGGGATCACTTGATGTAAACCACTCGTTGAGCCACTCATTAATGGCATAGAGAGAGTTATTAAGAAAAATCTGGCCACCGAAGAAAATCAGCATCATCAACACCAGATCAGGAATCCCTCTGATGATGGTGGTGTAAAGAGTGGCGATGGCACGCGCCCAACGATAAGGTGCCATTTTGGCAAGCGCGCCCAGCATGCCAAGTAACATGGCGAGCACAAGGGAAAGTAATGCTACTTCGATGGTCAACACGGCCCCTTTAAAGATAGAGGCTTCATATCCTTGTAAATCCAGCATAGGTCAGTTCCTAATCCCTAGAATCTAGAATCCTAATTGCCGGGTACATCCAGGAACGAACCGGCAATTAGGGCGAGAGTTCAGCGGTGATTAGTCGCCGTACACGTCATACTTGAAGTATTTCGCAGCGATTTGCTGATAAACACCTTTTTCACGTAGTGACAGAATCGCAGCATCCAGTTGTTTAGTCAGTTCTTTATCTTGCTTACGAACCGCAATACCAAAGCCTTCACCAAACCACTTTGGATCCGTTAGTGATGGGCCAACAAACTCGTAGCCTTCACCACCCGCTTTGTTCAGCACGCCCTCTTCCAATGCCGAAGCATCACCCAATACTGCGGCAATACGGCCATTGGCGAGGTCGAGATACGCTTCATCGAACGAACCGTAACGTACAATATCAACGTTCTTGCCATAGTTATCGGTTAGGTATTTGTCGTGAGTGGTTGCGCGTTGAACACCGATTTTTACGCCGCTCAGTTTGTCAAAGTCCAAGCCTGCATCTTTCTTAGCGATGAATTTGTTTGGAATGAGCGCGTATTTACCGGTGAAATCGACTTTTTGCTTACGCTCTTCTGTAATCGACATCGCTGCGATAATCGCATCGTATTTGCGAGCCAATAGTGACGGGATAATGCCGTCCCAATCTTGCGCGACGATCTTACATTGCACTTTCATCTCTTCACACAAGGCATTCGCCATATCGACGTCAAAGCCTTTTAATGAACCATCGGCTTCTGTCCAGCTAAATGGAGGGTACGCCCCTTCAATGCCAAAGCGAACCGTTTTCCATTCCTTCGCCTGAGCGATACCCGACACTGCGGTTGCGGCCAATGTTGCTGCAAGTAACCACTTCTTCATATCCATACTCCTGTGATTGTTTTTGTATTGCGATGTTGTGTTTCGTTTTTAGGTTCTAGGTTCTAGGTTCTAGGTTCTAGGTTCTAGGTTCTAGGTTCTAGGTTCTAGGTTCTAGGTTCTAGGTTCTAGTACGATAGAAGGCCATCACCCTTTTAATAAATCGATGAAATAAACTGCTTTAAACGCTCTGACTCTGGATTGGTGAACAGTTTTGACGGTGCGCCTTGTTCTTCAACCAATCCTTGATGTAGGAACATGACATGATTTGACACATCACGAGCAAACGCCATTTCATGGGTTACCACTAGCATGGTGCGGCCTTCATCAGCCAGATCTCGCATTACCCCCAACACTTCACCAACCAACTCTGGGTCGAGCGCCGATGTCGGTTCGTCAAACAGCATCACTTCAGGGTCAACGGCAAGGGCGCGAGCAATCGCAGCACGTTGCTGCTGACCACCAGACAAGTGACCTGGGTAGTAATCTTTGCGCTCATACAAGCCGACTTTTTTCAGCAGGACTTCTGCTTTTTCGATCGCCTCGGCTTTAGGTACACCCAGTACATGAACGGGCGCTTCAATCACATTTTGTAGCACCGTCATGTGAGACCAGAGGTTAAAGCCCTGAAAAACCATCGCCAAGCGCGAACGGATGCGCTGGACTTGCTTTTCATTGGCCGGAACCGCCTCACCCGCACGGTTGTTTTTCATCTGGATTAATTCGCCATTAACCCAAATTTCACCCGCGGTGGGCGTTTCTAGTAAGTTGATGCATCTAAGGAAGGTACTCTTACCGGAGCCGGAAGAGCCAATGATGGAAATAACGTCCCCTTTATGTGCAGCAAGTGAAATGCCTTTTAGCACTTCATTCTGACCAAACGTTTTGTGCAGTTGTTTGATATCCAGCGCTGGTACTTCATGCATGCGCTTGTACTCCCTGTGTTTTTTGTCACTGCCAAGGCACTCCGGCCCCTTTAATGGATACAAACTAGCATCCTATCAATTGAGTTGCAACAAATTATTAACCTGCATTTTTAGCATAGTTAAAAACGAAAAGTAGATTTATATTCACAATTTAGCAATATATTCTTTTAACAATGCATAGCGGGCATAAAAAAAGCCTCCATGGGGAGGCTATTTAAGATTGATGAATGTCACGTCATTACAATTTATTTACATCAACGAGCTAGCGATGTGAATGACGCGGTTTGTGACAAATAAGAACTCAGTTCCTTATCACTTGGCGGAATAACAAACGCTACGATATCTTCGCTTTCATATTGACGTAAAAGATTTTGTAGCTGCTTCTCACTCAACTCATCGATGTCAAATAGTTCTGTCTTTAGAGATTCTGGCATAACTGCCGACAAATCCTCGAAGCCCAAATCTGGAACTATTATTTCGCCGCTAACTGATTCACCAACAACCACATGCTCTAAGGTCTTTAGTGAGGATCCAGAACCAGAAGACTGCGTATACTTAGCGCGAATCAACAATCTACCAGATGAGGCAACGCCACTTGTCACTATCACTCCTTTGGATGATGCATTAGTGACAACAGGCGCAATATCAGAAACGGTAAGCGTATTCGGCAACCCGATATCAAGCGCAGATGAAAAAGCGCCGTTCAACTTAAGCGACCAGTTTTCAGCCATACCACTAGCTGAATAATGCCAATTTTGCTCGTTGGATGTGATATCAAAAGGTTGGACAGTTGAAACAGCGGGTTCGGTCCAAAAGTTAACATGATTGTTTTTGGCTACGTATATTTTTAGCGAGTCCAAGCGAGAGTTACCCGTTAAACCATCACTCCATGTCACCGTTGTGTCAAGAGGCTCTAACATTACCTGCGCCTGATTTGTGTTTAGATTGGTTGCGAATCCATAGCCATTTAATGTTCCCGTTAGAAAGCTCTTAACAAGAACAGGTTCATTCGTGTTTGTCGTGACATTTTTTATGTTAGAAGAAACAATTCCTGAATCAAACTGGGACGAAAGATACTGAAAACCATTCGCGCCATTCGGCAGGTTAGAAGTAAATACTGCAACATCAGCTGAAACTGTCGCTAACTCTTTTCCGTCTTTATAACAGCCAACATTACCTTGGTTTCGTTCAATTTGAATTAACTGATTTTCTAGGAATTGCTTCTGAATCGACATAACAGAATAAAACGGTTTTGAATCAGAAGGTGAATCGATAATAGAAACAAATCCCCCATCTTCGAGCTTATGTTTATCAATTTTCAGTACACCCGATTCATTCGGCACGAGTTTTAGATTGTTATCTATCGCCCCATTAGCTTTATGAGCGACCACACGGACATCACTCGCCAACTTAGCATACGTCAACTCAGTCGGCGTAGTGCTCGTATCTTTGGACAAAACAGTACATCCGCTAGGAACTGACAGTTGCTTACCAACTTTTTGAATAAATTGTAAAGAGACATAGTCCGTTGGCGAAGGCGCTGGAGTTGGAGCACTCCCGCCATCACTACTGCTACTACCACAACCCATTAATCCAGCAGAAATCATGGCCACCAGCGGCATCATTTTAAATTTTGTCATTCTCTCATCCTGATACGGCAACATTTCGCCAAATAAAAATCACTGACGGCTTTCTTGCAAAAATAGCGCCAACTTGTGTTATTCCCTACTCACTATCCGCTCAATAATGCTCACCAAGACGCATATCCGTTAAAATTTATCTAAAAATAGCCCCGCTCTGAAAGCAAATTACACATAAAAACCAAGGACTTTTCGCATACTGGCTACTTTCTGTAGTTTTCTTTCACATCTTTTCTTAAAGTGATCTAAATCAATCATCCTAAAGGGTTAACTTGCTAGACTCGGCGGTAAAGTTGAGGCTGATCCCAGTCATCAAAAATAGTAAAACTTAGCCATACTTAGGCACGTAGCCTTCGTGCGACAATAGAGCAAACACCTAGCGATGGCTATTGTTAGGACAAAACCGCAGGAAGCGGAACACTAGAATTCAGAAAGAATTACTAACTTTTATAAATATATGAGGAATCTATGTCAGACGCAGTGAATAAAGTGCATTCTGATTCAGATATTGAAACGAAGAGCTACAGTGAGCTTCATCGCCCAGCATCTGAATTTGCCAGCCGCTCAGACTACCTAGACCACGAACTGCAAATCATGAAACCACGCCGTTTCGGTTTGAACCTTCCTGGTCGTGACTTCCGTTTTGAACTTGAGGACCTTGTTCCTGCGCTTGCTGGTACTATCGGTATTATTGCGATGTACTCTGCAGTAATGATGTCTTGGGCGGACGGTTTAACTCAAGCTTGGGACCACGTTAACTTAGGTAAAGAATTTGCTATCGAAGTGGCGCGTGTGGAAATGTTGTTCCCTGCGTTATTCTTCTGTGTTATCGCTTCTGGCTTCGTGAACCCACGAGCCAACTTAGCGGGTAACCACGGTCCAATGATCCCTCTTATCGGCGCGATTGCTCTCGCTGGTGCTCACCCTCTTGCATTGGCACTTCTACTTGGCGTGTTTGGTCTACTACTGAGCTACTTTAAAGGTGGTTCTAAACTGGTGAACCTGACCTCCGAAGGTACGGCAGGCGGCTTGTTGATCTTCCTCGGCTTTACTGGGACGATGAGCCAAATTACTTCCATTCAAGAATGGGCCGTTGGCTTGCAATCTGCTGACGTGGCTGCTGGCAGCCTAGGCTACATTGGTTTGGTTGTGCTTGGCATTAACATCGTTATTTACGCACTGCTTGCTAAACTGAACCTGCGTTGGTTGGCAATCCCTGTGTGTGCGTTTACCGGCTTGGTGATTGCACTTGCACTTGGTGCGGGCTTCGATCTTAAGTTCGAAACGGAAATGGGCCTACCTAACCTTAACCCAGTTTACTGGTGGGGCAGCACAGAAACCGGTTGGCAACTTGGCCTACCAACACTGCAGCACTTTATCGCTTCTCTACCATTTGCGATTCTAGCGGTAGCAATGTGGTCTCCAGATTTCCTTGGCCACCGTATTTTCCAAGAATTGAACTATCCTAAGAAGACTGAAAAAGTATTGATGGATGTCGATGACACTATGACCATGTGTTCTATCCGTCAAATGGTGGGTACTGCGCTTGGTGGTGGTAACATCACATCATCTTGGGGTACCTACATGATCCCAGCTGCGATTGCGAAGCGTCCAATCCCTGGCGGTGCGATTATCCTAGGCTGTTTGGTGATGACGATTGCGGTTCTTGGTTTCCCAATGGACGTTGCGGTATGGCCACCAGTAATGCGCTGTGCGCTGCTAGTGGGTGTATTCCTACCGCTACTTGAAGCGGGTATGCAGATGGTTCGTAGCACAAAAGATTCACAAGCAGCGGGTATCTGTATCTTCGGTTCTGCGGTTGTGAACCCTGTACTTGCATGGGCACTGACTATGCTACTAGATAATAATGGCCTAATCGGCGACAAAGAGCGTGCATCTAAACTGTCTTTTGTCGATAAAGTAGTGATTCCGGGTGGTGTTCTTATTATCTGTCTAGTTGCTATGCTTGCTGTAGGTATGCTAGAAAGCCAATACGGCATCAAAGCTTGGCTATAAGCTTTCAAAAAAAGTGTGGGTGGTGCTGGTCACCACCCAAATTTTTTTGAATTTAACTGGCTTTTATTGATTTAGTTTAAGGTTTGCAAAAAAATTTTAGTATACCCTAGAGGCAAGTTGATAAGGCAAGACGTGTAACTCAGTGACAATATGTATCGTTTTATGAACAGTTCGCAAATCGATACATATTGTTATTCATAAGAGTGTACTGCTCCTCTTTAATATGAGGATGGCTGGCTCAACAGCCACAACAGTACGTGTTTTTTCTACTAAAAAGGTAGGTATGTCATGGCAGAGCAATTTGCTAAAGCTTGGGAAGGTTTTGCAGCAGGTGACTGGCAAAACGAAGTAAACGTTCGTGATTTCATTCAAAAGAACTACACTCCGTACGAAGGCGACGAATCTTTCCTAGTTTCTGAAGGTACTGAAGCGACTAACAAGCTTTGGGCTAAGGTAATGGAAGGTATCAAAGTTGAAAACTCAACTCACGCTCCAGTTGATTTCGATACTGACCTAATCTCTACCATCACTGCTCACGATGCAGGCTACATTGAAAAAGATCTAGAGACTATCGTTGGTCTACAAACTGACGCACCTCTAAAACGCGCTATCATCCCTAACGGTGGTATCCGCATGGTTGAAGGTTCTTGTAAAGTTTACGGTCGTGAACTAGACCCTCAAATCTCTAAAATCTACACTGAATACCGTAAAACACACAACGCTGGTGTATTCGATATCTACACTCCAGATATCCTAGCTTGTCGTAAGTCTGGTGTTCTAACTGGTCTTCCAGATGCTTACGGCCGTGGTCGTATCATCGGTGACTACCGCCGTGTTGCCCTATACGGTATCGACTTCCTAATGAAGGACAAACTGGCTCAATTCAAGTCTCTACAAGCGCGTTTTGAGAACGGTGAAGATCTTCAAATGACGATGCAACTTCGTGAAGAGATTGCTGAGCAACACCGCGCTCTAGGTCAAATGAAAGTGATGGCAGCGAAATACGGTTACGATATTTCTCGCCCAGCTGAAACTGCACAAGAAGCTATCCAGTGGACTTACTTCGGCTACCTAGCGGCTGTTAAGTCTCAAAATGGTGCTGCAATGTCTCTAGGCCGTACTTCTACGTTCCTAGACGTGTACATCGAGCGTGATATCGCTGCTGGTAAGATCACTGAAGTTGAAGCTCAGGAAATGATCGACCACTTCGTAATGAAACTACGTATGGTTCGTTTCCTACGTACTCCTGAGTACGATGATCTATTCTCTGGCGACCCAATCTGGGCAACAGAATCTATGGGTGGTATGGGTCTTGACGGTCGTACGCTAGTAACGCGTTCAAACTTCCGTTTCCTAAACTCTCTATACACTATGGGTCCTTCTCCAGAGCCAAACATCACTGTACTTTGGTCTGAGCAACTACCTGAAGGCTTCAAGAAGTTCTGTGCGAAAGTCTCTATCGATACTTCTTCAATCCAGTACGAAAACGACGACCTAATGCGTCCAGACATGAACTCTGACGACTACGCAATCGCATGTTGTGTATCTCCAATGGTTGTTGGTAAGCAAATGCAGTTCTTCGGCGCTCGTGCAAACCTTGCAAAAACGATGCTTTACGCAATCAACGGTGGTGTTGATGAGAAGCTGAAAATGCAAGTTGGTCCAGTAATGCCTAAGATCACTTCAGAAGTCCTAAGCTTCGACGAAGTGTGGAGCAGCCTAGACCACTTCATGGATTGGCTAGCTAAGCAGTACGTTGCTGCACTAAACGCAATCCACTTCATGCACGACAAGTACAGCTACGAAGCAGCGCTAATGGCACTACACGATCGTGACGTTTACCGCACAATGGCTTGTGGTATCGCTGGTCTATCTATCGCAGCTGACTCACTATCTGCAATCAAGTACGCGAAAGTGAAACCAATTCGTGACGAAGATGGCGTAGCAATCGACTTCGAAATCGAAGGCGACTACCCTAAATTCGGTAACAACGATGCTCGCGTAGATGATATCGCTTGTGAACTTGTTGAAGTGTTCATGAACAAGATCCGTAAGCTGAAGACATACCGTGACGCGGTTCCTACTCAGTCTATCCTAACTATCACTTCTAACGTGGTATACGGTAAGAAGACAGGTAACACGCCAGACGGTCGTCGCGCAGGTGCTCCATTTGCACCAGGTGCAAACCCAATGCACGGTCGTGATGAGAAAGGTGCGGTAGCGTCTCTAACTTCAGTAGGTAAACTACCGTTTGCACACGCTAAAGATGGTATCTCTTACACCTTCTCTATCGTACCTAACGCTCTAGGTAAAGATGAGAACTCACAACGTGCTAACCTTGCAGGCTTGATGGATGGTTACTTCCACCACGAAGCAGGCATCGAAGGCGGTCAACACTTGAACGTAAACGTTCTAAACCGTGACACGCTTCTAGACGCAGTTAAGCACCCAGAGAAGTACCCACAGCTGACTATCCGTGTATCTGGATACGCAGTTCGCTTTAACTCTCTAACTGCAGAACAGCAGCAAGACGTTATCGCGCGTACTTTCACTGAATCTCTATAATCTAGAGCTCAGTTAGAAAAAACCGGCACTCAGTTGCCGGTTTTTTTATGCGCCCTAGAATGCCATGGGTTAATGAATGGCCACGTTGCCATTAATCAGTTGCTGAGCATATTCGATGGTTTTGGCTAAACTGCTTTTTAACGTCTCGAGTTGTTGCGCTGTAGGTTCACGCCCTTCTTTCATCGCCATTTCAATCTCCATCGACACCACTTTCAGCTCGTCCGCACCCAAACTTGCGGCAACGCCTTTCAGACTATGTACAATTCGCTGTGCGCGCTCTCTATCAGTTTGCATGGCTTCAAGAAAGTGGCGATGCTCATTAGAGTGATCTTGCACAAACACTCTCAATAACAGCAATACTGACTCTTTATCGCCAGAGAGTGAATCCATCATCAGATCCACGTTAATGGGCAACAAGGATGCGGGTTCCTTAGCCAGAGATTCCGTGTGACTTTGTGCTAAAGGTTCCCTTTCTGCCGGCAAAGGCGTCGTTTGTGCCAAATCTGCCATGGGTAACGAGGGTTCCGTTCGAAACTCCGCATTTGTGTTATTCTCTCGTTTCCCACTCGCTGCTATTTTGTTGCCGTTTTCTTCTGTCTGTTTAGACCCAAGCTGTAACACCAATAGCCCAAGAAAACCAAGCAAGCTGCTGATCACCACCATCGCCATTGCTCGATAAACTAACCGATGGTATTGCTCTTCAAGCCAAGATTGCTGGTTGTAAACTTCATGATTGCTTATTTGGTGAACCAAATGATTTATCTCTGCATTTCTCCCCAACACGATGGCGGTTTGAGCAAGCAGCTTCTGAAAAGGCACTCTTTGTTCATCAGGTAAGGAGGCTGAAGTCAGTACCAAATCATCAATATCTTTGAACACAGCGGCGATACGGATCGAACTGCTTAAAGTGGCTTCTGATACGTAGGAACCGAGCAAAGCAAATAGTAGTAAACCTTCGTTTCTCGCGTATTGATTGCGTTGATCACGAATCTCTGAAACCAACTCCGACAACTCACTTTCAATCTCGAGCATGGCGTTAACACTGTCGAGATAACGATCGGTGGAATGAAGAAACTGGGAAATGTCTGGCGCAAACAGGGAATCAACGTAGTTGGCTTGCAGTTGAATTCGAAGGGCATAAATGAGTTGTATATCCAGTGAGATTTCATCTTGCCGTTGAATACGCTGCTCTCGATCGTAAGCAAATGATGCATGAACTTCTTCAAGTTTATTGCCAATTTCTTCAATTGCATCGACGACCGTGCGCATATTGGTCACTTGAATAAAAATGAAAGAAACAGCGCACAACCAGGCTATGAAAATGCCTAATGAGTAACGAAATGCCCGCGAGCGGCTCAACCAAACCATGTTTCATCCTTGTTCAGAAAAACTCATTCCTTTTTAAGCTTATAACACTAACAGCTAACATGTTGTGAGGGCACAAAAAAAGAGAGCATTCGCTCTCTTTTTTTGAATGGTATGGATTAACGATTACGCGTCAGTTGGTCACGCAAGTTTGGTGGCGTGCCCTTAATCGTCAAAGTGTCGGTTTCCGGATCGTAGAAAATGCGCTCACCCAACAGCAAGCTGTCGAAGCTCACGTTAAGACCACCACCCGCGCCAACATATTTGGTCAACTTACGAACTAAACCTCGGTCGGCAGGAAAGCTCTCTTCCAAACCGTAACCTTGCTCTTGAGTGAACTCTAAGAAGCTTGCACCAGATGGACTTGGCGGTAACTCACCAGAAAGTTCGCGAATTTCCACTTCTTCACCCGCTTTGATCTGGCCATTACAGTATTCATAGACTTGCTTCTTGTATTCGTTGACTTCTTGTTTTTCCAACTTTGCATCGGTACAGAAATCATCGAGCGCTTGCATCAACACTTGGTTTTGCTGCTTGCTGTCTAGGCCCACTTCCGCTTGCAAGAAATCGAGGAAGAAATCCGCCACTTTACGGCCAACTCGGCCCTTAATGTAAGAGAGATAACGGTTGGAATCTTTATCTGCTTCGTACACCGACAAATCAATACGTGCGGCGATGTCCATCTTATTGATGTCCAAATAATCGGTCGCGCTGATGTCCAACCCTTCTGTCACTTTCAAACTTTGATTCAGCGGCAATATACCCACGAACAAATAATCGGTCGCTAGGCTTTGGTACTCCGCAAACACTAGAATACCTTCGTCCGCAAACGGGTATTTTGCTAACTCTTCTTTCAGTCTTACGGCGCATTTTTGTGAGAAATCATAAAAATTCAGTTCGCCGCGTTGTAATTCATTGAGCCAAATCTGAAATTCGCTGTCAGATTGAAAACAACCAAAGCCTTTTCCTGCTTTGGAATGAAACACGCGGTGCAGCTCAGCGACCAGATTTTCTGTAGAAGAATCATTGACCAGGGACTCAGAACGGTAGTTTACCATTAGCTCATCCTGATCATTTTTACTAAGCTGATGCAGAATAACGTTTGAAAGATGCAGACTCATAGTATTTTATCTTGCTTCAAGGTTTTAGTTGCGAGGCATTGTAGGTTATCATAGGCCGCTTTTACTATCATTATTAGAGTTTTTATGCCGATTACATCGAAATACACAGACGAACAAGTAGAAACCATTCTTACTGAGATTGGAGCGGTGCTTGATAAGCACGGTGCAACACCAGAATTATCACTGATGATTGCCGGAAACATCGCAACAAACGTTCTGAATCAACAAGTTGCCGCTTCTCAACGTAAGCTAATTGCTGAAAAGTTTGCACAGGCACTGATCTCTTCTTTACAAGAACCAAAAACTCACTAATAACGGATAACAGAATCAGACATGGTTGACAGCGGAAACTCATACGGCGAGCGCGTATCCAGATTAGTTGGATGGGGTCACTGGTTCGCATTTTTCAATATCATTGCTGCGATGTTGATTGGTACGCGTTATATCACCCAGTCCCCTTGGCCAGAAACGCTACTCGGGCAATTTTATCTGGTTGTCTCTTGGGTTGGTCATTTTGGCTTTTTGGTGTTTGCCTTATACCTGCTGATTCTGTTTCCTTTAACTTTTTTATTGCCATCGCAACGGTTGTTCCGTTTAACCTCTGTGGTTTTTGCGACCACAGGATTGACGGTGCTGCTGATCGATACGCAAGCGTATCAAAGCATCAACCTGCACCTAACCCCCGTGGTTTGGGAGTTGCTCTTTAGCGATGACAAATCGGCTCTCAGCGCCGATCTCCAGCATCTGTTTATTGTGCTTCCGCTGATCTTTTTCCTGCAACTTGGCTTGTCGGAATGGGTGTGGAAGAAACAACGTAAACTCGCACACAAACATATTGGCCGCCCGTTAGCTGCCGTCTTCTTTGTCTGCTTTATTGTTAGTCATCTGATCTACATGTGGTCCGATGCTTATTTCTATAATCCAGTGACTAGCCAAAGAGCCAACTTCCCGTTGTCTTACCCAATGACAGCGAAAAGCTTTATGGAAAAACATGGCCTACTGGATCGTGATGAATACCTAAAACGTTTGGAAGCGAACGAAAACAACGTCGAGTTGGTGCGTTACCCATTAGACCAGCTAACATTCAACCGTCGTGGTAACAACCTCAATGTACTGATGATCAGCGTAAACAATTTACGCAGCGATCGTCTATCGGCAGAACAAATGCCAAATATGTTTGAGTTTGCCTCTAATAACCAATGGTTTACCAACCACTACAGCTCAAGCAACGATGGCTATGGCATTTTTGGCCTTTTCTATGGCCTACCGACCAGCTACGCCAGCAGCATTAAAGCGCAAGGTACCGCCCCCATTTTCTTGAAAGTCCTCCAAGAGCAGGGCTATCAATTTGGTTTGTTTAGCGGCAATGGCTTTAACGAGCCTTTGTATAGTGAAGTTATCTTCCGTAATCAGAATTTAGCGACGCAGATCGAAGCAGAGAAAAACGCGCAACAAGCGGTGACTCATTCCGATGCACAAGCGGTCGATGCGTGGAACGAATGGTTATTAAACCAAGCAAAATCGCCTTGGTTCAGCTACATCGAAGTGACTGAACTCGATAATATTGAAACCGCTTCATTGCCAACCACGGCCAACGCGAGCGATAAATTCAAGCAAGCTTATGATGTTGCAGTGCGACAAGCCGACAGCACGCTACAACGTATTTTTGCGACCCTAGATGAACAGCAGTTAAGCGATAACACCGTGGTGATCATCACCTCAAATCACGGCAGCGAGTTTAACGAAACCCAAACCAACAGCTGGGGCGCAAACAGTAACTACAGTCGTTACCAGTTACAGGTACCTATGGTGATTCATTGGCCAGGAAAACTGCCTGCGCAATTTGGTCAAAGTACCAGTCATTTGGACCTTTCCGTTACCCTACTTCAAGACCTGATGGGGGTCGCGTCGAATCCGGCTGATTTCAGCTCCGGTCGCAATTTGTTTGATGAAAGTAAACGCCGTTGGATCCTTGCAGGCGACACCCGCGAAATCGCGCTGATCACGCCAAGTCAAACGACGGTGATCGATAAATTCGGTAATTTCAAACTGTACGATAACCACTATCAGAGAGTTCGCGACGACAGCCCAAAACTGCCCGTTTTGATGCAAGGGCTCACTGAGTTACAGCGTTTTTACGTTAAAAGTAACTAAGCCGCTATTGGTTGGTGATTTTCTATTCACTTAGCATTCATAGGGCTTTACAAACGAATTCTGGGCTTATATATTTGCCCGCACTGGAGAGATGGCTGAGTGGTTGAAAGCACCGGTCTTGAAAACCGGCGTACGTTAATAGCGTACCTAGGGTTCAAATCCCTATCTCTCCGCCACTTTAGTAAAAGGGCCACTAAGACATTAGTGGCCCTTTTCGTTTCTGCCGCATCCAAATTAGTTATCTCTTCTTTTGCCAAGTAAATTCAGACACCATTTCTCACACAAATCAGCAAAAGTATTTATTCTGTTCAATCTTAGGCGTGTAGCTTCACGCATCACACTCGCCATCATGAAACATCGCTGTTTTTATGCACAATTTCCGTTAATCTTCTGTCAAATTCTCATCAATAAATTTGCACCGCAGTAAAATTAGGCGCAGACTTTTCTGCCGAAATCCATAGATTAAGAGGCGCTCATGAGACGAGCTGAAAAACAATTTGCGGTGATTGGCTTAGGTCGTTTTGGTCTTGCGGTGTGTCAGGAATTGACCGATTCAGGTGCTCAAGTGCTGGCTATCGACGTTAATGAAGAACGCGTCAAGCTAGCAGCTGGTTTTGTCACTCAAGCTCTAGTGGCCAACTGTACACATGAAGAGACCATGGCAGAGCTGAAATTGGATGACTACGACATGGTGATGGTCGCCATTGGCGCAGATATGAACTCCAGCATTTTAGCCACTCTGATTGCCAAAGAAGCGGGCGTCAAATCCGTTTGGGTCAAAGCCAATGACAAGTTCCAAGCTCGAGTTTTGCAAAAGATCGGCGCAGACCACATCATCATGCCGGAGCGCGATATGGGTATCCGCGTGGCGAGGAAGATGCTCGACAAACGCGTTCTTGAATTTCATCCACTTGGCAGCGGCTTGGCCATGACTGAATTTGTGGTGGGGTCACGCTTAATGGGCAAAACCCTCGGAGAGTTGGCTTTGTGCAAAGTCCCTGGCGTGCAGGTACTTGGGTTTAAACGTGGCCCCGAACTGGTCAAAGCCCCAGAGTTAGATGTCGAACTCGAAATCGGTGACATGATCATTCTGGTTGGCCCACAAGATGCATTGGCAAACAAACTCAGTTCACTATGAATCCATTTTCTTCTAACAACGGCTTGTTTTACCTCGCCGATAAAGCATCGAAACAGAGCAAAGGGAATGAGCCTCGCATCATTCTGCTTAGTTTTTTGGCCGTGCTATTACCCTCCGCAATCCTGCTGACACTGCCCGTTTTTTCTGTCTCAGGCTTGTCGATAACTGATGCGCTTTTTACCGCAACTTCCGCTATTAGTGTGACTGGACTTGGTGTGGTGGATACCGGCGAACACTTCACCTTAGCAGGAAAAATCTTGCTGATGCTGCTGATGCAAATCGGTGGTTTGGGACAAATGACGCTTTCTGCCGTGCTACTTTATATGTTTGGTGTGAAACTGAGCCTTCGCCAACAAGCGTTAGCCAAAGAGGCGCTTGGGCAAGATCGACAAGTGAATCTGCGTCGATTGGTGAAAAAAATCGTCATCTTCGCTTGTGTCGCAGAGTTGATCGGTTTTGTGTTATTGGCGTTTCGTTGGGTGCCGGAAATGGGCTGGCAAAGCGGGCTGTTTTACGCCCTTTTCCACGCTATTTCTGCATTTAACAATGCAGGCTTTGCGCTCTTTTCTGACAGCATGATGAGCTTCGTTGACGATCCTCTGGTCATCTTCACCCTCGCTGCACTGTTTATTTTCGGTGGCTTGGGGTTCACTGTGGTGGGAGATGTGTGGATGAACTGGCGACGCGGTTTTCACTTCCTGCATTTGCACACCAAAATCATGTTAGTCGCCACTCCTGCACTGCTCATTATTGGTACGCTGTTGTTCTTCGTCTTAGAGCAGCACAATGCCAATACAATGGGCGAGTTAAGCACTTCTGGGCAGTGGCTTGCCGCCTTTTTCCAATCCGCCAGCGCGCGAACCGCGGGATTCAACAGTGTCGACCTCGCCCAGTTCACGCAACCGGCGCTGCTGATCATGATCATCTTGATGCTGATCGGTGCGGGCTCCACTTCGACTGGCGGGGGGATTAAAGTCTCCACCTTCGCCGTCGCGTTTATGGCGACCTGGGCATTTTTGCGTCAAAAGAAACATGTGGTGATGTTCCAGCGCACCGTAAACTGGCCAACCGTGACCAAATCTCTCGCAATCATTGTGGTCAGCGGTGCGATTCTTACCACGGCGATGTTCCTACTCATGATCACCGAGCAAGCTCAGTTTGACAAAGTGATGTTTGAAACCATCTCTGCGTTTGCCACGGTCGGTTTAACGGCAGGCTTAACCGCTGAGCTATCAGAACCAGGCAAGTACATCATGATTGTGGTGATGATCATTGGTCGAATTGGGCCACTAACGTTGGCTTACATGCTGGCAAGGCCGGAACCCACCCTGATCAAATACCCGGAAGATTCCGTATTGACGGGCTAGCAAAGCACGCACAACATCTCATTTTAGAAACGGCGTTTCGAAAAATGACTAGCGTTTACTTTCGCGAGCAGTAAAATCGTCGCAAACCAGTAAAACTGGTTTGTGACTTTTATTTTCTTTTTGGGGGTAATCACCGTGTTTGTCGGTAAAACAACAGAGCTCACCTCTGCATCTTGTCTCTCTTCAAATCTCAAGCAAATCATTGCGCAGGTGTTGGCTAAACTGGCTGAGCCCATTGCAGATGGGCGTCATGAGTTAGACGGCGACAACGCGTTCTTTCTGGTCATGAGTGACCATACTCAGCCGCTCGCGTTAAGAAAATCAGAATGCCACCAGCGCTACCTCGACGTACAAATTCTGTTAAGCGGGAAAGAGACGTTCGGCTACAGCTTGCTACCGTTTGCAGCATTGGATGAAGACTATCTCGCAGAGCGCGACTTGGCATTTAGTCACCATGTTGTGGATGAAAAATTTGTGACACTCGGCG
Source organism: Vibrio floridensis (assembly GCF_021852965.1). Lineage (NCBI taxonomy): Bacteria > Pseudomonadati > Pseudomonadota > Gammaproteobacteria > Vibrionales > Vibrionaceae > Vibrio > Vibrio floridensis. The sequence goes on along the minus strand of NZ_JAKGCY010000002.1, from coordinate 51,861 downwards.
AAAACGAGTTCATTATTTTCCCGCCAGGGCAGCCCCATCGTCCGCTTATCGCACTAGAAGGCGAAGGCTCACCCGTGCGTAAAGTGGTCATTAAGGTGGATGGCGCAACGCTTTAATCTCACTCAAGGTCCATATGATAAAACGATGCGCCACGCACTTGGGCCGCATCGTTTCTCCCTCCAATATCGTGAGCTTTACTGGATTTAAACCTCACGCGACTTGCATGCCTGCCGTGCCACTTCCAAAATATCTGAAGAATCCATTTTTTGGGCTTGGTCCGTTGCGAACATTTATCCATAAAGCATTAACGTATTGTTCTGTGATGTTGCTCTGCGCGTGTACATCACTCGAAAATCACTCACCGTTCGACAAGCAACCGAGCTACCAACTGGGCTACCAAGCCGACTCTCGCCTTTCGGCCTATCTTAACCATCATCCTCAAGACAGAGAAAACTTGACCGCTTTTTTCCCTCTGGACAAAGGGCATGATGCGCTTCTCGCGAGATTGGCGTTAATCGAGGCAGCCGATAAAACGCTCGATTTGCAATACTACATCTTCCGCAATGACGAAACCGGACAATTACTGACATGGCGTTTATTTGAAGCTGCCCAACGAGGGGTTCGAGTTAGAATTCTCCTCGATGATATGCAGAAAAGGAACGATGAAGGATTGGCTCGATTAAGCGCTCATCCCAACATTCAGATTCGCTTGTTTAACCCGCATCAATATCGAACGGCACGCACGCTTGCGATGGCCAGTGATTTTTCACGACTCAATCGGCGCATGCACAATAAGTCCCTCACCGCAGACAGTGTCGTGGCCATTGTTGGTGGCCGTAACATCGGTAACGAGTATTTTTCGGTTAACTCTCCAGTCGAATTTGGGGATTTTGATTTGATGCTTTATGGCAACAGCGTTGAACAGACCGCCGAGCAATTTGATTTGTATTGGAACAGTCTCCATGCCGTACCAATTGAGTGGCTCACCGACAACCCCATTCCCGTCACCGAAGAGGAATTGCAAGCTTGGCTAAAAGAAACCCAGCTAGAACAAAAGTTTACTCAAGGACGATACGACTTTACTCAGTTGCAACTGTACCAACAGTTTACCGATAAGAGTTTAGTTTGGTATTGGGGTAAAGGGCAGGTTTGGTATGATCTGCCTGACAAAGTCGACACACAAGAACAACAATTGGCAGACAACCTCACTTCGCTGTTAAGAACCGTGAAGGATTCCTTGGTCCTTATCTCGCCCTATTTCGTTCCAACGGAACGCGGCACACAAGCCTTGGTAGAAGCGGCTCAACGCGGCGTCGAAATCACCATTGTCACCAACAGCTTGGCCTCAAATGACGTCTTTGCTGTTCACGGCTGGTATGCCAAGTATCGACAAGATCTTGTCGAAGCGGGCATTCAGTTATGGGAAACCAAAGCCAGCGCAAGAATCGACAGCAAATGGAGTTTCACTGGCAGCAGCCGCTCAAGCCTGCATGCTAAAGTGCTGTTAATCGACCACCGATTGCTGTTTGCTGGCTCCATGAACTGGGATCCTCGTTCGGCTTTGCTCAACACCGAAATGGCAGCAGTGATCGAACATCCTGATTATGTTCAAGCATCAGAAGCCAAATTACCCATGGGTTTAAAAACCAATGCCTATCAGGTGCGAATGAAAAACGGTGAAGTGGCTTGGTTTGATCACCAATCTCAAGTTTGGTTTGATTCCGAACCGGAAGCCACGGTATGGCGGAAAATCGGCGCTTGGTTTGCTGGGGTCTTGCCGATTGAGGAACAGCTATAACGACGATGCGGAAAAAACGTCCATGGCCGCTTGTATCAACTGCAAATGCAGTGGCACCAGCGCTTCATGATCCGTGCGATATCCACCACCCACCACCGCGGCAACAGGGATCGCATTGGCTTTGGCCTGCCCAAAGAGAAACGCGTCACGTTGATACAAAGCGACTGTGGAGACGTTGAGATATCCGAGCTCATCCTCATGATGAATGTCGACACCGGCATCGTAGATAATGAGATCCGGTTGATGGAGACGTATCGCCATCGGAACCACCTCTTTAAACGCCGCAAGAAACGCCTCATCACCGCACTCTCTTGGCAAACCAATATCGAGATCAGAGTCCGGCTTACGGGCAGGAAAGTTCTTATCACAATGAAAAGAAAGCGTCACAATGTCGTCGCGCCGTTGGCATAAAGTGGCCGTCCCATCGCCATGATGCACATCACTATCGATGATCAGCACTTTGTCGACGCTGGCGTGTTCCAATGCTTTATGTGCTGCCATCACGAGATCGTTGAACAAGCAAAAACCGCTGCCATAGTCGAAATGGGCATGGTGATAGCCGCCACTGAGATGAATCGCAACGCCATGTTGTAAAGCTTTTTCCGCTGTCAGCACAGTTCCTGCGGTTGAGGTTAACGTGCGTTCAATCAGTTTTTCACTCCAAGGAAAACCGATTCTGCGCATTTTCGCCGCAGGCAATAAGCCCGTCGTCAGCAGATCCACATATTCTTGTTGGTGAACTTGCTTGATGGCTTCAATCGATAACGCTTCTGGCTGATAAAAAGCAAATGCCTGCTGCCACTCGAGATGCTGTTGCTGATATCGACACACCGCTTGATAGAGATGGTGATATTTCATGATCGGGTAACGATGCCCCTCTGGCAGGGGCAACTGAGAGTAGATTGGGTGATAGATCAGAGGGATGCTCATCATGGGGTTTAAGCCGACTTGTTGGTTCTTTTTTGGGTCGCGGTTGACGCCGTTTTCTTGCTGCTACTGGCGCGTCTCTTGCGCTTAAACGCTGGGCGCTCCACTGGTGGCAGTTGACGAAGCGAGCTCGGCACAGGTGATGTTTTGACCTGCTGCATTAATTCCGAAATACGCTGTTGCAAGGCGGCCATAAATGGCTGGTAGGCTTGGTTGCGTTCAGCCATGCCTTGCAATTGGTGCTCCCAGTGAGCCGTCATATCCGGATAAGTTGATTCTTGTGGCAACGCATGGATCAACCCTCTCCCTGCTGGTGTACTAAGAATGGCTTTGCCTTGTCGAGAGAGTAACTGACGTTTAAACAGAGTGTCGAGTATGCCCGCTCTGGTCGCTTCCGTGCCTAATCCGTCGGTCTCTCTTAAGATTTTTTTCAGTTCTTTATCACTGACGTAACGTGCAATTCCCGTCATCGCCTGCAATAAGGTCGCTTCGGTAAAGTGCTTTGGCGGCTCGGTTTTACAGTCTTTAATCACCCCTTCTCGGCAGGTGAGCACCGTGCCTTTCGCAAGAGGTGGTACGGTATCCGCGCCGTCCTCTTCTTTTTCTGTTGCTCCCGTGAGTGCTTTCCAACCGGCAAATGTCAATTGGCGACCTTTCGCAATAAAGACACCACCAGCAATCTCAAACACCAGTTTGGCTTCAGCGTATGTGGCTGCGGGATAGAACTGCATCAAATACTGTCTGGCGATCAATTGATAGATCTTCATTTCGTTGCCAGACAGCGCGTTAACACTGGCTTGTTTCGGCGTGGGGATAATCGCATGGTGGGCTTCGACTTTGCTGTCGTTCCACGCTTTCGATTTTAAAGAAAGATCAGCGCCACTCACCGCATCGGACAACTCTTTCGCATTATTGGCAATGGCTTGGCTGACACTGGCGGCTTGCGCATAATGTTCTTTAGGCAGATAGCGGTTATCCGAGCGTGGGTAGGTGATCAGTTTGTGCTTTTCGTACAGTGACTGACACGTATCCAGCACCTGTTGTGCACTCATACCATAGCGTTTAGCCGCATCAATTTGCAGCGCCGACAGCGAATAAGGCAAAGGCGGGGCTTGCTTGGTCTGCTTATGTTCTGATTCCGTCACGGTAGCGGGTTGATTAGCAATACGACTGGCAACGTTTTCCACCAGTTTACGACTCAAGACTCGCCCTTCTTCGTCTTGCCAAGGCTGGCAAGCTTCGCTCGGTTTCCAACGTGCTTTGATGTCAAACGGTTCACTGCCATTCTGATAAGGGATCAGCGCGTGAAGAGTGAAGAAATCACGCGGAACGAAATTCTCGATTTCCTCATCACGGCGCACCACCAGCCCCAATACCGGCGTTTGTACTCGTCCGACTGACAACACACCTTGATAGCCTGCTTTTTGCCCCAGCAAAGTGTAAGCGCGTGACATATTCATGCCATAAAGCCAATCAGCCCGTGAGCGCGCCAGTGCAGAAACCGACAGTGGGATGAAATCACGATTGCTGCGCAGACTATTCAACGCACGCTTAACCGCAGGCAGGTTGAGATCGCTGATCAACAGTCGCTGGGTTTGTGCTTTTTTGGTTTGGCTCAGTTTGCAGTAATCCAGCACTTCATCCACCAGCAATTGCCCTTCTCTGTCTGGGTCGCCTGCATGGATCACTTCGTTTGCTTCTTTTAGCAGCTTGCGAATCACGGTCAATTGTTTACTGGCCGATGGACGTGGGCGCAGTTGCCATTGCTCAGGGATGATGGGCAAATCCGCCATATTCCATTTTTTATAGCGTTCGTCGTAAGCATCGGGCTCAACTTGCTCAAGCAAATGTCCAATACACCACGTCACGATGTCACCATTGCCACAGCGAATAAAGCCTTGTTCTTTCTTTTGAGGATTGGGCAATGCGGCCGCAATCGCGCGGCCTAAGCTGGGTTTTTCAGCGATAAACAGACGGGTCATAACAAATTTTTCGAGCTCAACAAACAAAGGGCCACATTAGCGGATGTGGCCCTTAAAAATCAACAAAAACTGTATGTATAGACAGTTATAGATACTCAACAAATTTAGCCAGATCACGCTCTGGCACTTTCATCGCGGAACATTCTGCGCTGCCCAAGTAGAGGAAGCCCACAATGGCATCGTCTCCCTGTAAGCCAAACGCTTGTCTTACTTCCGTATCGAACATCCATTCACCCGAGCGCCAAAAGCCTTGGAATCCTTGAGCCACAGCCGCCATTTGCATTGCTTGCACCGCACAACCCGCGGAAAGGTGTTGTTCAAATGCAGGGACTTTTTCACTCTCGGTCACTTTCGCAATCACGGTGATGACCATCGGTGCACGAAATGGGGCATTTTTCACTTTTTCCACCACCGATTCTTCACTGCCTTTGGCCTGTGCCGCCTTCACTAGGATGTCTGACAGCTTATGCAGGCCAGAGCCTTGCGCGATGACAAAGCGCCAAGGCGTCAGCGCGCCGTGATCTGGTGCTCTTAATCCCGCACGAATGATATTTTCAAGTGCTTTGCCTTCTGGGGCTGGAGCGGCCAATTTACCAATAGAACGACGATTAAGTAGAAGATCGAGAGCGTCCATCCAAGAATCCTTATAGTGGTATCGATTTGCGTTTACACTTTAGCATAGTTCACTACGCCATATAACCGTCTGTTTATTGTGGAAATTCACGATTTACGCAAGAACTGCTCAAACAAAAATACCGCGAATAACTTCGCGGCATTTTTTATGTTCAAACCTTCAACCTTCACCGATTAAAGTTTTGTCGCAAGCGTGACCCCTTGCTTAATCGCGCGAACCGCATCCAGTTCTCCTGCGTAATCGGCCCCACCGATCACATGCAGTTTATCGCCAAGCTCATGCCATTTGTCTTCAAATGGGCGAACCGATTCTTGCCCTGCACAAATGATGATGGTGTCGGCATCAAGCAACTGCTTCTTGCCATTGACGGTAATTTCCAATCCTTCAGGCTTGATACTGTCGTAGCTCACGCCCCCGAGCAAATTCACGCCACGTTTTTCCAATGTGCGCTTGTGAATCCAACCTGTGGTTTTTCCCGGACCTTTGCCTACCGCGCCTTTACGACGTTGCAGCAACCACACCGTTTTGTCACTCATCGCATCCGGGAATGGGTACAAGCCACCCGGTTGCGTCATTTCTTTATCGATGCCCCACTCTTGTAGCCAGTCGTCTAGGTTGTGCTGAGCGGGTTCAGTGACCATGCTCGCGACATCGACACCAATCCCCCCGGCACCGACAATCGCTATCTTGTTGCCGACTGGGGTTTTCTCACGGATCAATGTTTGATAATCGATCACTTTACTGCTCTCGGTTAAGCCGTCGATATTCACTTTGCGCGGTTCAACCCCTGTGGCAAGCACCACTTCATCGTACTCTTTGAGCAGCTCTAACGTGGCGTCGGTATCGAGGCGTAAGTTCACCCCTGTTTCGTCAATCATATTGGCGAAGTAGCGAATGGTTTCACGAAATTCTTCTTTGCCAGGGATCTGCATCGCGAGGCGGAACTGACCACCAATGCGATCATTGCGTTCAATCAAATCAACACTATGGCCACGTTGCGCCAAGGTAGTTGAACAAGCTAACCCAGCAGGACCTGCGCCCACCACCGCAATGCGTTTTTTCTCACTCGCAGGCGTCACCACCAACTCGGTTTCATGACACGCCAGTGGGTTAACCAAACAGCTGGCTCGTTTGCCCTTGAATACGTTGTCCAAACACGCCTGATTACAGCCTATACAGGTATTGATAAGGTGAGATTTCGCTTGCTCAGCTTTGGCAATGAAATGCGGATCGGCGAGGAAAGGTCGCGCCATCGACACCATGTCCGCTTGACCAGAAGCGAGAATGCGCTCTGCTTCTTCTGGGGTGTTGATTCGGTTGCAGGTCACAATCGGCACAGAGACATGCGGCTTCACTTTCTCAGTAACCCAAGTGAAAGCGCCACGAGGCACTTGCGTTGCGATTGTCGGTACTCGCGCTTCATGCCAGCCGATGCCAGTGTTAATGATCGTCACCCCTGCATCTTCGAGCGCTTTGGCGAGCATAATCACATCTTCAAACGTGCTGCCTTGCTCCACCAAGTCCAACATAGAAAGGCGGAAAATAATGATGAAGTCACTGCCTACCGCTTTGCGTACCGCTTTGACGATTTCCACAGCAAAGCGCATGCGTTTTTTGTAGGTACCGCCCCACTCGTCATAACGCATATTGGTACGCTTACACAGGAATTGGTTGATCAGGTAACCTTCGGAACCCATGATCTCTACCCCATCGTATCCTGCCAGTTGCGCGAGACCTGCACTGTTGGCGAACGCTTCGATGGTTTTGCGAATCTGTCTTGGGCTCATTTCGCTGGGGGCAAACTTCGCGATAGGCGCTTTGATGCCAGAGGCACTTTGCGCAAAAGGATGCATCGCATAGCGGCCAGCATGCAGGATCTGCAGCGCGATTTTTCCACCATGTTTGTGCACGGCTTCCGTCACCACTTTATGCGCTTGAGCGTGTTTGGGTTTACTAAATTCTGCACTCAGCGGGTGCAGACGACCGCGTAAATTCGGTGAAAAACCGCCCGTCACGATCAGACCGACGCCACCTTTGGCACGCTCTTCGTAAAACGCAGCGAGTTTTTGTAAGCCTTCCTTATGCTCCTCAAGGCCTGTATGCATCGAACCCATGAGCACTCGATTTCGCAGTTGAGTAAATCCGAGATCCAAAGGCTGTAACAAATGTGGGTACATGGCAGACATGACAAACTTCCATTTTTATTATCGTGGTCAGACCAGAGTATGAGCTCTTATCTAAAAAATCAAACATGCGTTTACATTTTTGTAACACCGATCAATCTTAAGTGAGCTATGCCATTTGGATTATTTGCGTGTTAAGCTTTGATAACTGTTATCTTTTGCATGACTTATTGATGGCGTTGGCGCCAGTTTGGCGATCATATCGATCTTTCATGTGAATGGTTGAGGCATCTCGTTACGGAGAAACAATGAAATCATTATTCAAACTCATCGGTTTGGTTTTTAAAGGAATATGGAAAGCCATTACCTTTGTGCGTCTCGCACTCACCAACTTGATTTTTCTACTGTCTGTTGCGCTTGTTTATTTTGTCTATTTCTACGGCCATGACACTCAGCCTCAGGTTGAGCAGCCTTCAGCATTGGTGCTGAACCTATCCGGCCCAATCGTCGAACAAAGCCTTTATATCAATCCGATGGATTCTTTCACCAGCTCATTGTTTGGTGAAGAAATTCCTAAAGAGAACGTGTTGTTTGATGTCGTGGACACCATTCGCTACGCCAAAGACGACGAGAAGATCACTGGTTTGGTGTTGTCGTTACGCGATATGCCTGAGACCAACCTCACCAAGCTGCGTTACATCGCCAAAGCACTCAATGAATTTAAGGCCTCTGGCAAACCCATTTATGCCATTGGCTCATTTTACAATCAGAGCCAATATTATCTCGCCAGCTACGCAGATAAGATCTACCTTGCCCCCGATGGCGGGGTAATGCTGAAAGGCTATAGCGCTTTTAATCTCTATTACAAAACGCTTCTCGAAAAGCTCGAAGTGACAACGCATGTTTTCCGTGTTGGCACTTATAAATCTGCGATTGAGCCGTTTGTGCGTGATGGTATGTCACCAGCCGCTAAGGAATCTGCGACACGTTGGTTAACGCAACTGTGGGGAGCCTATGTAGACGATGTGGCGAACAACCGTAAGATTGATCCAAAAACACTCAATCCTTCGATGGAGGAGTTTCTGTCTCAGTTGAAATCCGTCAACGGTGATCTTGCGGCCCTTTCCATCAAACTGGGTTTGGTCGATGAGCTCGCAACTCGCCAACAACTGAGAACACAACTGGCTGAGAAATTTGGCGCAAGCGGGGATGACAGCTACAAAGCCATCAGCTACTACGACTACCGAGCAACCATGCGCGATAATTTTGATGTGAATGCCGATGACATTGCCATTGTCGTCGCCAGCGGCACCATCATGGATGGTCAACAACCGCGTGGCACAGTGGGCGGCGACACCGTTGCCGGATTACTGCGTCAAGCTCGTAATGATGACAAAGTAAAAGCAGTGGTATTGCGTGTGGATAGCCCCGGAGGCAGCGCATTCGCTTCGGAAGTGATTCGTAACGAAGTTCAGGCGTTAAAAGACGCTGGCAAGCCAATTGTGGTGTCCATGTCTAGCCTAGCTGCATCCGGCGGATATTGGATTTCCATGAGCGCGGATAAGATTATTGCTCAACCAACCACGCTCACTGGCTCGATTGGTATTTTTAGCGTCATTACTACCTTTGAAAAAGGCTTCAATAAACTCGGTATCTATACCGATGGTGTTGGTACATCGCCATTCTCTGGTGAAGGCATCTCGACAGGCCTTTCAAAAGGGGCATCACAAGCGTTCCAAATGGGCATTGAACACGGTTACCAACGTTTTATCAGCCTAGTCGGTGATAATCGCGATCTGTCATTGGACGCGGTGGATAAAGTGGCTCAAGGCCGAGTGTGGACCGGCTACGATGCGCTGCAACACGGGTTGGTTGATCAAATCGGCGATTTCGATGACGCCGTGGCTGAAGCGGCAAAAATGGCTCAACTAGAGAACTACAACCTCTACTGGGTCGAAGAGCCGCTCTCACCGACAGAGCAGTTTATCCAAGAGTTTATGAAGCAAGTGAAAATCTCTATGGGTGTCGATATTCAAAGCATCCTGCCACCGAGCTTACAGCCTGTCGCCCAACAAATGGAACAGCACGCTTCGCTGCTGCAAAATTTCAACGATCCCAAAGGCTATTACGCCTTCTGTTTGAACTGCGAAGTACAGTAGAAGTAAGAGATGAGAGGCATCTGTGTAGCAGATGCCTCTTTTTCTTGGCCAAGTTTTCGCTATAATCGCCGCTCTGTTCCCCTACACCTAAGTGATCACTCACTATGACAAGAAAACACATCTATATTGCCTACACTGGCGGTACTATCGGCATGAAGAAATCCGATCATGGCTACATTCCTGTCGCTGGTTTCATGGAAAAGCAGTTAGCAAACATGCCAGAATTCCATCGCCCAGAAATGCCGCAATACACCATTCACGAATACGAACCATTGATGGACTCTTCAGATATGACCCCTGAAGATTGGCAACACATTGCCAACGACATTCGTGACAACTATGACAAATACGATGGTTTCGTGATCCTACACGGCACCGACACCATGGCGTATACCGCTTCGGCGCTCTCCTTCATGTTGGAAAACCTTGGTAAGCCAGTCATTGTCACAGGCTCTCAAATTCCCTTGGCGGAACTGCGCTCTGACGGCCAAGCGAATCTGCTTAACGCGCTGCATATTGCGGCCAACTATCCTATTAACGAAGTCACGTTGTTCTTCAACAATCAGTTGATGCGTGGCAACCGCAGTGTGAAATCGCACGCGGATGGCTTTAATGCGTTTACGTCGCCAAACTTACCACCGTTGCTTGAAGCGGGGATCAACATCCAGATCAGCAACAGCATCAAAGTCGGCGCGCAACCAGAAGGCGAGTTCAAAGTTCATAACATCACCCCGCAACCCATCGGTGTGATCACCATGTACCCTGGCATCTCACACGAAGTGATTCGCAACACCTTACTGCAACCAGTGAATGCGATGATTCTGTTGACCTTTGGTGTGGGCAACGCGCCACAAAATCCAGAGCTATTGGCCCATCTCAAAGAAGCGTCTGAGCGCGGCGTGATTGTGGTCAACTTAACGCAATGTTTAGCGGGTAAAGTGAATATGGGTGGCTATGCAACTGGCTGTGCCCTCGCAGAAGCAGGCGTGATCAGCGGTTACGACATGACGCCTGAAGCAGCCTTAGCAAAACTTCACTACCTATTGAGTCAAAATCTGTCTTATGAAGAAGTGAAAGCACAAATGCAGCAAGTGCTGCGTGGTGAGATGAGCTTATAAAGTAAAAACCTAGAACCTGGATCTATTCTAGGTTCTAGGTTCTAGGTTCTAGGTTCTAGGTTCTAGGTTCTAGGTTCTAGGTTCTAGGTTCTATAACGACTAATCTCGATTTGGATTAACGCGGACAATATCTTCCTGACCCGATTGAAACTGTTTCTTCAACTCCGCCTTTGACTTGAAACAAATCTCTCCACCCGCGGCCACCGACATGTGTTCTGCCTCAGTATTGTGCTTAGATTGATACAACATCACAGCTTGCATACAGGAATCTCGCTGTGTTTGTGAAAGTGGTGTACCCTCTGGCCAACGTCCTGTTTCTACTGCATACGTCAGACGTTGGTAAACTTCTGGTGTCATTGCGCTGAGTAGCTGCTCTGTGTTCATAACATACCTTTACACTAACATTTTGTTCACAGAACATATCTGGATACTAAACTGAGTCAAGAAACAGTAAATAAATTGTTGTAATGGATCACAAGCAAACCACCATGAGAAAGAAAACTTGGCTACTCGCCCTAAGCATGCCGCTGTTACTCGGTGGTTGCTTAGAAGGCAACAAAACCACAGAAGAGCTATGCCAATCGCAACCAGGGCTACGCTGTGAAAAACTGAATATGGATGACGGGCAGTGCCGCGTTGCACGCACGGATCTTATTTGGCATCGCTTTGAGGTACTGAAAAACCCATCCGACAACAACAAGATTAAGGAATACAAGCTAACCGCCGAGTATCGAAAGTGCTTGGAGTTGGCTTCGCAAATTACGCCCATCGATCAAAGTGCGTTAAAACAAAAACGTTTTAATGCGCTGATGCATAGCATTTCTGAACTTGAACGTATTGTGCAAGAGCTCAGTTCTTCAAGTGAACCTGAAAGCCTCTATTTTCTTTGGAGTCAGACAGGCAACACCAACGCGCGTCGTCAGTTTTTACAAATGGAAGGCACCCCAGCGCTAGAAACCGCAGAAATGCAATACGCCTTGGCAACGTTTTATACCACACGTGATCAAACGAAAACCATCCAACTGCTTAATCATTCTTTAGAACTGACCAAAGATGGAAAAGTAAACAAAGATGCATTGAAATCTTTGGCAAGCACGTATCAGGGATTAGGCCAAATGAAACATGCTTATCTTTGGGCGATGATAGCTAAAGAGTTTGATGTGCCCTTAGCTACAGAGCGAGAAATGCAACTGATGTTTGGTTTTCCCCCTGAAGAATATAAACGATTAGACTCTATTGCAGAACAGGCCGCATCGGCGCTCAAAAAAGGCCAATATCGCGCTATGATGATCCCGAATGACTTGTAGCCTGATGCCTCTAGCCGCCATAGGCTTATAATGATGCTTTAGTTCAGCTCTTCGCTCTAAGAGTGGCGCAATCAAACAAAAACCTTCCCAATGGAAGGTTTTTGTCTTTTGGCGATTCAAAGCCATTTTGATTTTTTCAGTATAATAGCGCGACACAATATGACTGAAAGCGGAGAACAGCGTTCGGTGTAATTTTACTCATTAGTTTCAATTTTGTTGAAAATTAACGACACCGAGTTGACACAAAAACGTTCTCCGGTTGTTTTTGGTCCATCAGGAAAAACATGCCCCAAGTGACTATCACATCGAGCACAACGTATCTCTGTGCGCGTCATTCCGTGACTAAAGTCATCTAAATACTGCACTGCTGCCTCATTAATCGGCGCATCGAAGCTCGGCCAACCGCATCCAGAATCGTACTTGTTACTGGAAGAAAAAAGCACCTGACCACAGCAAGTGCATGCATATTCCCCACTCTCTTTATTATGCAGTAACTTGCCACTAAAAGGCGGTTCGGTTCCTTGCTCACGACACACATAATATTCCTGTTCAGACAACTGCTCACGCCATTGCTGGTCTGACTTGAGCACAACTTTACTCTCTTTTGTCACGTCACTAATTTCCCTTTTTCTTATTAATATTGACGACTTTTTGTGCAAAAAACTTGCGGAGCATCATGGTTGTAGCACATACTTTCTCACCATTATGTCCTATGTTTTAAAATTGCTTAGAGCACCTGCTCTTGAGTTATTTTACGCCAACTGGTGAGTAGAATAACCGGTTCAAAGTTTAAAAAACGAGCATTTGCAAAGAATTGTTAAAAAAAGCGTCGCTTTTTTTTGACTTTAAACAAGTTAAGTCCGATTATCACTTGCAGATGTTTACTGGATTCTGTAATTTTACTACCAGTTATCTTTAATCAGAAATTAAGTTGTGGAGCAACTATAATGACTATCAAAGTAGGTATTAACGGTTTTGGCCGTATCGGTCGTTTCGTATTCCGTGCAGCGCAAGAGCGCAACGACATCGAAGTTGTAGGTATTAACGACCTTATCGACGTAGATTACATGGCATACATGCTGAAGTATGACTCAACTCACGGCCGTTTCAACGGTACTGTTGAAGTTGAAGGTGGTAACCTAATCGTTAACGGTAAAACTGTACGTGTAACTGCTGAGCGTAACCCAGAAGATCTAAAATGGGATGCAATCGGTGTTGACGTAGTAGCTGAAGCAACTGGTCTATTCCTAGACGACGCAACAGCTCGTAAACACATCACAGCTGGTGCTAAGAAAGTTGTTCTAACTGGTCCTTCAAAAGACGCAACTCCAATGTTCGTAATGGGCGTTAACCACGCTTCTTACGCTGGTCAAGACATCGTTTCTAACGCTTCTTGTACTACTAACTGTCTAGCGCCTATCGCTAAAGTTCTTAACGACAAGTTCGGTATCGAATCTGGTCTTATGACTACAGTTCACGCGACTACAGCAACTCAAAAAACTGTAGACGGTCCTTCTGCTAAAGACTGGCGCGGTGGTCGTGGTGCTTCTCAGAACATCATCCCATCTTCAACTGGTGCAGCTAAAGCAGTAGGCGTTGTTCTTCCAGAACTAAACGGCAAACTAACTGGTATGGCTTTCCGCGTACCAACTGCTAACGTTTCTGTAGTTGACCTAACTGTTAACCTTAAAAACGGCGCATCTTACGAAGCTATCTGTGCAGCAATGAAAGAAGCTTCTGAAGGCGAACTAAAAGGCGTTCTAGGTTACACTGAAGATGCAGTAGTTTCTCAAGACTTCATCGGTGAAGTTCAAACTTCTGTATTCGATGCTAAAGCTGGTATCGCTCTAACTGATAACTTCGTTAAAGTTGTATCTTGGTACGACAACGAAATCGGTTACTCAAACAAAGTTCTAGACCTAATTGCTCACATCTCTAAGTAATTTCTACTTAGTAAAATAAGCACTTAGCGAAGAATTTCGTTAGACAAAAAGGCGACCTTAGGTCGCCTTTTTAGTATCACGGATTTGAGGTTAGCAATGGAGCTTTAGACTCTCTGCAGTGTCTGACTTCACGGTCCGTTTCTACAACGAATCTTATGAAACTGATTGTTAAGGAAATTCAGATGGATCTTAATTCACTTCCGGCGCTGACTGTCCTGTCTGATTGCGTCACCATTGTTGAAAAAGACAATGTCAAAATTGTTCGTGTGATTCACGAGAAAGCAGCCGCAGGGATCTCTTTGTTTGGCGGCCATGTCGTCTCCTACCAACCAGCGGGTCAAGCTGACGTCATTTGGATGAGTGACAAGGCAGTATTTGATGGTAAAACTGCGCTGCGCGGCGGCATTCCGGTTTGTTGGCCTTGGTTTGGCCGTATTGCAGCACCTGCGCACGGCTTTGCTCGCACTTCAGAGTGGGAACTGGTTGAACATCGAGAAAACGACAACGGTGTGATCGTTGAGCTTGCCTTGTTCCCGACAGAAGAATCGCACAATATCTGGCCTCATATGTTTGATGTTCGCCTAGTCGTCGAGATCGGCGATGAGCTAAAAGTCACGCTAAACACACTTAATATTGATGATGAAGCGTTTACTTTCTCGGGTGCTCTGCATACCTATTTGAACGTCGGTGATATTGAACAAACTCAAACCATGGGCATGGGATCTGAGTACATTGACAGTTTGAAAGCGGGCGAAGTCTGCCATGGTGGTGAAGTTTTACAATTGACCGATACGATCGATCGTGTCTACACACAACCTGAGAAAGAGATTGTGGTTAAAGACCCAGTCATTGAACGTACTCTGTGCATTGAAAACCAAGGTCACAATAGCGCCGTGCTTTGGAACCCTTGGGCTCAAGGTGCCGCTGGCATGGCAGACATGAGCGATGACGGCTACAAAACCATGCTGTGTGTAGAATCCACGCTGCATGCAAACAGTATTACTCAAGGCAAAACGCTCAACCCTGGCGAAAGGCACCGATTAATCACTGTGCTTTCTGCACGTTAAACTGACCACCATTCAAAACGCAGTGACAAACGCTCACTGCGTTGGTTATACCATCACCGCAAATGATTAATTACTTAATAAACATCAATTAATTTTATCAATTTTCAGCTATTATACCTTTCATTATTACAATCTAATCTTTCAAACATACATCGTATAGAGGCTGCTGATATCAGCAGAGATAATAGTGCTAGAAAAATATAGAAACCAAAGCGTAGGTTTCCAACTGAAGTTGGTCATCACCTTATGTTTACTCATCGCCTTTGGCGGCACCGCCACTCTTGTTTATCGTAATGCATCAGAAGTATTGCTCGAAAATACACTTCGCGAGCACCAATCAAAGGTCGAATCCATGGCTGCCACAATCGCTGGCCAATTTGATGCTTATTTACATACGGCCAAAGTACTGGAATCGACGTTTCGAAATGGTTACTTGGCTGGTGTCTACGTTGAAGACTATCAGGTGGATTTCAACGGAAAGTCACTACGCGATATGACGCAATATGGTGAAAGCCTCATCAACGATACCAAGCTCGTTGACAGCTTTACCCGTGATACGGGTGCTGTAGCGACCCTATTTGCGCCAATTGACAACGATTTCATTCGTGTCTCAACTTCATTGAAAAACCCTGCTGGACAACGTGTCGTAGGTACCTCTTTAGGCTACAACCACCCCGCCTATCAGAAACTTCGCTCGGGACAGCCCTATTACGCACAAGTGAAGTTGTTTGGTGAAAGCTACATTACCTATTACTCGCCCATTCTTGACGCACAGAACAAGGTCACTGGTGTTTCTTTTATCGGCTTACCCGTTCAAAAAGCCACGGAAGATCTCTTCAGTGCATTGAATCAGGTGAAATGGGGGGACACAGGTTACACCATCGTCGTCGATAGCGATGAGAGTAATTTGGGCAAATATTTGCTGCATCCAACCCGCACGCAAGACGACCCTTCCATCATCGATACTGCAGATTACGACGGTAACAAGCCTTATGTCGCCATTTTTGAAAACAAAAGTGGCTTGATTCGCTACCGCCATGAGTATCAAGGAACCGTTGGGGAGAAATACCTTGTCTATACTGAAATCCCTGGCTGGAACTGGAAACTTCTTGGCGGCACCTTCATTTTGGAAGTGACGCAAGGAAGTCAAACCTTGCTTAAGCTGATTATCGCGATTGCCACCGCCGTAGCCGCTGCTACGTTTGCGATCCTGACGTTTGCCATCAATCGTAATCTTCACCCTTTGACGACCTTAAATGCTCTGATGGCAAGGCTTGCCAAAGGTGAGGTTAGCATTCAAATTGCCAGCTCGGGTCAGCCTTCAAAAAATGAGATCACCAACCTCACCAACGGCGTCGCCAACATGGCCAATCAGCTCAACATGCTGGTCGGTGAAATCCGTCAAACAGCTGAAACCGTGTATGTCGCGTCACACAGTGTTTCTGAAGATGCAGGCAACAACCTCACTCAGGCAGATCGCCAACAACAGCAGGTAGAACAAGTGGTGACGGCCATTGAAGAGTTGGCCACCTCCGCTCAGTCGGTCGCTCAACAAGTGGAGAACATTGCGGATAACGTTCGCAGTGCGAATGAGGATAGTCAATCTGGATTGAGCCTAGTGGAAGGTGTCTGTATTGATGTGGCAGAACTGAATGATCAACTTGATCGCTCTGCCCATGCCATCAAACAAGTCAACACCGACAGCGAAAGCATTCAAACCGTAACGAAAATGATCGATGAAATTGCGGAGCAGACCAACTTACTGGCACTGAATGCCGCCATCGAAGCAGCGCGAGCCGGCGAGCAAGGTCGTGGCTTTGCTGTGGTTGCTGATGAAGTAAGAACGCTTGCTCACCGAACCCAAACTTCGGTCAAGGATGTGGTTCAGATTATCGAGAAACTTAAAGCTTCCACGGGTAATGCGGTGGGACTGATGAGCCAAAGCCAGCAAAGTGCTAATCAAGTGCTTGATAAGGCGCAAGAAGCAGGTAGCGCTCTAGAAGCCATTGCGAGCCAAGTTCACGCCATTGCGGCGCAAGCTGAAGCCATTGCCGCCACCTCAGAGCAACAAGCTCAAGTGTCACAAGAAATTGCGGCCAATGCACACTCGATCAGCGATCTTAACCGACAGAGCCGAGCCACCAGTGCGCAAACGTCTGAAAGTGCTGAAGAGCTGCAAAAACAGGCGAATTCACTTAAATCGCAAGTCGACTTTTTCCATTAATTCGAAGAGCGAGCAAGAACAAAGGGCGAGTTTTCGCCCTTTGTTGTCTTTGATTCTGAGTGTTAATTACATTTCCAGCATTTCCCTTTTACCCAAGTGTCAAACCACGTGGTGTTGCTCGTTCCAGCCGATTCCGCCCATCTCGTCACTCCGGGGTAAGTATTGTGCTTAATCGGACTTTGGTTCGGGCTAGCGAAATTCCAACACTATCGAGAAGGTATCTACTTCATTTTCAAGTAAAAAGTATCTATCATACGCCAAACCTAAAACCCAGTTTTCGGAAAGTGTATAGCCGACTGAACCACCTATATACATATCAAAACCGTCGATGTCTGTGTTTATTCGATTGTCTTGATACGTACTTTCAATCTCTGCGCTCCAAAAAAGCCCACCCATATTAATCTTGCTATGCCAAGCATCGCTTTGCCAAAATTTGTACTCTACTTCTAAGCCGACACCGCTGGCCAAAATGGGCGAGACACTCGCCACACTTTGATGGTACTCCTGTGGCGAAGTGGTCGCGCCACGTAGCGTTGCACTCCCCTCTCCCATATCCACATAGCGTAGCATCGCTGACCACTTTTCATCTAACTGATACCCCAAGCCAATCGAACGGTAGAAGCCCTTATCATCGGTTGAGACCACATCCTCCATACTAATGGGGCTACGCTCATCGGCGTGGCTAATACCCATTTGCGCATCGAGATACCAGGCCGCTTGAGAGTTAAAACTCAGCGCAGCCAGCAGCGCCAACCAGCCTTTTTTGCCAACACGACGCAACGCACCAGCGAGAGTGAGTAACATTAATGCCATACCGCCTAACGGGCCTCCTGAACTGTTTGATACATCGACATCTTTCACTAGTTTCACCGTCACTGTGACCTTGCCTGTATCTTGCAGACCTTGGCTGTCTTGAATGACATAGGTCAGAACATCCGTACCTTCAAAGCCCAAGGTCGGCGTGTAGGTCGCACTTTGATCCGAGTTCTTCACGACCTGTCCATGGAGAGCTTGAATTGACACTAACGTCAGCGCGTCATTATCAACATCACTGTCGTTGGACAATACATTAATCGTGACGGGCGTACGGTCATTGGTTTCAACCACATCATCCTCTGTACGTGGATTTTGATTGTTGAGCACATTGACGGTCACTTTTGCAGTCCCCGTGCCGCCATTACCATCTGTCACGCTATAGGTAATGGTCGCCACACCGTAAAACTGTGACTGGGTGGTGTAACTCAACTGATTGTTCACCACGCTGACACTGCCAATATCCACCGAAGCGCTGCTTAAGGTTAAGCTGTCACCATCAGCGTCCGTATCGTTACTCAGCACATCAATGACCACGCTGCCATTGCGCGTAACTACAGCAGTATCGTCGCTTGCTTGTGGCAGCGCATTGCTGCTGGCGCGAGCGGCAACGCCACCTGGGTCAACCACGCTGCCGTTTGCCATGCCGTCATCATCGTTCGGTCCACCGTCTTGGATGGTAAGTTGCACACACCAATGGCCTTCAGTTAAGCCCGGTGTCCATACGCTGTCTCCCGGAGGCGGACAGTAGCCCGCTTCACCCGAAGTAGACGCAATCGAGTTGTCAGCATCTTCAACAAAATCGACCCAACCCACATCGGCTCGGAATTTACGATAAACGGCATTCGCCGGAACAGGCAGGCGCTGCGGCATAACCAGTTGATAGCTCTGACCGGGTTGTGGCAAGTTGGTCGCCACAAAGTCAAAAATACCGCCAATGTTGTCCGCCTCGTTGTCGACCGTCAGCTCATTATCCAGCAAGCGTGCTCCACCTGTCAGGTTTTCCACTATGGTGACACCTTTGCGCAAACAAACGCCAGGTTGACCTTCAATGAGGAAACTGTCGTTCTCTGCTACTGTTTGCTGGATCACGTTGCAGTCGGAGATGGCATCCAGATAATCAGGAATACCGTCACCGTCGCTGTCGCTGTGGCCTTCTTGGTCATCCGGAATCAAGTCGCCATCACTGTCTTCACTGCCAAGCACCGCCAGTGCTTCAACCACTTCCAGATAGACAACGTGGGTGACTGAAAGCGGTGGTGTGCCATTGTCAGTGACCGTCAATTGCAGAGTGTAAATGGCTGAACTGAGCGTCTGCGGCGAGAAAGTCAGTGTGTCGCTGTTTGTCTGGCCTGCAATCGCTTGATTGAGCGCGTCGTTGCTACTACTCCATGCAAAGGTGTGGGTATCAGACGCGTTGGCATCGGTCACACTGCTGGTAATGGTCACCAACTCCGTGCCATTTTCAATTTTGCTACGCTGCTCCCCTGCCTGTGACACATTGACCGTGACTTTAGGTGCCACGTTCTCTTCAAAAATCGTCAAGGTATAACGACGTTTACTGCCAAGGTTGAGCGTGTTGTCCAAGTCGATCACTAAGGTTTCTGCACTTTCACTCTGTCCATCATTCAGGATGTCAAACGAAAGCTTGCCTTCGGTTCCGCTGGCAATCACCACTTCACCCGAGGCGAGAGTATGGTCACTGCTGTCCGTGCTCCCCGATACCGTGTAAGGCACCACCACTGGGTAACTCGGCGCAGGGCCGTTGAGGTATACCGACACGGCGTGGCTAGTGCCTTCCGTGGTTTGTGCATCTTTGGAAATGCTGATAAGCGGATGCACAATCACGCTCTGACTCGCCTCGGCCACGTTACCTTGCGAGTCTTGGGTGCGCCAGTACACCGTATTGGCCCCAGGACGGAAGAAGGTATTGTTGTCGGCCAAAGAGACCGGTAATGGTTTACCCGTACGGTCTTCAGCAATCGCGGTCCCCAAGGCCACTTTGGTAAAGAGTGAGGTCGCATTCACTTCCACATCAGCTGGTGCGGTAATGGTTGGCGCGTCCAACTTCGCGCTGTTAATGGTCACGGTCGCTTTCGCAGTTGCTTTACCGCCGTTACCATCTTTGACACCATACTGCACTGTCACAGTCCCAATCGCGCTCGTCACCAGCTGGATTTGGCTGCCGACCATCGTTGCGCTTCCTGAGGTCGGTGTTACCCAATCCAGTTGCAACGTATCTGGGTCAACATCACTATCATTGCTCAGCACATCAAGCAGATAGATACCATCGTTGCTTTCAGTAAAGACAAAGGTGTCGTTGACCGCCACTGGCGCATCGTTAACGTTAATAACCGTGAGGTTAAACGCTGCGAGAGACGCACTGAGTTCACCGTCAGAGACAGTGATAACGATATTCTCCGTAGTACCAACATGTTCGTTGGCTGGGGTACCACTGAGCACACCGGTTGCCGTGTTAAAGCTCGCCCAAGTTGGTTTGTTGCTGATAGAGAAGCTCAAACTGCTACTGTCCACATCCCCTGCCTGCGGCGCAAAGCGGTATGTGCTGTCTTCGTTGACCGTAAGCGCAGGAGTACCACTGATGCTTGGTGCGTCGTTGACGTTATTCACCACAATACTGAAGGTATTGAGTGTGGCGGTGGCCGAACCATCAGAAACCGTGATAACAATCCCCGCATAGGTGCCAACATCATCATTCGATGGCGTACCACTAAGCGTACCTGTCGCTGCATCGAAGCTCACCCAAGCAGGTTTATTCGTGATGCTGAAGGTGAAGGCTTGGCTGTCGACATCCGACACTTGCGGTGTGAACAGATAAGCGCTGTCTTCATTCACTTGCGTTGCTGGTGAACCGGAAATAACCGGGGCATCGTTCACGTTGTTCACGGTAATCGCAAACGCTGGCAACGAGGCCGACACGCTACCATCGGACACGCTGATCACAATACCCGCATGCGTCCCCACATCACTGTTACTTGGCGTGCCAGAGAGTGCTCCTGTGGCCGTGTCAAATGTCGCCCAAGATGGTTTGTTAGCAATCGAATAGGTCAGAGTATCGGCAGGGTCATTATCCGATGCCTGAGGCACAAACTGATACGCGCTATCTTCATCCACTTGCGTCGCTGGGCTACCGCTAATCACTGGCGCATCATTGACGTTACTCAACGTAATGGTCACCAACGCCGCTTCCGAGGTGAGTTCACCGTCACTGACGCTGTAAGTGAAACTGTCCTGACCAAAGAAGTTGCTGTTACCCGTATAGACCGCTTGGTTGCCCGTGATGGTCACACTACCGTTGAGTGGCGCGGTGGCGACTTGATAGCTCAGCGATGAACCTTCTATATCACTACCATTTAAGGTGATGGTGAGCGGTGTTTCTTCCGCTCCCGTAGTGCTGACATCGGTAGCAGTTGGTGTATCGTTGACTGCTTTGACGGTCAGATCGACACGCACTTCCGTTGAGTCCAGATCACCGTCGTTGACCTTGAACAAGAAGAAGTCGGAGCCATTGAAGTTCGCTTCTGGTGTGTAACGCCAACTGTTGTTGTTCAACGGTTCTAGCACACCATGGCTAACTGGTTCCGTGATAACGTACTGCAAAGTGTCATCATCGTTATCAATGTCTGAGCCGACCAGCGTGATCACCAAACTGTTGTCTTCATCCAATGTTTGTGACTGTGCTTGCGCCATTGGTGCATCGTTGACTGGTGTGACCGTCATGGTCACTGTCGCAACGTTAGAGACTGCGCCTGCGACGTCTGCCACTGTGTAGGTGAAGCTGTCTTCGCCAAAGTAGTTTTCTTCAGGGCGATAGATAATCGCTCCTGACGCGGTCACGCTGACACTACCATGAGCTGGCTGATCGACCACGTTGACGCTGGTGAGATCAAAACTGTCTCCCGTATCGACATCGCTGTCGTTACCCAATACGTTGACTTCAAACGAGCCCTCTTCCAGTAGCTGCGCACTGTTATCAACAGCTACGGGGGCATCATTGACTGGCGTAATATTGAGCGTGATGGTTGCCGACTCTGAGACCGCCTGGCTACTGTCGGTTAACGTGTAGGTAAAGCGATGCTGACCATTAACGTTTGCTGCTGGCACAATGTTCAAGGTGCCATCTGCGTTGACACTCACTGTAGCGAAACTATATACCCCCTCGCCTTGACCAAGATCTTGCAAGGTAATACTGCTCGCGGTGAATGCTCCATCTTCGATGTCACTGTCGTTACTTAAAACATCGAGTGTCGAGGTGACATCTTCATCAAAGGTAAGCGTGTCTGCCGACGCCACAGGTGCGTCATTGACGGAACCGATATTCACGCTGACCGTTGCCGCAAGCGAAACGCTGCCTTCACTATCGGCGATAGTGTAAGTAAAGCTGTCGCTGCCATTTTCATTCGCATTCGGCGTGTAAACAAAAGTGCCTGCGGTTTGATCAACGGTCACTTGTCCTTTTTGAGGCAAGCTCACCAATGCCAAATCACCCGTTGGGATGCCATCTTCCACATCCGTCGTTTGGCTACGCACACTGAGCGCCGCGCTGGCGGTATCTTCATCGGTAGTGATGGTCAATGCTTTCGCCACTGGCGCATCATTGATAGCACTGATAGTGACGGTCACTGTCGCTTCTTGTGACTCCTGTAACAGGGCATCTTTCACTGTATAGGTAAAGGTGTCCGTGCCTGTCTCATTGCTGTTTGGCGTATAGGTAACAACGCCGTTGCTGATCGACACCTGACCTTTACTTGGTTGCGTTTTCACCGTCGCAGAAGAAGCGACCATGTCATCATTAATATCGGAATCGTTGGCTAACAGATCAAATTGTTTCGCCGTATCTTCCTCCGTCGAGAAGCTGTCATCAACCACCGTTGGTGCGACATCGTAGCGTTTAGTCACGGTATCCGTCACTGCATCAGAGGCATTGCCTGCAGCATCGGTGACCACCACGCTGACTGTCAACGTCCCCTCTTGCAAACTTGTGACGTCAATGCCCGTGACTTGCATCGTTTCAGAGGTGATGGTTTGACTCGCTCCGTCAATGGTCGTGGTACCGTCGCTCACGCTGTAAGTGAACATCGCGTTCACTTCAGCTGCTGCGAAGGTAAAGCTCATCGCCTGTTCGTTGGTTTTGTTAATGCTCTCCTGATCAATACTGATGTTATGTCCAGTCGGGATCGCCGTATCCACTGAGATCACCAACTGAGTCGCTGCCGTATTGAGATTGCCAGCCGCATCGCTAAATTTCTCTGCGGCAACATCAATGGTTGCATCCTCAGTGCTCTTTTCTGCTGGTGTAAATGTGGCCGTGTAGCTGGTGCCACTGCCCGAAAAGTTAGAAAGCGTTCCGCCAGCAACGGTCACATCGGCTGCGGTAAAATCAGTTTCTGATTCACTCAAGGTAAAGGTGAGTGTTGCGGTTTCACCCGCTTTCAGCGCTGATTTGTCGCTGCTAATGCCAATGCTTGGCAGCGCGTTATCTAACGTAATCGTGGTGCTCGCTGCACTTGAGGTGTTCCCCGCCGCATCACTTTGGCTAGCCGTGACCGTCAGGGCGCCGTTGTTAAACGTGCTGACGTCAAACTCGCTGCCGCTGATCGTCCAGTTGCCCGAGTTGTCCGCGGTGACCGTACGGTTCAGGCTGCTGGCCCCATCGTCAATGGTGACCGTGACGCTGTTGCCCGTTTCCGCGCCCGAGCCTGCAATCAGCACGTCATTGTCTTCCGCGGCGTTCACCTTACCATCGCCTTCAATCGGCGTGGTGATGGACGGGGCACTCGGCGCGCTGTTGTCTAACGTGATGGTGGTGCTGGCCGCACTTGAGGTGTTGCCCGCCGCATCACTTTGGCTAGCCGTGACCGTCAAGGTGCCGTTGTTAAACGCACTGACGTCAAACTCGCTGCCGCTGATCGTCCAGTTGCCCGAGTTGTCCGCGGTGACCGTACGGCTCAGACTGTTCGCCCCGTCGTGAATGGTGACCGTGACGCTGTTGCCCGCTTCCGCGCCCGTGCCTGCAATCAGCACGTCGTTGTCTTCCGCGGCGTTCACCTTACCATCGCCTTCAATCGGCGTGGTGATGGTGGGCGTTGGTACTGAGGTATCCAACGTAATCGCCAAACTTGCGCTATCAGCGGTATTGCCAGCTGTGTCCGTTGCGCGCGCTGTGATGGTGTGGTCACCTGCGGTCAGTGCTGAGCTTGCAGTAATGCTCCAGACGCCACCGCTGACAACAGCGCTGCCGATGGTGCCATCGACATTGGAAACGAGAGTAACGGTGTCACCAGTGGTACCTGTTCCTGTAAAGGTTGGCGTTGTGTCATTTGTCAGGTTATCGGTATTCGAAGTACCTGTATCACTGCTCGCCGCGAGATCTGGTGTGCTTGGCGCGGTAGGGGTTGTATTATCGATCGTTACGCTTAAAGAACTAGAGCTATTACTTACGTTCGTGCTCGCATCCGTGGCGGTCGCAAAAATCGAATGTGATAACCCTGCTGTCAACGGATCCGTCGTAATTTGCCAATTACCACCCGTTGCTGTGCCAGTACCAATGACCGTTGTGCCTCCCCCTACCTGATTACTATATAATTTAACCGTCGCCCCACTTTCAGCAGTACCACTAAAGGTTGGCGTTGTGTCATTGGTAATGTTGTCGGTATTCGATGCACCTGTATCAGAG
Source organism: Vibrio floridensis (assembly GCF_021852965.1). Lineage (NCBI taxonomy): Bacteria > Pseudomonadati > Pseudomonadota > Gammaproteobacteria > Vibrionales > Vibrionaceae > Vibrio > Vibrio floridensis. The sequence goes on along the minus strand of NZ_JAKGCY010000002.1, from coordinate 27,069 downwards.
GCAGCATCAAGATCCGGTGTTGACGGCGCGTCCGGTGCCACGTTATCCACCACGGTAATGGTGAAGGACTCTTGGAAAGTGGTGGTACCATCATCGCTTTGCACGCAAATGCTGTAACTTCCAGGCGTCAGTGCCGTTTTACTTTGCAAGGTACTACCTGTGAATTGGAAACTGTCGTTGCCCGTGCTGGCACTACAGGTCCCATTTGCACTGCTGCTTGCAGCAACCAAGCTGTAGGTGTGAGAGTCTGCACTGTCCACATCGGTGGTACTGGCGGTCGCAACTGTAGCAGCGCTTCCTGTTACTGACTGGTTCACCGAAGTCGCTGAAAGCGAAATATCCGTTGGTGCGTCATTTTGCGCCGTTATGTTGACCACGGCCTGATTGGTGCCAGTGCTGTTGGCCGTTCCATCATTAAACGTAAAGTCCAACGTGACGCTGGCAGTAGGATCTTCTGAGCTGTTCTGGTAATAAATCGCCTGCAATACTGAATCAACAATCGCTGATGTTGCGTTGCTATTAAAGCGCAAAACAAGCGTTCCGTTTGAATTAGTGGTCACCGTACCCACAGTCGTATCATTGTACGTAAAGCTGCTACCTTGAGCGAGCGCACCGAGCAGCCCACCATTAGTAAAGATGTCTTGGCTATTCGCACCGCCGTTTCGTGCAATGGTTAGCGTGGCGTCGTTGTAGTTACCCAAGCCGCTATTGAGTGCATCTAGCTCGGTATCTGCAACAGTCGCGTTGTTATCAATAGCAACGGCACTGCCATTTTCGGTAAAGGTATTACCGCCATTGAGGCCACTAAACGTTGGTGCGTCATTCGGTGTAATAAAAGTGATTAAGGTATCGCTACCGCTGTCTGCAACCGTGAAATCTAAAGAAGCCGCTGGGCTATTTGAGAGTGAGATCGCCACTTCAACGCTAGAGAAATCGGTACCATTGGTATCGATTTGCAGAATATTGCTGCCACTAAAACGCACATTACTCTTTCTGAGGCCGGTCACACCAGTTAGCGTGATAGTATCGCCCACGCTCAAATCCGTAATGGTGTCGCCTGAGAGATTTGACGCACTGCCGACAAAATTATCATTGCCAGCATTGCCTGTCATTGAATCTGTACCACCACCCGGTCTGATGGTATCCGCCGCGCTGCCACCGACAAAAGTATCGGCACCATTAAAGTCGGTTGCGGAGATAACCAAGGCATCGCCGCTCAGGGCGCTGGCATTCAGGCTGATATTACCCACAATCGCACTGCCACTGGCGTTTGTTACGGTTACGGGATTACCGTTTGAATCAAAATTATCGGTCAGCGTTATTGTGAAGTTATTGTTGGTGCCAATAGCGAGGTTTTCTATTTCAGATACGCTAGTGGTTGAAAAGTCGAAGGTACCGCCATCCATTAATTTGAGCGTTTCTGAGCCGCTGGATCCGCTAATTACTGTGCTAAAGTCACTGATGTTGGCCGCATCGATAGCCACGGTTGCACCACTGGCTAAGCTCAGCGTACCGATATTAAGGAACGAACCAGCAGAGAGATCGGCTCCTGTTGATGCAAGCACGGTATCTCCCACACCCGAATCACCGGTCAGCGTTCCTGAGTAGCCACTACCCTGAACATTAAACGTGACAGCATCCGTACTTGAATCTGCGGTGACACTGGTCGTCGCATTACTGATTGTCACAGTCCGAGTGTTATTGCTTGCATCACCCAGACTATAATTCTCAACGTCAAACAAGGTGGTGATATCACCATCTCCAGTGATGGAAATCGTTTCACTTCCCGTCGCGGTCACTGTGCCAGAAAACGCTTGGTTCTGAGCGGCGGTCATGGTCACGCTTGCACTACTTGCTAGAGTTAAATTGTTAACGCTATTTACCGTACCACCAGCGATATTCGCTCCGTTTGAAAGTGAGAGCGTATCAGCCACACTACTTTCACCAGAAAGTGTGCCCGTCAGGGTCAGAGAGCCAGCGTCAAATGTGATTGCATCGGTTCCCGAGGTTGCAGAAACCGATGCACCTCCAGTAGCAAGAGTAATAGTTCTGGTGTTAGTTGTTTCATCCCCAACAACAAAACTTTCCACATTGGCTAAGGTCGTGAAATTGCCATCACCTGTAATCGTTATTGTCTCTGACCCAGCCGCTGTGATCGTTCCTCCAAACTTTGAAGGCTGATTGGCTTTCATGGTCACAGAAGCATTGTCCGCCAAAGTCAGGTTTTCAAAATTAACTATCGTGGCACCAGAGATATCAGCACCACTGGAGAGACTCAGTGTATCTATACCACTTGCAGGGTTTAACGCACCAGTAAGAGTTAAGCTGCCGGCAACAATGGTGTCATTGCCGCTACTACCGGTAATATTTTGACTACCACTGGATAAGGTGACGGTATTCGCCGCGCCTAACACATAGGTTTCAATACTGCTTGCCGCAGTAAAACCATCGGTTACGGTCGAAATAGTGATCTGTTCTGTGCCTGCACCACTGATCGCACTGAAACTATCGTGCTGCGCTTCTGTCATCGTGACCGATGCGCCGCTGTCTAATGAAAGGGTTTCGAATGTGCTTACCGTAGCACCTGCAATATTCGCCCCATTTGCCAACTCTAAGGTATCGCTATTACTGCTGCCGGTTAATGTGCCAGAAGCAATTACTGCACCAGTCTTAACCGTAATAGCACTACTGCCACCCGTCACATTTTGTGCTGCATCACCAAGTGTAAAAGTCAGCGCGGCATTAAGTACATAAGTTTCGATGTCGGCATCACCCGACAGCACACCATCACCGTCTGCACTGCTAATGGTAAATTGGTTGGTTCCGGTTCCATTGATGGTGGTAAAGCTCTCATGCTGCGCTTCCGTTAAGGTGAGCGAGCCATCGTTATCTGGCGTCAACGTTTCAAAGTTGGTTAGAGAGGTGAGAGTCGACAGATCGGTGCCAGTGACGACAAAGAGCGTATCCGTGCCTGCACCGCCGTCTGCGGTAGAGCCAGCAGCGTGTGCACTATTCGATATCGTCAGTGTCTCATCGTCGCTGCTAAAGGTAATGGCAGGCGATAAGTTGGTGCCGTTTGTGGTATTAAAGCCAGCCGCACTTGAGGAGGCAGCGGTGACATTGCTGACGCTAATCGTAGCGGTACGGCTGACACTGCTGCTTGTACCATCACTAATCACCACAGTCACGGTTCTGGCCGTTTGATTTGGCGTGCTGGACGTATTGTTGTAGGTAATGGCTTGAAGGAAAGTAGCGACTTGCGCAGTGGTGGCGGTGGCTCCCGAGATGCTGATGGTATCTTGCAAGGTAATGTCTGACGCCCCCGAGATACCATCGAGTGCATTTTGCGCCGCCGCAGTCACATTCAATCCTTCCGCCGCACCGTCTTGGTCATTGGTCAAGGTCACTGTGATGGTTTTAATGGTATCGCTGTCTGCGTCGGTCACGGCTGCATTGGGCGTAATACTAACCGCGCCACCACCTTCGGAGAATGATACACTGCTATTATCACTAGCTGAGGTCGAATCTAGATCAACCACTGGCGCAGTATTGGCCGTTGAAAAGTTAAAGGTGGTGTCATCACTAATGCCCGCAAAACTATTACCCGCAATGTCATCAACCGCTGAAGTATCAATTCGAATCGCATAAGTTCGGTTGCCAGTCAGATTGCTGGTTGGGTTTAAGTAAATCTTATCGCCACTAATCCCGATACGCCCGGCGCTGGGTGAAGTTGTTGTTCCATCACTTTCCGTTGCTACGTTAAAGACTTCAAAATCGCTGCTGTCTGTCACGTTGCGAATGGTGATATTCCCACTACCAAGCGCAATATTTTCGTCGAAATCGATTACGATATTGTTACTGGATGAAACACCTGTGGCGTTGTCATTTGGTGTTGAATTACTGCCGTCAAAAACGGGCGGGGTTGAGTCGGCTGCAGTTGGAGATTCAAAGTCTATCGTATCAATAATGACGAAAGTCACCGCTGAACTTTGCCCTGAAGTGGTAAACCTTACCTCGTCAATGTCGCCCCATTGACTATCAAACGTCAGCACACCATCGTTATAGCTGGCATTTTTAGCAAAAGTAACAGAGCCACTGCTATCAGACTGGGTAAAATCTATTGTGTCAGATACAACACTACTGCCATCCTTGTAGCCTGTAATCGTTACAACATGATTAAGGGTCGATGTCACTGTGAATGAATCTGTAATCGAGCCAGCTTCCATTGATACCAGCTTAAACTCATCACCACCCTGAGATTTAAAGCGAAAATCAATATCTCCCACAGGGGCATTTATAGAGCCGCTATCTGCTAAGTGATACAACAGCGCATTATCTGTGTTCGCACCATCAGTGATACCAAAACGATCACGTCCATCGACAGAGTCATTATATCTGGCCATTTTCCCGGAGCTGGGGGCAGAGCGAGAATAAGTGACACTGTCAAAAGTAACTGGGTTGGATAGTAAGGCGGCACCACCATTTTGAAAGTTTACATCATTGGGCGCCACTGCCACTGCCTCAGCAGGGACTAAAGCCACCACGGTGAATCCAATAGCGACCATAGATTGAGTAATTTTATTTAGTTTCACGTCCCAGCTCCAACATTTTCAGTTTCAGTTTTATTTCTTTTCAAGAACACAAATAAAAAGGAAGCGCAACAACCTTTGCCTTTCATTTATTAAACAATCAATTCAATTTGTAGGCGAATCGATCACTCATCAACAACAAGAAACCTGATGTTCCTAGTTCCCGAAAAACCAGATGCAGGATACCCACTGGCAACCTAATTCTGCTACTACACCAATACCCCATTCTGCGCTCAAAACCCTGCTCAGTACAGGCAGAAGCCACAAGATAAAACTCGCCATTTGAGTGCCAGGGGTGGGGTCACCCCTAGAAAACGCAGCTCACTTAGCTACGAGGCGGATAAATCCCATCCGTACTGATGGCATAGGTCATAACCGAGCTCGGTTGGTTAATAAAGAAATATTGACCTGCTCCCGTATTACCCGTGATCACATCTGGAGCTGGAACGTCTGAAGCATCGAAACCAACCTGAACAGCTCCACTTGCCATCGTTGTATTCGCCGTTGTGGAATAGGCTTTTTGTATCGGATCCACATTAAACCCGCTCGGGATGCCACCGGTTGCCCAGTAGGCATTTTCTGCATCGTTGGTGTCCCCTGTTCCATTAAAGGCATTAACCTTGGCTTGCCCTGTTATGACTGCTCCGGGTTTCGCAGTTGCCACCGCCAGATGATTGTGCTTTGGCATCTCAGCAAGTGACAATACGTGAGTCTCATTGCCATACCGTGTACCCAATGGCCTTGGCGTTAATCCTGGCCCATTGCCATTGCCCACCGCAACCCGACCACGTAGGTCAGGTATCCCAAAGGTAACCCGTCCATCTCCCCCATAAAATGTACTTAACAAAGAGAACAATGCGGTGTTTGATTGGACGGTTTCATTCTGGCCGTAACAAAACACAAAACCACGTGGTGCAAAGTTAAACCCATATAGCTCAACTTCTCCTAAAAAAGCTTCTGTACTCATCGTCATTCCTTTGGTTCAAGTTAAAAGAATACCCGCTTGCAGCCCCACCATCTGGGCAAAACGGTACCCGTCAAAAACACCTTCGGGGCAGGCAACCACATCAATTCTCACGGCTTCATCCATCAATGCGACCACCAGCCCCTGATCTATTGAAACGCACAAAATTGTCCCTGCCGGAACGCCATAAGTTGGCATGTCGCTCGGGCTCACTTGTAACAGCTGGCAGGTCATCTGAGCCACTTGAATCCGTGCCCCCCCCCAATAAGGGTTCGCAGCTCGGCATAAATCAACAATCTGCCCGGCATTTTGTTGACACCAATTTATTCGGAGTTGCTCTTCACTCATCGTTAGAACTGTTGGGGCGGGACTATATGTTGCACCTGTTAGCTCAGGTAGGCTTTTGTCTGATTGCTCCAACATCGAGGAGAGTTCGATAACTGTATATGAAAGAACTTCTATCGTTTTGTTATACAATCGACCTGTTGTTTCATATGGCAAAATTTCGACATCGACGTGAAGAACTAAATCATTTCCCGGATAGCTCGTTATCCTGATGGGTATCGTTGAAGCCCCCTGGCGTATCTGCTCAAATAGAATCAGATCTAGATTCGATAAATAACAATCAGAGAGATGCAGTTGAAACATTGATAAATGGCGCGGTATATCAGTTGACCCATCAAGTTGATACTGATAGGTCAATACGTACTGGCTATCCCATGCAGCCAGCATTGAAAAAAGTTTATCCATCTCTAAACTAGCCGCTGCGTACCATTTCACCCCTCTCTGTTTCAGGTGTTCACTCAACTGTGGTGAAATATTCTCTGATACAAAAAATACGCCGGCCAAAAGACCTTTCGCATGGAGTCGCTCAATCATCGGCGTAATCATTGGAGAGGATGTGATAAAGGTCGCTTTTTGCATACTGTTCACCTATGCCACCGTCGGTAAGAAGCCGGGCGTACCACACAACTTATAGTAAAACTTCAGTTTGTCGCCTCCTTTAACTAACAGGTCATCAGGCTCAGCAGCTTTTGGCCTGAAATCCACGCATACCGACATTTCTGGCCGAGGATGGGTGATACCCGAATCGTACTGATCAACGTTCTCTTGCCCAAACACCCCCAGCTTCACACTGAGCAATAAAATGCGATTGTGTATGTCTGGAATATTTCTCGGAATTTGTACCTGACCGGCTTCAAGTAAACGAAAACCGGAGCCCAATTGCATTTCATTAAATTGATTTAATATTTCACGATTTATTTTAAAAATTTCACCTAGTTCAATGCGCTCAGACCGAATGTCGTCTTGAATAAAGCGAGAATGACTGAAATTGCAGTCTTGCCATTGCTCGACAAACTCTCGTTGAGGGTTAGCTAAAGCCGCCTCTACCGTAATTTGTTCAGGTAACAATAATGCCTGTTCTGAAAGAAACTGCCTTAAATGCAGTAAAAAATGTAAATGCCCTTCACGGGTCAGACCGTGATGTATTGCTTCAATAATTAGAATGTCGATTGGGTGATCAGGGTGGTATTCCATCACATCCATACAAAGGACTTGGTGAACATGCTCTGCAATCCCCATTAGCTCAATCAAACGATTTAACACCTTTACTGCACCAGGCTGGATATCAATCAGTGTTATCTTCAACAAAGGGCCATGAGGATTTGTGGATTGGTAATAACAAATAAGGGGGAGCAACAAGGGCGCAAAAGGACCACATGCTGGATAAACAATATGAAGGTTCTCTTGATTGGTAAAAGCAGAAGACTGCAGTGCTTGATCAAGTCCGCGAAGAAATGCCTTCACCCGATAGATATCTTTCACGGTATGGATCGCATCCTTCACCGCCATCACTAATCCAGTGGCATTAATATAAGAAGAACCCAACTCTTGTTCTGTCAGGTCGGACTGTTGGAAAACAGTAACAAGCTTATCCGCGAGATCACCAAAAAGAGCTACCCAATTTTCGTGAGCAGTTTCCGGCTGATGAATCAATGCCTCCATCAAACTCACACAGGCTTGTCGCAATGCGTCTGTCTGAGACAACCCTGCCGATTGCTGATCTATCTCTAACTGTTGTCTCAACAATCGATTGAACAACTGTTCCAGTATCGGATCAACAACAGCCACCTCCGGACGCGGTGCGTGATTAGTCGGCTTGGACATATGTTCTCTGCAACTCACAATATAAACTCCCTAGAAAAGAACGCCACTCCCCATTCGCAAACAGCACCACGACATGACAGTGTTTGATGCTTTGGCCAATCTTGCTCACAAATACCGATAAATATGCACTTATATGCACACGATGTTAGTTCATGAATTTTTAGAGGCAATTCATTTTTGATATGAATCATTTTTTATTAATACATCTGCAAAGCCGATCACATTGGGAGAAATATCACACAAAATATTAGATCCCAGAGCAGAAGATCTAACGTAGTCAGGGCACCCTCATCGGTTGCACGTAAATGCCTGAAATTTGGCTTTACATCCCCCAATCACTTATCAGCAAAAAACTTCTAGCCATCTTTGCCGACAAACAGCGTTGTTGATAAAATCAGCTTAAGTCAGCGATGCTAAGTGCCCAGAAGTTAGCTTCTGAAGCACTGAGTTATTCAGTCATCTCTTCGTGAGTATCCACATCAAACAGCTAGGTGCAGTTGGCGAGGCGTTTAGCATATTTCTATGTCATGCTTTTTCACTTTCCATACACCTTAGCCAAATACTTTGAGCGTTGACTGATACAGATGCAGTCTGGGGATATCAACGGAACATCCAATCGCTTGAAAATCGAGTCCATAAAACCACGCAGTGCAAGAGAAGCCCCCCTTTAACATCATAAAAGAGCAGACCCTAGGGATTGGAAATGCTTCAACTGATTTAGGCAACAACGCCCTAAGATACTTAACAAAAAACCTGCCTTGCTCGTGGAGAAGCAAGGCAGGTAACAACCTTACCCAAGCCGATAAACAACACCAGCGGGTAGAGCAAGTGGTTGCTGCGTTCGAAGAAATGGCAACACTGGCACCAGCGGTTACACTGCAAAGTCGAAAGCGCTCCGCTAACCAGGACAATCAGCCCGGACTTACCACGCTACTCGCGAGCTAAACCAACGAAGTAGAGAAACCTGTGCTCAAACCTCGCGAAATGCCGAAGAAGTTCAAACTCAAGCAAACGCCTTGAAACAGCAAGTGGATTTCTTTTATTGATCGTTTGAACTAAAAAAACACCTAGCTCGATATTTCGTCCTAGGTGCTTTTTACTACCCACTCTTTTAATCGCAGTTCGTCTTTAATTACATTTCCAGCATTTCCCTTTTACCCAAGTGTCAAACCATGTGGTGTTGCTCGTTCCAGCCGATTCCGCCCATCTCGTCACCTCGGGGTAAGCCATGGTGCTGTCTATATGTTCGTAAGGGTGCTTCCATTCAGAAGGAATAGATATTGCCCAAGGTAAACCTTCTGCCGTCAAATAGAACTCGCCTGCCTGCGCATCTGTGGCGTCTACCCCTTGGCCAAACGAGTTGGTATTGGCAAGATCGCTACTTGGATAATTCATCAAATGCACTTCTCGACCACGTTGAGCCGCACGGAAAATGAAGGGGTTCAATGTGTGACTCTCGAGTGGCGGCAAAGCATTGTTGAAAACCACGGACACGCTGTAATCGATTAAAGGTCTGTCATCTCCCTGCTCAGTGTTGTAGAAATCACTACTACCGTTAGCGGGCAACAACGTACTGATGCTGTCGAGCACCACTAAAACAAGCTCACCCGTGTGGCCAGTTTCCGCAACAAGGTTTGAGCTGACCCCATCAATCATTCGACTCATACTCGTCACGTCAGACACCTCGACGCCACCAATCGACAGAGCAAAACGATTATCTATGGATGCCCCTCTTGCCACGGCTTGGCCATGAAAATCAATGCGAGTGATCTGATTATTGGCATTGGTGTAAAGCTCATAAGCGTAGTGGGAGACGAAATCATTTAAGTCATAATCCCCTGCAAATGGCCACATGTCTTCAAACGCCAATGTGTACCAACCAGAGGTCGGTGTACGAGCGTAGAAGGCGATACTGGGGTCATTCGGTGCATAGTCATTTGCATCCGCCACACCATCGCCATCTGAATCGCCTATTTCAGGCCATTCGATTTCAGTGATATCACTGATTAAGCCGTTGGCATCTTCGGCTTGCACTTGCACTTTCCAACGCTCACCATTGTTGGTTTGAGAGGCGGGTACGCTCGCACCAGTATGGTTATTTTTCCCCGCAAATTCATCGTCGACAAAGAAACCCTGCCCAACATCAACAAACCAACGATAGTTGTAACTGACTGAATCACCGTCAGGGTCGGCTGGTGTAGGGCCAATAATCGACACTACGAGATCATCATTGGTTGAAAGCCCTTGGCTACGACTTAGCTCAGGAACAGACGGCGGTGTATTACTCGTCACCAAATAGGTCACCGTCATTAAGCTGTAATCCAAAGTCGTTAGCCAACCTCCGTTGTTCATATCGATATCCAAAAAGACATTCACTAGACCATCATTCAGCGAGGCAATCGGCAGAGCAAACTCTGTAATAGACCATGTATTGTTGGTTCCCTGTAAAAATCCCGGATTCAGTTGAACACCATCGACCGACACACCATCATACTCACCATTTTCACCACGAAAGGCTTCTGAATCGACATCGTACGCATAGATGGTCAGTTTCGCTTCGAGAATCTGAGCGCCATCAGGGATCGTTATTGTGTGCTGCCAGCCATAATCTTGATTGGCATTGCTATAAATACCAAAACCGTATGCCCCCGGAGAGCTGTAGTGAGGTGAACTACTGTTTTCATCGACCGTTTGAGTGATAGTGACAGAACCATCGCCATTGACGACTTGCGTATTGTTCGTGGCTGTAGCCCAAGCAGATGAACTTAGCAAACCGAGGAAAATGGCAGAAAGACTAAAATGAGTAGTGGATGTCATGGTCGTTCTCCTAATCCGAGTCCAGCGCGATATCGCAGCCAACAGTAATTTCATCGACAATCGCAGCAACATCTGTGTGAGACACACATTCAACCTCACGGACATTCGACACCGCTTTGATTGCTTGCCAATGTCCAGCCAAGTCAATACGAGAAGTCAGTTCCCCTGACACTCCAGTGAGCCCAGTAAACATCGCAACCGAGTCTTCTACATCGTCAACCACGCTAAACAAACGCACCACATGTTGGCCTCGAATCGCCACCGCTTCACCCTGCTGAAAAGTGTAGTTACTCACGATTTTAATGGTCAGTTGACGATTCTCGCTACTGCGCCACTCAAACCCTGTCGGTGGTTTTATGTCGGAAAACTGAGTCTGCACAACGGGCGTAGAAGGTGTACTGGAACTACCGCCCTCTCCACCACCGCATCCAGCCAACAGCCCTAAACTGACCGCCCCCCACGTCACCGCTTTTGTTAAGTCATTCATCTTCGTTCTCCCTCTACGCTGTGGGAACATAAAGCGAAAGACATGCCACAAGTTAATTACTTGATTAACAACACTTTTTAATGCGTGCAATAACAAAAGAGAACCTTTTCTTAGATTCATTCTCAAATTAAGAAGCGCAGAACACACCATTGTTTGTCATCGCTCTAAATTAGAGTCAAACTAACTTGCCACCGCGAGAAAACCATGTACAAAACCCATAACAACAAAATAATTAAGGTGATGTATGTTTACGTTCAGTTTTCCTATAAAAATCAAATCATTCAATGCCAAAAAATTGCTTCTATTAGGTTTAACTCTAATACTCTCCGGTTGCGCATCAAAAGAGCTGCTGCAGGCACAACCGGCCATGGTTCAAAGTCAAGCGGAGAACCTGTTACCTCAACGAACCGACAAGGCCGATCTCTACTTTGTTGGCTTTGCGGCCGACTCGAGCATTGGCGTGTTTCGTAAAGAAGTGACGTATTCACAGCAACTCTTTGACGACAAATTTGGCACTGAAGGCCGTTCTGTTGCTTTGATTAACAGTTCACAAACTTCCGACCAATTACCGATGGCAACGGCTGAAAACTTAGACGCAACATTAAAAGCGGTAGGAAAAATCATCGATCCTGAGCAGGATGTGGTGTTTTTGTTTTTAACTGGACATGGCGCATATTCGCAAGGTGTTGTCACTGACTACTGGCCACATCACCAGGGCTTAATCGAACCGAAAATGCTTAAAGAATCACTGAATCAAGCTGGCATTAAATGGAAAGTCGTTGTGGTTTCAGCTTGTTTCTCAGGTCAGTTTGCCGATGAACTTGCGGATCTATACACTTTGGTGATCACCGCAAGTAACCCAAATCAACCTTCATTTGGCTGTACAAGCGGTGCGGACTTTACGTACTTCGGTGAGGCATTTTTCAAGGACCAACTGACACAAACAACGAATTTTGAAGAAGCGTTTCTGTTAGCAAAAGCCGCCATAACCGAACGAGAAAACAACATGGGTTTTGATAACTCCTACCCTACAATGCGAACCACAAAGCGTATCAGCGACAAACTGAATGCGTTATTTTCCCAACCGTAACGTCAAAGGCCAGTTTTACCCTGGCCTTTTTAAACAACAAGATAGTGTCATCAACCATTTTTGGTACCACATCAACATCCTTTGACAACCCTAATTGCAAACCGGCTTCAACTGACTAATATGAACCTGCATGATTACCATTCCTCCAATGGGAGTAGAAAATGAAAACATCTTGGATTCCAGTCGCCCTTTCTGGGCTTGCCTTAACGGGCTGTTTTTCTGATAAAAGCGACACGACTACGGCTGTTACTCAACCGCTAAATGTAACCGCAGCAGACGCCATCTATTTCGGCGGTGAGATCTTAACGATGGCGGGCGATAAACCAGAATACGTTGAAGCTGTCGCCACATTGAACGACAAAATCATTTACGTGGGTACAAAAGAAGGCGCGATGGAACATAAGTTTGGGCAAACCCAACTTATCGACCTCAAAGGCAAAACCATGTTGCCCGGTTTTGTTGACCCACACAGCCACGTTTATGGTGTTGGCTTGCAGGCGATGGTTGCCAACGTCCTGCCGCCACCTGATGGTGGTGCAAACACGGTTGCCAAGATCATTGAGATCCTAAAAGCCTCCGAGCAAGATGAAACCAAAAAGTTTTTCATCGAGAAAACCGGGTGGATTCTTGGCTTTGGTTACGACGATTCGTTGCTAGATTACTATCCCACCAAAGCCGACTTGGACCAAGTAAGTACAGACAAACCCGTTTTGATCATTCACACCTCAGGACACCTTAGCGTCGCCAATAGCAAAGCGCTCGAAATGGTCGGAATTACGGCCAAAAGTAAAAATCCCGAAGGTGGGGTAATACGTCGTATGCCTGATAGCCAAGAGCCCAATGGTGTGCTCGAAGAAAATGCGCACTTTGCCACCCTCTTCCGCTTGACCATGCTCATCGACCAAGAACTGCAAGACATGATGCTTTCAGCCTCACAAAAAATGTACGCACAATATGGCTACACCACCGCGCAAGAGGGACGAGCAACAAAAGAAGGCTATGAAGCACTGAAACGAGCCTCGAAACGAGGAGAATTGTTGATTGATGTTGTCGCGTATGCTGATATGGCCACCAGCAGTGATTTCATGACGTCAGAGTACAACTCACCTCAATATACGAGTCACTTCCGAATTGGCGGTGTCAAACTTAACTTCGATGGCTCACCTCAAGGGAAAACCGCGTGGTTAACCCAGCCGTACTTTCATCCACCTCATGGACAAAAGAAAGATTACACAGGTTATCCAACCTTTACCGATCAACAAGCTTTCCAATATGTGGAAACCGCGTTTAAAAATGGCTGGCAAGTACTCACTCACAGCAATGGTGACGCCGCGATTGAGCAGTTTATTGACGCCGTTACTGCGGCCAATGAAAAACTCGGCAAACAAGACCGACGCCCAGTGCTGATTCATGGCCAAACCATTCGTGAAGACCAAATCCAGCGCCTCGCAGAGCAAGGTATTTTCCCTTCCCTCTTCCCAATGCATACCTTCTATTGGGGAGATTGGCATCGTGATTCAGTGCTTGGCCATCCTCGAGCCGATTTTATTTCACCGACCAAAGCCGTGCGTGATGCTGGATTGATGTTTAGTACACATCATGACGCACCCGTTGCCCTGCCAGATGCATTTCGGGTCCTTGATGCAACGGTCAACCGTACCACCCGCACGAATAAAGTGCTCGGTCCCGATCAGCGTGTTGATGCCTACACCGCATTAAGAGCGATGACCATTTGGCCTGCTTACCAACATTTTGAAGAAGCGATGAAAGGCAGTATCGAAGTGGGGAAAAACGCCGATTTCATTCTGCTAGATAAGAATCCTCTCAAAGTGGAGAGTGCGACGTTGAAAGACTTACAAGTCCAACAAACCATCAGCCGTGGACAAGTGGTCTTCACCAATACGGCACGCTAAGGCAATTTCGCCCTCTAATTTCTCTATTGCAGAAAGTTGGGGGGCGAAAAATAAGAGCGAGGGACTAGGGACTAGGGGCTAGGGGCTAGGGGCTAGGGGCTAGGGGCTAGGGGCTAGGGGCTAGGGGCTAGGGACTAGCAAACCAGGAAACTAGAAAACTAGAAAACTAGAAAACTAGAAAACTAGAAAACTAGAAAACTAGAAAACTAGCAAACTAGCAAACTAGCAAAAACTTCCCAGAAATCGGATGAGACAAAAAAGCAAAAAGCCGCCCTAAAGGCGGCTTTTTTCAAGGGTGGGACCCCAGCCACATCCCGGCACACAAGTCATTCGCTGCGGCTGCTTCCTTCCGGACCTGACCGAGTTCACGAACTATTGTTGCGAGAGGACCAGGGCCCCATAGATTCGTTTGTTAGGCATTTCGCTTAACGTGGGGCAGATTATTAAGCATCCCCTCTGAGATTGCAACCCCAATTCCACAATATTCAAGCGTTAAGGGAGCAACTGCTTAACTCTTGTTCAGAAAAGCCATTTCCAGATAGAGACCTCACGAGTACCCCATTTGTTTCTGTTCATGCTTGCTTTGATACATATCGACATCGGCCAAATGTAACGCACGTTGAAGACTCATGGTTTTATCACGCTTCGCTGACAAACCAATCGAAGATCGGACGATGAGAGGTTGCCCTGTGATGCCACTCTCTAGCGTAATCTGACTAAATCGTTCAAAAGCCGATTCCACTTCTTGCTGTGACACTTTACCAATGAGGATGAACTCATCCCCTCCCACTCGAAACCCTTTTCCACGCCAATGACTTTTTATTTCCAATGCAATGGCTTTTAACACCAAATCACCACAATGGTGGCCGAAGGTGTCGTTTATCGGTTTGAAGTTGTTGACATCGATATACAAAATGGCGAGATCGCCCGAAATACCGTTACCATATTTACGTTGCAACGAGCGGCGATTACCTAACCCTGTTAAGTTATCCGTGTTAGACAAACGATGAAGATAGAAAGAGAGAGTAAAAGCCAGAACTAACACCACCGCAAACAGTTTTTGGGTTTGCGCAGCAAGCCTCTGTTCCATTTCCAATGAACTTCGCCAATCTGGCCTTATATCGTAACGTTCAACAATGCTATTTAGATCCAGCATTTCTATCGCTCGGCTAAAATAGGGAGCAAGGAGTTGACCTTTTGGTGTTCGCGCCAGTCCTATCGATATTTTCGACATATCAAACACACCTATCGCATCATCTTGTGTAATGGCCAGATCCTGTTCATTACGCAGTAGGTAGTTGAGAGTGGCGGTGTCCATCGTCACGTAATCTACTTTATCGTTGATCAATGCTTCTAACATTGAATCTTGATCGGGAAAGCGCTGTAGCTCTTTCAAAGGCAGCATTTTGGTTAACAGCGAATCAAAGTAATCATCCTTAACCACCCCCACCCTCTCAGCAATTAACTGAGAAACATGGCTGTATACATTTGGTTTATACCCCAACCTTTTGACGATGACCGATTGGGGAGAGTAGTGTGGGCTGGTGTAATAGGTGAAGTGCGCTCTCGATGAAGTCATTGCTAATGGTGCCAAAATATCAAATTCTTGTTGAGCAAACCCTTGCAACATGCTGCCCCACCGCTCATTTTCGTGACTGACAATCTGACAGTTTAACGCCAGAATGTCGCAGCTCTGTCGCAAAACATCGGCGGTGATACCCGATATTTCACCATTAGGTTGGTAGATAACGTAAGGAAAAATCGGCTCCAACTTGATGTGCAGTGGTTCTGTAGCATCGAAATTCGCTCGTTCCATCGCAGCCTGAAGCGCTTGCTTGCGAAGATTAAACTGATACTGCGTTATCCCTTCACGCAAATGTTTTTGCATCTGCTCGCTATGAATAAAATCAGCAAACTCTGCCAATGCCTGCAAGTGGCTCCCTTTGGCACTGACAATCGAAACGGGTTTGATTGAAATTTGATCGTTCAACAGATGCGCATCAACGCCTTTGAGCAACATTGGCTTGAGCTGATTAATTGCATCGACAACACCATCGACTTCACCCTGTTGAAGCAGGGAAAACGCTTCCTCATGCCCCTGATAGGCAACAAGTTCAACAGAGGGAAAGTTGGCAACAATCAACTCACCATAGATGGTATCTTTTGGCACTCCAACCTTCTTTATTTCTTTCAAAGAGCTGGCATTGAATGAGTAAAGATAGGTGTATTCAATATTGGTGGGGTAAGAATAGCTAAAACGTTGTTCTCGTTCAGCCGTAAAAGTGACATTGGCTGCAAAGTCCGTCTCTCCAGTTGCCACCGAGTCTAAAATGGCATCAAAGCTAGGCATGTTGACATAGGTTACGCGGAGGGAGAAGTGCTCTGCAATGGCGTCAAAAAGGACACGGCTCACCACATCATCCGCTTCTGTCGCAACGGTAATGTCGGCATTTTTTGCCCAACTACTGAAGGAGATCCAACACAATACGCCGGAAAGCAGCCAACCAATTATTCTTATCATGTTACTAACTTACGATGAGGTTATGCACGCGCGTTCAACTATGTATTGGGAACCTTATCTCAACTTATCACTGCGTGCATAAATATTTTTGATGATATGCAATATCGGTCACCATTCCAGATAACTTAATAGCAAGCATGGCACTAGATCATTAGAACTTTATACGTGCAGAAAAAAAGCAGCGTCTTATTTCACCAATAAGAGGCTGCATTAACGATGTACGTCCTAGACAGATCCAATGGATCTAATCTTGTTCTTTCATCTCTTCTTCCGCATTTAAAATATAATCCGTCATCCAGGCGGTACCCAGCAAACAGATCCAAACTACAAATACGGAATTAGGTACGTCGATCGTTGGCGTCACAACCAGCGCTGCGAACCCGACTGTTGGTAATGTCCAGCAAAGGAGCTTGTTCCACGAGAACGATTTTAAAGTATTGAGACTCTCCATACAGGCGATGATCCCGGTAATGCACAGCGCAACCAACACGGCATAAGGTAAGCCTGCAATCCAAAGAGGAATCAACAGCAATAACGGCCACCAACTGTGCTTGCTAGAAGGACGCCAATGATTGGCTGCCCACCAAATCACCGTTACAGAAAGTACCTGCACTACCGTTACCCATGGTGAGCCACTTAACTTCCCTCCCATTTGGGTGACCATAATGCCGACCATCAAGGTGAATACGATTGAACCGGCCGTTAGCAAAACGCCTAAGCTGCTTCTTCTGGAAAAAATAACCATCAGCAATGGGAACAAAACCCACACACAGACAGAGAGAGCAATGGGTTGAAGGGGTAACGTTAAACCGTAACTGGTCATGGCGGCCAACAAAAAGAGACCTGCGATACCTCCTTGAGGCAAAATCCACAATGCTGGGATCACTAACGCTAATACTGGGATGTCCCCTGCGCTCACGCTGATCGCCTTGGCACAAACTACCGCCAAAAGGCTTGTGATTGTGAACTGAAGAATCGAAAATATCATAGCGCCTCCTTTTACTCCTACCTCTGTTGGTAGCCAGGCTCAGCGCAACACAGAAACTGAAAACAGAGTCGTACGCTAAGTGGGTTCATTTCTAGAACACCTCGCTGACCAATCCCTTATAAACAACGAACGAGGACAATTTGAGTATGGACCAATTTTTTCCACAGATCTTTGCTGTAATTCAACAAATTCCCTTTGGTAAAGTGACTACGTACGGAGAAATTGCACGTATGGCTGGATTTCCGGGCTACGCGCGGCATGTCGGTAAAGCATTAGGAAACTTACCAGAAGGTACGAAACTGCCTTGGCACCGAGTGATCAACAGTCAAGGCAAAATTTCGTTGCAGGGCTCTGATCTCCATCGTCAACGCCAATTGTTACTGGCTGAACAGGTTGAAGTCAGTGAGCTAGGAAAAGTAAGCTTAAAAAAATACCGGTGGCAACCTTAAGTCACCACCGGTATTAAAACTCGATTGTCGTGCTGTGAGCACCTCGTGGTACTTAACGAACGCCCACGACCATGATTTCAACATCATGGGTATTGGCATCATCGGTCACAACTGGCGTAATCGTATCACTGATAAAACGTAAACGACCATTCACTTCAATGCGTGCACGAACATTGTAACGATGGTTTGCAATAATTTTCTTGCTGTCATAAGCCAAATCGAACGAGAGCGGCACTTGCTTACCATTAGTAATAAACTTGTGTTTTGCAATAACCGTTGCAGGGGCATCTGCCAACGAGACATCTTCCAAAACAAGCGTCACTGTTGCGTCATCTGGAAGAGCAATGCGCTCACGATAAAAAACTGTCCCTTTGATGGTTTTAATGCCTTGGTCTTTGACAAGGGGTTCAGAACTTTGACAACCTGCCAACAACGCACCCAAAAACACTGACATCATCAATAAGATTATTTTTTTCATAGAGCCTCACTCATTATTAAATTCGCCAAGATTATAAATGCCTCACTCAATCCTGTCTTGTGGATCAAATGTTTATTGACAATAGTTTGACTAAGTTAAAAATATTCACACCAACGAATTGCGTTATACTCAACGCACTTGACTTCCAATCCCTTTCACGATGATTGCACTGAGGAAAAACAACCATGAGTAAACCTCTAAACGAGTTATTAAGCTTATTACAGTTGGAAAAGCTGGAAGAAAGGCTGTTCAGGGGACAAAGTGAAAATCTCGGGTTACCTCAAGTCTATGGTGGGCAAGTGCTTGGTCAAGCACTCTCTGCCGCTCGTTACACCGTATCAGAAGATCGTACTGTACATTCGTTCCACAGTTATTTCCTTTATCCAGGCGATCCCGAGAAAGCGATTATTTACGATGTAGAAAACCTGCGTGATGGTAAAAGTTTCAGTACTCGTCGAGTAAAAGCGATACAAAATGGTCGCCCCATTTTTTATCTCACTGCTTCTTATCATGGTGAAGCGCCGGGATTTGAACACCAAAATACGATGCCTGATGTTCCTGGACCAGAAAATTTTGCTTCTGAATCAGAACTCGCAAGCCACATTGCTGAATTTTTACCGCCAAAGCTTCGCCAAACTTTCTGTGGTGAAAAACCGATTGAAACTCGTCCGGTGACCGTGATCAATCCGCTCAAACCGAAAAAAGCGGAAGCAAAACAGTATCTGTGGATCCGCGCCAATGGTGAGATGCCAGACAGCCAGCTGATTCACCAATATTTGCTCGCCTACGCTTCAGACTGGGGATTTCTCGTCACGGCCTTACATCCGCATGAAGTGTCGCTGATGACACCAAATTTCCAAGTGGCCACCATTGATCATTCGATCTGGTTCCATCGCCCATTCAAAATAGATGAATGGCTACTCTACTCAATCGAAAGCCCTACCGCATCAAACACTCGTGGTTTAGTTCGTGGTGAAATCTATAACCAACAGGGACATCTTGTTGCCACTGCGGTGCAAGAAGGGGTAATGCGTTTTATCAATCGATAGAGCACATTAGTGGAAGCTGGGTCAAAAACATCACTGGTGCGGGGGCAACCATACAACTGTAATCTCGACGCCGGAACCACTTGGCATGCTCAGGCTAATGACCAAGTGGTAGCGCGGTGGTGTATTTGAGTGGTTCCATCGCAAATGTCGAGGTGACGTTGGATATCCCTTCAACGCTATTGACTAACTTCTTATAAAAAGTATCGAAGTTTTTCATATCTTTAACCAACACTTTCATCATGTAGTCGTACTCACCCGCCATGCGATAGAACTCCATCACTTCCGGAAAATCGTTTACCGTCGCAACGAAACGGTCATACCACGCATAAGAGTGATCACAGGTTTTAATTTGCACAAATGCGATAAATGAGAGACCCAATTTCTCTGCATTCAGCAAAGCCACTCTCTTTTCAATGAAGCCTTCATCTTCTAAACGCTTTAGACGCTTCCAGCAAGGTGTCGTGGTGAGATTCACTTGCTCAGCCAAGTCACTCAAGGACAAGGTGCCATCCTGCTGCAATAGCGAAAGTAGCTTTAGATCAACTTTATCCAGCATACAATTATCAATCCGCTCAATTATAGAAAAATTTTCTACAATATAGAGACATCACCACATAAAAAGCAAAGCTTTTCTCTGCAAAGGTAGGTACTTTGTTACCGTCAATAAGAATTAAGAGAGGCCCCCATGTGTACGGACCACAACTGGATTAATAACGCGATTCGCAAGATTGAAGCTGACTTCCAACGCTCTGCTGATACCCACTTATTTAAGCTTGATCTTCCGTCTCTCGAAGGCATTGATATTTATCTAAAAGACGAAAGCACCCATCCAACCGGTTCGTTAAAACATCGCTTAGCGCGTTCGTTGTTTCTCTACGCAATTTGTAATGGCTGGATTGGTCCGGAAACCACCGTCATTGAATCCTCTTCCGGCAGTACTGCCGTTTCAGAGGCATACTTCGCACGCTTACTGGGCTTACCTTTTATCGCGGTAATGCCGAAATGCACCGCAAGAAAGAAAATCGAGCAAATCGAGTTTTATGGCGGTAAAGCCCATTTGGTGGATCGCTCCGATCAAATTTACGCAGAATCTCACCGCTTAGCCAAAGAGTTAAATGGTCACTATATGGATCAGTTCACGTACGCGGAGCGCGCAACGGACTGGCGTGGCAACAACAACATCGCTAACTCTATCTTCAGCCAAATGACGCTCGAAGAGCACCCAGAACCAAGCTGGATCGTGATGAGCCCGGGCACAGGCGGCACTTCGGCTACCATCGGTCGCTTTATCCGTTACCAAAAGCTGGACACCAAACTGTGCGTGGTTGACCCAGAAAACTCGGTGTTCTTTGACTACTTCCAAAACGGTGATAACACGATAACCGGTAATACGGGAAGTAAGATCGAGGGCATCGGTCGTCCACGTGTTGAACCAAGCTTTATCGCTGGCGTTGTGGATGAAATGCGAAAAATCCCTGATGCTGCTTCTGTTGCGTGTACCCACTGGGTATCTAAGCTGATTGGCCGTAAAGTTGGCGCCTCAACGGGCACAAACCTGTATGGTGTATTGCAATTGGCATGCGAAATGAAACAGCGTGGCGAGCGTGGCTCTATCGTGACCCTACTGTGTGACAGCGGAGATCGCTACTTAGACACCTACTTTAATGAAGAGTGGGTAAAAACCAACATTGGTGACATTCAACCCTACTTAGAGCAGCTTGAAATCATTGAGCGCGATGGCTGCGTGGCGCCCATCTGCTGCCCTGCGTAACGCAGAGAATTCAGCAACTCGCGATAAAAAATGCCCACGTGATTCCGTGGGCATTTTGTTTTAGACAGTGCGACGAGTTGAGCTTAGCGAGGCATTCGCGTGCGTTATTTCTTCTGTTTTGCCTCAAAAGCCGCCAATTGCTCTGGCGTGGCTTCAGGTTGATGATTGGTTTTCCACTCGTCATAAGTCATGCCGTAAACACGCTCACGAGCATCATCCAAATCAAGATCTAGCCCTAAAACATCCGCTTCGGCTTTGTACCATTTGCTAAAGCAGTTACGACAAAAGCCAGCCAAAATCATCAAATCAATATTTTGCACCTCTTTGTTGGCATCAAGGTGAGCCAGCAAACGGCGAAATGCAGCAGCATCGAGTTTGTCTTGCTGCTCTTGAGTCAACTCTTGGTATTTAAACTGTGTCACTTTACTTTCCTTTCTTCTCATTTTTCCGTCTTGATCACGGGCGGATAACCAGCATAGTACAAAATCCACTAATAAAACCAAGCTCTTCGCCGAGGAATTGTGTACTATCTCAGCCAACACTCTCTTATGCATCTTATTGAAACACTCTTAGGTGGCGAACAATTATGAAAAAAATTATGCTGGCGTGTTCAACATTATTACTTTCCCAACCGGTTTTCGCGGAGAACATGGGCGAGTTGCCGAACTACTTTTACCTTGGTGCAGGCACCATCGCTTTTGACGTTTCTGCTTACGGCGACAACAGTGGCAGCGAGCTTTCAACCCCAAACTTTACGATCGGCTTTGGTAAAAACTTCAATGAACATGTTGCTGTAGAAGGTCTGTTTCGCTACACGCAAAATGAAGTCACTAACAGCACGGCAGGAACCAGCCTTAACCTAGACTATTATCAAGCGGGCGTTTCCGCTCTGCTCTCCACGGGCAACTTAGGGGATACCCCGATTTCACTTTTCGGTCGCTTGTCGGGTTTGATCACCCAAGCAAACATGTATGACGTGACCAACAACACCGTGAAAATCTCTGAAGAAGCGGGAATGATTTTCAACGTCGGGGGCGGATTAGGCTGGGATATGGGGCAAAATTTCTGGCTGAAAGCCGAATATGTCTATAGCTTTGCTGACGCAGGCTTCGACGATTTTTACGATAAGTATTCTGGTTTCCAACTCTCTATCGGTAAGCAGTTCTAGCATCGTAGCACTCTATACCAGCCGAGATAAAAGAGCCGAGGTTTTTGTTCCTCGGCTCTTTGGGTATTGGGGATTGGTCTAACCGTGACTCACTCGGCCTTTCGTATCATGGCTGAGGGCTTGATTTAGTTCCGCTTCCACATGCCCTGGCGCTTCTGTGTATCGAGATATCAAACGATACATCGCAGGGATAACGAACAAGGTGACGAGAGTGGCAAAACCCATACCGAAGAAAATAACGGTACCAACAGCGACGCGGCTTTCGTAGCCCGCCCCATCCGACAGGATAAGTGGAATCGCGCCCGCTAGGGTTGTGAAGGCGGTCATTAAAATCGGGCGCAACCGTCGTGCCGAGGCATCAATAATGGCTTGTTCAAACTCAAAACCACGGTCACGCAGTTGGTTAGCAAACTCCACAATCAAGATACCGTTTTTGGTCACCATACCGATCAGCATGATCATGCCAATCTGACTGTAGATATTCATGCCTTGCTGCATGATGAGCAAGCCTAAGAAACCACCAAACACCCCCATCGGCACGGTAAACATCACCACCAGAGGGTTAATGAAGCTTTCAAACTGCGCAGCAAGAACGAGGTAGGCCACCAGCAAGGCCAACGCAAACACAATGGCAACGCTAGACTGGTTTTCTTTGAAGTCCTTCGATTCACCAGAGTAGCTGATGGTAATATCGCCCGGCAGCGTCTCGATCGCTTGCTGATCAAGAAAATCCAACGCATCACCCAGCGTGTAACCATCCGATAAGTTGGCGGTGATCGTAATCGCCTTTTGCTTGTTGTAGTGCGATAAGCGAATCGACGACGCAATTTCTTCAACGTTGGTCACTGTATCTAAGGTAACCAGATCGCCACTTTTTGTGCGCAGGTAGATTTGGCTCAGATCTGCTGCGTTATTAAAGCGATTTTCATCACCACGAAGATAAACATCGTACTCTTCACCACGTTCCACGAAAGTGGTTTCTTTACGCCCACCCAACATGATTTCTAAGGTATCGGAAATCTCTTTGATGCTGATGCCCAGTTCGGCGGCACGACGCTTGTCCACCGACACCACCAGTTCCGGCGTTTTCTCAGAATAGTTGATCTCCGCCCCTTCCATAATTGGGGATTCTTCCGCTTTGTTCTTCAGCACCTCGGCCCAATCGCGCAGTTCGTTGTAATCCGAGCCGCCAAGCACAAACTGCACAGGCTCACTCGAACCACCACGGAATCCGGGCATAAACGGGAAAACACGGACATCAGGAATGCCCGCAAGCGCCTTACGCACTTCGCCTAACGCTTGTTGCGCTGTCACTGAACGCTCATTCCAATCATCCAAGATCATAATAACGAATCCGGTTTGGTCACCCGCTTGGCCCCCAAACGCCGGCGACTGGATGCTGAATGATTTGAGGAACCCTTGCCCTAACAGTGGCATTAAACGCTCTTCCACTAAGTCCATATTGGCAGACATGCGGTTATAACTGGTGGCATCGGCGCCACGGACAAAGGCAAAAATGACCCCTCGGTCTTCTTGTGGTGTTAATTGTGCTGGCACTTGATTCATTAGCGCGTAGCTGCCGCCCATACAGGCAAGGATGATCACGGGCGCAAGCCATCGCCATGCGAGGGCTCGCTTTAGCAACGCGCGATAACCGGACTCTAACTTGCCGAACAACACGTCCACGACGTCATTGAAGCGGTTTTTCTTAACATTGGCTTTGAGAATTTTGCTGCCTAAGACGGGGGTGAGCGTCAGCGCAATCAATGATGAAAAAATCACGGACATCGCCAGCAACACCGAGAACTCGGTAAAGAGTAGGCCCACCATGCCATCCATGAAGGAGATCGGCAAAAACACCATCACCAACACTAAGGTGGTGGCAATGACCGCAAAGCCTACCTCTCGCGTGCCTTTATAGGCCGCAAGCAAAGGTGATTCACCTTTCTCGATATGATGGAAAATGTTCTCAACGACAACAATCGCATCGTCGACCACCAAACCGATAGAGAGGATCAAGGCCATTAAGGTGATGAGGTTAATCGAGAAACCAAAGTAGTACGCGGCAATAAACGAGGAAATCAGCGACACAGGCACGGTCACCGCAGGGATCAAGGTGGCGCGAGCTTGACCGATGAAGATATACAGCACAAGAATCACGAGCCCGCCAGTGATGAACAAGGTGCTATAAACTTCAGAAATAGAGCGTTCAATAAACACGGTTGAATCGTAGTCGATAGCGAGACGTGTCCCTTCTGGCAAAAACTTCTGCACTTTATCGACTTCTTCATGCACTCTTTTTGCAACCTCAAGCGGGTTGGCGTCCGACTGAGGGACAATCCCCATGCTGACGTTGACTACCCCGTCACTTTTAAACGTCGAGTTCTCATTCTCAGCACCGATAAAGACATCCGCCACGTCTTTGAGATAAATCGGCGTGTTGTCACTGGCACGTTTGACCACCAGATATTGGAAGTCTTCTACTGAGTTATAGCTGCGCGCGGTACGAACAGACATCACCGTTTGATCGTTACGCACTTGGCCCCCCGGGCTTTCAAGGTTCTCACTGCGTAGCGCGGCGGTAATGTCCGTAGCAGTCACGCCTCGTCCGGCCATCAGCTCAGGACTTAGCTTCACGTACATAACTTTGTACAAGCCTCCGGAGATATCAACGGAACTCACGCCGGTGATAAGACTAAAGCGATCCATGAGTACACGCTCGATGTAATCGGTGAGCTGAGTACGATCCATCTCTGACGAGCTGAGGTTGATGTAAACGGATGCCTCACCGCTACCGTTGTTCTTAAACACGATAGGATCGTCGGCTTCCTCGGGTAGCGAACGCTGCGCACGCGCAACCGCATCACGAACATCACTCACTCCAGTATTGAGGTCATAACCCAATTCAAAGGTAATGGTGATACGAGACATGCTGTTACGCGTGGTCGACGAAATCTCATCAATACCACTGATGCCTGAAAGTTGATCTTCAAGCACTGAGGTGATCTGGCTTTCGATGATCGTTGCCGACGCCCCATCGTAACGTGTACTAATGGAGACAACTGGGCTTTCGATGTCCGGCATCTCGCGCACTGCCAATTTACTGAACGAGACAAAACCAAACACACACAACAACAAACTCAATACCAGCGCAGCAACTGGCCTTTTCACCGAAACATCAGAGAGTAACATTATTGCTCATCCTTCTTCGCTACGGTCTTTTGCCCTGCCGCTGCGCCGCCAATTTCTTTGACTAACACACCATCACGCATGTTCACGATACCTTGCACGACGATTTTATCTCCGATGTTGACACCCGACTCGATCACCACTTGGTTCTCTACTCGCGCACCAAGCAGAACTTCTGTGCGTTTCGCTTTGTTGTCGCTGCCGATGACATAGACGTAACGTTTGGTCCCGGAATACTCTAATGCCTGCACCGGAATGATCGGCGCTTCAATCGCCGGGAACGCTAAGGCGGTATTGAGTAACATCCCTGGTTTCAGCTGATTTTCCGGATTTTCAAATTGAATGCGCACGCGCAGGTTCAACGTTTCAGCGTTAATCCGTGAGTCAATACCCACCACCTTGCCAGTGAACACTTGTTTACCCCAAGCGCTGGATGTCGCTGTCACAGGCATACCTATCGACAACATCGACAGATAACGTTCCGGAATTCTCAGATCCAGCTGCATCAATGAGAGATCGTCGAGCGTCAGTAATTCCGTGCCTGAGTTCACCAACTTGCCGCGGCTAAAATCGACGAAACCCACCGTTCCGGCAAAAGGCGCGGTGATATGAAGATCATTCAAGTTGGCATTGGCCGCGGTCAAACGCGCTTGTGCTATCTCGACACTGGCTTTTTGCGCGTCAATTTCTGTTTGCGTAATCGCATTACGGCTGACCAGTCGCTCAAACTCTTTCAGCTTTCTCTGCTCATCTTTCAAATAAGCTTTTGCTTCAGATACGGCCGCTAAGGCTTTATCGTCCTCAAGCTTCACCAGCAGTTGCCCTTTAGTGACATTCTGGTTGGCTTTCACTTGAATGCTTTCGACTTTGCCGGACACTTCGGACGCAATCACCACTGACTGCACCGCTTCCAATTTGCCGACCAGCGCTAAAGATTGGCTAATTTGGTGTGTTTGCACTTCTTCTGCAACCACAGTAACAGCAGATGGCCCTCTTGGAGCAGCATGGGATAGAGAGGAAGTCCCCATAAGAGCCAGAGTAATAAATGAGATAAGAATGCGTTTTTTCATGTTCCGTCAATCAATAAAGCCATAGTTGAGATTATCAGTGTATCAGCTCTAGCGTACTGTAACGTCAAGTTGTGTAAATAATGGTGAGAAGTGAAGGATTTAGCGGCCTAAGTTGTCACCAAAATGTGTACTTTCTGGCATCTTTGCCCAAAAAGGCAGCATTCAGCATGGAAAGCACAGAAAAAGGCTTTACACACTGAACTGGTTTGCTATGATGCGCTCCGCACTTGAGCGATGCGTTGGGAAAACACCGCTTAAGCCTAATCCAGATGAGGTTAGGAAAACACCCTGGAGGGGTTCCCGAGTGGCCAAAGGGAGCAGACTGTAAATCTGCCGGCTCCGCCTTCGATGGTTCGA
>NZ_JAKGCY010000019.1:0-35324 GCF_021852965.1 Vibrio floridensis | reverse complement strand
GGGTTCGAGTCCCGTCCGCTCCGCCACTTATTCCAGACCTCAGCAGAAATGCTGAGGTTTTTTTGTTTCTGTTGTATTATTTTGGTCTGCGACCAACGAGTCCCGCAAAAGGTTTGCCCGTTGACTGCAACCCCAGCCGTCAGCCACTTGTACCAATCTGGAAAATTAACTGGTCAGGTCTATCCATCTTCTCGAGCACATCTGTCCGACTCTGGCCGAGCGTTCCCCAAAACTATTCCAAGCCCTACATACTTTGGAGACAATGTCTTCGTAATCCGCAAAAGATTGATTGCCGAGATAGTGTTGTCTTAACCAACTCCACATTTGTTCTATTGGGTTTAGCTCTGGTGAATAGGGTGGGAGCTTGATGATACTGACATTATCAAATGGCTCAGCAATGTCATTTGTATGCCAACCCGCGCCATCCATAATGACCACGGCGTGACGACCTTTTTCGGTCACTGCGGAGAGCTGCTTCAGATGCTCAACCATAATGTCCTTGTTAACCCAAGGAACGACCATTGCCTCACCAATACCTCTAGCAGGGCATACTGAGCCAAACAAATACGCATATTCAAACTGCTGCTGTTTTACCACTCTGGGTCTTGAGCCACGCTCAGCCCAAAGTCGAGTTGTCGTGTTTTGCTGGCCAAATCTTGCTTCATCTTGAAACCAGACATCGACGTTATCAAGCCCCATGTGACCGGGGATCTTAAGGATCGTTTCAATTTTGAATTTTTTTAAAATCGTCTTGGATTTGCTGGGATTGACGAAGGTGCTTGGAGCGTGAAGTTATCCAAGGAAAGCCCATATGGTTGAGCAAGTAGTAGATCGAATCTGGGTGGTAGTGTTTGCCAAATTCATTAACGATATAAGCATGAATATCGTTACCAGTTAATCGACCGCCAGACGAATCCATCGCTCGAGCTTTTATATACTGACTTAATTGTTCTCGCTGCTCCGCGTTAAGAAATGCAGGGCGACCCGTTCTTGGTTTCTCTTGCAGTCCTTCAAGCCCTTCTTCAAGGAAGGTTTGTACCCATTTATTCACACTGGTTCTGCTTACCTTAAGGAACTTAGCAATTTGGGTTCGAGAGTGACCCTCTTTAAAATGGGCCAATGCGAGCAATCGCATCTTCATTTGAATAGATTTTTGTTGGCTAGCAAGTTTTGTGAAATCAATGTTATTGAGACTGTCCATAGCGTCATTTATCACGAAGAAGTAACAGTCTCAATTAGATCATATTTTTAGTTAGGTTGGTATTAGTACTTATTCTAGGCCTCAGCAGAGATGTTGGGGATCTTTTTGTTTGTACTCATACAACTTAGCTCTTGTGAGGCTAACCACCCAAGTTCCATTTGGTTACATCTGGAACTAGACAGCCTTAACCCTCACCCAACTGCGTTAAATCTAGGCTGTAATCTAATACATTTGCGTTTTGACTCATCTGTCAGCATATCAACTAGTCTTTAGCATTACTTTGATAGATTGTTGAGAATGATTATTAATATTTAGTTACACTTAGGCAATCAATCAAATCAGTAGGCCACATATGGATATTTCTCGCCGCCGCTTTCTTCAAACTTCATTGGCGTTTTCCGCATTAACGCTTCTCCCTGCGTGTTCACTTTCGCGTAGAACATCGCTTCATCATGGGCGGTTTGTCTATGAGATGACTGCAGAACCGGCTACTGCTGAGGTGGTGCCTGGTTTTGCTACGGATGTGCTCGCCTTTAATGGTGCTATCCCTGCCCCTACGATTCGTTGTCGACAAGGAGAAGAAGTGATCATTCACTTCACCAACAAACTCAACGAGCCAACGACAATCCATTGGCATGGTTTGCGTGTACCTATTGAGATGGATGGTGTTCCCTTTTTGAGTCAAAAACCCGTTATGCCAGGGGAGAGCTTTACCTATCGCTTTACTCCACCTGACGCAGGGACATTTTGGTATCACCCGCATATGAACAGTGTCAAGCAGCTAGGTATGGGGCTAGTTGGGTTAATCATTGTTGATGAAGCAGAGCCAGTTTCTTTTGATGAAGACCATGCTCTAATGCTTAAGCATTGGCATCTCAATGAGAAAGGTGAGTGGAAATCGTTATTGGCCCCACGCTTAAGTGCCCGTATGGGAACTCCCGGTGAGTGGGGAACTGTGAATGGCGCCCATGAGCCCACCTATCCGTTGAAAGCGAATGCGATGACGAGACTTAGAATCGCAAATGTGGATAATACCATCACTTATCCTATCGCTATTGAAGGTGCGGACGCATGGGTTATAGCAATAGATGGAAACCCAATAAAAACCCCTTATAAGCTCTCTGAGCACAAGATTGGGCCTGGCATGAGGGTTGATCTCGGGTTAATTGCCCCAGCCGTTGGAGAGCGTTTCTATGTGCGACAAATGAAAGGGAAGTTACCGTTTCCTCTTTGTGCATTCGAATCGGTTGAATCGGACCTATTAAACCAGAATATACTGCCAACATTGCCGCTCAACCCTATTGCGCCGTTAGATTTAGATACGGCTGAACAAATTGATTTTGTCTTCGAGTGGGAAGGTGCTGTTACTCCGATGGATAAATCTGGCCAAGCTCTGCCAACTTTTTGGTTGGTGAATAAACGCGCTTGGGAGGGGATGAGCCAAGATTCAATTCCAGCACCTTTAGCGACGTTAGAACGAGGGCGGACCTACATATTTAATCTTAAGAACGTGACGCAATACCATCACCCCATTCATTTGCATGGGCACACATTTACCGTATTGGAATTAAATGGCCAGATGCTCGCAGAACCGTTTCATACGGATACTGTTTTGCTAGGCAAGAATGGCAGTGCCAAAGCGGCGTTTGTTGCGGACAACCCCGGTCGCTGGATGTATCACTGCCACGTAATTGAACATATGAAAACCGGATTAATGGGATATATTGAAGTAAAGTGACTCCTGTAACTTTTTAAATCTTGGCGATTTACAGATACATTGTCTAAATGAAATTATTGTTTTTTGTACTCGATCTCTGTGTGGATGTGGCTACAATGTGGCCATTAGATTTGTGAGGTTGCTATGAGTCAATTTGCGATATTGGGTTTCATCGCTTTGGGCGGCGCATTTGGCGCTTGTTCTCGTTACTTAGTGTCAGAGCTCTGTGTTGTGCTGTTAGGCAGAGGTTTTCCTTATGGCACGTTAACCGTAAACGTGGTCGGTTCTTTTATTATGGGTCTCTTAATTGCCGCCTTTGAGAGTGAGTTGTTGGCGACAGAGCCATGGCGACAAATAATCGGTTTGGGCTTTTTGGGTGCACTAACAACGTTCTCGACATTCTCGATGGATAACGTATTGCTGATGCAGCAAGGCGCATTTTTCAAAATGGGCTTAAACGTAGTGTTAAACGTGACCTTGAGTATCACTGCTGCTTGGGTTGGCTTCCAATTACTTAAATCGTGAAGCAATGAGCGAAATTGAGTCAAATTTTAAACAGGTCGGCTTGGTTTAACCAAGCCGATTTCATATAATCGCTTCACTTGTCGGAGTGCCTTAGGGCTGAGACCGTTTATTCGGGATCCGTTGAACCTGATCAGGTTAGAACCTGCGAAGGGAACAAGAGAAGATACTTGTACCAGTGCGAACTGGTGTCTTATCAAAGCTTGAATCCACAAATTGAAACTCTAAATTGTGTGTTCAACGCCTCTTGTCACAACTTTCCGCCAAGCATTTTTGTCCAAAACCTTTTTATCCAGCATAACAAGAAAGGAAAAATGCTATGTCGAATCGCAAGCAAGCGAGACTGGAAGCTAAACAATTCATCGATACACTTTCTGTACAGCCGTATCCCAATTCCACCAAAGTGTATGTCGAGGGCTCTCGCTCAGACATTAGAGTGCCAATGCGCGAAATCTCCTTGGCAGACAGCTTAGTTGGCGGGACCAAAGAGGCACCGATCTTTCAGCCAAATGAAGCGGTAAGAGTGTATGACACCTCGGGGGTCTACACGGACCCGACTCATCAAATCGACCTCTATAATGGCCTTCCTAAGTTAAGAGAAGAGTGGATTACAGAGCGTGCCGATACCGAAGTGCTTGATGATGTCAGCTCAGTCTACACGAAAGAGCGTTTAGAAGATGAAACGCTGGACGAGTTGAGATATGGCAATCTGCCTCGCATCCGTCGCGCCAAAACTGGGCATTGTGTCACTCAGTTGCATTATGCGCGTAAGGGAATCATCACCCCGGAGATGGAATACATCGCTTTGCGCGAGAATATGGGGCGCGCCAAATATCAAGATGAAGTTTTGACTCAGCAGCACGCAGGGCAAAGCTTTGGTGCGAATCTACCTAAGGAAATTACCCCAGAATTTGTGCGTCGTGAAGTCGCGGAAGGTCGCGCGATCATTCCTTCCAACATTAATCACCCAGAATCCGAGCCGATGATCATCGGCCGCAACTTCCTTGTGAAAGTTAACGCCAACATTGGTAACTCATCGGTGACCTCGTCGATTGAAGAAGAAGTGGAGAAGTTGGTGTGGTCGACTCGTTGGGGCGGTGATACGGTGATGGATCTGTCGACGGGGAGAAACATTCATGAAACTCGCGAATGGATTCTACGCAACAGCCCAGTACCGATTGGAACCGTGCCTATGTATCAGGCACTAGAGAAGGTCAATGGCGTTGCTGAGAACCTAACGTGGGAAGTGATGCGTGATACGTTGATCGAGCAGGCTGAGCAGGGGGTGGATTACTTCACGATTCACGCAGGTTTGCTGCTGCGCTATATCCCAATGACGGCGAAACGCGTGACGGGCATTGTCTCGCGTGGCGGTTCGATCATCGCTAAGTGGTGTTTGGCACATCATCAAGAGAGTTTCCTCTATACCCATTTCCGCGAGATTTGTGAGATTTGTGCGAAGTACGATGTGGCGCTCTCATTAGGTGATGGTTTGCGTCCTGGCTCGATTGCCGATGCCAATGATGAAGCGCAGTTTGCTGAGCTTAGAACATTGGGTGAACTGACCAAAATCGCGTGGGAGTACGATGTCCAAGTGATTATTGAAGGTCCTGGGCATGTACCGATGCACATGATTAAAGAGAACATGGATGAGCAGCTCAAACATTGTCATGAGGCACCATTCTATACCTTGGGTCCACTGACCACCGACATTGCCCCTGGCTATGACCACATTACTTCTGGGATTGGTGCAGCCATGATCGGTTGGTATGGCTGTGCCATGCTTTGCTACGTAACGCCAAAAGAACACTTAGGTCTACCCAATAAAGAAGACGTGAAAACTGGCTTGATAACCTACAAACTGGCTGCACACGCGGCGGATTTAGCTAAAGGGCATCCGGGTGCACAAGTTCGTGACAATGCCTTGTCAAAAGCACGCTTTGAGTTCCGCTGGCAAGATCAGTTCAACCTCTCTCTTGACCCCGATACGGCGCGTGCATTCCACGATGAAACCTTACCTCAGGAATCAGGCAAGGTGGCACACTTTTGTTCGATGTGTGGTCCAAAATTCTGCTCGATGAAGATTTCGCAAGAGGTTCGTGAGTACGCTAAAGGACAACAAGGTGAGGCAGGACAGGCGATAGAAGTGAAGCTGTTGGATGACCCATTGGAAGGAATGAAGCAAAAGTCCGCGGAATTCAAAGCGTCGGGTTCGGAGTTGTACCATCCTGCAGTGAGTCACGAAGAAGTGGCAGAGGGTTAAGTATGAGACTGCTGATTCCTTCTGCCATTATTGAGCTGACGGGAGAAATTCAGCAGTGTTTGTTCTTGGCAAAGCAGCAAGGTTTTGCCATTGACTATATTGAGTTGGGCGTTAGCCCAACTCGTACACTGCAACTGATTTCTTCAGCCAAAACAGTCGTATTCGAGACGGATCTTATCCATAACGATAGTCGTCATCTCGGAGCGCATGACTTTGCGCTTCACTACCATCATTCGCTTGCTCTCACAGAGGTATCCACCTATTTGCGCTCAGAGTGCAATGCCAAGACGCTGTTGATCAATTTGCAAGGGGTGCAAGGTGAGGCGTTTGATGTTTGGCGACATCCTTTAGCCGATGAAACTCGCGCACTACGATTTTTATCACGCCAAAACCACTCTCAAAACGAGAGCGTAGAATCGATTTATCGGCATTTGGCGTGGGTGGTCACACTCAGTGCACTTGATTTCCCAATCGAAGATTGCCTTACTTTGGCGCGTGCGATGTTGAATGTTTCACGTGAAACATGGGTGTCGGATTTTGCTTTGTTTCCTACCCCAGTGTTGCATTTGGATGAGTTCGACATCTTACCAAGCCACAATCTTAAAGGGTTAACAAAAGCGTTTCCGCGGGTTATCGCTCAACAGTTAGGGCTCTATCCGGTGGTTGATGATGTCAGTTGGATTGAGAAGTTATTGCCTTTGGGGATTAAAACGGTCCAATTGCGGATTAAAGATCCAAACCAAGTCGATTTGGAGCAACAGATTGTGCGTGCGATCCAGCTAGGTCGTGACTATGGCGCGCAAGTCTATATCAACGACTACTGGCAGTTAGCGATTCTGCATCAAGCCTATGGCGTACATCTAGGGCAGGAAGATTTGCAGGTGGCTGATTTAGCCGCCCTGACGAATGCAGGCATCGCGTTAGGGTTATCTACGCATGGTTATTATGAGCTGTTACGCATTGTTCAACTCCAGCCAAGTTACATCGCATTGGGGCACATTTTCCCGACCACCACAAAACAAATGCCTTCATTACCGCAAGGGCTGGTGAGATTAAAACTCTATCAGCAATTGATTGATACCATACCTTATGATGAGTCCATCACCGGCGTTCCCACGGTAGCCATTGGTGGTATTGATCAAAGCAATGCGGCGACGGTATGGCAATGTGGTGTCTCTTCATTAGCGGTAGTGAGAGCGATTACCTTGGCGAAAGATGTGAAAGCGGTAATAGAGTACTTCAAGCAAGTCATGACACCTAACACAACACAGGTGCATTTAGACTCAGCATCGACTCATACTCTTGAGCCAACAAGTGAGGCCAATCATGTTGGATGATCGGCTCTTTACTCGTTATCAAAGACAAATTGCATTAACGGAAATCGGTGAGTTGGGGCAAGCCAACTTACTTCAAGCACATGTGTTGGTCGTCGGTTGCGGTGGTCTGGGTAACGCAGCGGCGCTTTATTTGGCTGCTGCGGGCGTCGGCCATTTAGTGTTGGTGGATGATGATGTGGTTGAAGAGAGTAATTTGCAGCGTCAAATTGCCTTTCGTCAGCAACATCTCGCCAGCCCCAAAGTGGATGCACTCGCAGAGCAGTTGAAGCAGCTCAATGCAGAATTGCGCGTTCGCACCATTAGCCAACGTTTGGATGAGCAACGTCTCAACTTGGAAGTGATGTTGGCGGACATTGTGCTCGATTGTACGGACAACTTTCCATCGCGCCAACTGATCAACCAAGCCTGCCTGAATCAACGTACCCCATTAGTGTCGGCCTCGGCAATTGGCTGGAAAGGGCAATTCATTGCGTTTGATTTTAGTTCATACCACTCAATCCAATCCCAGCAAGATACCTCGTCGGCAACGAGTTCAGCAAACGCTCCGTGCTACCACTGCCTTTTTCCATTTGCAGAAAATGCCACGCAGACCAAGTGCAGTGATGCTGGGGTGATTGGCCCTGTCGTGGGGCTAATGGGAAATTATCAGGCAATCGCAACGATTCAAAAGCTGGCAACGGGCGCGTTTCAAACCACTTGCCATCAGTTGCATCTGTTTGATGGGCTCAAGTTAAGTTGGCAGCAATTGGCGGTAGTGAAAGATCCAAGTTGCCGCGTTTGTCAGATTCAGAAACAGGAATCAAGCAATGAACACTATAGCAATTAGCATCAACGGCGAAAGCTACGAGGTGCCAACCAATGCGACGTTGGCATCCATTATTGAGCAACTTTCACTACCTAACTTGGGTTGTGTGTTTGCAATCAATAATCAAGTTGTCCCACACAGCGAATGGCAAACCAAAACGCTCAGTCGTGGTGATGCTATCTCACTATTTCAGGCGATTGCTGGAGGATAAGCACATGCTCAAAATCGCAGACAAACAATTTCATTCTCGCTTGTTCACGGGCACCGGTAAATTTGCCAACAGCCAATTGATGTCACAAGCCATCGAACAATCAGGTTCACAGCTTGCCACTATGGCGCTGAAAAGGGTGGATATCCACAATCAGCAAGATGACATCTTGTCACCACTGTTGTCAGCGGGTGTTAATTTGCTACCTAATACCTCTGGTGCCAAAAACGCCAAAGACGCCATTTTTGCCGCGCATTTAGCGCGTGAAGCATTGGGCACTAATTGGCTGAAGTTGGAAATTCATCCCGATCCGAAATACCTGATGCCTGATCCGATTGAAACTTTGGCGGCAGCAGAGCAGCTAGTCAAAGATGGCTTTGTGGTGTTGCCTTATTGCCATGCAGACCCTGTGTTGTGTAAGCGATTGGAAGAAGTAGGTTGCGCTGCTGTCATGCCCTTGGGGGCGCCAATTGGCTCAAACAAAGGCTTGGTTTCGCAAGACTTCTTACAAATCATTATCGACCAAGCGAAGGTTCCTGTTGTGGTGGATGCGGGGATTGGCGCACCGTCTCATGCTGCCTATGCGATGGAACTGGGTGCTGATGCGGTGCTGGTGAATACCGCGATCGCCGCTGCACGTGATCCCATCGCCATGGCCCGTGCATTCAAATTGGCGGTTGAGGCAGGGCGTTTGGCGTATGAGTCGGGGCTTGCTGGCAAAGTGTCGCATGCGGTGGCATCCAGCCCATTGACCTCTTTTCTCGATGAGTGCCTTTCTTAGCAAAAGAAAGGGCCGTCTGTTGACCGGAGCAACACCATGAGTTTCGTCGAACATTTTAATCAGCTCAATTGGGACGATATTCGATTATCGATCTACGCTAAAACCGCGCTCGATGTCGAGCGAGCGCTGAGTAAAAACAAACTCGATTTAGAAGACTTTAAAGCGCTGATTTCGCCAGCCGCGGAGCACTATCTAGAAGCGATGGCGCAGCGTTCCTATGCGTTAACCCGTAAACGTTTTGGTAATACGTTATCGCTCTATATACCACTGTATCTTTCCAATCTCTGTGCCAATGCGTGTACGTATTGTGGCTTCTCGATGGAGAATCGCCTAAAGCGCCGCACACTCACGGTGCAAGAAATCGATGCAGAAATGGCGGCGATTAAGGCAATGAAGTTTGACAGCGTTTTGCTGGTGACGGGTGAGCATGAAGGCAAGGTTGGTATGAATTATTTCCGCCAAGTGCTGCCGCAAATCAAACGCGCTTTTAACTATCTAGCGATGGAAGTGCAGCCGCTTAGCCAAGAGCATTATCAAGAGTTGAAGCTTTTGGGTTTGGACGCTGTGATGGTTTATCAGGAAACGTATCACCCTGCGACTTACGCACAACATCACTTGCGTGGCAACAAAACCAATTTCAACTATCGTCTCGAAACGCCTGACCGTTTGGCGCGAGCGGGGATCGATAAAATTGGCATTGGTGCACTGATCGGCTTGGAGGAGTGGCGTACGGACTGCTTCTACGTTGCTGCGCATCTGGACTATTTGGAGCGTACCTATTGGCAGACACGCTATTCAATTTCATTTCCTCGCTTGCGTCCTTGCGCAGGGGCGTTGCAGCCCAAATCTGTGATGAGTGATAAACAGCTGGTTCAACTGATTTGCGCCTATCGTTTGTTTAATCCAGAAGTCGAGTTGTCGTTGTCTACACGCGAGTCGGCGCTGTTTCGTGATAACGTTCTACCACTGGGTATCACGTCGATGTCAGCGGCATCGAAAACTCAGCCGGGCGGTTATGCAATGCCTGATGTTGAACTCGAGCAGTTTGAGATCAGTGATGAAAGGAGCGCGGCAGAAGTGGAGCAGATGATTCGTAGTAAAGGGTTCGATCCCGTATGGCGCGATTGGCATGCCGCCTATTCTGGGGCTCGGTTCTCTTAACCAAAACAGCTAATCTTATCTTAGGCAATACAGTCGTTATCGAGCGAGTCTGAGCGCGGTTCGATAATGTCAGCAAAGAGCGAAAGTGGCATGTGGATGTGTTTCACGTGAAACAAAAAGGTTAAGGCATTTTGCCTTAACCCTTTTTCTATTGTTTGCAAATGGCAGTGTCTATTGCTTATCAGTGGCTGAGTGGTAGCGTCGCTTCACGTAGCCAAACTTGTGCGTCACCTTCAACCAATGGGCTAATGTCATCCCACACTTTTTGGTGGTAGTCATTTAGCCAAGCGAGTTCAGGACGCGTGAGCATATCGACATTGATGTTACGTTTGTCGATTGGGCAGCGAGTCAGAGATTCAAAGGTCAAGATAGGGAAGTCACCTTGGGTTTGCTTCTCAACCACCAGTTCCAAGTTTTCGATACGAATACCAAACGCATCCGCGCGGTAGTAACCCGGTTCGTTAGAGAGCACCATCCCTTCGACAAGGGGTACGTCGATTTGACGTTTTGAAATGCTGGCTGGTCCTTCATGCACGCTCAGGAAGTGGCCCACACCGTGACCAGTACCATGATCATAGTCGTAGCCTTCCGCCCAAAGGTGTTGACGAGCCAGGGTATCAATTTGATAGCCACGAGTGCCTTTCGGGAAACGAGCACGAGCCACACCAATATGGCCTTTCAGAGCCAAAGTAAACTGTTTGATCATTTCTGCTGAAGGTTGGCCGATGGCAACCGTACGAGTGATGTCGGTGGTGCCATCTAGATATTGGCCGCCAGAGTCAACTAAGTAGAGCGTATCCATGCTGAGTTGGCCTGGTTGAGGCTGGTTTTGATGATTGTAGTGACACATCGCAGCGTTGCTTCCGGCTGCCGAAATGGTATCGAAACTCAAATCCTTCAGAGTGGGATCTTCGCGGCGAATGGCTTCCAGTTTGTCGGCCAAAGTTGCTTCATCGTGCAAAATACCTTGTGCCACTTGTGCGTCAAGCCAACTTAGGAATTTGACCATCGCAGCACCATCGCGCAGGTGACATGCTTTCATGCCAGAAATTTCAACCGCATTTTTGGCGGCTTTCGGCATCAAACAAGGATCTGCACCCGGGACAACGACGGCGCCTGCGTTTTGCAGAACCAGTTTACACCATGCGTTACTGGTGCCGGCATCGAGCAGAACTTTTTTGCCCGTCAAGCTTTCAAGGCGAGCTTGCAGCGTCTCAGGATGGAAAACGTGCACCCCTTGGCCAACATGAGCATCAAACCCTTCAGGTAAGCGATCAGGATCGAGGAAGAACTCCACTTGGCCATCTGCATGCAGAATCGCGTGTGACAGTAATACAGGTAAGCGAGAGACGTCCAAACCGCGGACGTTGAGCAACCAGCAAATCGAATCCAGTGCGGTGATAACGGCGCTATCAACGCCTTGCTTTGTGATCAGCTGTGCGATGTTCGCACGTTTATCGGCAGAGCTTTGGCCAACGGCCTCTGTCGACATCAGTCGAACGTCAGAAACCACAGGTTGTGGGCGATCATGCCACAACTCGTCAATCGGATTGCTGTCGAGAATGGTAAGCTCAAGCACACCCGCTAATTTCGCTTGTGCCATGTTTAACCAAGCAGCGCTGTGCATGCGTGGGTCAATGGCCACCGATGCACCACGAGCGAGGTTTTCTTGCAACCATTCAAGAGCTGGTTCTTCAATCAAATGGCGATACTCAAACAAATCGGCAGGAACTTGTTTGGTCACCTGAACAGTGTAGCGACCATCAACAAACATGGCGGCTTTTTCTTGGGTGATAACGGCAGCGCCGGCAGAACCGGTAAAGCCAGTTAGCCAATGTAAGCGCTCGTTATGGTCGGGAACATATTCGCCTAGGTATTCGTCTTCGTGTGGGACGAGTAGAGCGTCGATATTGTGCTGCTGCAACCAAGTGCGAATGGCAACAACACGCTCGTGAGTTGATTTGTGCATCTGTACGATTCCTTTGTTCTTTTTGCTCCGTTTGCTCAGGTTGGGAGCTGCTCCTTATCTTCCATGTAAGGACCACAGACCATAGATGAGCCCGGAGGACTATCGGCGGTTAAGCTACTCATTTTAGCCCAACAGCGCAATCAATTGGCGAAATTTTTACCTAAGATGCAGGGTTTTCTGTGTGATCATGTTGCGTAGCCAACTTAAGGCTGGGTCATTTTCTCTGTCTTTGTGCCAAAACAGAGTGTATGCCATCGGTGGAAATTCGATCGGCAAAGGCAGCACCTGTAAATCGAGTTGTTTGGCGGCCAGCAAGACAAAGTGGCTGGGTGCGGTGAAGACAAAGTCGGTGTAGGAACAGAGGTTCGCGGCGCTATTGAAGTCGGGTACGGTGATAGCGATATCGCGCTCACGGCCAATATCTGCGAGGCGATAATCTAACAGCCAGCGTTCATTGCCGTCACAGCGTACTTGCACGTGGCGCAGCGATAAGTAGTTTTCCAAATGCCAAGGCTGCTGCAGCGCTGGGTGGTTTTTTCGCACTACACACATCTGATTGTCGCGATAAATTTCCTGCTCACAAATATCAAACGGCGGCAGCATGGTGAGCTTGGCATCGTTGATGTCGATGTCTTTGCCTGTCATGCCCAAATCCAGCTCACCGCGCTGCAACATTTTGAAGGTCTGTTCTGACCATGAATGAGTGCTGATGGTGACGTTGGGCGCTTGCTGGAAAATCGATGGCAGAAAGTGCGGCAAGATTAGGGGATACACACTTTCCACCGCGGCAATACGAAAGCGGTATTCGCTGCTTTCGGGGTGAAACTCTTCCGGCAAAGTAAGGTGCTCTAACTGGTTGATCAACAGATCCAGTTTCGGTTTGAGAAACAGCGCTCGCGCTGTCGGAGTAAGTCCGTGTGAATGTCGAACGAATAAGGGATCATCGAACTGTTGGCGCAGTTTTGCCAGCGCTTTACTCACCGCTGATTGACTTAAACAAAGTCGATGCGCAGTGCGAGTCACATTGAGTTCCTCGAACAGCACTTTCAAGCAGACCAGAAGATTAAGGTCGAGGCGGGAGAGTTTTTCGATGTTCATTCTGAATTTCCCAATAAGAATATCAGCGATGAATATACATCATTTCCGTTCATATCACGAGGCGGTTAAACTCGCATCAAAGTTCTTGTTCAATTTGGAGTGTTTTGTGTCAGGTCAGAGCCAAACCAGTAAATTACAAATGGCGTTGTTAACCTTGCTTGTGTTGTTCAGCCCGTTGGCAATTGATATTTATCTTCCCGCGTTGCCACTTATTTCCAATACCTTTTCGGTTGAACACGCATTAGCACAAGACACGATTACTTGGTTCCTATTTGCAATGGGTGTCGGCCAGCTGTTCGCCGGTCCGTTAGCAGATAAACTCGGACGTCGAACTGTTGCATTGGGCGGTATCACCATCTATGCACTGAGCGCTTTATTGGCGTGGAGCGCGCAGAATATTGAATGGTTGTTGGTATCCCGTCTGCTACAAGGCTTAGGTGCGTGTGCGACATCGGTAGCAGCCTTTGCGACAGTTCGCGATATTTTCGGCCCAGAGAAGAGTGGCAAAATGATCAGCTATCTTAACGGGGCCATTTGTTTCATTCCGGCGCTTGCCCCCATTCTGGGTAGCTGGCTAACCCAGCAGTTTGGCTGGCGCGCTAACTTCAGTTTTATGGCGGGGTTTGCCGTTGTCATTGGCACGCTGATGCTGTTTAACATGCGCGAGACCAACCCAGCGACGGAAAAACAAGCGGTGTTTAAACTTAGCCGCTACTGGGCCGTGTTGAGTACCCCTTCATTTGTTTTCCATGCCACGCTGTGTTTGCTGGCGATGGCGGTGATCCTTGCTTACGTGACCTCGGCACCTGTGGTGTTGATGGAAGGGCTTGGCCTAACCATGAACCAATTTACTTTCTGGTTTGGTATCAACGCGGCGATCAATATCGCGGCTTGTATGCTGGCACCTAAGTTCATGGATAAATGGGGTACCCACAATACACTGGTGGTGGGCGTGGTGACTCTGGCGATCGCTGGCGTTGTCATGTTGGTGATGGCAGAAACCGCGACGCCATTTGCCTTTATGTTGCCTATTTTCCTGTCATCCGTCGGCTTTGCTTGGATACTTGGTGCCGCCGCAGGTAAAGCGTTAGAGCCATTTGGCGATAAAGCGGGTACGGCCGCCGCACTGCTGGGCTTATTCCAAATGAGTGGCGCGGGTCTGTTAGTGGGCACCATGCAGCGTTTTGCGTTAGAACCTCAACTGATGATTGCGATTCAAATGTGGCTGTTGGTTCCGGCATTAGGGATTCTGTTTTCAAAATTGGGCCGCCAGTGGCACAGCAAAGGCGTGGTGGCTTAACACGCAACGCCAATTTAGAGTTTTACTGTATAGCGAAGCCGTGTATATTTGTCGCTCACTCCACCATTCGACACTTAACGGAATTGATAGGTAATGTCGTTAACCACATATGAAATGGCTCGAATCCTTGAACAAATGGAAGAGTCACCAGAGAAAATTATGTTCGGCAAGTTGCTCGTTGAACTGGGCAATCAAAGTGAAGAGCGTATTCGCAGTGCAGCAAAACAGGTGCCACTGCATGTTCTCAGAGATATCGTTTATCAGTTTCAGCAGGTTATCAATTCTCGGAAAGGAGAGCAGGTTGAATCCATGGCGAAAGAGCTTGCCGAGCAAGGTATTTCCGCTGACGAGCTGCTTGCTTATCTACAGAACAAATAAAAGAATCCCCGCCAGTTTGAGCGGGGATTTTTCTTTCTAGCGTTTCTCTATTTCTTGGCGAAAACAGTGATCGAGCGAAATTCGCCCCGCGCCCCAAAGAAACGTCATCAGCAGCATCAGCCCCCATAGTTGATGATCGTAAAACCCTTTCTCCCACAAAAGCGGGTAGGAGATCACGGCCATTGCGTTAAAGGCAAATAGCACTAGGCTGGTGATGCGGGTGAACACGCCGAGGGCGAGTAAGATCGGTAAGCTAAGCTCGGCCGCTGTGGCGAGATAAGCGGCCAACTCCCAGGGTAAAATAGGCACCTGATATTCCAACTCGAACAGATAGAGAGTGCTATCCCATGAGGCGATTTTGCTTAATCCAGCATTGAAGAAAACCCACGCC
This sequence comes from Vibrio floridensis, assembly GCF_021852965.1. Taxonomy (NCBI): domain Bacteria; kingdom Pseudomonadati; phylum Pseudomonadota; class Gammaproteobacteria; order Vibrionales; family Vibrionaceae; genus Vibrio; species Vibrio floridensis. The sequence goes on along the minus strand of NZ_JAKGCY010000019.1, from coordinate 20,193 downwards.
ACCCAAAGGCGACAAAATAGTAATACTCCGGGCACCGCCCAAGATTGTAAGTGGGTAACGGTAGTGTCATAACGATTCAGCCATTCACGCATCGGAGCCTCCTTGTGGTGCGAGAGAAAAACCCGCGAAAATACCCAGTTCGAACAGAAAAGCCAGTTCAGCAAGCAAAGGTGCGGGTATCTGTGCGAGGGGAAGTGGTTGTTCAAGCAAACAGACCAACTCGTATTGTGCGGGCGTCATCGTTATGCAGCGCGGCGGTGTTGCTTGATGGCAGAGCAATATCCCTTGCTCGCTTTGCGCAATCTCAAGTTGATCGAATTGCTGTGTCTCAATCGCCGCAAAGAGTGAAAAAACGGCGTAGTGGGAACGAAAAGCCATGCAACCGGGAAAAAGGTGCAGCACCAACGCCTGATGCTGTGCTGGTTCGAGTTGCGAAAGTTGCTCTAGGGATTGCCAGTATTGTGGCATCTGAAACTCATTTTGTTGCTGTTGGCTTTCATCGAGCTGATCTTCCAAGCGCGCAAACTCAACACAGTAGGGTACCGCTTGGCTCACATTGGGGAAACGCTCTAACGTCTTGGCAAATCCCCGCCCGTATTGCGACACATCCCCAGTGTGTAATGGCACAGAGAGTACGTGTTGGCGCGCCATTTGCTCGAAGCATTCTTCTCCCAGCAACGCTAAGGTCTTGGGGTAAGTAAGTGCTAACACTTCATTGAGACTCATGACAAAGTTATTGCGGTAAATTTGTATTCGCTGCTCGGCACTGAATTGGTCACTGACAATGCCGCAGGACTCAGCACTGGCTTGATAATGCAGTGCTTGGCGAAACTGATGTTGAAACTCGGCGAGTTGCATTTGGCCTCCTGTTAACCTAACGCTAATGAAGGGTGCATTGGGTTGTTATGAAGCAGAGACGCTCGCAACAGAGTGTCGGCTTTTTTCGCTTCGTTGAGCAGCACATCGACGGGGGGCAAATCCAAATCCCACTCAATCAAGGTGTGTCGGCTACCGTGCTGGGCAATCCACTGCTGATACAATTGCCAAACTTGGGCGGACACTGGCTGGCTATGGGTATCAATCCAGATCTCGCCTTGCTCTAATGGTTTGATGGTGAAGCCGGCAAGGTGAATTTCGTCAACGCACGCTGCTGGTATCGCTTCAAGGTAGGTTTGGCAATCAAAACCATGGTTAAACGCAGAAACATAGACATTGTTCAGATCGAGCAACAAGCGGCAGTCGGTACGACGCTGCACCTCAGTCAAAAACTGCCATTCACTGATGGTGGAATGTTGGTACTTGAGATAGCTGGAAGGATTCTCGATCAAGATCGGCCGTTTTAGTGCGTCTTGCACATGCAGCACGTTACGGCAAAAAACCTCGAGTGCTTCCTCTGTGTAGGGCAAAGGCAGCAAATCATTAAAGTAGTGACCGCCGTTTTCGCTCCAGCTGAGATGATCCGAAACCAAAAACGGTTGTAAGTCATCAACCAACTGTTTTAAGCGTAATAAATGTTGTGGATTAACCCCAGCCACAGAGCCGAGTGACAAACCAATCCCGTGGCAACTGATTTGGTAATGCTCCGCCATTTGGTTGAGTTGCTGGCGGTGGAAAGAATTGGGTTGGAAGTAATTTTCGCTGTGGATCTCCAACCAAGACAACGCAGGTCGATGGTGATGAAAATGATCATGATGGGGCAGTCTAAGCCCAACACCAATATGGGGATGAAACTCAGTGTTCGACATCGTTAGACTCCCTGCGGCAAAATTTGCGGACGGTGTGACATGAGGTGAGAAAGGAGGAGCACGGTTGAGCCTCTGTGCTCCTGCTGTTTTGCGGTGGTGTTCACCTCAATAAGGGGGTTAAGAAGATTGTGTGTTACCACCAGCCAATTTGCCGCATAAGCCTTTAGGAACAACCACGAAGGCGTCTTTTTGGTTGTCTTCTTTTGCCGTACCAGCGCAAGAGCTGGTTTTGGTGGCGCAGTCATTTTTGCCCGCTTTAGCCACGCCGTAGCATTTCTCTTTTTCTGCCGCCATTGCAGGTGCCGCAGTCAGCATGGTGCCACCCATTGCGATTAAACCGGTAACAACAGCAGTAACAGCAAGATTTGATTTTTTCATGGTTCTTTCCTCAGACTGATTTTCCTTTACTTATTGAGCTCGTGCTTCCGAGTGGATTCACTTGCTTGGTTAAAAGGACAGCAAGTTGCGGGAAAAACTTTCAAAAAAATGGCGATTATTTTTTATAAATTCATCGCGCCTGTAACTATCTCTATGATTTGTAATGGGTTGATGCCTTTTTCTTAAATTGCAATTTAGTCTGAAAAGCGAGCACGGTTTAGGTTATAATCCTTGTCTCTGTATAAATAACCAGTAGCTTCTTATCATGATCGATCCTTCACTTCTTCTCGATGGCTTGAACGACAAACAGCGTGAGGCTGTGGCCGCACCTTTGGAAAACTTGCTGGTGTTGGCAGGCGCAGGCAGTGGTAAAACGCGCGTTCTTGTGCATCGTATTGCTTGGCTAATGTCAGTCGAGCAGGCTTCGCCGTTTTCTATTATGTCTGTGACCTTTACCAATAAGGCGGCGGCGGAGATGCGCGGTCGAATCGAAGAGTTGATGATGGGCAGTGCATCGGGCATGTGGAATGGCACCTTCCACGGTATTTGCCACCGCATTCTCAGAGCGCACTATCTGGATGCCAAGCTGCCGGAAGATTTCCAAATTATTGATAGCGATGATCAACAACGTTTGCTTAAGCGACTGATCAAAGCACAAAACCTGGATGACAAACAGTGGCCAGCGCGCCAAGTCGCTTGGTGGATCAATGGCAAAAAAGACGAAGGATTACGCCCTGCGCACATCGATGCCTACCACGATCCCGTGACCAAAACCTACCTACAGTTGTACACCGCCTATCAAGAAGCGTGTGATCGCGCAGGCTTGGTCGACTTTGCGGAGATCTTGCTGCGTGCGCATGAGCTACTGCGTGAAAACAAATTTATCCGCGAACACTATCAAGCGCGCTTTAAACACATCTTGGTGGACGAGTTCCAAGACACCAACAACATTCAATACGCTTGGCTGCGTATGATGGCAGGGCCTGAATGCCATGTGATGATCGTCGGCGATGATGACCAGTCGATTTACGGTTGGCGTGGCGCGAAAGTGGAAAACATTGAAAAGTTCACTCTTGAGTTTCCGAGCGTCAACACCATTCGCCTCGAGCAAAACTACCGTTCGACCAAAACCATCCTTGAAGCCTCAAACGCCTTGATTGCCAACAATACCGAGCGCATGGGCAAAGAGCTGTGGACCGATGGCGTCGAAGGTGAACCGATCTCGATTTATTCTGCTTACAACGAATTGGATGAAGCACGTTTTGCGGTGAACAAAATCAAAGAGTGGCAGGACAAAGGCGGCGTGTTGAACGACGCAGCGATGCTTTATCGCAATAACGCCCAGTCGCGTGTACTGGAAGAAGCGTTGATTCAAGCGGGTTTGCCTTATCGCATTTACGGCGGGATGCGATTCTTCGAGCGCCAAGAGATCAAAGATGCATTGAGCTATCTGCGCCTCATCGCCAACCGCAATGACGACGCAGCCTTTGAACGTGTGGTTAATACTCCAACGCGTGGCTTAGGGGACAAAACGTTGGAAACGGTGCGTTTTGCCGCGCGCGATCGTGGCTGCACCTTGTGGGAAGCCAGTATCGCTTTGATCGAAGAGAAAGTGTTAACGGGGCGTGCTGCTGGTGCGTTAAGTCGCTTTATCGAGCTGATCACGGCGCTGGAAGACGACAGCTTTGAAATGCCACTGCACATTCAAACCGACCATGTGATCAAATCCTCAGGCTTGTACACCATGTATGAGCAAGAGAAAGGCGAGAAGTCCAAGGCTCGCATTGAGAACTTGGAAGAGCTGGTCACGGCGACACGTCAGTTTGAAAAACCGGAAGAAGCCGAAGAGATGAGTTTGCTCACTGCTTTCTTAACCCATGCCGCTTTGGAAGCGGGTGAAGGGCAAGCGGACGATTTCGAAGACGCGGTACAACTGATGACCTTACACAGCGCCAAAGGATTGGAGTTCCCATTGGTGTTTATGGTGGGCGTGGAAGAAGGCATGTTCCCGAGCCAGATGTCTGCCGAAGAAGCGGGCCGCTTAGAAGAAGAGCGCCGTTTGTGCTACGTGGGCATGACTCGGGCAATGCAGAAGCTCTATATTACCTACGCTGAAATGCGTCGTTTGTATGGGCAAGACAAATACCATAAACCATCACGTTTTATCCGAGAGCTGCCGGAAAGCTGCTTGGACGAAGTGCGCATGAAAGCGCAAGTCAGCCGTCCTGCCAGCAGTGGTCGCTTTAGCCAAACGGTGGTCAAAGAGAGCTTCAACGAAACGGGCTTTTCGCTCGGCTCTCGTGTGCGTCACCCGAAGTTTGGTGAAGGGACGATCATCAACTTTGAAGGCAGTGGGCCACAAAGTCGCGTTCAAGTGGCCTTTAATGGGGAAGGCATTAAGTGGTTGGTGACCGCTTACGCGAGGCTGGAAAAACTGTGATGGTTTATCGATCTTCGATCTGCAAACGGCGCTGAAGGCGCCGTTTTTTATGTCGCAGTGAGCGGGGACAAAAAGCAAGCAAAGAAAAACCCCGAGGGCTTGCGCCCATCGGGGTTATGGTCTTACTTGCAGCAATCCAGCTACTAAAGTGCTCCCTGCATCAAATCCTTGATAGTATGCTGAATCCGTCAGCTTAATCCTTTCGTCGCCTTCCTAGCGGTGTCCTTGACCTATCCTGGTCTACCAACAATCCTCGTTGGCTCACATCACTTGTTCCCTGAGCGGTGTCCCTGATATCTTCCTGATGTTCAGTCCTTGCCTCATCCAGAGGTGTCCATTGCCTTCCTTAGTAGTAACCATCCTAGTTACTATTGCGTCCGTTCAATGTCCAATTTGCTTTCCATGCCGACTATTCATCCTGAATAACCGTATCTTCTTCCTGAAGATGACCTCATCCGTAGTCATTTCCTGTTCCGTGTCAGCTTCCTTCCGACATATTCATAGTAACTTTTTCCCCAGCACCAACAACGGATCCAGCGCACATTTCTACATGTATAACATGGCTAAAAAGCATGCGTATTCAATAAAATCATGTGGTTAGTGTTATTTTCTCTCCAGTGTCTTACGTAAAAAACGACATTGGCTTACTTGTTTGTGAGAGATCTCTTACACGGTAACGAGCAAAAGACTATGCAACTTGGCTGATGACTTGATGAGTCACCGTGTTGTAGAGGATGCCTGCGCCAATTAAGCAGAATAAAACGCCGCAAATGCCATCAATATAGACACTCGCTTTGTGTAAATGCTGTTGCATTCGGCGACCAGAGAGCGCCCACGCTAAGCTGGCAAACCAAAGAAATGACAACGCAAATAAAATCATCACCGCTGTGGCCTTACCTGAGAGCGACATGGTTGCCGGGATTAAGCTCGATAGCAGGCTGACAAAAAACACTAACGCCTTGGGATTGAGAATGTTGGTGGCAAAGCCTTTGAGAAAAGCTTGGCGTTTCGTGTTCAGATCGTCCTGCCGTTGAGTGGCGGTGGGATTCACCGATGGCTGACGCCAATGACGTAATACGGAACGTAACGCGCCAATGCCCAAATAGAGCAAATAACTGCCACCCAGCAGTTGCAATAAGGCATACAACATCGGTTGCTGGTGGACCAAGTAACTCACGCCCGTCAGGCTTAATAGAGAATGCAGCAAAATGCCAACAGACAAACCGAGGGCAATAAAAAGGCCCGTTTGGCGGCCATAGCGGCTTGCGTTTTGCACGACCAGTGCCACGTCGGGGCCGGGGCTCATCAAAGCAATAAAGTGGACGCTTGCCAGCGTCAGTAAAATCGTCAGTTCGTTCATGAGTGTTTCTCGTGCATCATCAAAATCGAGTGTTGATTGTCTCGGGTTGCGCGGCTTTGCGCTTGTAAAAAACTGACACAGGCAACACTAACGTGCAATTTGCGATGGGGTAATACCGTAGGTCTGTTTGAAGGCTTTGCTGAAATGTGCTTGGTCATAGTAGCCAATTTGGTGCGCCACCTCAGTGCTGGATTGGCCCGCTTGAAGCAGCTTCATTGCTTGTTCTAAACGTAAGCGGCTCAGCCACGCATAGGGTGTCATGCCCATTCTGGTTTTGAACTGGCGCTGAAATTGAGTGGGAGAAAGTTGGCAGAGTTGTGCTAGTGTTTCTAAGCGCACAGGTTGATCGAGATTCGCCAGTAGAAACTCTTTGAGTGTCGCCTGCGATTGCTGACCCAGCGGTACGGCTTTTTGGCGGCCAGTGGATCCATAGCGATCAAAAAGGGTGCTAAACCCTTCAAATGGCAAACAATCTTGGGCGAGTTGGCTGATGTTTTTGCTGCGCAACCAAGCGTGCAGGTTACGAAGTTGTGAAAAAACCACAGGATCGGAGATGATCAACTGATTAAAGCTGATAATTTGACCATTTTGCTTAAGATCGGCGAGATCGCTTAACAGATGAGGTTCGATCGCAAACACATTCACCTGATAGCCTTCTTGTTGTTTGGAATGGCCATCGTGCAGCTCGTCAGGAGGCATGATGACAATCTGCCCATGACCAACGTGATGATGACAACCCTGTGAATGGAACTGCTGTTCGCCATGAGTAATCAGCCCGATGTGGAAATCCAGATGATAGTGCCGTGAAAAGGCAAACTTCTGATACTTCGCATCAATCAGGCTGAGCTTGTCATCTTGTGTTGGGATGTAGTGGATCTGCTCCATAGAGTACAAAAAAGCTTGGTCAGTTTGTGACCAAGCTTAGCGAGCTCAATGGCATTTGTCTTGTAAAAAACGATCAGTGGCTGAGTGCGGTTTTTCGGTTGTTGCGGCGATAGCGTAAGCCGTCGAAACTAAATACCACGAGTGCTCCCCAGATAAAGGCGAAGGTGAGCGCTTTGTCACTGGTGAAGGCTTCACCGTAAATCAACACGGCTAGCAAGAACATCAAACTTGGGCCTATGTATTGGAAAAAGCCTAAGGTGGACAACTTGAGTCGAGTGGCAGCGCCGGTAAAACAGAGCAAAGGCAGCGTCGTAACGACACCAGCGGCAATGAGCAACAGATTGAGCTGGCTAGGGTTGGCCAACATATTAGAGGTGGGGGTGTCGGCAATAAACAACAGGTAAATCGCGGCGGCTGGCAGCATCACCAAGGTTTCAATGAACAGTCCGGTTTGGGCATCGACGCTGACTTTTTTACGCAGCAAACCGTAGAAGCCAAAGCTAAAGGCGAGGGCAATCGCGACGATCGGTACCGAACCAAAGACGACAAGCTGCACCAGCACGCCACAAGCCGCTAAGGTGACTGCAAACCACTGCAACTTACGTAATCGCTCGCCAAGAAACAGCATGCCGAGCAACACATTGATCAGTGGGTTGATGTAATAGCCAAGACTGGCATCGAGCATGTGGTTGGCATTGACCGCCCAAATAAAAATTAACCAGTTAGCGCCGACTAAAATGGCGGTCGTGACCAGATAAAGCATTTTGCTCTTGCTGGTTAAAACGTCGCGCACGGTGCGCCAATGACGGCCAAAATGGAGCAGGGCGGCGAGCAAGAAAAAAGACCACACCACGCGATGGCTGAGTATCTCGAGTGGAGAGACCGCCGCGAGCGACTTAAAATAGATGGGCGCGATGCCCCACATGGTATAAGCACCTAAGGCGAGTAACACCCCTTGGCGTGCTTTTTGTTGTTCTTCTGCGGTCATTGAACGATAGCCAACTTAGTTATCAAGGATGGGTCAGTATAAGAGCGAGGTCCGGAATCACCTAGTATTTTGCGGTTTAATTCACCATCAAACGCCATTACAATGTGCCCTCATTATCTTGGGCATTTCGCAATATTGAGTGCTTTCGAGACCACCATCAAGACCAATACTGAGACTGTTCATGACTTCCACGCTGCTTGCCGACCCTTCCGATGCCTCGATAACGCCCCAAAGCGTCTTATCACAGGTGTTTGGCTATCAGACCTTCCGTGAGGGGCAGCAGTCGGTGATCGAGGCGGCTGTTGAGGGAAAAGATAGTTTGGTGATCATGCCCACCGGTGGCGGCAAATCGCTGTGCTATCAAATTCCTGCTCTGGTACGCCAGGGTATTACCTTAGTGATCTCCCCTTTGATTTCGCTGATGAAAGATCAGGTTGACCAACTTAAAGCCAACGGTGTGGCGGCAGAATGTGTCAACTCGACCTTATCACGTGACGCTTTGCTCAGCGTCTACAACCGCATGCACGCGGGACAGCTCAAATTGGTGTACGTTTCGCCAGAGCGGGTGTTGATGCGCGACTTTATTGAGCGGCTGGAAAATTTGCCCTTGGCGATGATTGCTGTCGATGAAGCGCACTGTATCTCTCAGTGGGGACACGATTTCCGCCCCGAGTACGCCGCGTTAGGGCAATTGAAGCATCATTTTCCTCACGTGCCGTTTATGGCGCTAACGGCCACGGCAGACGATGCGACGCGCAAAGACATTTTAAGTCGCTTGCATCTTAATGAGCCTCACGTGTATCTCGGCAGTTTTGATCGCCCCAACATTCGCTATGACCTAGTGGAGAAGCACAAGCCGGTCTCTCAAGTGATTCGCTATTTGGAAAGCCAAAAAGGGAATTGCGGCATTATTTATTGTGGTAGCCGTAAGAAAGTCGAAATGCTGACCGAGAAACTGTGCAATAACCATATTCGAGCAGCGGGTTATCACGCGGGAATGGACGCGGATGAGCGCGCTTATGTGCAAGAAGCGTTTCAGCGGGATGATATCCAGATTGTGGTGGCGACAGTGGCCTTTGGTATGGGGATCAACAAACCCAATGTGCGCTTTGTGGTGCATTTTGATATTCCACGCAATATAGAATCGTACTACCAAGAAACAGGCAGAGCAGGGCGTGATGGCCTGCCCGCTGAAGCGATGATGCTCTACGATCCGGCAGACATCACTTGGTTGCGCCGCATGTTGGATGAGAAAGACGACGGCCCGCAAAAACAAGTGGAAAGCCATAAGCTCAATGCGATGAGTGCTTTTGCTGAGGCGCAAACCTGTCGCCGCCAAGTGCTGCTGAACTATTTCGGTGAATACCGCGAGAAGCCTTGCGGCAATTGCGATATTTGCTTAGATCCGCCGAAGCATTTTGATGCAACGGAAGAAGCACGCAAAGCGTTGTCGTGTGTTTATCGCGTTAATCAGAGCTTTGGCATGGGCTACGTAGTGGAAGTGTTGCGTGGGATGCAGAACATTCGTATCCGGGAACACGGTCACGATAAGATTTCGACCTACGGTTTAGGGCGCGATCACAGCCATGACTATTGGGTGAGCATTTTCCGCCAACTGATCCACAAAGGGCTGCTGTTTCAAAACATCACCCGCAATTCGACTTTGCAGTTAACCGAAGAAGCAAGGCCATTGCTGCGTGGTGATATGACGTTGGAGCTGGCGGTGCCACGTTTGGATACTGCCGCGCGCAGTGCCAAAGCAGATAAGCTATCGAACAAACATTACGACAAAAAGCTGTTCGCCAAATTACGTAAGCTACGCAAATCGATTGCCGATGAGGAAGAGATCCCACCGTATGTGGTGTTCAGTGATGCCACGCTGATCGACATGGCTGAAATATTGCCGACCTCATATGGTGAAATGCTCGCGGTGAGCGGCGTCGGGCAGCGCAAACTAGAAAAATACGCGGATCCGTTTTTAGATTTGATTCAGGAGCACATCACTCATTATGGATGAGAACAACAAGGAATTTGGTTTAACGGAGTACATGGCGCAAGAAGGTCGATTGTTGATTCGCACGCCACGCTTTAATCTTGATACCTTTCCCGCATTGGCTGAGCAGCTTCTAAAACTGTTGTCTGCTCAAGTGGTGGAAAAACAGTGGGATGGAGACGTGCACAGCTGGTTGGTCGATTTTGAAGAGACACATCTATTTCTGAAAGCGGAACATTACAGTGAGGCGGTGTGGTTTGAATCGTTAACTGTGGATGATAGCCGAGAGGTAATGGACTACTTAGCGCAACTTTTTGCCAAAGGTTTTTAGGGGCGAAATCTTTCATTTTCAAAGGGATGTTTCACATGAAACATCCCTTTTTTATCGATGCATTTTGGCTCTGCTAGCGGCGAAATGGTGTTCAATCGTTTGCGTACCGCTCACTGCTTGTACTCGATATCGATTAATGTATAATCGCCCGCCGCTTCATCGGCAAAACGATGAACGGAAACATTTTCATTTTACATTGTTGGTAAGAGTGTTTTCCTGTTGGAGAAGACTCGATTTGGGTTCCCTCGCCCCCAAACCAAACTAAAAAGGTATCGCATGAGTAACTTTACCCCTGCGCAGCAGCGCAACGCCCTTATCTATTTGGCCCTGTTCCATCTGGTCATTATCGCTTCGAGCAATTACCTTGTTCAGCTACCGTTTACCATTTTGGGTTTTCATACCACTTGGGGCGCTTTCACCTTTCCATTTATCTTTCTTGCGACCGATCTCACCGTCCGCATTTTTGGTGCCAAGTTGGCACGTAAAATCATATTCTTAGTGATGATGCCGGCGTTGATTGTCTCTTACGCGTTATCGGTATTGTTCTTTGAAGGGCAGTTCCAAGGCTTTGCTCATCTGGGTGAGTTCAACTTATTTGTTGCACGCATCGCGATCGCCAGCTTTATGGCGTATTTGCTAGGGCAGATCCTCGATGTGCACGTCTTCAACCGTCTACGCCAGATGAAACAGTGGTGGGTCGCACCGACTTGCTCGACGCTATTTGGTAATGCGTTGGATACGTTGGCGTTCTTTGCTATCGCGTTTTATCAAAGCCCAGACGCGTTTATGGCGGAACACTGGACGGAAATTGCGCTGGTGGATTATGGTTTTAAACTGGTGATCAGCTTGGGTCTGTTTGTCCCTATGTATGGCGTGCTGTTGAATTACTTGATTAAGAAGCTGACCGCGGTGAATCCTCACTTTAAGGTTGCTTCCGCATCACGTTAATGGCCAGTTGATCTGATTTCGAGTGACACAAACAAAAAATCCCGAATCATCATGGTTCGGGATTTTTTATTCTCTGTAAGCTAGCGACTTTCTATAACCAGACTTTCTATAACCAAAGGCCAGCCAATATCGGTTTGGCGGTTGGCTTCCAGTTCCAGTTCTGCAGCAGTGAGTGGATTGTTTTCCAACCATTGCGCATCAATCGCTAAAGTGAGTTTGTCACCCTCAGCACTCAGGGTCACCTCAGGCTCTAAGGATGGCTGACGGCGATGCGACAATATCACGGCCAAGCGTAATAAACGCAGCAGGCGCTTGCCGCTGTTGCCAGACAGTGCATGCTGTTCTGGGAGCGAGGTTAAGCCTTCACGATAACGACGGGCAATTTCACCCATTAAGAATTTCTGTGCGCGAGTAAACCCTGGAAGATCCAGATGCTGCATCAGATACGCACTGTGCTCACCACCTTTTTTGAAATCAATGGTCAACCCAATTTCATGCAGTTTGGCTGTGGTCTCTAGCAACATGGCCCCTTGTGGTTCAGGGATCCACATCACGTCGCCCACTTGTTGCAGCAGCTTTAAGGCCAAATTCGCGACTTGCTGACCATATTGACTGTCGAGCTGGTAACGACTCTGGATGCTACCAATCGTGCGTGCTCGAATATCATCTTGGCGTAACTCACTCATCATCTCGTATGCCAAGCCTTCACGCAAAGCGCCGCCAGCAAGCGTCATGGCGTCGATTTCCAGCAGTTCGAAAATAGCGATCAAAATCGATAAACCACTAGGGAAGACCAGTGCTCTTTCGAGGGTTAACCCTTCAATTTCAAGTTCTTCGAGATGATCCGCAAGCATGGCTTGTTTTTGTAAGCGCTTAAGCTTAGCGTGGGTAATGACCTCGTCCATGCCTTGCGCCAACATGATTTCCTGCAGCGCTTGTACGGTACCGGAAGCGCCCACACAAACATCCCAACCGAGTGATTTGTATTGCTCCAAGATCGGTAATAAGGTTTGCTTGGCCCCTTCAATGGCGGCCTCAAAGTTGCGTGCACTGAGTTGGCGATCTTTGAAAAAGTTTTCCAGCCAAGTTACGCAACCCATCTTGAGGCTCGTCAGCGCTTTGGCTTCAAACCCCTCACCGATGATCAGCTCGGTGCTCGCACCACCAATATCCACCACCAAGCGTCGGCCGCTTCCCCCAGAGGTGTGCGCCACGCCTTTGTAAATCGTCGCGGCTTCTTCTTCCCCAGAAATGACTTCAATCGGGTGGCCAAGGATTTGATTGGCCTTTTGCAGAAACAGATCGACGTTAGTGGCGGTGCGCAGTGTGGCTGTGCCAACAATACGAATGTGCTCTGCGGGGATATCTTGCAACCGTTCCGCAAATAAGCTCAGGCAATCCCATCCTCGCTGCATCGCTTCTTTACTGAGCGCATTGTGTTCATCAAGCCCGGCGGCAAGACGCACTTTGCGTTTGATTTTAGCCATAGTTTGAACGCTGCCATCGATATGACGCACTACGAGCATATGAAAACTATTCGACCCGAGATCGATGGCTGCATAAAGCGGAGAATTGCCTGCCTGACTCATAAACGGTTTACGCTTCCTTGTGTTGACGCGGTTGTCGTGGACGACGGTTGTTTGACTTACGATCACCTGAACGTGCACCGCCAGTGTTCGTGCGGCGCTGCTGATTGCGCGCAGAAGGTGTACGGACTGGCGCTGGTAGATCTTGGATCAAGGCACTTGAATCGTAATCCGAGACCGGAATGGTGTGCTCAATGTATTCTTCAATTGCTGGCAAGTTGATGGCGTAATCTTCGCAAGCAAAGCTGATCGAGTGGCCACTTGCCCCAGCACGGCCAGTACGGCCAATACGGTGAACGTAGTCTTCACAGTCATCAGGTAAATCGTAGTTAAAGACATGCGTTACTTGCGGTATGTGCAGGCCACGAGCTGCCACGTCGGTTGCCACGAGGAGATCTACAGAACCTTGAGTAAATTGCTCAAGAATCTTTTCGCGTTTCTTCTGTGGAACATCACCAGTGAGCAGGCCAACGCGGTGACCATCGGCAGCAAGATGAGCCCAGATGGATTCACACTTATATTTAGTGTTAGCGAAAATAATCGCGCGATCTGGCCATTCTTCTTCAATCAGTGTTTGTAGCAGCGCCATTTTGTCTTCATTAGAAGGGTAGAACAGCTCTTCTTGAATACGGTGGCCAGTTTTTTGTTCAGGCTCAACCACAACGTGCTCTGGGTTATGCATGTGCTCAAACGCCAATTCTTGCACGCGGTAAGAAAGCGTCGCCGAGAACAACATGTTCAGACGCTCTTGTGGTGCTGGCATACGGCGGAACAAGAAACGAATGTCTTTAATGAAACCCAAATCGAACATGCGATCGGCTTCATCAAGCACAACCGCTTGAATGTTATTGAGGTTAAACACACGCTGCTTGTAAAAATCGATAATACGACCAGTGGTGCCGATCAGAACGTCAACGCCACCTTGTAGCTTGGCTAACTGCTTATCATAGCTTTCACCGCCGTAAGCGAGGGCTGCTTTGATGCCAGTACTTGCGATTAGAGGCTCAGCATCGTTGTAGATCTGAATCGCTAACTCACGTGTTGGCGCCATGATGATGGCACGTGGCTGGGTTGGCTGACGGCCTTCGTGTGCAGGTGTGGTCAACAAATGGTTAAAGGTAGCAGTAAGAAACGCGAGCGTTTTACCAGTCCCGGTTTGGGCCTGGCCTGCGATGTCTTGGCCGGAGAGCAGTACCGGCAACGCCAAGGCTTGGATAGGGGTACAAAACTCAAACCCTTTTTTTTCCAATCCTTCAACAACTTGGGGATTTAAACCCAAATCGGCGAACTTTTGCTCTGTGATATGCGTCTTTTTCATGGCTATAGAATATCAGCTAAAGCTTGCATTAAGAAAGCAAATACATTCCAATAGAGCATCAAATTACTGGTTATCATCCAACCAGTTTCGAAAAACACATTGGAGTGGAAGATGAGTGACAAGATTTTGCAGCTGTCTGACGAAGGTTTCGAAAACGACGTTATCAACGCTGCAGGCCCAGTACTAGTTGATTTTTGGGCAGAATGGTGTGGTCCTTGTAAGATGATTGCCCCAATCCTGGACGAAATCGCAGAAGAGTACGAAGGCAAACTCACTATCGGCAAACTGAATATTGACCACAACGCAGGCACACCACCTAAGTTTGGTATTCGTGGCATCCCAACCCTGCTGCTTTTCAAAAACGGCAGTGTAGCGGCAACGAAAGTGGGCGCACTGTCAAAAACTCAATTGAAAGAGTTTTTGGATGCGAACCTATAATCCATAAGTGATTAATAACAAAACCGTGCAATATCAAAATGCGCGGTTTTGTTTTTTTCAAACTCTGGACTAGAGTTTTATTTAGTGCTAATTTATCGCACGTTAATTAAACAACTTCTCTTCTTGGTCGATCCTGAGACCAAATCCATCTTAACTAGAAAACAGATCTTATTTTGACTAAACAAGAATCCACCACCATGAACCTTACCGAATTGAAAAACAAACCGGTATCAGACTTAGTCAAGCTCGGTGAGAGCTTGGGTCTGGAAAACCTGGCGCGTTTACGTAAACAAGACATTATCTTCGCAATCCTCAAAGCGCACGCAAAAGGCGGCGAAGACATCTTTGGCGATGGGGTTCTGGAAATTCTGCAAGACGGTTTTGGTTTCCTACGTAGTGCAGACAGTTCGTACCTAGCTGGTCCGGACGATATCTACGTATCACCAAGCCAAATTCGTCGTTTCAACCTACGTACTGGTGACTCGATTGCAGGGAAAATTCGCCCACCTAAAGATGGCGAACGTTACTTTGCACTGTTGAAAGTCAACACGGTTAACGATGATAGGCCAGACAACGCTCGCAACAAGATCCTATTTGAGAACTTGACGCCGCTGCACGCGAATGAGCGTATGGTGATGGAACGTGGTAATGGTTCGACAGAAGACATCACAGCACGTGTATTGGATTTGGCATCGCCGATCGGTAAAGGCCAACGTGGTTTGATTGTTGCTCCGCCAAAAGCGGGTAAAACCATGCTGCTACAAAACATCGCTCAGAGCATCACTTACAACCACCCAGAGTGTGTGTTGATGGTACTACTGATTGATGAACGTCCAGAAGAAGTGACCGAGATGCAGCGTCTAGTGAAAGGTGAAGTGGTTGCTTCTACTTTTGATGAGCCAGCATCTCGCCATGTTCAAGTTGCAGAAATGGTTATCGAGAAAGCGAAGCGTCTCGTTGAGCACAAGAAGGATGTGGTGATTCTACTTGACTCAATTACTCGTCTTGCTCGCGCATACAACACCGTTGTCCCTTCATCAGGTAAAGTACTGACAGGTGGTGTGGACGCAAACGCACTGCACCGTCCAAAACGTTTCTTCGGTGCGGCGCGTAATGTTGAGGAAGGCGGTAGCTTAACCATTATCGCGACTGCGTTGGTTGACACAGGTTCTAAGATGGACGAAGTGATCTACGAAGAGTTCAAGGGTACCGGTAACATGGAACTGCATTTGAACCGTAAGATCGCGGAAAAACGTGTATTCCCAGCTATTGACTTCAACCGCTCTGGTACTCGTCGTGAAGAGTTGCTGACGAAGCCAGATGAACTACAGAAAATGTGGATTCTGCGTAAGATTGTTCATCCTATGGGCGAAACAGACGCGATGGAATTCCTCATCGATAAGCTTGCGATGACGAAAACCAACGATGAATTTTTTGACGCAATGCGCCGTCAATAAAAGACTGACTTTAAGAAAACGCCACTCACTTCGAGTGGCGTTTTTGTTTGCATTTAGCCGAATAACTGTTCAGAATGGATTTGAATGTTAACAGGAGGTTAATATGCAACATGGATTGTTGTCGTCGCTACTCCTCTCTTTATCACTGTCTTGGATGCCGCAGATTGCGTTGGCGAAGGAAGTGCCAGCCGACACGGTGCAGCAGTGGCTTCAAGATCAACAAGTCGAGAGCAAAGTCTCTGAACTTTTGGATTATGCACTTCGCGACAAAACAAATGAGCTGAAGTTTTCTTTAGAACGATTAGCACTCCCTCAACAAGAAGTGGTGCGTTATGTCTTGCTCGATAAGCTTGAGAAAAATCAAGTGATCTTAACGCCTCGGATGGCGCTTTTTGTCGAGTCACAAATCAAGCAAACACCAGCTTACCAAGTGGTTGAAAAAGGGGATGGTTACGAGTTTACTGTCCCTGCGTTTAACTATCCTGCCATTGCCAGTCGACTTATCAAGCGTTGGAAACAAGACCAATCCACGTTGGAGTTCATTTTATTAGCGGAGCAAGGAAAGCTTGATTTGCAGACGTGGCTCTCAGGCTCTACTCATCAAGTTCAATTGCGCGAATCTTTGCTACTCAAAGAGTTGGACAGTTTATCGCCAGAAGCGTTAGATCGATTAGTGAATCAATTAGTCGATAAGCCCATCACCACTTGGTTACCTTCTTCCGCCGTCGTCGTGCGTTTTGCTCAAGTGAGCGAGCGTCCAGATGTGTATCATCTATTGTGGCGGATGAAAGCGGATCACAACAGCCAAGCAGAGTTAACACGTTTGGCATCTATGGGAGATGAACAGGCGTTGCAACAAGTGATGGCGGCAGCGTTGAATCCAAGCCTGAAAGAACAAGCGATTCAGGCGCTGGCAAGTAAACATCCGCTCTCCCAAGACGTGAAGCAGTTTCTTATTACGAGAATGGTTCTGCCTGATGATGCTGTGCTGGTGGCGAAAGAGCTCAGTAAACAAGGCCATGAGGGATGGTTGCAAGAGGTATTATCGGGTGGCTACCCGGTTAAGCGTCATCTCATCGCACAAGCTTTAAAATAAAAGTTGTAAAATAGCCTCACAAAATTAGCGGATCCTATCGAAATGCGTTTTGTTATACTGCCTCAAGTTTACCCACTTCATGTAGAAGGCCTATGAGTTTTAAGGATTTACGCGACTTCCTCAATCACCTAGAGAAGAAAGGGCAATTAAAGCGCATTACTCACCCCGTTGATCCCGCCTATGAAATGACCGAGATCAGTGACCGAACACTACGAGCGGGCGGTCCGGCTTTACTGTTCGAAAACCCAATTGGTTACGATATCCCAGTGTTGACAAACTTATTTGGTACCGCTGAGCGTGTTGCGATGGGGATGGGAAGAGAACAAGTTAAAGAATTGCGTGAGGTTGGGCAGTGGCTTGCCTATCTCAAAGAACCTGAGCCACCTAAAGGTTTTAAAGACGCTTTGGATAAGTTGCCTGTGTTCAAACAAGTTTTAAACATGCCTGTGAAGCGTTTACGCAAAGCCGCATGCCAAGAAGTGGTTTGGCAAGGTGAAGAGGTTGATCTGGACAAGATTCCCGTGATGAGCTGCTGGCAAGATGATGTTGCGCCACTGTTAACTTGGGGATTAACCATTACGCGAGGTCCCAACAAAAAACGCCAAAATTTGGGGATCTACCGTCAACAGAAAATCGCAAAAAACAAAATCATCATGCGCTGGCTAGCACACCGAGGTGGGGCTTTGGATCTGCGTGACTGGATGGAAAAGTACCCCGGCAAACCTTTTCCTGTGTCGGTTGCATTCGGTGCGGATCCTGCGACGATTCTAGGGGCGGTGACACCAGTACCAGATACACTTTCGGAATATGCTTTTGCAGGTCTCTTGCGTGGGAGTAAAACCGAAGTGGTCAAGTCCGTCAGCAATGATCTCGAAATCCCCGCGAGTGCAGAGATTGTGCTCGAAGGCTATATCGATCCTAATGAGTATGCTGATGAAGGGCCTTATGGTGACCATACTGGCTATTACAATGAAAAGGAAAAACACCACGTTTTTACCATCACGCATATTACGATGCGTAAAGAGCCTATCTATCATAGTACTTACACCGGTCGCCCACCAGATGAACCCGCGGTATTAGGGGTGGCTCTCAATGAAGTTTTCGTGCCGATCTTGCAAAAGCAGTTCCCTGAAATAGAAGATTTCTATCTGCCACCGGAAGGGTGCTCTTACCGAATGGCTGTCGTGACGATGAAAAAGCAGTACCCAGGCCATGCGAAACGCGTGATGATGGGTGTTTGGTCTTTTTTACGTCAATTCATGTACACCAAGTATGTAGTGGTGTGTGATGAATCAGTGAATGCGCGTGATTGGGATGATGTCGTTAAGGCGATGACGAAAAATATGAACCCGATACTCGACTCTCTATTTATTGAGAGCACGCCGATAGATTCTCTCGATTTTGCCTCACCTGTGGCTGGGTTAGGTTCAAAGATGGGCCTAGATGCCACCATAAAATGGGAGGCGGAGCTAGCATTGCAAGGGGCGACGGTGTCCACAGAGTTTGTGTCGCAGATTGGTTTCGATGTCAATGCACTTAAAGCGGTCCATCCTCTAATATCAGATATCTATGTGCCAGCGGTTGCGAGTGGTCAGTTTATGGTTGTTAAAATCAATAAACCCCATGCTGGGCAATGCAAAGAAGTGGTAGAAAGCTTATGGCAAGTCGAGAGCGTCAAGCAGCGCAATAAATTTATCGTGGTGTGTGATGACGATGTCAAAGCCGATGATTGGCATGACATCATCTGGGCGATCACTACTCGGATGGATCCAGCACGCGATACGTTGAAGATAGACGGTAGTGAGAGTTGTAGCGCCAAATTGGTTTTTGATGCCACCAATAAGTACCCTGAAGAAATCACGAGAGAATGGGGAAAACCGATTAAAAAAGATCCTAAACTTGTGGCTAAAGTCGATGCGCTTTGGCAGGAGTTCGGTATTCTATGAGCCATATGGTACGCCTTCTTCCTATGGATATCTCTTTTGTCGTTAGAGAAGGTGAAACGGTTTTGGACGCTGCGCTCAACAATAACATTGCGTTTCCAAACCGTTGCCAAATGGGGTCATGTGCAATGTGCATGTGCCGAAAAGTCTCTGGAGAGATTCGTTATCAACTAGAGCCACTATTAACTGAACAAGAACAACGACAAGGCTGGATATTTCCTTGTCTGGCCTATACAGAAAGTAATTTAGAACTTACCTTCGCCGAAGAGTAAGTCAGAGGAATACCATGACAATTCAATGTAAAGTAAAGTCGATTAAGCCACTAGCCTGCAACACTTACCAGATCCTATTGCATCCTGAAAACCCAGTCTCCTTTAAAGCAGGTCAATATCTCATGGTGATGATGGGTGAGAAAGACAAGCGTCCATTTTCCATTGCCAGTAGCCCTTGCCGTCACGAAGGGGAGTTAGAGTTACATATCGGTGCTGCCGAGCATAATGCCTATGCACTTGAAGTGGTGGAAGTGATGCAAAATGCATTGGATAACGATAGCTATATTGATATTGATGCACCACATGGCGATGCGTGGATCCGCGAAGAGAGCGAAAGACCGATGTTACTCATTGCTGGTGGAACGGGTTTTAGTTATGTACGCTCTATTCTCGATCACTGTATCGCGCAGAATAAGCCAAATCCAATTCATCTTTACTGGGGCGCTAGAGATTATTCACAACTTTACGCGAGCGAAGAGTTGGCTTTGATTGCCAGTCAAAATGCGAATGTGCATTTTATTCCCGTCGTGGAAGAGTCTCCTGCGAATTGGCAAGGCAAAGTGGGTAACGTATTACAAGCCATCCACGAGGATTTTAGTAGTTTGGAAAACTACGATATTTACATCGCAGGTCGATTTGAGATGGCTGGCTTAGCAAGAGAGCAATTTACACAGCAAAAACAAGCTAAGCGTGAAAGAATGTTTGCTGATGCATACGCCTTTATTTAAGTTTGTCCTGTCATTTACCCCATCTTATTAGTCGCAAAAGGGGGTGTTTTGCTCTCTTTTGCGCCACATTGTTGGCTTTGTAATCAAACAAACGCTTTTGGTGACTTTTTTTCAAATTAGGGGTTGCCAAAGAAACTGCCTTCCCTATAATGCGCATCCACCGACACGGCAGACGGCGTAAGGCCTCAGCAACGTCGGGTGAGGTAAAAGCTTCTGAGAAAATAAATTTGAAAAAGTGTTTGACTCTTCAAATTAACTCGCTAGAATGCACCTCCGCTTTGAGAGAA
>NZ_JAKGCY010000018.1:0-57688 GCF_021852965.1 Vibrio floridensis | reverse complement strand
AACGGCTCGGTTTGGAAATCCTTTAGGAAAAAAATGCGATTTTTTTGAAAAAAGTTTGTTTGAAGGGGTTTTCGTGATTAAAGCGGTAAAAAGTATAAAAACATCAAAAATAGGACTAAAGATTTGAATGGTACTGTCGATAAGAGCTGTTCACTTTTTTTCAGCCCACTCCTACTCACTTACTCTCTTTTGTATCGCAAGCTCTGTGCCAGTCACTCCGGCGCTTATCCCAGCAAGGTCAACGCGAGATTCGGCCCTTTTTTCGCCTGCGCCAAAATAGAAGTACTGACTTGCTGTAGGATCTGTTGTTTGACCATGCGCGTGGTTTCCTTCGCATAGTCTGTATCTTGAATTCGACTGTTTGATGTCGCCAAGTTTTCGTGAATGTTGTCGAGGTTATTAATCGCATGGCTGAAGCGGTTTTGATATGCCCCTAGCTCAGCACGATGACTATCGACGTATTTCATCGCGGTATCAAGGACCGCCACTGCTTGTTGAGCGCCACCGACAGACGTAATGTCGATATTATCCACCGCATCGTAACCTTTTAGCTGAAAACCTAGTTCACTGGCTAAGTCTCCTGAAAACGATAACGTTCCTGAGGTTTCTTCGCCGGCCATAAACAACTGTAACTGGCCTTCTTCATTTACCGATGCCGTGACTTTGTCAGTCTGACCATTAATGTAGGTCGCAAGCTCTTCGATATCATCGCCGGCTTTCGCATTAATTTGGATCGTTTCCGTTTCACCAAAACGATTCGTGAATGACATGCTAAGCGCATTCGCCCCCTCTTTTACTTGCCAATCAGAATGGGCACGTCCGTTTGCAATGTAACTGAAGCCACCCATATCAATACCATCACTGCGCATCGACTTCAGTTGCACTTGTACCGCTTCACCTGACGCTGCCCCTATCTGAAAGGCAGCCGAGCCAAAGGAACCATTGAGCAATTTACGCCCACCGAACGAGGTGGTTTCTGCGATACGGTTCAACTCGTCATTTAACGCGGTCATTTCTTCTTGTAAGGCAATTCTTTCAGCATGGCTATTGGAACCATTGGCGGATTGCAATGAAAGATCACGCATCCTTTGGAGGATATTAGTGGTTTCATTCATTGCCCCTTCCGCAGTCTGCATAATGGAGATGCCATCATTGGCATTTCGCACCGCGATATCTAAACCACGCATTTGCGACTGAAGACGATTCGAAATTTGCAGCCCTGCCGCATCGTCTTTTGCACTATTAATACGCTTCCCTGAAGACAAACGCTCCAAGGATTGATTCAGCATGTCGGTTGCATTCGCCAGGTGTCGCTGAGCGACCAATGCAGAAACGTTGGTATTAACGGTGATGGCCATCTTTCCTCTCGATAAAGACGTTGCTTTGCCTTCTTTATCGACTAAAGATTGGATTGCTTTAGTTATTTAATGGAACAACAGTGAGGAAGTAGCAGAATGAGTGGAGTCAATTAAAAAGTGAGTTTTCAAGTCACGCCATCAACAAGTGAAGTGTTTTGGCGAGAAACAAAAATCCGAGTCGCTCAATGAACTCGGATTTCTTATAGTGTTGGCTAGCTTAATTCAAATGGCATGAGTAGAGAGCATAAGTGCTATCCACTCACATCAAGCGATGCGGTCTTTGTCCCACTGAGCCAATTTTTCCGCGCGCGCGGCTTCACGTGCTTCGCGTTTTTTACGCGCATCACAGGGCTCAGGGCAGTTACACACTTTTTCAATGCCAACAGCACCCAGACCGCCACAGCTTCCCTTCACCACCTTTTTCTGGAAGATGTAGCCTACTGCCATGGCGGCAATCACGGCGACAAACACACCAAAGGTAATTAGAAATGTACTCATATCAACAAACCTATATCACTTACTGATTCTTCAAATATGGCTTATACGCTTCAGAAGCGATTTCTGTAAAGCCATCATCTGTTTTCACGATCATTAGCACTGGGATGCTATTTTGATTAGCGATCTCAATGCCTTTTTCTTCACCCAACACCATTAGACCGGTTGCGAGACCATCTGCTGTCATCGAGGATTTGTCTAACACGGTGACAGAAACCACTCTATGGTTAATTGGCATGCCTGTTTCTGGGTTAATGATGTGAGAATAACGAATACCATCACGCTCAAAGTAGTTACGGTAATCACCGGAAGTCGCGATCGCCATATCACCCGGTTCGATAATATCTTGGATAGCGCGCTCTTCTACCGACGGCTTTTCAATCGCGATACGCCAAGGCACCCCTTCACGGTTAACCCCTTTTAAGCGAATTTCACCGCCGATTTCGACCATGTAGTTTTGTACGCCCTGAGATTGAATATAGTCTGCAACCACATCAACGCCCCAACCTTTCGCAATCGTCGACAGATCCACATAGAGGTTAGGCAAGGTTTTGATCAACGTGTTATCAACAACCGACAAATGCTCAATGCCGGTTTGCGCTTTACGTTCCGCTAAATCGTCAGCACTCGGCACAACATCACGACGCGCTTCAGGACCAAATCCCCACAAGTTAACCAAAGGTCCAACGGTGACATCCAATGCCCCCAAGGTCAAATGATTGAGACGAATCGCTTCCTTAACAACGGTGGCCGTTTGTTGAGAAACCGCAAACGGCGCAGAATCGCGAGACTGATTAAAACGGCTCAATTCAGAGGTTTTTCGGTACGTCGACATCTGATCGTTAACTTCTTCTAGCAAACGGTCGATCTCTTGCTGAAGTACGTCCGGCTTTGGTAAACCTTCTTGAGTGATGTATTTGATATTGTAAGTCGTGCCCATCGTTGGGCCGCTAAGATGTACCTGCTCTGCGGGCTTTTCGCAACCAGCAAGTACCAATAGAGAAGCGAAAGCAACAAGCCACTTTTTCACTTGTTAAACTCCTATTGTTATTAAATGGATATGGAAAATAGGTTCACGGTTAACGCACCGATTTTCTATGGCCATTTGGCGCACTATTCAAAAAAAGAAAAAAGAATAGCGAGGAAAAAAGAATGGCTGGCTCCTACGAGCCAGCCATAGTTTCAATGGGTTAGATGAAATTAACCACCGAAGTCATCCAGTAGGATGTTTTCATCTTCAACACCGAGATTTTTCAGCATGCCGATAACAGCCGCGTTCATCATCGGTGGACCACACATGTAGTATTCACAATCTTCTGGTGCATCGTGATCACGCAGATAGTTTTCGTAAAGCACATTGTGGATGAAGCCTGTGTAACCATCCCAGTTATCTTCTGGAAGCGGATCAGACAGTGCACAGTGCCATACGAAGTTATCATTCTCAGCCGCTAGGCCATCGAAGTCTTCTACGTAGAACATTTCACGCTTAGAACGCGCACCGTACCAGTAAGACATCTTACGCTTAGACTTCAAACGCTTCAGTTGGTCAAAGATATGAGAACGCATAGGAGCCATACCTGCACCACCACCGATGAAGACCATTTCTGCATCTGTATCTTTCGCGAAGAACTCACCAAATGGACCAGAAATCGTACACTTATCACCTTCTTTTAGTGACCAGATGTAAGAAGACATCTGACCCGGTGCTACGTCTGGGTTATTTGGCGGCGGAGTCGCGATACGTACGTTTAGCATGATGATGCCGAACTCTTCAGGGTAGTTCGCCATTGAGTATGCACGGATGATGTCTTCTTTTACGATAGACTCGTAACGGAACAGGTTAAACTTGTCCCAGTCACCGCGGTACTCTTCTGGTACGTCGAAATCTGCGTATTTCACGTGGTGAGCTGGTGCTTCAATCTGGATGTAACCACCAGCACGGAAAGGTACTGATTCGCCATCTGGAATTTGTAGCTTAAGCTCTTTAATGAATGTTGCTTTGTTATCGTTAGAGATAACCGTACATTCCCACTTTTTCACGCCGAAGATTTCTTCTGGTAGCTCGATGTCCATGTCTGTTTTCACAGCCACCTGACACGCTAGACGCTCACCTTCACGCGCTTCACCCTTAGTGATGTGATCCAACTCAGTTGGAAGGATATCACCACCACCGCTCTTCACTTTTACGCGACACTGACCACAAGAGCCACCGCCACCACAAGCAGAAGAAACGAATACACCTGAACCAGCTAACGCGCTTAGTAGCTTGCCACCTGGAGAAGTTACGATCGCCTTATCGGCGTCGCCGTTGATAGATATTGTAATGTCACCTGTTGGTACAAGCTTAGACTTAGCGAAAAGAATCACTAGTACTAGAGCCAGTATAATCAAGGTAAACATCACTACACCAAAAATAATAGTAGACATTAACTATTCCTTATTTGCTGCGGTTTACCCGACTTACAGTTGAACACCAGAGAAAGACATAAAGCCTAACGCCATCAAACCTACAGTGATAAAGGTAATGCCTAAACCACGCAGACCAGGAGGGACATCTGAGTACTTCATCTTCTCACGGATACCTGCAAGGGCAACAATCGCGAGCATCCAACCCACACCTGCACCGAAACCATAAACAACAGATTCAGCAAAGTTGTAGTCACGTTGTACCATGAAAGATACACCACCGAAGATCGCACAGTTTACTGTGATCAGCGGTAGGAAGATGCCTAGCGCGTTGTACAGAGGCGGGAAGAAACGGTCAAGAATCATCTCTAGAATCTGTACGAGTGCCGCAATTACACCGATAAAGGTGATGAAGTTTAGGAAGCTCAGATCCACGCCGTCGACGAGCGCGTTTTCCTTAAGTACTAAGTTGTAAACCAAGTTGTTCACTGGTACAGCAATAGTCAAAACAACCACTACTGCAACACCTAGACCGAAAGAGGTCTTCACTTTCTTAGATACCGCCAAGAAGGTACACATACCCAAGAAGAAAGACAGAGCCATGTTCTCGATGAAAATCGATTTAATTAACAGACTGATGTAATGTTCCATGTTGCCCTTACTCCTTCGCTTCTACTTGCTCTGGTTTGAACGTACGAATCGCCCAAATCATGAAGCCGATTAGGAAGAATGCAGATGGCGCTAGAAGCATCAGACCATTTGGCTGATACCAACCACCATTGTTTACTAGTGGTAGTACTTCCATACCAAACAACTTACCGCTACCGAATAGTTCACGGAAGAAGCCCACAGTAATAAGAACAAAACCATAGCCAAGACCGTTACCAATACCGTCGATCAGCGATGGAACTGGTGCAGATTTCATCGCGAACGCTTCTGCACGACCCATTACGATACAGTTAGTAATGATAAGACCTACGAATACCGATAGCTGTTTAGAGATATCGTACAAGTAAGCTTTCAAGATCTGGTCTACCACGATTACTAGAGATGCGATGATCGCCATTTGAACGATGATACGCACACTGTTAGGGATGTGGTTACGGATTACAGAAACAAAGAAGTTAGACAATGCAGTTACAAACGTTACCGCTAGTGTCATAACAAACGCTGTTTCTAGTTTGGTAGTTACTGCAAGCGCAGAACATACACCAAGAACTTGGAGCGCAATTGGGTTGTTATCCAATACTGGCGCAAGAATGCTCTTTTTAATGTTTTGTGCACTAGACATTAGTTCAGACCTCCATCACGCACTTTTGCTAGGAATGGACCAAAGCCCATATCTCCCAACCAGAAGTCGAATGTACCTTGAACACCATTACCCGTCAGTGTCGCACCTGATAGGCCATCGACACCGTGCTCAGAACCTACTGGCGCACCACCTTTCACTACCTTGATGGCTGGCTTGTGGTTTTCGTCAAACAGTTTCTTGCCTACGAACTGTGCACGCCAAGATGGGTTTTCAACTTCGCCACCTAATCCCGGAGTCTCACCCTGTTCATAGTAAGTAATGCCATTCACAGTGTTACCATCCGTTTGTACTGCAACAAATGCGTACATCATTGACCATAAACCAGTGCCATGTACTGGCAAAATCAACTGTTCGGTTTTACCTTCGTTCTTAACAAGGTAAACCACGCCAACATTTGCACGACGGATGATCTTAGCTTTGTCTTGTTCAGCGGTCAGCTTGATTGACTGAGCAGGATCTTTTGCTGCTGAACGCTGATCATATTTAGCTGCATTACCGTCAACGAAGTTGCCAGTATTGAGATCCACTAAACGTGGCTCAATGTACTCGCCGTAAAACTCTCTCACTTGAGCTGGCGTTGATGCTTCAATGCCGGCCACTTGAAGAATTTTTGTTTGCTTGTCTAGCACAGCGTTGTCTTGCTGCTTGCTACGCAAACCCACGGCTGCTGTTGATACTACGATTGAACAAACAAGGCTCAACCCGACAACAACACCCAGCGTCTTTTTAATGCTGTCATTACTTGCCATAGCGTGCTTGTCTCCGCTTGATGTTCTTCTCAACCACTAGATGGTCAAACAGTGGTGCAAACAGGTTCGCGAATAGAATCGCCAGCATCATACCTTCTGGGTATGCTGGGTTAACAACACGAATCATGACACACATTGCACCGATAAGAATGCCGTACCACCACTTACCTTTGTTGGTAAATGAAGCCGATACTGGGTCGGTTGCCATAAAGAACATACCGAATGCAAAACCACCTAAAACTAGGTGCCAGTGCCATGGCATGCTGAACATTGCGTTAGTATCAGAACCGATCACGTTGAACAATGTCGATACGACGATCATACCGATCATTACGCCGGCAATGATGCGCCAAGATGCGATTCTCATGTAAACGATCATTGCTGCACCGATCATCAATGCAAGCGTAGAAACTTCGCCGATTGAACCTGGGATGTTACCGATAAACGCGTCTAGCCACGTGATTGGCGCACCAGTCACTGTGTTTACTAGTGCACTGTTGCCGCCTTGAGCCCACTGGCTTAGCGCAGTTGCACCAGAGAAGCCGTCCGCTGCTGTCCACACTACGTCACCCGAAATTTGCGCTGGGTAAGCGAAGAATAGGAAAGCACGACCTGCTAACGCTGGGTTCAGGAAGTTACGACCAGTACCACCAAAGATCTCTTTAGCAACCACAACACCAAAGGTAATACCTAGCGCTGCTTGCCATAGAGGTAGCGTTGGAGGAACGATCAATGCGAAAAGGATCGAGGTTACGAAGAAACCTTCGTTAACTTCGTGCTTACGCACCATACAGAATAGCACTTCCCAGAAACCACCAACGAGGAATACCGTTGCGTAGATTGGTAGGAAGTAGGTTGCACCAAGCAACATCTTACTACCCCAGCTTGCGTCAGCAGAAATCGTTCCGCCCAGCATCTCGGTTAGCCAGTAGTGCCAGTTACCTGCAATGATTTGCGCCAGTTGATCACCAGCGTACATGTGGTTTAGAGCCGCGATCGCTTGGCCACCAGCGTTGTACATACCCCAGAACATTGCTGGGAACACTGCAAACCAAACCATGATCATGATGCGTTTTAGGTCAACGCTATCACGAACGTGTGAGCTCTTTTTCGTCACCAAACCTGGCGTGTAGAATAGCGTTGCCGCAGCTTCGTACAGAGCAAACCATTTTTCGTGTTTGCCGCCTGGTTCAAAGTGGTGTTCGATGTCTTCAAGAAACTTCTTAAGGCCCATGAAACTTACCCTTCCTTCTCAATTGTATTCAGGCAGTCACGTAGTAGTTGACCGTACTCGTATTTACCTGGGCATACAAAGGTACACAATGCTAGGTCTTCTTCATCCAGTTCCAGCGCACCCAGTGCTTGAGCACTGTCGGTATCGCCTGCACACAGATCACGAAGCAGCAAAGTAGGTTCCATATCAAGTGGCATTACGCGCTCGTAGTTACCAATTGGAACCATTGAACGATCACTACCGTTTGTGGTGGTTGTCATATTAAACAACTGACCTTTAAACAGGTGACCAAGGAAAGAGCGGGTCACAGAGAACTTGTTCTTACCAGGCATTGCCCAACCAAACAAATCTTTGTCACGACCTTCACGCAGAACAGAAACCTGCAGGTGGTAACGACCCAAGTAAGCGTGAGGTCCCGTGGCATGAGTACCTGTTAGTACTGAACCAGAAATCACACGAACTTCACCTGGCATCATTTCACTGTCAGTTAACTCATCCAAGCTTGCACCCATAATGGTGCGAACTAGGCGTGGGTTATTCACAACAGGACCTGCCAGAGAAACAACACGGTCAGTGAATAGTTCACCGGTTAGGAACAACTGACCAAACGCGATCACGTCTTGGTAGTTAATGCTCCATGCCACGTTGTTTGCATTCACTGGGTAGAGGAAATGCATGTGGGTACCCGCTAGACCAGCAGGGTGTGGGCCGTCAAATACGTGCTCTTCCACATTAGATTGAGAAGAACGAGGCAAACTCGTACCAGATTTACAAACGTAAACCTTCTCTTCTGTTAGGGCTGAAAGCACATCCAAACCAGCAACAAACGCTTCCGCTTGTTCATTGATGATCAACTCAGGCTTCGCTGCCAATGGATTGGTATCCATTGCGGTAACGAAAATCGCTTTAGTTGTCGATTCAATTGCTGGAACCTTGCTGAACGGACGAGTACGCAGAGCGGTCCAAAGGCCAGATTCAACCAACTGAGTTTTGATCACTTCGCGATCAAGACCTGCTAGTTGAGAGGCTTCAAACTTATCAAAGGTCACCTGCTCGTCGCCTGCCACTTCAATCACAACAGATTGAAGTACACGCTTCGCGCCACGATTCACTTCGATAACTTTACCACTCACTGGAGAAGTAAATTTCACGCCAAGGTTCTTTTTGTCTTCAAAAAGAACTTGGGCTTTCTTCACTTCATCACCAACGCGAACATGCATCGTAGGACGCATGCTAACGTACTCTTCGCCAAGCAAGGCGACTTTTGTGATGGATTTACCATCATTAATCACCTGGGAAGGAGCTCCTGCGATAGGAAGGTCCAAACCCTTCTTTATTGTAATCATACGCACTTGCACTACTTTTATCGGGAAAAAGATTCTTTATGATTGCGTAACTTTTAGACACGACATCAGTGTCCGGTTTTGGCGATGTTTTAAACGCCAAAATCGCAACATCCTATTAAAAATCACTTCACAGTTTAGTGAAGAGATTTATCAGGTGCGATAGTTTAGCATCTTTTCCAAACGCGATGCCATGACCAATAAACGCATTAGCCGTATTATTTGGAAAGAATTGATAGATATAGGCTAACTATTGTTCATAACTTTGACATGTCGCACAAATGGCCCAAAACCATCGTGCCAGATGAATAGGTGAAATTCATAGTTTGAAACATCCTATTCATTCCGTTCATTTGTTGAAACAGTGTTAACGCATTTCTTAACCAAATTTGTCACGCAATTTGTCGATTTTGTACACATAGAAAAAAAGATGGCTTGACCATCTTTTTGAATAGAACAACTGAAAATTTAACACTTCAGGTTATAAATCGCTCAATGACTGGTACCACCCATACACATAGGGCTATCTGGCGCGCCATCTCGCTGTAGTTTCCATTCCTGAACAGTATAGGTATGAATCGCCAAAGCGTGGATGTTATTTTCCAGTTCATTCGCTAAAGCTTGATTCACTAAACGATGTCTAGCGATCAATCTTTTACCTTCAAAAAGATCGCTCACCACAATCACTTTAAAGTGACTTTCCGAACCCGGTGGTACATTGTGCATGTAGCTTTCATTCACCACACTCAAGTGACTAGGTTCAAATGTATGGTGTAATTTTGTCTCTATGATTTCTTGAATCATATTCAAACCCTCTCTCTCACCAACTTAAAAAGTATAAGTCGAACTAATGCGAAATTTCATACATACACAAAAAACGAGCCTTCATTCTAACAATGTCTTAGGTGTTAGACGAAGATCCCTAAGTGTTTTTTGTTAGCTGTGCCTATCTTGTTTGCTATCCTTCTGCGAGAATATCGTTAAAACTCAATGAAAAAAATACCATTGCATGAAAACCGAACTCAATCTCTTTGACCGACAGCTTACCCTATTCAGATACCCAAACAACGCCAATGAAACCCTGCAAGCATGGGACGCAGGCGATGAATACTTGATCAATTATGTAGAAGAGTTGGCTTTAGACTCCCCACAGAATATTCTTATCCTGAACGATCACTTCGGTGCTCTTTCGTGCTGGTTTTCAGCTCAACACCAAGTCACTATGATGAGCGATTCTTTTATTTCTCAACAAGGGACAAAAGAAAATTTACTACGAAATCAATGCCGTGAAGTAAAGCTACTGACCACACTAGACGCAATTCCAACAGAGACCAGTTTGGTGTTAATTCAGCTTCCCAAAAACAACCGTCATTTGACTTGGCAGTTAACTCAATTGCGGAAAACACTCTCACCAGACGTTCCAGTAGTCGCTGTTAATAAAGCCAAAGAAATTCATACCTCAACCCTCAAACTGCTTGAAAAGTATCTAGGGACCACAAAAACCTCCCTTGCTTGGAAAAAGCATCGTCTCGTTTTTTGCCAAGCAGACTGTGCGCAAATGAATGACATCAGCCCAGTGACTCGTTGGAATGTTGAAGAACACAAGATGACACTCAACAACTTGCCAAACGTCTATTCTGGTGAGAGTCTCGATTTGGGCGCGCGTTTTATGCTCGAGCACATCCCGCAAGATGATAACCTCAAGCACATTATCGATTTAGGCTGTGGTAACGGGGTGTTATCCGTCAAAGCCGCTCAGCTCAACCCGAAGGCGACATTAACCTTGGTGGATGAGAGCTATATGGCGGTTGAGTCCGCTCGCCTCAATTTACAAGAAAATGTCACAGCGCCATTGAATGCTGAGTACATTGCCAATAACTGCCTTGATGGATTTGAGCCAGATTGTGCCGATCTTGTGCTTTGCAATCCTCCGTTCCATCAACAGCAAGCCATAACGGATCATATTGCATGGCAAATGTTCTGCGATGCCAAGAAAGTACTGAGGAAACGGGGCAAGCTGCAGGTGATTGGTAATCGCCATTTGGGTTATGACGCCAAACTCAAACGCCTTTTTGGTGACAAGAATGTGAAATTAGTCGCTTCGAATAGTAAGTTTGTGATTTTACAGGCAACTAAATAGCCTGCTAGTTTTAATTAAAGACAATCTTCACTTTAATATACGTTTACGGTCAGCTTCTGCTGCTAGAAAAGGAATACACGATGAAAAAATTGGTTTTAGCTGCGTCTATCGCACTACTTTCTGCTTGTTCAGCCCCTCAACCAGAACAACTTAATCTTGCGCCAACCGCAACATTAAGCGCCAATCCTATGGTGCAGAACAAAACGTACAGCATGACCAGTAAAGATGTACGCGCAGCTCAATACGTCGCACTTATTGACAGTGGCCGTTCAAACATCCTGCCTTTGCATGCGAAGCAGAATATGCGAATCACATTAGAAACACTGCTACAGCAACAATTTGCCTCACAGGGCTACAAAGCCGATTTGAATAGCAACAATCTGATTAGCCTTGAAGTTCAGGAAGTGCTCGTCAATGTAAAACATTCTGTGATGGAAAACGAGATGGACGCGAAAGTGATTCTTGAAGTCACCGCAGAAACCCCGAAAGGCAAGCTAGCCAAAACCTATAACGGTGCAGCAAGCCGCAGCGGCATGTTAAGCGCCTCTGATCAAGAAGTTGAAAAGGTACTCAATGATGTGATCACTTTGGTGCTTGCTGAAATCGCCAATGATCAAGAATTGCAAGGTTACATGAAGGAACGTTTCTAATGATGAGAGTCATCTGCACAACATTAGTATTAACCAGCAGCCTCGCTATCGCGGGGCCTAAAGTCGAGTTTGAAACATCACTAGGCAATTTCACAGTCGAACTCAACGATGAAAAAGCGCCAATTACCGTCGAAAACTTCGTAAAATACGTAAAAGACGGCAGTTACGTTGGTTCGCAATTTCACCGTGTCATTCCAGGCTTTATGGCGCAAGGTGGTGGCTTTGACGAGAAAATGAATCGTTTACCGAGCTACGCACCAATCAAGAATGAAGCGAGTAATGGCCTAAAAAACGTGACGGGCTCTATCGCGATGGCAAGAACGCAAGATCCTAACTCTGCTACGCGCCAGTTTTTCATAAACTTCGCTGACAATGACTTCCTAGACTACAATCGCCAACCTCCGGGTTACGCGGTGTTCGGTCAAGTGACCAAGGGCTTCGAAGTCATCCAACAAATGGCGACAAAACCCACCAAAAGCCAAGGACAAATGAGAGATATTCCCGTGGAACCTATCGTAATCACTAAGGCCACACTGCTCCCATAAATATCCCCGCCCTTTGCAATACAAGGGGCGTATTCTACTAACTACAAGGATAGGTTATGTCTTCACCACAAACGCTTTCTTGGCGTGAAACGGTTCAGAGTTATCTTGATCGACGCTTGCTTTGGGTCTTTATGCTGGGCTGCTCCAGTGGTTTCCCTTGGGTACTGATCGGCTCTAATATGTCTGGTTGGCTCAAAGATGCCGGATTGACTCGTGCCGCCATCGGCTACTTTGGCAGTGTCTTTGCTGTGTACGCCATTAACTTTCTTTGGGCACCTTTGGTCGACCGAGTAAAGCTTCCTTTACTTCATCGCTCTTTGGGTCAACGCCGTAGTTGGATATTTCTCTGCCAATCCTTTGTACTGATTTGTACTTTGTTGATCGCGGGAGTCAATCCGGCCAACAATCTCATGCTGACGTCAGCACTTGCACTTGGCATCGCCATCGCTTCAGCAACACAGGATATCGCTATCGACGCTTTCCGTATCGATACCTTCCCGAAATCCGATTCATCCAAACTGCCACAAGCATCGGCGATGGCCGTTATTGGTTGGTGGACGGGTTACTCTTTACCGGGTTACCTCGCCTTTATCAACGCCGATTCAATCGGCTGGAACGGCGTGTATTACGGCATGGCTGCCATTGTGGCTTTGTTGATGATCTTTACGCTTCTCGTCGGTGAACCAACAACTCGACGCGAAGCATTGCAACAGGAAGCAGAAGCTCGCCACAATCAGCTCGTCGGATCTAAAGTTGTAGCCTGGTTAAGCGTCACCGTTATTGAGCCTTTCCTAGATTTCTTCAAGCGTAATGGCGTGCGTGTCGCATTGACCTTGTTGTTGTTTGTATTCCTATTTAAGATTGGCGAAGCGTTCTTAGGCCGAATGTCGATCACTTTCTATAAAGAAGTGGGCTTTAGCAATGAGCAAATTGGCTATTACTCTAAGTTGCTGGGTTGGGGTATCACCATCTTCTTTACGCTGGTCGGCAGCATGATCAACGTGAAATTTGGTATTGTCCGTGGTTTGATGATTGGTGGCATCGCTATGGCAGCCAGTAACTTGATGTTCGCTTGGATGGCGCAAGTCGGTCCGAATGAAAATCTGTTCTTGGCGACGCTGATTGTCGACAACTTTACTTCTGCATTTTCAACGGTTGCCTTTGTCTCATTCTTAACCATGGTGACCGGACAAGCCTTCTCGGCGACTCAGTACGCACTGCTGGCATCACTGGGTAACTTTGGACGCACAACCCTTGCTTCGTTCAGTGGCGAGCTGGTTGACTATTTGAACAATTGGTCTGTGTTCTTCGTCATCACCGCACTGATGGTTATCCCAAGCTTGATCATGCTCTATTCGCTGCGTCACTACTTCCATGATTTGCTTGAAAAAGCCAAGAAAGAATCGAGTGAAGAGCCTCAAGCGGCCGATGAAAGTGCCGATGTTCGCCAGAGTTAACGTGCCCCTTTAAGTCACAGGTAAACACTGAGTACGAAGCATAAAAAAGGCTTGCATATCGCAAGCCTTTCTATATTTGGCGTCCTAAACAGGAGTTACTCCATATCAACCCACTTCGTTAAGGATAGAGCCCCTTACCAAACAGGTTAAATATGCGCGCGACGCCTTGGGTAAAAATCATCGGTTCGGTCAACACTGTTAAACAAAGACAATCTTGGTTTTGCTCAGTGCGTGGGCTGTGTTTCACGCTGGCGTCCCTTTGCAAAAAGTCCCCCACACGATATTCACCATCTTCATCGCTAAAACAGCCATGTAAGACTAGCGTTGTCTCTATGCCTTTGTGTGTATGCTGAGGAATTTGCACACCTTCACAAATGTACATCAGGTTCACTCTCGCCTCTTCTCCAAAATCGAGCTGCGAGCTGAACACTTTTCCACCATAGCTACGCCACTCACTCATCAAATCAGCATAACGACATAGCGTCTGAGGCAGCATAAATCGCTTCCCTTTCACTTCGATGTAGCGCGGTTCATAAACATCATGAACGTCAGCTTTGCTCTCGCTTTGGATAATGTCATCAAACATGGCGTCGAATAGCGACAGCTCAAAAGATGACGCGCTAATCTCATCCGCACTCTGTGTCTCTGCCACGAACACGTCTGCATGCTGAGTTTCAAATCCAGCAACAAGATCACGGCAATTGGGGCAAACTTCTAAATGAGTGGCAATCGCCAAACCAGAAACTGCGTCAATATCGCCGCTGGCATAGGCTTGTAGTAATGCGTTATTTGGATGTGTACTCATAATTTGTCCGCCTGCATCGTGTGTCTAAGCTTTTCAACTGCCAATCTCAGTCTCGATTTCACTGTCCCCAACGGAATATCAAACATCTCCGCGACTTGCTGGTGAGGTAGATCTTCAATATAGACCGCTTGAAGAACCTCTCGCTGGGCTTTGGGAAGACAATCAAGAAAGCGCATCACCTGCTCTTTCAACATGTCCTGCTCTGGGGAATAGCGATCAACCATATCCAGTGGGTAGTAGTCGGAAGGCCAGATGTCATCAGCGTGGATGTGCAAATCTTTGCCTTTCTGCTTTCTCAGCAAATCGAAACACAAATTACGAATGATGGTATACACCCACGTCGACAACGCACTCTTTTCCCCATCAAAAAGATGCGCTTTATGCCAAACGGTCGTCATTGTCTCCTGAACCATCTCGAGCGCAACTTGTTCGTTACCGACGTGCTTATAGGCAAATTGCTTCAACTTCGGTGCAAAGTGTTTAAACACTGTCGCAAACGCCAGCTTGTCTTTTTGTTTGACCCGTTCCATGCAGTCTGTCCAATCTTGCTTGGACATCGAACTCGGACCATCAGGCATATCACTCTGCATACCCTTTCCTTTTAAAAAACGACCCTTTCTCACATCTACGTAAACAGTATCTAATCAGATCACTATTAGAAGAGATTTGTTACCTCACTCCAATCATTTCTAGTGCCCTTTTAGTTCAGTTTAGCCTTTTCATCACGCGCAGCATTCTCTACAACCTCTGATAAAAAGTGCATCGCTGTGTGGCAATTCTCTGTCCCCGCCAAATGATCGAACTGCTCAACTGAGAGTGGTAATATTTCTAACCAACGCCTTGCCACCCAATTAGCATCTTGATAGAAGCACTCATTGTAGAGTTCGCCAAGCTGCGGGAAAGAGTGATGCACCTCTTGCAGTTGCTCACCAACAAAACGTTGTGGTGCGGATAAAAGCTCTTGAGGCCAATTTTCAAGAAAGTTTACTGTAGCAATACGTAACCCATCTTGCTCAATACGAATCGACTCGCTCATGAAACGCCGTAATCCGAGTACCGTGATACCGAGTAGGCCATCTGGCAAAGCATCAAAATCGACAATCTTCACTTCTGTACCCAAAGACGATAATTGACTCTTTCTTTGGCTGTTGTCGACAAGGCACATGCCGAAGCTCACATTGTGTTCACAACACCATTTGACCATCCGTTGATATCTAGGCTCAAAAATGCGTAATTTCATTTTTCCGTCCGGGAGCACCGTTGAGCTTAGAGGAAAAAGCATTAGCTCACTCATAATTCCTCCGTTCAAAATTCACGCTAGTTTGTACGCGCAAACCTTTACCTAGATCACAATAAACTCAAAGATTAACAATTCCCATACAACTCCCACTTTCAACAAAATCACAAATGCATCTAGATTTATAGCAAAAGAAAAGTTCCCGACTTTCGACCAAAAAGGAGATCTACATCACTCAAATTGATGAAAAATTGCACTCAAGTCACTTTTATTTGAGATTTAAATCGCTATGATGCGCGCAAATCGGAAAACATGTAGCGCAAGGATTAGCGTCTCAACCCGTTACAAATATAGAGAGTTCCCCTTATGCGTAAATCACTATTAGCTCTTGGTCTGTTAGCAGCAACTTCAGCACCAGTTATGGCCGCTGACTACTCAAATGGCGTTCGTGAGAATGATTACTCCTGGATGCAGTTCAATGTAATGCATACCATTGATGAGAAACCCGGTGATGCAAATCACACATACTTAGAAATGGAATTTGGCGGTCGCTCTGGCATTTTTGATTTGTATGGTTATGTTGACCTTTTCAATCCATCAAACAGCTCTAGTAGTGACAAGGATGGCGCAGATCGTCTGTTCCTTAAGTTTAACCCTCGCATGTCTTTAGATGCTGCAACGGGCAAAGATCTTTCTTTTGGTCCTATCCAAGAGCTATACATTGCTAGTGAAAACGTTGTAGATGGTGGTGACAATGGCTACAAAACAAAATGGGGTCTAGGCTCTGATGTAATGGTTCCATGGTTTGGCAAGATGCAGTTCAATTTGTATGCGCGCTATGATTTCCAAACGAAAGACTGGAATGGTTACCAAGTATCAACTAACTGGTTTAAACCATTTATGAACTTCGAAAATGGTTCGTTTATTTCTTACCAAGGTTATTTAGATTATGAATTTGGTATGGATGACAACAACGGAGCAAACTCGAGTGACGGTCTGGCTATGTTTAATGGCATCTACTGGCACGTAGATAACTTCGCTCTGGGCTACGGTCTAAAACTATACAGCGATGTATACGGAATTAAAGACTCATCAGCATTCCCTTCATCTGGTGTTGGTCACTACTTCGCAGCTACTTACAAGTTCTAATTGAACCAACTAAGTTCTTCAAAAATGGCGCCGATTGGCGCCATTTTTACATCTGGTATTGCTCAAAGTCTTGGAGTAATTGAGCATCCCTAGATAACTTATTTCACCGCTAATGCACTCAGCATTTCTTTCGATGGCGCGAAGAAATACGCACCGGTAACTGCTTTGGTGAAACGCAACAATTGGTCTGTTTTACCATCAGTGACACCATACATGCTCTCAAGCATCGCTTTGAAATTGTGCAATGTGTGGCAGTAGGCGATAAACAGCAAGCCATGCGAACCAGTCACACTGCCATACGGTAAGCTGTGACGAACAATCTTAAGCCCTTTGCCTTCTTCTTTAATGTCCACTCGACCAACGTGTGAAGCAGCAGGGACGTCGTCCAGCTCAATAGAATCTGGTTTGGTGCGGCCAATCACTTTCTCCTGAGCAGACACATTCAAACGATTCCAAGCAGGTAGGTTGTGCTCAAATCGCTGAACCATGACATAGCTGCCACCAGCAAACTCTCCGTCTGGGATCAACGCCACTTCCGCGCGCTTTTCTGCTTTCGGATTTTCAGTACCATCAACAAACATGGTCATATCGCGCGAATCAAGATAACGATACCCGTAGGTTTCATCGACGACAGTAATATCTTCTGCAACCTCTGACAGCAGTTTACGCAGCAAGTAGAAATGCAGGTCATGGCGTTTGGAATGACAATGCAGTAACACATCCACATCCGTTGAAGGCGCAACAATCTCCCCTTCACCCAATACAGGGAAATCGATCAGCTCCGCTGGCATCGCCATATCCAATTGCTGCCAAAACGACTTGCTAAACGCAATAGAAAGCGTCAACTCTGCATCAGGCTGAGATTGGTTGAACTCTTCAACCAGTGCTGGCAGCGATTGTAATTGAGCCAATACCTTTGCTGGATTGTGGTTGATTTTAAGCAAAGTGTATAACGCGAATGGGCCCGCTTCTGGCAGAATCGCCGTTTGAGCAAGTGACATAATAAACTCCTCTTTTTTGCCCCCAGTGTAGGGCGAAACTGACGGATAATTATTGATGATCGTCAGTTAAGGTTGTCGTCTGTGGGTAAATTAGGGACATGAAAACAATCTTTTACCCACTGACTATTGAATACGTAAATACCAAACCAAAGTAGTATTAATAGGGTTAACCCATTGGTCCAGCTAAACTCGCCATGTTCCAAATAAACATGGTAGGTCGTCTGCACAATTTGCCCTAACACCAAACATAAGGTGAAACCCCGTCCATAGTTGGTAAGTTTATCAATCCATTGGCGGCCGGGCTTTCTCAATCCCATAATCCACATCAGCAAAACACTTGGAATGCCAATCAGAAGACCTAAATAGAGGGTATGGTTATCAGGGTAAACAATTTGCAAGATCTTGCCGCCACTCTCGCGGCTTGCCCCTGCACCAGCAAAGACGACCCAAGCTCGGGCTAAAAAAAACCAACCAAACCAAAGCAACAAAGGCGCTTTGAGATAACCTTGGTTGTCATAATGATCTATCGAATATCGCAAAATCTAAATCTTAATCAATGGGACTCGCGACACTTTAACGCAAATGATTCAATTAGTAACCCGCAAAGGTTAGACTATTACCATCTCTTTTACAGCAGACTTATGATGATGAAACACAACACAATCACACCGTCACCAGAATCTCAGCAAGAAGCACTCAAAATCGCTAGAGCAACACAAAAGCCTGGGCAAACCAAAGAACAAACCAAACTGATCGCACAAGGCATTGAGAAAGGCATCGCGCTTTATAAAAAGCAGCAAAAAGAGAAGCATCGTCAAGCGGACAAAATGCGTAAGAAGCAATTACGCGATAAAAGCAAAGAGCAACAGAGCTCGATTGAAGACGAAATATTCGACACTCAAGCAACGATCCCAACACCAAGCCAATTTGTACATATACTTCCTTGGGGGCTGCTAATTGTTAGCTGGTTGGGATTTATTGTTTACACCATGATGAGGAACTAATATGAAAAACATCGGCTCACTGTTACTTGCTAGCCTGTTTTTAGCGGGGTGTACCACCCCAACCCATCAGCCACTTTCCGGCTCACAAGCAATCGAAATCCGCATTGATGACCAGTTTAATCCTAAACAGTGTCAGTATCTTGGCACGGTGACAGGAAATGAAGGTCATTGGTATAGCTATCTCTTCTTTGCCAATGACACCATGATGCAGGGAGCGGTGAATGATTTGAAAAACAATGCCAAAGAATTAGATGCAGACACCATCTTCGTCATTGCGCCGCAGGCGTTTGTTACCTCTTTTAGCTTGCTTGGCACCGCTTATCGCTGCCAATAAAAAAAGCCAGCGAATGCTGGCTTACGCACGAAATCCAAGGCTGCTGGCGATATCTTTCTCACGTTCCATAACCCATTGGCTATCAAATGGTCCCCAGTCTGACAGTTGGTAATAACCATCATTATGACGTCGGCCATCTTGAACAAACATAAGTTCGATTCCAATCCCCGGCAGCGCCTTCAGTACATCTTGAATAGTACGACGAGGCCACCCCGTTTTTTCGATTAACTTAGGCACATTTGGCCTTTCAAGGTTCTCCACCAATAAGGCCAAATACAGCCGCCTTGCGAAAACAGGACTCAATTCCATTGACACCTCCTAAACTTGTGCTAACTCATTATTTCTTTTTTTCTCAGTCTTTTGTTGAGGTTGATCAATAACTCTCCAATCCCCTTAGCGAAAGTGTGAGTTTTTTTGAACTTCAAAATATTCCTGACGATATTTTGTGTGTTCTGTCGCTTCTTGATAGGATGCAAAACACAACAAAAAGAATTAGCCCAAAAGGAAAAACACATGACCATTACCATGTATGGCATTCCTAACTGCGACACCATTAAGAAAGCAAAAAAATGGCTAGAAGACGCAGGCGTTGCTTACGAATTTCATGATTATCGTAAGCAAGGTATTAACGCGGAACTTGTGAGTGAGTTTTGTCAGCAATTGACTTGGGAGCAAGTGCTTAATAAGCGCGGCACCACCTTCCGTCAGTTGACTGACGAGCAAAAAGAGTCGCTCAATGAGACAACCGCCGTTGATTTGCTAGTCGCACACCCTGCGATGATCAAACGCCCAATTTTGCGAATCAATGACCAGCTACACGTTGGCTTTAAAGCAGAACAGTATTCAAAAATTTTCAATTAATGAAGGATTATCAAGGATGACAGACAGCCCAGTACTGGCTCTAACCAAAGATCTCATCAGTCGCCAGTCGGTAACCCCCGAAGACGCCGGTTGCCAAGATGTCATGATAGCGCGCCTAGAGGCTCTTGGTTTTACCATTGAGCGCATGGTGTTTGAAGATACCACCAACTTTTGGGCTCGCCGTGGCACACAAGCGCCACTCTTCGCCTTTGCAGGCCACACTGACGTGGTGCCCGCTGGAAAATTAGAGCATTGGCACACACCGCCTTTTGAACCGACCGAAAAAGAAGGCTATTTGTATGGCCGCGGGGCAGCGGATATGAAAGGCTCATTGGCAGCCATGATCGTCGCGACGGAGCGTTTTATCGCAGAACATCCCGATCATCAGGGTTCTATCGGTTTCCTGATCACCTCAGATGAGGAAGGCCCGTTTATCAATGGCACGGTTCGCGTTGTGGAAACGTTGATGGCGCGCGATGAAAACATCGACATGTGTATTGTCGGCGAGCCATCAAGCACCGAAGTCGTTGGTGATGTGGTAAAAAATGGTCGTCGTGGTTCGATCACTGGCGACTTAACCGTCATAGGGACTCAAGGCCATGTGGCTTACCCTCATCTTGCGGACAACCCAGTGCACAAATCGCTTTTGGCAATCCACGCCCTAGCGACCACTGAGTGGGACAAGGGTAATGAATACTTCCCGCCAACCAGCTTCCAGATCCCGAACGTACAAGCAGGTACGGGTGCGTCCAATGTTATCCCAGGTGAGTTCCACGTTCAGTTCAATTTGCGCTTTAGTACCGAGCTTTGCAACGAGCGAATTGTAGAACGAGTGACTCAAACACTCGACCAACATGACCTCAGTTACGATCTCAAATGGACGTACAACGGCGACCCATTCCTAACTGATACGGGAGCACTTCTGGACGCGGTGGTGGATGCTGTCGATAGCGTCAACCAAACCAAACCCGCGTTACTGACCACTGGCGGTACTTCAGACGGACGCTTCATCGCACGAATGGGCGGACAAGTGGTTGAGCTCGGACCGGTGAATGCCACCATTCATAAAGTGAACGAGTGTGTGAAAATCGATGACTTAGAAAAACTCACCGATATGTACCAGAAAACATTGGAAAACTTATTGGCATGAACACCATTGAGCAGCTGACTGGCAGCGAAACGTCTCATTTAGAACACGTTTTAGTGGGGGAAAAATGGTTTTGGCTCCACCCGGAGGTGAAAAATGATCTTTTCGCTCTGCTAGAAGCGGCTCAAACCGCTGGTTTTAAAATGGAAATTGCCAGCGGTTTTCGTGATTTTCAACGCCAGCGGGCTATTTGGAACGCAAAATTTTCTGGCACGACAGCGATTCTCGATCGCAACTCTCAACCAATTGATAAACAGTCTCTAACCGATGAAGAGAAAATGTGGGCGATTTTGCGTTGGTCTGCACTGCCAGGTGCCAGTCGACATCATTGGGGGTGTGATTTTGATGTCTTTGCACGCAATCTCCTGCCCGAAAACGAATCGCTCAAATTGGAACCTTGGGAATACCACTCTGGTCATCAAGCGCCCTTTTATCTTTGGTTGCAACAACACCTATCACAGTTCGGTTTTTTCTTTCCCTATGCGGAAGACTTAGGCGGTGTTGCCGCTGAACCATGGCACATCAGCCATGTCGCAACCTCTTGCGATTTTTTGCAAGCACTAACACTTACACAATTGAGACATCAACTGGAACAGCATCCCATTGATGGACAAAAACATGTACTCGCCAATCTCTCTCTGATCTACAATCAGTTTATCGCCAATATTTGCCCTGCGGAGGCAGTATGAAAGAACTTTTAACCAACCCTTGGGTCATCAGTTTCGTTGTTCTAAGCGTGATTGTCGGCAATATTGCAGCACTAAAATACACCGCCAAAATGAAATTCGGCCAAGTGGATAAACTGCGAGAGAAAAGTGATCTCGACAAACTGAACGAGTTGGATAAGAAAAACCAACAACGTAAAACGGATGACGAATAAGAGTAAAAGCTCTGTGTATCCACCATCAGAAATCACTAAACACGAAAAAGGGGCTTAACGCCCCTTTTTCATATCCATCAACGAATTTAGTCTAGCTTAACGACCGCAGCCAACACTGGCGCCATCGATTTCAAGAACGCTTCTTCAACGGGCTTACCTGACGCATCCGTCACGTTAATCGACGTACGGTTACCTAAATCCCCAAACAAGAAGGTGTAAGTCCCAGACTTCATCTCCATCGGCTTCACGCCAATCTTATTCCAAAACTCATCGTCTGGCGACGCGTACTTCGCCTTGATAGTACCTTGAGATTGATTGCGTTCCTCAATGGTAAAGCCCATCTTAGGTAGAATCGTCGGAAGTCGTTGCCACAACACGTTGTAAGGTGTACGAGCAATAATGACGGGGAAGCCGCTTCTATCGGTACCCATAGTGATAGGAATTTGCTTCACCAGTTCCTGAGCTCGACGCTGCGCTTCTTCACGCTTCGTTTGAT
Source organism: Vibrio floridensis (assembly GCF_021852965.1). NCBI lineage: Bacteria > Pseudomonadati > Pseudomonadota > Gammaproteobacteria > Vibrionales > Vibrionaceae > Vibrio > Vibrio floridensis. The sequence continues at coordinate 35,085 of NZ_JAKGCY010000018.1, read as the reverse complement.
CATATCGGGACGTGACTAAGTTGGTCATAAAGACGTTGTAGCGTTCTTTATTCACCAGAGTGACAGGTTTTGACTCCGTTCCCTCACGCCAATCGATCAAATTGATTTTAAAACCGTGTCGATTACTGGCTTCAAATCTGTCTATCGAATATCGACTGCCAATTTCAACATCTTCATCTTCAGAACGCCAGATAACCCAGCCAGTTTCGATGTGTGAATCTGACTGTGCTTCAATGGGGATTTGACGCTCCGCGATCAGGTCTTTAACCGTTTGCCAAACTTCATCTGCCTCTTCTTGCTTAATCAGCCACAAGGTCACTTCACCTTGGTTACGCTCATAACGAGCGCCAGGAATGAGTTCAAGAATTTGCTGAGGTGGACGAATATCCACTTGCTGACCAATACCTCCAGCAAACTCGCCCTGAGGGATGTTGTAATTGGGGTAAAACTGGGGAGTGGCCCCTTCAGGTAACTGCCACTGCTCTAGCGGTGGGGTTTCGAGGTAAGCAAAATCATCCTTTGCCTGACGACGCTGAGTCGGACTGCCAGAACAGGCAGACAAAACGAAAACAGCCAGCGAGCTAAGCACCAACTGACGAGAAAACTTCATTGAAACTCCTAAAGCGCCGGATTACTCCGGCGTGACAACATTCTTTTAGTAAATTCCTGCATCGGTCATTGCTTGCGCAACGATCGGGCGACACTTCTCAGACAATTCTGTCATCGGTAAACGCAGGTGGCCACATTCAATTAAACCCAGTTGCTGAGCAACCCATTTAACAGGAATTGGGCTCGACTCAATAAACAGGTTCTTATGTAATGGCATCAAACGCTGGTTGATCACTTCTGCTTCTTCAAAACGCCCTTCAAGCGCCAAACGGAACATATCCGCCATGTCTTTCGCTGCGATATTGTTGGTTACAGAAATCACACCTTGACCGCCCAAACGAACAAAATCGAGGCCTGTCGCGTCATCACCACTTAGTAAGATAAAATCTTCGCCACAAAGTTCACGGTGAAGTGCAACACGCTTCAAATCACCCGTCGCATCTTTTAATGCAACGATGTTATCGATCTCGGCCAAACGAGCGACGGTTTCTGGCAAAAGGTCAACCGCAGTACGCCCAGGCACGTTATAGAGAATTTGGGGAACATTACTCACTTCAGCAATCGCTTTGTAGTGCTGGAACAAACCTTCTTGCGTTGGCTTATTGTAGTATGGAGTAACACTCAGGCATGCATCGATACCTGAATCATTCAGCAGACGGCTGAAAGTCACCGACTCATGGGTAGCATTTGCTCCCGTGCCAGCGATAACTGGGATTCGACCATTAACAAATTCAACCGTTTTGTTGACTACTTTAACGTGCTCTTCAACTGTCAACGTTGAAGACTCTCCTGTGGTACCCACAGCCACGATACCGTTCGTACCGGCAGCGATGTGATATTCAACTAATTTTTGTAGACAATCAAAGTCCACTTCACCATCGGCTTTAAACGGCGTAAGTAACGCAACGATACTTCCTGATAACATGTCTTTCTCCCTCATATAATCCTTCCTGCATGGTACTGTAAGGCGATTCAAAAAAACAAGAGCGCAAACTCGCTTCCTGAATACTAGTGGATGAATATTTGCGTTTATTGGTGGTTTATAAGGCGCTCCCACTCGGAAAAGCGAGATTCACTCAACTATAATCAGACAATATCGATAGCGTGTCAGCGTCTGGTGAACAAAGCACTTTTCGCAACACGCTATTCTCTAACGTAAAAAACGGAAGCGACTCGACATTTTCCTTAAACTTCTGTGTTACCATCCGGAAAAAACAAAATGCACAATAAGAGCGAATCTATGACTCAACATCTGGTAATCACCGCAATGGGCACGGACCGGCCAGGCATCTGTAACCAGGTCGTACAATTAGTGACACGCGCTGGTTGTAATATTATTGACAGTCGAATCGCGATTTTCGGCAACGAATTTACCCTCATCATGTTGCTTTCTGGAAACGCCAATGGCATCACCAGAGTAGAGACTACCCTTCCATTACTTGGGCAAGAGCATGATCTCATCACCATTATGAAAAGAACCTCTACTCATCATCCTTCGAGCAACAGCTACACAATGGAAGTGTTTGTCGAATCGGATGACCGAGTAGGTTTAACGGAAAAATTCACTCATTTTTTCGCTGACAAACAAATTGGCCTTAGCGCCCTTAGTGCGCAAACCATCAACAAAGCAGCCGTACACAAGGAACAAGACCAGTTCCATATTGCGATTACGGCTCATGTTCAAAGCGAATGCAATCTAATGCAAATCCAAGAAGACTTTAATGATCTTTGCCGCTCGCTGAACGTACAAGGCACTTTGAACTTTATAAAAAACACCCTTTAAAAGGAATAACGACATGAATATGCTGCAAGCAGGCTCCCCTGCTCCAGAATTTTCTTTGCCTGATCAAAATGGAAATCTTGTCTCGCTCAAAGACCTCAAAGGAAAAAAAGTTCTCTTTTACTTCTACCCAAAAGCAATGACTCCCGGTTGTACCGTTCAGGCCCAAGGCCTACGTGACGTCCATAGCGAACTCGCAAAGCATAATGTGGTTGTGCTGGGCGTAAGTATCGATCCCGTCAAACGTTTGGGTAAGTTTATTGAACGAGATTCGCTCAACTTCACTTTACTGTCAGATGAAGATCACGCCGTTGCTGAACAATTTGGTGTTTGGGGCGAGAAGAAGTTCATGGGCAAAGTGTACGACGGCCTTCACCGTATTAGTTTCCTCATCAACGAGGAAGGCGTTATTGAACACGTCTTTGATAAGTTCAAAACCAAAGACCACCATGAAGTGGTTCTTAATTATCTTGAGCAGAGTAAATAGGACGAGTTAAAGCATCTTTACGTATCCAGCAGACAATAATAAGCCCAGCGTGTTCGCTGGGCTTTCTTTTATGAGCAATAAATGAATGAATTGAGGCAATACCATCTTAGGACGGTTGTGCTTCGTGATCATCTTGACTTGGCAGTGCTTTCCACACCGCTTTCACTAAGGTCGCCAACGGGATAGCGAAGAACACGCCCCAAAATCCCCATAGGCCACCAAACACCAAAACCGCGACAATAATCGCGACGGGATGCAGATTGACCGCTTCAGAAAAGAGGACTGGCACAAGCACGTTACCATCGAGCGCTTGGATGATGCCATAAGCGATGAGCAACGTATAAAACTCGGTTGAGATACCCCACTGGAACAGTGCAACGATCGCAACAGGAACCGTTACCGCTGCGGCACCAATATACGGAATGAGTACTGAAAGGCCAACGGCTACTGCCAGTAGTGCCGAATATCTTAAATCCAAGATGGCGAAGGTGATATAACTCACTCCACCGACAATTAAGATTTCCAACACTTTGCCACGGATGTAGTTTGAAATCTGCTCATTCATTTCGCGCCAAACTTTGTTGGCCAGATTTCGGTTTTTGGGTAGCAGGCCACTGGCCATTCGCATCATTTCTTCTTTGTCTTTGAGTAAGAAGAACACCAACAGCGGCACCAAGATCAGATATACCGCCAAAGTGGCAATGCTAATCAAGGAAGCCAATGATCCTTTAACAACACTTTCTCCCATTCCCAACACTTTGTTTTTCGCGTTAGTGGCGATCGCTTCCACGATTTGCAGGTTAGCTAACTCTGGATAACGTTCCGGAAGTGAAGCGATAAACTGTTGTAATCCATTATACATGTTCGGAATGTCGTTGATTAAGTTGCCAATCTGCGTCCAAATGGTTGGAATCAATCCAAACAATGCAATCAACATTAAACCGATAAACAGTAAGATAACCGTAATAACACCAACTGTTCTAGGAACACCAAAACGACGAAGTTGTGCGACTGGCCATTCGAGCAGATATGCCAACACAATGGCGACCAAAAGAGGGGCAAGAAGATGACCAAAGAAATAGATCGTAACAAAGCCAAACAGCAAGATAGCCACTAAGCTGACGGCATGGGGATCTGAAAAACGACGCTTATACCAGCGACTGACCATTTCAAACATCGTACGATGATTCCTTATTGAGTGTGATATGCAGGAGATAGCAATCCTGTTCCATTTTTGTTTCAACAATAAACGAGCGTGACTGAAGGTAGCGGACGATATCTCGCATGGAGCCCTGGTCAGAAACCTGAATAACTAATTGACTTCCTTCCGATAACTCTGCACTGTGACGCTTCGCCAAAAGCAATGACATTGGGCAGCGCTGTTGCCTAAGATCGAGTCGCTTACGTTCCATCTTCTCGCCTAAAACTAAACATAGGGAGATATTGTAAAGTGTTTTTTTATGGGTGCCAGCATTTATCAAAGTTTGATTTGCAGTTTGGACCTTGCACTGGCATTTTCTTTTGTAACACTTTACGAAACCAATTAGCCATCGATGGGTCTTATCATTGCTGCTATATGGAGAATCAATCATTACTATGTTAAAACGCGCACGCACTATTGTTAGCCTTTCTGTCGCTTTGACATTGGCACTGCCAGCTCCCGTTTGGTCAAACTCTGTGGACCTACCCGACATAGGTACTGCCGCAGGTGCAACGCTCTCTATCGATCAAGAACTGATCTACGGAGATGCCTACATGCGCATGTTGCGCAGTAGCAAACCTATCGTTAACGATCCTGTGCTTAATGAGTACATCGACACGCTCGGTCATCGCTTAGTGGCCAATGCGAATGACGTAAAAACCCCTTTCCACTTTTTTATGATTCGCGATCGCAACATCAATGCGTTCGCTTTTTTTGGTGGGTATGTAGCACTGCATTCTGGGCTATTTTTGCATGCGCGATCGGAAAGTGAACTCGCGTCCGTTGTGGCACATGAAATTGCCCACGTTACACAGCGACACCTAGCTCGTAGCATGGAAGAGCAAGCGAGACGCTCACCCGCTACACTTGCTGCACTAGCCGGTGCTTTGTTGCTGGCCATTGCCGCACCAGAAGCAGGCATAGCGGCCATTACCGCCACCACCGCGGGGAATATGCAGAGCCAAATTAACTACACTCGCAGCAATGAAAAAGAAGCGGACCGTTTTGGTATTAATACCCTCGCCAAGGCAGGCTTTGATGCACAAGCGATGCCGACATTTTTCTCTCGCCTAGCTGACGAATATCGCTATGCCAGCACACCACCACCGATGTTACTCACCCACCCATTGCCTGAAGACCGTATTACCGATAGCCGAGCTAGAGCGCAAGCCTATCCTCCGATGCGCATCCAACCCTCATTGGATTATCATCTGACTCGTGCGCGCATTGTGGCGCGGTATGCTGGTATCGATTCGGATGCTGCAATGGATTGGTTTGAGCGCACGCAGAAGAAAGCAACGCCGGATCTTATCCCTGCCTTTGAGTATGGAAGAGCATTAGTTCACCTTGATAATAAACAGCTTACTGAAGCTTCAGAAATTCTGACGAAACTTAATAAAGCCGACCCAAATAACATTTTCTACTTGGATGCTATGTCGGATCTCTATATCGAGCAAAAGCAGCCAGAGAAAGCAATCACAATGTTAAAAAATGCGTTAGAACGCATTCCCAATAACAAGGTTCTAACGATAAACTACGCCAACGCTTTGCTCGAAGCGCAAAAAACTGAAGAAGCGATTCGCATACTGCAACGTTATACCCACGATAGTCCTGAAGATACCAACGGCTGGCACTTGCTCTCACGCGCCAACATTGCCGTAGGAAACAGTGGTGAAGACCTCGCAGCCCGAGCTGAAATTCTCGCGTTGCAAGCGAATTGGAACAAAGCCATACAGTACTACACTCAGGCAAGCCAATTAGCCGAATTGGGCAGTCTACAACAAGCAAGATACGACGCTAGAATCGATCAGTTGATGGTTCAGCGTGATCGCTTCCTCGCATTACAATAATGATATGGAGATACTTATGTCAGTCGTGATTTATCACAATCCTCGTTGCTCAAAGAGCCGCCAAACACTAGAACTGTTAGAGCAAAATGGTGTTACACCTGACGTGGTCAAATACCTAGAAACGCCATTGAATGTGGCGCAGTTGAAAGCCCTATTCGCACAGCTTGGTTTTTCGTCTGTGCGTGACATGATGCGCACCAAAGAAGAGCTCTACAAATCGCTAGCGTTAGGTGATGCAAACGTCTCGGACGAACAGCTTTTCCAAGCGATGGCAGACAACCCTTCATTGTTTGAACGTCCAGTCGTGGTTGCCAATGGCCAAGCACGCATCGGTCGCCCACCAGAGCAAGTACTTGAGATCCTTTAATTGCCTATGACTACTCAGCTTTTAGTGCTGTATTACAGTCGCCACGGCAAAACCAAATCGCTTGCTCGTCAAATCGCCCGGGGAATAGAGACCGTTCCCCACAGCGAAGCCATTTTACGTACCGTAGCAGAATTGAACACTGGCTCACAGCATGCGGCTGATCCGATTGTTACTCTGGACGAGTTGCGTCATTGCGATGGTTTGGCAATGGGCAGTCCCGTTTGGTTTGGTGCGATGGCAACGCCACTAAAGCACTTTTGGGATCAAACCTCACCGCTGTGGTTGAATGGATCTTTGATTGATAAACCAGCCTGTGTTTTTACTTCATCAAGTAGTATGCACGGGGGGCAAGAAACGACGCTACAGAATATGATGGTCCCACTGCTGCATCACGGCATGTTAATTCTGGGCATCCCCTATTCTGAGCCTGATTTACATCAAACCCAATCAGGAGGCACACCCTATGGTGCCAGCAGTGTTGGTCATGATGCTTCGTTGACAGCGGAAGAAATTCGCTTAGCGCAACAATTAGGAAAGCGCTTGGCACAAGTTGCCAAAAAGCAAAAGGAGTCGTAAATGTCTGATGTCGAAATGAGTCCAAAAACTCAGCAGTACCGTTATCTGGCCTTATTTGGCAACCTATCACTGTTGCTGTGGGTCATATTGTGGCAAATGGCACTCTCACCGCACCCACATTTGAGTTCCACTACACTGGCTGTTGCATGGTGTATTCCGCTGTTATTGCCTTTGCCGGGCATTTTAGCGGGAAAACCATATACCCATGCTTGGGCCAACTTTGTGTTGATGCTCTATTTCTTACACGCACTGACCATTTTGTACGTCGATGGTGGTGAAAGATGGCTTGCCCTTGTAGAGCTACTGCTAACAACGCTTGGTTTTGCTGGCAATATTCTCTTTGCCAGAGCACGCGGACAAGAGTTGGGGATGAAACTTAAGAAGCTATCGCAGGTAGAAAAAGACGAGAAAGCAAAGTTTGATCACTCCTAACATGGTCGAGTAAACAAGTTCCCCTCATAATCACTGAACGCACAGGAGCAACATTGTTCTTGTGCGTTTTTTATTCTCGTTGTTTGCAATCGTTGACAGATTCAAGAACTGAACTTCACTGCACAGAAACCAAATCCACTGGCGAATTTTTGCTTTTACTACTTTAATTATCACTAATATTTTCTTACTCTACCCCATATTAATAAAAATATTATTAAAGATTATGACTAAGAGCAATTTGATAACTAGCACTGGGCATCGCTTTATTTCAAAAGGCAAAACTGCCTTCAAAATTCATATCCATACGCCTGAAGACAAAGTGCTTCATCGTTCAATTGGATTTGTAAAAATCGGGGAAAAAAAAGCGCTTCAGAAAGCAATTAAGATGCGCAACGAGATTGGAAAAGAGATGTGGGGTAAGTTTTGGCGTCGATTACTAAAAGATCCATACTTGATGACTCGATTACCCCACAGCGTAGAACCTAAAATTGTTCACAAACCGAGCCCAACCATTGCAGATCCCAACAACCGTGATACTTGCTATATCGCAAAGTGGCGAGTGATGGACGAAAAGGGCGAATACAAGTACAAAACCGTGGTTCGTTCAATCAGCAAGTATGGCAAGCTCGCAGCCTACTCACAAACCAAAAAAGCGCTATTGGAAGCGCACAAAGAGAATTTAGAGATCCTCACCTTTATGGGCCGATTGAACAGCATCGGTCTCAAATAACGCGTACTCTTTTTCGCCCTCAAACAAAGCAAAAAAAACCGCAGCACTGAGCTGCGGTTTTGTTATTCTTACTGGCCAATTATGCGTTTGCTTCACGCTCTGCAATAAACGCCAACGCCATCTTAATACGCGCAACAACACGCTCTTTGCCGATAAGCTGCATTACCGCATCCACAGAAGGTGATTGACCACCACCGGTTACCGCCACACGTAGAGGCATACCAATTTTGCCCATGCCGATTTCAAGTTCAGTACACACATCGGCAATCACTTGGTGTAGTTTTTCTGTTGTCCACTCAGTAAGGGCTTCCACTTTAGCCAGTGCGACTTCTAGCGGCTGCTTCGCCACACCACGCAGGTGTTTTTTCGCTGCATCAGCATCAAATGCGTCAAAATCTTGGTAGAAGTAACCAATTTGCTCAACCAACTCAACCAACGTATTGCAACGCTCACCAACCAGTTTGATCACGTCAGTAATGGCTGGACCATTTTCTGTCTTGATGCCCTTTTGATCCAAGTGCCATTGTAGGTGTTCTGCCACATACTCTGGATCCGATGTTTTGATGTAATGGTTATTCAACCAAAGCAGCTTGTCGGTATTAAACGCAGACGCTGACTTTGAGATAGCATTCAAGCTAAATAGGTTGATCATCTCTTCTTGAGAGAAAATTTCTTGGTCGCCGTGAGACCAACCAAGGCGCACGAGGTAGTTGTTCAATGCGACTGGCAAGTAACCCATATCACGGTATTGCATCACTGACACCGCACCATGGCGCTTAGACAGTTTCGCACCATCGTCACCTAGGATCATGGCACAATGCGCAAACGTAGGTACGGTTACACCTAGTGCTTTATAGATGTTGATTTGACGAGGCGTGTTGTTGATATGGTCTTCACCACGAATAACGTGCGTAATGCCCATATCCCAATCGTCGACTACTACACAGAAGTTGTAGGTTGGTGAGCCATCGGTACGACGGATGATCAGGTCATCCATTTGGCTGTTGCTGATTTCGATACGGCCACGGATTTGATCTTCGAATACTACGCTACCCTCTTTCGGGTTACGGAAACGAATCACGCATGGATCACCCTCTTTTGCTGCTTCATTAGCCGCTTTAATCTTTGGATGATCGGCATCGTAGCGAGGCATTTCTTTGTTAGCTTCTTGCTCAGCACGAACTTCGTCAAGTAGCTCTTTTGATGCGTAACATTTGTACGCTTTGTCTTCCGCAAGCAGCTTGTCAACCATCTCGTTGTAACGGTCAAAACGTTGCGTTTGGAAATAAGGACCTTCGTTCCATTCCAAACCTAACCATTGCATACCTTCAATGATGGCATCTACCGCTTCCTGAGAGTTGCGCTCTAGGTCAGTATCTTCGATACGTAGAACGAATTCACCACCTTGGCTTTTCGCGTATAACCAAGAGTAAAGTGCTGTACGAGCACCACCAACGTGTAGGTAGCCAGTTGGGCTAGGAGCAAAACGAGTTTTAACCGTCATTAATTTTTACCTTTTGGAAGAAGCGTGCTGATAAGACTAGCACCACTAAGAAATGTGCGACATTTTAGCACTATGAGGTAAATCTACAATGACCATACAAAAGACATTTTGCCAAGCCCAACAGTTCAGGTCGATTACCCGCTCAAATTGGTTACTTGTTTAGTAACCAAGTTAAGATTTGCGTTTTTTCTTCGGCTGTTGCCTTTTCATACCAATAACTCAGCATATCGAGAGATTTAGATGTCGCTGGTAGCTGAGTTGAGATGGATTTTCTGTTCTCAAAAGCCCATTGAGCAAAACGTTGTTTATCTTCTGCACTGGCTTCGCTATACCAATATTGGGCCATTTCTACAGGCTTAGAAACCATTACAGCTGGCTGTTTTGAAACATTGTTCTCATTCTCAACGATGACAACGTTCTGTTTTTGCTCCGCGAGGATTGCTTCAAAATACCCTGCTGGAATTAAAAAATTAAGTTGAGAGCTGTTGTTTCTTGCATTCACAGAATAGTGAAGCCCATTTTCTGCCGCAGACAACAACTCGTTTTCATAAATAGGAAATGAAAAATGCTGTGTAACAGTACAGTGCTCTGAGCATGTTTCATCGGTTGGTGCTGTCATTGTAATGGAACGTTGCTTATTCTTAATAGAGACCGAAGTATACTCATTGTTTGATTTGAAATAGCTCAGTTCAATCGCAATGTAGGAGTCGGGAGCAGTTGAGCTTTCATTTGTTGGAAAGTTCGCGATAACTTTCGAGACATTTTTTATGGCAAAGCCACCTCTAGAATCATTTTCTATTGGGGTAACTCCTTTCGCTTCTACAGTAATATAACTCGCTTTCTGACTAACAGAGCTAATCGCATCACTAAAATCGTCATCGCTCGATAAGGTAGTACATCCATTTAGCAAAATTAATCCTATAACCAACATCTTTTTGTACATTTCATACACCTTATTTCTTAGATTTTTAGAACGATAAAACGCTAGCAGTGTACTGCTAGCGTTTTTTATTCAGAAGACGGTCACTTAGAAGCCGTATTCTAAACCAATGCGAGTTACGATATCGGTATCCGCGTCACCAACGGTACGACCTGCAATACGTAGGTAAGGTACGAAACCATTATGCACCGCCATCAACTGAGCAGAAATGGTGTTGCTATCAGCCAAAGCATCCGCTTTCAACGCCGAATTTGATGCCGTAGTGCCACTCAAATCAGCTTCGAGATTCGCCGCATAACCCACCTTAAAGCCAATTGGACCATTCCAGTATTGACCAACAATAGAGTAGGAATCTTGAGTATACTTACGAGATCCATTATCTAACTCTTCCCCTTTATAGGCTGCTGCGATACCAAAGCCACCGGGAAGACTTGCTTCAAAGCCAACAATGTAAGCGAACGTATCATCTTCATAACCTGCAACTACTGGCGCTTGTGTAGGCTTACCATCTTTGTCAAAGCTCCAATCACCGCCAGATTTCGCCACTACGCGAGTTCCCGATTCAATTGCCCCCATGAAGGTCACTTTATCCAAGCTGTACTTCGCACTAGCACCAAAGAAGTTGGCATCACGAGTTGCTGCACCACCACCATTGTCATTGTCATCACGACCAACAGACGCTGCGAACGAGAAACCACCAAACTTAGGAGAATCGTAGCGAACTTGGTTAGATTGACGATCGTAGTGGCCATTGATGCCGCCCCAATCGAATACAGAACCTAGACCTGGGTTAGAGAATGGCCAGTCAACAATTTCGTATAGTGGAGTTAGAACGCGACCAACACGAACGTTACCCCAATCACCTGATGCACCAATGAAAGTGTCACGGAAACCAAGCACACCCCCTGAAACGCCGCCATGACCCCAGTCAGTGCTGTCAACGTAACCTGATTCAATTTGCATTGTAATCAATACATTATCAAACATTTCTTTGTGCGCACGGAAACCAATACGAGATTCGTTTTCTACAACAAAGCCACTGCTGGTATCATTGTTATCAGTGACGTTGTAGTTCACCAATGAGATAGCTGCAACACCGTAAACTTCGACATTAAAGTCAGAGTTCACACCAACTTCTTTAGCGGTTGCACCAGTTGCGGCCACTGCAATTGCTGCACCTAAAAGCGTTTTTTTAAAGTGAGACATAAGATTAACCCCTATTTAGAATTATGTTTTTCCTTGTTCTTCGTTAAACTCGATGAATTGCTATTCCTAGTAACCATCTGATTTTTTTGGAGAACTAAATTTTGGACGGGGCAAATATCTCAGACTTTTTTTTCTTTAAAAAATGGCAGTTCCAACAACCTGAGCCAGTTCAAAATAAATCAATGAAAAACAATGTAAACAATTAAAAATCAACACCTTAAAAAGAAAAGATAAATGTAAAAAACGTCAAATTTAGTTTTTTATTGCGACGTGGCGGCAAATATGTTGCCGTATCGTGAAGCGACTCACACAACTTTTAGCTCAATTAACGGAACTTTATATTTCCAAAGAAAAAAGATTGAAGTGCCTCGCAAGGAAATGAGGCGAAATATCGGTACGGCAAAGCCATTTTGACGTAATTGATTGCACGAACCAATGCTTGACCTTCCCCCGGCGGTAAGGTTTATCTTTATTGCCACATTATTTCGTGGGAGATAAAAAGATGAACCAATTTACCCTTGCGCTCTCTGGCCTCAACTGCATGGGTTGCGCTCGTAAGGTAGAGAAAGCACTGCATGCCGAGCACAGTGTCACGATTCAAGCGCTGTCTCCCAACGAAATCAGCTTAGAGACCCCGTCCACTCTGGTCGAGATTGCTGAGACGATAGAAAAGCTTGGTTATCATGCTGGCCATGATTATCACTTCCAGCTTCAAGGGCTTAACTGTGGTCGCTGTGTGAGTAAAGTGAACGCCTTACTCAGTGAGCACAGCGAGGTGATTCGCTTTACCGTGAGTAAAACAGAACTTGCTATTACCACCAGCTTGAGTGAACAAGCGATCATTGAGCTTATTGCTTCTATTGGTTACCAAGCCCTACCTGGGAATATCGCAACAACAGAGGTAGCGCAAGCGCCCGCAGTGACTTCTTTACCATTGCCGCAAAGTGAACCCACGCGCGAGGCTGACTCCTCTCTCTTATCCACAGAGGCGATCACCTCACCAGAACTTCAGCAAAGCATACCGTTACTGATTCAAGGCATGACCTGCGCAAGTTGTGTTTCATCCGTCGAAAAAGCGCTGCTTTCTGTCGATGGAATTGACAAGGCGCAAGTCAATCTTGCAGAGCAAAGTGCACTTGTGTTTACACGCTCAAGCAGAGCGGACTTAACAGAAGCATTGCTTGCCGCCGTCAAACAATCGGGTTATCAGGCGGAAGTAGTGCTCGACGCTGAACTGACACAACAAAAGCAAAGTGAACAGATAATGCAAGCGCAGCGAAAACACAAAGTCAGCGCTTTCACAGGAATTGCCCTTGGTGCACCACTGATGTTGTGGGGGGTATTAGGTGGCAGCATGAGTATCGCAAACACTCAAGATCAGATCGCATGGGGAGTTGTCGGCTTAGTCTGCCTATTGTTGCTTGCTACCGCGGGAAGAAGCTTCTTTACCAATGCGTGGTTAGCACTCACTCACAAACGCGCCACTATGGATACGCTGGTTGCATTGGGGACGGGAGCGGCTTGGCTCTACTCGATGTTGGTGGTTTTATTTCCGAGTTGGTTTCCGCAAGCCTCACGTCACGTTTATTTTGAAGCCAGCGCGATGATTGTCGGCTTGATTTCACTAGGACACTATATCGAAGCGAAAGCCAAAGCGCGTACAACTCAATCGCTGCAATCGCTGATCAACCTCCAGCCTCAAACCGCAAGTTTGATCACCGACCAAGGCGAGCAAACCATCGCTGTTAAACAGATTCAATTAGGGATGAAACTGCGCATCAAGCCGGGAGAAAAAATTCCCGTTGATGGTTTGGTGATTTCTGGCGAGTCGTATCTCGACGAATCCATGCTCACAGGTGAACCCGTTCCGGTTTTCAAACAAGCGCAAGATAACGTTTCTGCTGGCACTCTAAATAATGACGGCAGCTTAATTATTCAAGCAACTGGGATCGGTGCTGATACCATGCTGGCTCGTATTATCCGTATGGTGCGTCAGGCGCAAAGCAGTAAGCCCGCTATCGCCAAACTGGCGGATCAGATTTCATCGGTCTTCGTGCCTGTTGTCGTGGCCATTGCCCTTTTCTCTGCGGCAATTTGGTTTTTCGTTGGCCCAGAGCCAAAAGCCAGTTACATGTTGGTGGTCACCACCACCGTACTGATCATCGCGTGCCCCTGCGCACTCGGCCTTGCAACCCCATTGTCGGTGACGGTGGGGGTTGGTAAAGCGGCTGAAATGGGCATTTTGATCCGAGATGCGGATGTGCTGCAATCGGCCAGCAAAATCGACACTGTGGTATTCGACAAAACCGGCACCTTGACCCAAGGAGCCCCAAAAGTCCAAGCGCTCTATGCCTTTGACTACGATCAGCAGCATTTACGTTCACTGCTGTTAAGTGCCGAACAGCAATCAGAGCATCCACTCGCCAAAGCGATTGTGGCAGACGCCCTACACCACAAAGCACCAGCGCTTGAAGTGAGCCAGTTTGAAAATATGCGAGGCAAAGGGGTTCGCGCCGTCATTGCGGGGGATGAACTGTTGGTGGTGTCATTAAATCACTTACAAGCGCAACAATTTGATTTGAGCACCGCCACTGAGGCGATTGACGAATGTGCGCAAAACGCTTGGACGCCAGTCGCTGCCGTGCTTAACCAGCGTTTAATCGGTTTGATCGCCATTTCAGACCCAATCAAAAGCGATTCTAAACAAGCTATCCAAGCCTTGAAGAGAGAAGGCATCCACACCGTAATGCTGACAGGTGACAACCAAAGCGTGGCCAACGCCATTGCTCAAGAGTTGGGTATCGATGAAGTCATCGCGCAAGTGCTGCCCGATGAGAAAGCGAGCCATATTGAACGCCTTCAATCGCAAGGTCGCAAAGTCGCCATGGTCGGTGACGGCATTAATGACGCGCCAGCTCTAGCCTTGGCCGATATTGGCATTGCGATGGGCAGTGGCAGTGATGTGGCGATTGAAAGCGCACAGATGACGCTGCTCAACTCGTCACCACTTGCCGTTCTCAACGCCATTGAACTGTCCAAAGCGACGGTGAAAAACATGAAGCAAAATCTCTTTGGTGCCTTTATTTACAACTCTTTGGGTATTCCGGTGGCGGCTGGCGCACTGTATCCTGTATCCGGTTTTCTTTTGAGTCCTGTGGTGGCTGGTGCAGCCATGGCACTCTCTTCCATTACCGTGGTCAGCAACGCCAATCGACTACGCTTATTTAAAACGACAACACGCTCTTAGGGGTCACTATGAAACTAAAAACACTTACTCTTATGCTGCTGATAGGTCTGTCAGCAAATGTTTTGGCAGCGGATGTCATCAACCATAAATCGCCATACTGTGGATGCTGTGGCGAGTGGACTAAACACATGGAAGAGAATGGTTTCACCGTAAAAGAAGAGCTTCACGATGATATGAACAGCGTTAAGCAGAAGCTAGGATTGAAGAACGAGCAACTCTATTCATGCCATACTGCGGAAATTGAAGGCTACGTATTTGAGGGGCATATTCCGGCTGACGATATTAAAGCGTTCTTAGAAAATCCACCACGCAATGCGAAAGGCCTTGCGGTTCCGGGCATGCCAATGGGCTCTCCGGGCATGGAGTATGGCGATAAAAAAGACAGCTACTCTGTGTATGCCTTTAACGAACAAGGCCAAGTGTTTGAGTATCGCCGCCATGAAGGCAATCAAAAATAGCGATTGAACGATAAAGAGAAAAACCCAGCTGAGCTGGGTTTTTCTTTCTTTACGCGCTAAGCATTACTTCACGCTTGTTACTCGGCTTGCTTTCTCGCCTGTCGCAGACACAGAACGGATAAAGACTTCACCTTCTACGGTTGGACGAGCATCATCCGCGTACGTCAGCCAGTTTTTGCCGTCTAGAGAGTATTGAAGCGTAACGCCAGGGAACTGAACGTTCATAGCTAGTTTACCCTCTTCGACTTTCGCACCCGGTACAGGTAGGCGGTAGTCAATGCCTGATTTTTCCAGTTTCGCCAGTTCACGTTGACCAAGTACGTTGGCAAAGCGGTTGTAGTCTTGGTTTAGTGCCGCTTTGTCGACTAGGTTAGAGTTTTGCGAGTATTCCACACCCACTTTGTAGTCGTTTTCCCAATCTGCGCGGTGCCATGCACGCTCAGCGGCAGCGAGTACGCGAGGGAATACCATGTACTCATATTGCTCATCGTTACGCACGGTCTCAGACCAAAGCTGTGCAGACAGGCCGTAGAAAGGTTTCGCTTCGATTTCACCTTTACCCGTAAAGCCATTGCCATCACGGTCTAGAGAGGTTTCTGCGTTTTGCGGCATGTTCTCTGGCGCAAAGCCAAACATCTTACGCGTATCCGTTGCACGTGTTGCCCAGTAGTAACCACGCTCTTTCGGGTCCACTTCGTATGGCATGTCCATGTAAACGTAGTCGGGGTTAGACACGATCACGTCGTAACCTTTCTTAGACCACTCGTACACTGAAGATGTACCGCCCCAGTACAGAACGTCCCAGAAGTTTACGCGAGTATTTTCTGTTGCGAACGCGTTCTCACCTTCGCTGTACTTCAAGCCATCTTGCCACGCTTGGAAGTTTGCAATGCCCTTCTCGGCCACAATCTTCGACACTTGCTCTGCAAAGTGGCTAGGCAGATGACCGAAGTCACTGACTGTGCCATCGGTAATAAGCGTCTGACATTGCGGAGACTGTGCAAATGGCTTGTCTTGTTTAGACAGGTCAATCGTGCCTTTCCAGCTTACTTTGTCTTGCGCGTTAACGTCTTGGAAACCCGCGCCTAGCTTGATGTTCTTCGCTTCGTCACCACCGAAGTGCCATGTTGTTAGCGGTGCGCCTGCTTCTGCGTGCATGGCTGCCACTTCTGAAATCACCTTATCAACAAAGCGTGTTGACGATTCCATACATGGGTTGATAAAGCTTTGCTTATCGTAGAACTGAACGGTCGTCACGTTCGATGTATCTTGAGGATCCATCAGACGGTATTCGTTCGCTTGTGCTTCTTTCCCTTCGGCCATGAGACGATCGTAACGTGCCTCCATCGATACCACTGCGGCACGAGCGTGGGCTGGCATATCGATTTCTGGAATCACTTCGATGTTACGTGCTTTGGCATATTTCAAAATTTCCACGTAGTCCGCTTTGCTGAAGTAGCCAGAACCAAAGTTGTCTGACGTTGGACCCGAGCCAAGCTGAGGCAGTAAACAGCTTTTCTCTTCAACGTCGAAACAACGATTAGCACCCACTTCTGTCAGCTCAGGCAGACCCGGGATTTCCAAACGCCAACCTTCATCATCCGTTAGATGAAGATGAAGTTTGTTCATCTTATACGCCGCCATTTGGTCTAGCGTCGCAAGAATGGCGTCTTTAGAGTGGAAGTTACGAGCCACATCCACCATTACGCCACGGTAATCAAAACGAGGCGCATCTTTGATCGACAGTTGTGGTAGAGAATTAGCATGTTGGCTGTCTATCAGGCCAAAGATAGATTGCACTGCGTAGAAAGCGCCTGCTTGGTCAAACGCTTTAATCGCAATACCGTCGCCTTGGATGCTCATCTCGTAAGCACCCGATTTGGCTAACTCACCAGTGAAGTCCGCTGGAACAACCGTGATGCTAACCGGAACATCACCGCGAACATTCACACCAACCACTTCTGCACGTTCTTGAATTGCTGCAAATTGAGCTGCATCGAATGCGTCTTTAGGCAGCGCAATACCCGCCGCGATATCAACAGTGCCCTTGCCTGCTTCCACAAACAGTGGCGTCGGTAGCAGCGTAGTTGATACATCTTGTTTTGCTAGGTCTTGGTTCTTCTCAAAGCGAGACACAGCACTCGCGAATACGTTGTTATCGTCTGGTGTACGCTTTAGGTTGTTACCTTCAAGACCGGCCACGAAAGATGCCACATCTTCCGTGTTTAGAGAGGCAATCATCTTTGGCTCTGCGTTTGGCGCAGTGACGAAAGCACCTGGCATGAAATCGGTTTCAAACAACGTCCAGTATTCACCAATCAGAGGCAGTACGACTTCTTCACCTGCGGCAAAACCATCAAATTTGTCCGTCGGTTCTAATTTGTGTAGATCACCTGTTACACGAGAGATTTTAAATTGGTCATTTTCCACATCTAAAATCAGACGGATGCTGTGAAAGTAAATGGCCCAATCTATCGAGCTGACCGCTTCGCCTTGATTCACCAGCCTCATATTCACTCGGTTACAAGAAGCCCATTCCGCCCCCATATCACCACAGGCCAGCCCCTCGTTCGCGCCATGATTTGTCATAACTTGGTATTGAATATCCAAATTATCCGCTAATGAATTGACGACACGTTGCTCATCACTTTGTAATGTAGAACAACCCGCTAAAGAAGCGATAACCGACGCAGCAATTAAAGTTTGTTTCAACATCTTACTTACCCTAAAACTCAGAAAATCAATCCAGCCAAAACGGCTGTTACTTACCAATGCATTCAACATACAGCGAGTTTTTTCTAAGCGTGAAATTAATAAGTAGGAGAAGTGATCTAGTTCAAACTGAGAACGAACATGAAAATATAAAAACTTTAATTTCAACAAGTTAAAACGTACGTTAAATTCGTAATTTCATTTTTGACGAGTTTTTATCGTATACAGATCACAAAAACATCAACACAATGGACACTATTGAAAGAAATTTCCCACAATGGTGACGTGCTTTAAAATTCAAATCATCAGAATTTGACATTGAAATTGAGTATTTGATCTCACTTTTAGCTCCGTTAACCCTCGTCATTTTTACCAAATCAACAAATTTGCCGGAACATTTTTCAGGAAGCAAAACATGCTCAAGCTCGTTACCCTTATTATTGCGATTGTAACTCTCGTTCCCACGGTAATTGCCGAACCATTAGTGTGGAAAGCCAGCAAAGGTAAAACGGAATTCAGAATATTAGGCTCGATTCATGTGGGAAGCGATGCACTGTACCCGCTACCCAATGAGATAGAAAACGCCATCGCTAACAGCCAAGCGCTCATCGTGGAGGCCGATTTATCGCAATTGAGTCAGGTGACTTACCCGCCTCAACGCTATGTCAGTCAGCAAGTCCTCACCAATGAACAGAAACAGCAGTTGCAACAAATCGCCAATGAGCTCGGCTTGCCCTATCAACAATTGATGCTTGCTCCGCCGTGGGCAAGCGCCTTAACCATCCAAATGGCTCAAGTACAAAAACTGGGGTACCACTCAGAACTTGGCGTGGATACTTATCTTATTCAAAAAGCACGTCAACATGGTGTCCCTCTTCATCCGTTGGAAAGTGCGCAATTTCAAATCGATCTACTCACCAAAACACCTCAAGATGGCAAAGAATTGCTGATTAGTGCGCTGTCAGAGTTTAGTGAAAGTGAGCAGTTACTCTCTTGTTTGGTTGAGAGCTGGCAAAAAGGCGACAAACAAAAACTGGTGGAGTTCGCTAACCTGTCGGAGATCTCCCCTGAGTTGGAAAAAGCCATGCTGACGGATAGAAATCACGATTGGGTCCAAAAGCTCTCTCAACTTGCTCAAGAGGAGCCTGGTCATTATGCAGTGGTGGTCGGAGCGTTGCATCTGGTAGGTAAAGAGAATCTCATTGCACTGCTCGAGCAATTCGGTTTTAAAACCGAGCAACTGACCCAAAGCCAGCCTGCGCAATGCCATTTCTAATTTTGGCCACCTCATAAAAGGTTCGGCATCAGCGAACAAACTTTGCCTCACCCCAAAACGACGAAAGCCTGCTATAAAAGCAGGCTTTCTAAAAGTAGTCGGTGAAGAGGAAATCGACGCGGATGGGCTTCCATCGGACTGGCGTTCCAGCCCCCGTTCTCTACAACCAAAACATTGCAAAAAGGCCCTACATTTCTGCAGGGCCTTTTCTTAATATGGTCGGTGAAGATCCATATTCTAACGTCAGGCGAACCCCACAAGGTTCAACATCAGTAAGCAAACTTTGTCTAAAACCAAAACGACGAAAGCCTGCTAAAAAGCAGGCTTTCTTAAAGTGGTCGGTGAAGAGGGATTCGAACCCCCGACCCTCTGGTCCCAAACCAGATGCGCTACCAAGCTGCGCTATTCACCGAGATGTGTCACAGAAGCTTTGTTCCGTCAACGGATGCGTATATTACGGATTCTGGCTGACGACGCAAGAGCTAAGCGCAGTTTTTTTGTAATAATTTATCCGTTTGCTTATTCCGCCACCAGTAGCACATAAAATGTGAGCAGAAACACACCAACAAAAACATACCGTTAACTTATGCAACACAATTGATCCAGATCAGTGTGCAAAATAGCACCAGCTTTTAACTTTACCCTGTCTTCACACTTTGGGGGAAACCATGGACTTTTGGCTCGATTTGCTATTCGGTAATGCGGTAGGACTTTCTTCAATGATTGTCATATTTGGTGCACTAGGTCTAATGCTGTTTTACGGCGGTTTCATCGTTTACAAGGTCATGAATGACAAATCTCCTCACTAGATATCGCCAAGCTCTATAATCTTTTATAGAAACGCTTTGCACCGGAATGGGTTTTCTGCCTGTTCCGGTTTTTTATTCTCTGGATTGATCGTTTTCCCCCAACCGTTGGTATACTCCTGCAACCATTAATCAAGCTTTGAGATGCCGTTATGTCTCACGACGATGATTTCGAACTTTTCCAACAAATGATGGGGGATGTAAAGCCCATCACTCATGACACTGCTGAGCACAAGAAAAAACACCAAGTCAGTGAATCGCAATTGGCGCGGCGCGAAGCGGCGATTTGGCTCATCGAGGATAATCCAGAGCACCTCAGCCTTGATCACGCAGAAATGCTCAAACCTGATGACATGGTGGAGTTTAAAAGAGACGGCGTACAAGAGGGTGTCTATCGTAAGTTGCGTTTAGGCAAGTACCCCATCCAAGCCCGGCTAGACCTGCATAAGAAATCACTCAAAGAAGCACGAGATGAACTTGTTCACTTTCTCAAACAATGCATGAAAATGGACATTCGCACCGTCGTGATCGCTCATGGTCGAGGCGAGCTATCCGATCCCCCCGCCAAGATGAAAAGTTTTGTCACGACGTGGTTAATGCAGATTAAAGAAGTGCAATGTTGCCACAGTGCGCAGCGTTTTCATGGTGGAACTGGCGCTCTCTACGTTTTGTTGCAGAAAAGTGCCGATAAAAAACTCGAGAATCGAGAACGCCATCAAAAACGCTTAGGCTAACATTTATTCAGTGCTAGAATGCACGCCCCAATTTCCCTTACAGCCAGTAAGGGAGTGATCGATACAACGCCGTTGTGAAACGTTAAGAGAGAACAACATGTCCCAAGATAACGCTAAACGCCTTAATAAATACATCAGTGAAACTGGTTTTTGCTCACGCCGAGAAGCCGATAAACTCATCGAGCAAGGTCGCGTCACCATCAATGGCAAACAGCCAGAAATGGGCACCAAAGTCCTACCTGGTGATGATGTTTGTGTCGATGGAAAACCCGTTGCCACGAAAGAAAAACCGGTCTACATCGCGCTCAATAAACCCACCGGCATAACCTGTACCACTGAACGCAACATTCCGGGCAATATCGTTGATTTTATTGGTCATAAGAAGCGTATTTTCCCAATTGGTCGATTGGATAAACCGTCTGACGGTCTGATTTTCCTAACCAATGATGGGGATATTGTTAATAAGATTCTCCGTGCGGGTAACCACCACGAAAAAGAGTATGTGGTGCGAGTGGATAAAGCCATTACACCTGAGTTTATTAAAGCAATGTCGAGCGGCGTCAATATTCTCGATACCGTAACCTTGCCTTGCAAAGTCACACAGGAAACCAAGTTCTCCTTCCGTATTGTTTTAACTCAAGGTTTGAACCGCCAGATCCGCCGTATGTGTGAAGCACTCGGCTATGAAGTGTTTAAACTGCGTCGTGTGCGCATTATGAACATTTCTCTCGACGGCATTCCGAACGGTAAGTGGCGTTACCTTACCGACGATGAGGTGACGGAGATCCTTGCGATGTGTGAAGGCTCTGTTGGCACCGAAGAAGCCTCTCGCGTTGACGCCAAAGGCCGCCGTATTCGCAAAGCCACCGACGCTAAGCTGTTTGACAGCCGTGAGGAAAACCAAACCTCTACTGCACGTCGCAACCAAAAACAGCGCACTTTCAAAGGCAACAATGCTGATGAGTTTCGCCATGCGCCAAATTCAAAAAAAGCGCAGCAAAGAAAGCAGCAGGATGGCGATAAACCGCGTTTTGAAAAACCAAAGCGCCAAGAGCAAGCTGGAAAAGCAAAACGCTATGACAATCCCAACGCAGCAAAACCCGTCAAACGCACGGGCGGCACTTTGACTCTTAAGAAATAATATTCCTCGCAACCATTAAAAAGGACGCTCGAACGAGCGTCCTTTGTTGTTCACCAAACGTTTTCTATTTTACCCCTCAAAGAGCTTAGGCCTCTAAACAGAGCTCAGCAAAATGCCCTCGAGTGAGCATCAGTAAATCTTTGGGTGCTAACTCAATCTCTAAGCCACGCTTGCCTGCACTGACACAAATGGTCTCTTGTTGCTCTGCACTGATATGGAGAAAGGTGGGCAGAGCTTTCTTTTGCCCGAGCGGACTAATGCCGCCCACGACATAGCCTGTGGTTTTTTGCGCGATTTCAGGATCGGCCATATCGGCTTTTTTGCCATTAGCGGCTTTCGCTGCCAATTTTAGATTGAGTTTTTGGTCAACGGGAATGATCGCTACCGCCAAATTTTTTGCTTCACCATTTAAGCAAAATAGCAACGTTTTAAAGACTTTCTTTGGATCTTGCCCAAGCACTTCTGCCGCTTCCAAGCCATAGCTTGCCGCTCGTGGATCGTGCTGATATTCATGGATGGTATGAGGAACTTTCTTTTTCTTGGCAAGATTGATAGCCGGAGTCATCGTCTTTCTCCTGTATAAACAAAAAGCGCTATTCCAGATCGAAATAGCGCTTTAGTTAAAGATATCAGCGAGATTGAGTCAAACTCTTTCTCTTATCGATTATTTGTAAACAATTTCACCATTTGGCGCGAACTTGTTCACATCGATTGGGCTGTTCTTCTCTAGGAACTCTTTCAGTACTTCAGCATCCACAAAACCAGTGTTCACGTAACCAGGGTGGCCAGTCAGTTTAGGGTAACCATCACCACCCGCGGCGTTGTAGCTTGGTACGGTGAAGCGGTAAGTTTCATCTAGACGAAGCTGTTTGCCACCGATGAATACGTTAGAAACTTTACCGTCTGCCACTGTCATTGAGATACCTGCGAATTGCGCATAAGCACCTGAATCAACAGGTTTCGTTGCAACAACGTTTAGGTAATCCAGCACTTCTTTACCCGTCATATCGGTGTAAGTCAGGATGTTTGCAAAAGGCTGAACGGTGAGTACATCTTTGTAAGTCACTTCACCCGCTTCAATCGAGTCACGTACACCACCCGAGTTCATTACTGCGAAGTCAGCTTTTGCACGCTCCATATGCGAAGCTGCGATTAGACGACCAAGGTTAGTTTGCTGGAAGCGAACTACATTACGGTCACCTTCAAGCTTGCCGTTTGTGTCTGCAATCTTGACGTTAAGTTGCTCTTGCCCTTTCTCTTGGTAAGGACGTAGGAATTCTAGCAATGCCGCATCTTCTTTAATTTCGCTTTCAATGAAGACGCGCTGGCTCTTACCATCGACTTCCACTTTCTTCTTCAGGTTAACCGGAATCAGATCGTAGCTCACCATGCGTAGCTCACCATTGCGGAACTCGTAATCAGCACGGCCAACGTATTTACCCCACTCGTGCGCTTGCACGATGTAAGTACCGTTTTGTTGGTCTGGCTTACACTCGTCTGCTGGTTTGAAGTTTTTCTTCACCACATTTGGTGCTTCCATACAAACCGGCTCTTGCGAGTGACCACCGACGATCATGTCTAGATCACCTTCGTTTAGGTAACGAGCCAGTGCCACATCGCCAGGAGCGTTGATGCCACGCTTACCATCTTCGTAGTGACCCATGTGCGTCACGGCGAAGATCAAATCTGGTTTTTCTGTTTCTTTTAGCTCAGCAATCAGCTTCTTCGCTTCTTCCTTCGGATCACGGAAGTCAATTGCGCTAATGAATTCTGGGTTGCCTAGCTTAGCTGTGTCTTCGGTTGTTAGACCAATAACCGCAATTTTAATGCCTTGCTTATCGAACATCTCGTAAGCTTGGAACATGCGCTCGCCAGTTTTCTTGTCGTAAATGTTGGCAGACAGCATTGGGAAGTTAGCCCACTCTTTCTGCTTCATCAGTACGTCTAGAGGATTGTCAAACTCGTGGTTACCCAGCGCCATTGCGTCGTAACCGATTTTGCTCATGCCTTTGAAATCTGGCTCAGCATCTTGAAGGTCTGACTCAGGAACACCTGTGTTGATATCACCACCTGAAAGTAGCAGTACGCTGCCGCCTTCCGCTTGGATGTCAGCACGCAGCTCGTCGATCAGAGTTTTGCGAGCTGCCATACCGTACTCACCGTATTTGTTTTGCCAGAAACGGCCGTGGTGGTCGTTCGTGTGCAATACTGTCAGTTTGTAAGTTGTATCTGCTGCCCATTCTTGAGTTGGCTGAGTTGCACAACCCGCCAGAGTTGCCAGAATAGCTGCGCTAAGCGCGGTTTTTATAATCAGGCGTTGCTTCATTGTCATACCTTTTGAACTTTTTGGGGATTCCACTGCAAATATCTACAGGCCTTTTTAAACATAAGCT
Organism: Vibrio floridensis; assembly: GCF_021852965.1. NCBI lineage: Bacteria > Pseudomonadati > Pseudomonadota > Gammaproteobacteria > Vibrionales > Vibrionaceae > Vibrio > Vibrio floridensis. The sequence continues at coordinate 10,636 of NZ_JAKGCY010000018.1, read as the reverse complement.
CAATTTATTAAACCGAGTTAGGTTGGCTGTAAAACTTGATACAGTTTAAAGTAACTGGCCAAACCATTTCAGTCCGTTTTCATATTTCTGATGCATTGATCACTATAAAAACCACGAAAAACTGTAACAAAGCCTGAGAGTTACAGTGACAAAACTCACGCGATCACAAGCAAACGTTTGTCTGAGATTGCATGCCGTTCGAGATAAATGTGAATCAGCTCACCAATTAAACAGTATTAGAAGAATAGGCATTAAACAGAGGTTCAGCGGGACAAATTACAAGCAAAAAAAAGGACCGTTTTCTCGGTCCTTTTTGATCTCGATAACACGCAAATATTATCGGATGTCGATACTCGCGAAGCTTTTCACCAGATCGTCCAGTGCTTTCATTTGCGCAAGGAACGGCTCTAGTTTGTCAAGTGGCAATGCCGATGGGCCATCACAACGTGCTTGGTCTGGATTTGGGTGCGCCTCAATAAACAGACCAGCAATACCCGTTGCCAAACCGGCTTTCGCCAGTTCAACGGTCTGTTCACGGCGACCGCCTGATGCCGCACCTGATGGGTCGCGCATTTGCAGTGAGTGGGTCACATCAAAAATGATTGGGCTGCCTTTTGATGCTTTTTTCATGACGCCAAAACCCAGCATATCTACGACTAGGTTATCGTAACCATGACAAGAACCACGCTCACAAAGAATGATCTTATCGTTGCCACACTCCGCAAATTTCTCAACGATGTTGCCCACTTGACCTGGGCTCATGAACTGAGGTTTTTTCACGTTGATTACCGCGCCCGTTTTGGCCATCGCTTCCACAAGGTCAGTCTGGCGAGCCAAGAACGCAGGTAGCTGGATAACATCCACCACATCCGCTACAGGCTGCGCTTGTGCTTCCGTGTGAACATCGGTGATGATCTTTACGCCAAACGTGTCTTTCAGCTCTTGGAAGATTTTCATCCCTTCTTCAAGACCTGGGCCACGGTATGAGTGAACAGAACTGCGGTTGGCTTTATCGAAAGACGCTTTAAATACGTAAGGAATGCCCAACTTATCGGTCACTTTCACATAGTGCTCACAGATCTGCATCGCCAAATCACGTGACTCTAGTACGTTCATGCCAGCAAACAAAGTAAATGGCTTATCGTTGGCAACTGGGATATCACCAATCTGAACAATTTTCTGTTCCATCATTATGTCTCTTATTTGATCAATGTAGAGTGACCGCTTTGCCACTCATAACGTTAACTTGTTTTTTTAGCAGCTCTGCCGCAGGGTCATCGGGACACTGATCAATAAAATATTGAAAATCAGACACCGCAATTTGATGACACTCTAGTTGTTGATAGATAAAGCCGCGATCACGAATTTCATAAGGGTCATCTGGCACAAACGTTAACGCCAGATTGGTACAACGTAAAGCCAGAGTATAGCGCTCTTCTCGAAGTAGTGCGCCTTTTAACAAGGCAAGCCAGCGGCCAATCACCGTAGGGTTATCCGCCACCTCAAGATGCTCAGGTTTCAACGTTGCTAACGGCCCTTCGTGACCAATCAACCAAGCTTGTAAAAGGCGCTCGCCAACAAACTCACCATTAAATGGGTTGATGTATTGAACGCCCCCTTCACACCAATCCACTCGCAAAAGAAACTGGGTTGGGAAGGTGACACCATGTAAATCGAAGCCAAGCTGGCGACCTAGATAAAGCAGTATCGCTCCTAAACTGACAGGGATACCTTTCCGACGCTGCAATACTTTGTCAATAAAGCTGTTGTCTGAATCAAAATAGGCTTCACGATCACCTTGGAACTGCCATTGGATGAAAAATAGGCGTAGAAAGGCATCAAAGCGCTGCTTTTCATCTCGCTCGACAAACAGTTCGTTTTCCGCTTCTTTTAACAAACGAGCCAACTCATGCTTTACCCAAAGATCTTCTGTTTCTGGATTAATGGCTTTATTGAGCTCTAACGCCCCTTCCACCAGTTCCATGTTGTCAAAATCTTCGTCAAACAATTCCAGCATTACTTGTTATCCGTTTACTTAATTCACACTAAATATTCTTAACCGAAAAACATCGGTGTCTTTGAAACCGCTAATTTGCCTGCCATCGCCAGCCAACCGAGTGCGCCGAAGAAAGAAAAAGTACGTAGCAGCTTGTTTTTACCCAGTTTAAGTGCGAAGAAACCTAAAGCAATGTAGGCCATTACACAGGTGATTTTCTCGGTGAGCCAAGGCGCCGACGGGGTAAATGGAATGAAACCAGTGATCACAATCAGCGCAATACCTGACAACAACAATAACGAGTCGTTGATATGAGGAAAACGCTGTAAAAATGGGTGCTTCAACTTATTTGAATTCATCATCATCAATGCATAGCGAACGGAAAGTAGCAACGCGCTGATGACGATGGTGAGTAAATGAAAGTATTTCAAAGCTTCGTACATAGTGTTCTCTTTGATATCTGGATCTAGTGATCCGTGTTTTCTGGTAAAGCAACGAAGTAACCCAAAGTCACTCGATCGTTGCCACCGTAATCCTTCTCGGTTGCTACCTCTTGATATCCCAACGTTTCTAGGATTTCTCGAACAGCGATACCTTGATCGTAGCCATGTTCAAACATCAGCCAGCCATGAGGCTCAAGATAGTCACTTGCCTGTTGCGCGATATAACGGATATCAGCCAGGCCAGACTCTTCGGCAACCAGAGCACTTTTTGGCTCAAATCGCACATCTCCTTGATTAAGATGGGGATCATTCTCATCAATATAAGGAGGATTGGAAACGATTAAAGCAAACTTTGTGCCTTGAGCCACAGGTTCAAACCAGCTGCCCTGTTTAAAGGTCACATTTTTGATATTCAATGCCAGCGCATTCGACTCAGCAAGCAGCTTCGCTTCCTGCTGCAAATCCACGCCCATCACAGTGCGATGTGGCAGTTCAGACGCCAGTGCAATGGCAATCGCTCCCGTGCCTGTGCCTAAGTCGAGGATAGAGCCCGTTTGCGTAGCCGTTTTTTCTAGCGCCAACTCCACTAAACGCTCGGTATCAGGGCGAGGAATTAACGTCGATGGCGCGACTTTAAAAGGCAAAGACCAAAACTCTCGTTCACCGATGATGTAAGCCACCGGTTCGCCAGACAGTCGACGCGCCACTAAGGCTTCAAACTGCTGCTGCTCTTGTTCGGTGAGTATTTTATCTGGCCAGGTAAACAGATAGCTACGTGGCTTATCCAGTACATGGCAAAGCAATACCGCAGCGTCTAAAGACGGCGAATCATTGCCTAACTCAGAAAAGCGAGATGCCGCCTGTTTAACAGCGGCATCTAGTGTCATCAACTCAGACATGGGATCAGTTGTTGTCCGCCAAAGCAGCCAATTGGTCCGCTTGGTGTTCCTGAATCACAGGATCGATCAAAGACTGAAGATCGCCTTCCATCACTTCAGAAAGACGGTAAATCGTCAAGTTGATGCGGTGATCTGACACACGGCCTTGTGGGTAGTTGTAGGTACGAATACGGTCACTACGATCGCCTGAACCAAGCAGGTTACGACGCGTGTCAGACACTTCAGCTGCACGCTTAGCCTCTTCAGCTTGAACAATACGAGCCGCTAGAACAGCCATCGCCTTGGCTTTGTTTTTGTGCTGTGAACGCTCGTCCTGACACTCCACGACAGTACCAGTTGGTAAGTGGGTAATACGGATTGCCGAGTCGGTGGTGTTGACGTGCTGACCGCCCGCACCAGAAGAGCGGAAGGTATCAATTTTTAGATCGCTTGCTTTGATCTCTGGAATTTCCGCTTCAGGAATTTCAGGCATGATTGCCACGGTACACGCAGAGGTGTGTACGCGACCTTGCGATTCGGTTGCAGGCACACGTTGAACACGGTGACCGCCCGACTCAAACTTCAAGAAACCGTAAGCGCCATCGCCATTCACTTTCGCGATCATCTCTTTGTAGCCGCCATGTTCTGCTTCATTCGCGGACATGACTTCAATACGCCAACCACGTTTTTCTGCAAACTTGCTGTACATACGGAACAGATCGCCAGCAAAGATACCGGCTTCATCACCGCCCGCACCCGCACGAATTTCGAGGAAACAGTTACGACTGTCATTCGGATCTTTCGGTAACAGCAGGATTTGCAGTTCCGAGGCCAAGTTTTCAATCGCCGCTTTCGCTGCTTTGATCTCTTCTTGTGCCATTTCACGCATCTCTGCGTCGTCTTCTTTGGCCATCTCTTCCGCAGCAACTAAATCTTCTTGCGCTTGTTGATAGGCAGTAAAGCACTTAGTGACTTCTTCAAGTTGAGAATACTCTTTTGACAGTGCACGGAATTTGTCTTGGTCACCGATCACTCCCGGATCACCAAGAAGGTGCTGCACTTCTTCATAACGCTCAACCAGCATTTCTAGCTTGGTTAGAATCGAGGCTTTCATCATTTATATATCTTACTGATTGATAGAATTATTTGAGTTCATCCAGCCCTAAGCTTTGGCGAATGACGGTTAATTTTGCGGGCTCACCCTGCTCTGCGGCCAATTGTAGCGCACGTGTGGGTGCATGGATGAGTTTATTTGTCAGGCGATTACTCAGTTCGCGCAGTACTTTTTCTGGATCACCACCGCTTTCCAGTGCTAACAACGCTTTGCTGAGCAATTCCTCACGAATGTCATTGGCCGACTGGCGATACTCACGAATACTGTCCACCGCTTGGAGCGAGCGAAGCCAACTCATAAACGCGGCACTTTCTTCCGCCACGATCGCTTCTGCTTGAATCGCTTCGACTTTGCGCTGCTCGATATTGCTGTCAATAATTGATTGCAAATCGTCAACAGTATACAAGTAAGCATCATTCAAATCGCCCACTTGCGCTTCCACATCACGCGGTACCGCAATATCCACGAGCAAAATGGGCTGATGACGGCGCTGCTTGAGCGCAGTTTCCACCATGCCTTTGCCAATGATCGGCAGTGGGCTCGCCGTTGAGCTGATCACTATGTCCGCTTTGGCAAGGTGATTGGGAATATCTTGCAAGCTGATCACCTGAGCATCAAATTGCTCTGCTAAGGTCAGTGCACGCTCGCGAGTACGGTTTGCCACAATCATTTTACTACAACCATTCGCGTGAAGGTGCTTCGCCACCAACTCGATGGTTTCACCAGCACCGACCAATAAAACCGTCGATTTCTCTAACGATTCAAAAATGTGTTTGGCTAACGTACAAGCGGCATAGGCGACCGAAACGGCGTTACCGCCAATATCGGTTTCCGTGCGGACGCGCTTAGCAACGGAAAAGGTTTTCTGAAACAATTTTTCCAAAGACGCATCTACCGCCTGCTGCTCGCGCGAGTCGGAATACGCCTGTTTCACCTGCCCTAATATTTGAGGTTCACCCAGCACCAAAGAATCCAAGCCGCAAGAAACGCGCATCAGATGGCGAATTGCCGCTTGTTCTTCATACACATACAAACTCGGTTTGAGCTCTTCTAAACCGATTTGATGAAACTGGCTCAACCAATCAATCACCTTGCTGCGTGCACCCGATTTGACATCGCAATACACCTCGGTGCGGTTACAGGTAGAGAGGATCACGCTGCCATTGACTGCTTCATGCTGGCTGAGCTGCTGTAGTGCATTGGCCAGTTTGTCTGGACCGAACGCCACTTTCTCTCGCAAGTCAACCGACGCGGTGTGGTGATTTATGCCAATAGCAAGCAAAGACATCGATAGTGCTTTCTCTGTACAGAATGGAAAATTAGGAGGCGAATTTTACTTTATGCACGACTTTATTAAAAGGGTGTAGCGGATTTGTTTTCCTTACTTCGTGAGTTCGATGCTATAGTTGAGCGCTCAAAGACTTAAATCAGACAGAAAGTATCCGCCATGTTTCGACGAACTTATTTTTGGTTAATGCTCTTGCCGCTGTTTATGCTTGGCTGTACTGGCCTTCCGGACCATCCCACCAGCGTTGAGTGGCAAAGTCATCAAGCCAAACTGTCACAAATTCAATCATTTCAAGCCGTCGGCAAACTGGGTTACATCTCGCCAGATCAACGACAAAACCTCAACTTCTACTGGAAACACTCATCAGCGCAAAGCCACCTGCGTTTTACGACATTTCTTGGCCAAACCGCATTAAATCTCACTATGACGCCGCAAGGTGCTCGCGTTGAAACCTACGACGATCAAATCTTAACCGCTGAGAATGCGACCGCTTTGGTCCAACAGTTAACCGGGTTGGTTATACCTGTCGAACAACTGAGTGATTGGATCATCGGCTTGCCTAATGGCGCTGACGACTTTCAACTCAATGAGCAAAATACACTCAGCTCATTAGAGAAAGATCTCAATTTTCAGCGTTGGCATATCGCCTACACGCAGTATCGCGATGTGGAATTTCATCAGCAAGTTGTACCGCTGCCAGCCAAGCTTAGCCTGACCCAGCAAGACATCAAATTAAACATCGTTGTGAGTAAGTGGACGCTAAAATAATGATTACCAGCCCAACAACTTGGCCCTCACCAGCCAAACTCAATCTTTTCTTGTACATCAATGGCCGTACTGAAAATGGCTATCACGAACTGCAAACGTTATTTCAGTTTCTTGACCATGGCGATCAACTCACGATTACAGCCAATGACAGCGGTCATATCACACTAACGCCAGACATTGTCGATCTCCCCGTAGAACAAAATCTCATTTGGAAAGCGGCCAATGCACTCCAGAAAAAGACGGGATGCACCTTGGGCGCCAACATTCATCTGAACAAAATATTGCCGATGGGCGGCGGTATCGGTGGTGGTTCTTCCAATGCAGCAACGGCATTGGTTGCTCTGAATTTTCTTTGGCAACTTGGTCTTTCTGATGATGAACTAGCCGACATTGGCTTAAAACTGGGCGCGGATGTGCCCGTTTTTGTGCGCGGCTATGCGGCATTTGCTGAAGGTGTTGGTGAAAAACTGACTCCAGCACAACCAGAAGAGAAGTGGTATTTGGTGGTAAGACCCGATGTGCACATCGCCACCGTCGATATTTTCACGCATCCAGATTTGACGAGAAATACGCCAAAGCGTTCTCTGGAAACGCTTCTTGACAGCGAATACGGAAACGATTGCGAAAAAATTGTCCGAATGATCCACCCAAAGGTTGATAAGCAACTTTCATGGCTGCTACAATACGCGCCGTCAAGATTGACGGGGACCGGATCTTGCGTTTTCGCTGAATTTAGCAGCAGATCTGAAGCGGAATCAATCCTTGCCCAACTCTCTGACAATGTCTCGGCATTTGTCGCTCAAGGGCGCAATGTTTCGCCGCTAAAAGAGACGTTGGCTGATTATCTTTCAGCCCAAAACCGACCTATTTAAAAACTGGACGCAACCCTGAGGTTTCCACCGTGCCTGATATGAAGCTATTTGCTGGTAACGCAACACCTGAACTAGCCCAACGTATTGCTGATCGTCTCTACATTTCTCTTGGTGACGCCACTGTTTCTCGTTTCTCTGACGGTGAAGTAGCGGTACAAATCAACGAAAATGTACGTGGTAGTGACGTTTTCATTATTCAATCTACCTGTGCTCCGACCAACGACAACCTAATGGAGCTGGTCGTAATGATTGATGCAATGCGCCGCGCTTCAGCGGGCCGTATTACAGCAGTTATTCCTTACTTTGGTTACGCTCGTCAAGACCGCCGTGTGCGTTCAGCGCGTGTGCCAATCACTGCAAAAGTAGTCGCAGACTTCCTTTCAAACGTGGGTGTTGACCGCGTTCTGACGATTGATCTACACGCAGAGCAAATTCAAGGCTTCTTCGATGTGCCAGTAGACAACATCTTCGGTACGCCAGTACTACTTGAAGATATGCACGCGCGTGGTCTAGAAGATCCTGTGGTTGTATCTCCAGACCTCGGTGGTGTTGTTCGTGCTCGTGCAACGGCAAAAGCGCTTGGTGATATCGATATTGCTATCGTCGATAAGCGTCGTCCACGTGCCAACGTTTCTGAAGTGATGAACCTTATCGGTGATGTTGAAGGTCGTGACTGTGTGATCGTTGATGACATGATCGACACTGGCGGCACGCTATGTAAAGCAGCTGAAGCATTGAAAGAACGTGGTGCGAAGCGAGTATTTGCTTACGCAACTCACGCCGTGTTCTCAGGCAACGCAGCGAAAAACATCAAAAACTCTGTGCTTGACCAAGTGATCGTGACTGACTCAATCACACTGAGCAAAGAGATGGCCGCAACCGGTAAAGTGACTCAACTAACTCTCTCTGGCATGTTGGCTGAAGCGATCCGTCGTATCAGCAACGAAGAGTCTATCTCTGCGATGTTTAACTAATCGCCATTTCGATTAGTCCAATTTTAGAACACCCCTTGATTGGGGTGTTTTTATTTGCAATAGGCTTGGCCTCGCCCATCGTTACTTTTCTGTGCTATCATACCGCGCTTTTGAAGATTCCAAAGAGATCCTAACCTTGAGTCAACAGATCAAACTTCTTGTCGGCCTTGCTAATCCTGGGCCTGAATATGCCAAAACTCGCCACAATGCGGGCGCTTGGGTAGTAGAAGAACTGGCACGCGTTCACAACGTTACGCTAAAGAATGAAGCAAAGTTCTATGGCTTAACAGGACGTATTGTGATGAATGGTCAGGAACTGCGTTTACTGATTCCAACTACCTTTATGAACCTTTCTGGTAAAGCCATTGCCGCATTGGCAAAGTTTTATCAGATTCAACCAGAAGAGATCATGGTCGCGCATGACGAGCTGGATCTTCCTCCTGGTATCGCAAAGTTCAAAAAGGGTGGTGGCCATGGTGGCCACAATGGTTTGCGAGATACCATTAGTAAACTGGGCAACAATAAAGAATTCTACCGTCTACGGATCGGCATTGGCCATCCTGGACACAAAGATAAAGTAGCGGGTTTTGTACTGGGTAAAGCACCTGCCAGTGAACAATCCTTACTCGACGCTACCGTCGACGAATCTGTTCGCTGCTTGGATATTTTGATCAAAGATGGTCTATCCAAAGCACAAAACCGCCTCCACACGTTCAAAGCTGAATAAGGTTACAATCATGGGTTTTAAATGTGGCATCGTTGGCTTGCCAAACGTTGGTAAATCAACTCTGTTTAACGCACTGACTAAAGCGGGTATTGAAGCCGCTAACTTCCCGTTCTGTACAATCGAACCAAACACTGGCGTGGTACCAGTGCCAGACTTGCGTTTAGACGAATTGGCAAAAATCGTAAACCCACAACGTATTCTGCCAACCACGATGGAATTCGTTGACATTGCAGGTCTAGTAGCTGGCGCATCTCGCGGCGAAGGTCTGGGTAACAAATTCCTAGCCAACATCCGTGAAACGGACGCAATTGGTCACGTAGTTCGTTGTTTTGAAAACGAAAACATTGTTCACGTTGCAGGCAAAGTCTCTCCAATCGAAGATATCGAAGTGATCAACCTTGAACTTGCCATGGCTGACCTTGATTCTTGCGAACGCGCCATTCAACGCCAAGCGAAGAAAGCGAAAGGCGGCGATAAAGACGCGAAATTCGAACTGACTGTTCTAGAAAAGCTGCTTCCTGTCCTCACCGAAGGTGGCTCAGCACGTACTGTAGAACTGTCTAAAGAAGAACTTGCCGCCGTTGGTTACCTAAACTTCCTAACACTGAAGCCAACCATGTACATCGCTAACGTGAATGAAGATGGCTTCGAAAACAACCCATACCTAGACGCAGTTCGTGAATTTGCAGCAAAAGAGAATAACATTGTTGTTCCAGTTTGTGCCGCGATCGAATCGGAAATGGCAGAGCTGGAAGATGACGAGCGTGCAGAATTCCTAGCGGATATGGGCATTGAAGAACCAGGCCTAAACCGCGTAATCCGTGCAGGTTACGAGTTGCTGAGCCTACACACTTACTTTACGGCGGGTGTGAAAGAAGTTCGTGCATGGACCATTCCTGTTGGTGCGACCGCACCAAAAGCGGCAGGCAAGATCCACACCGATTTTGAGAAAGGCTTCATCCGTGCAGAAGTCATTGCCTACGATGACTTCATCCAATTTAAAGGTGAAAACGGAGCAAAAGACGCAGGTAAGTGGCGTCTAGAAGGTAAAGAGTACATCGTAAAAGATGGCGATGTGGTTCATTTCCGTTTCAACGTTTAATTGTTTGTTTAAACTTTAAACAACTCAATCGAATACAAAGCCAGCCAATTTGCTGGCTTTTTTATTGGCTGAGAAAAAAGTTCACATTAAGTTATTCAAACCAAGTCAATTTGTTAGCAGTTTTCGATCACAAACACGCCTCTTTGCTTAAAAAGAAAGCGAACGATTTATTTCCCCCGATTTATTAAAAAAAACTGTTGACGGTTGTGACGCAACTCCTCATAATGCGCCCCGTTCCCGACGAGACAGCGATGAAACGAAAGGAACGGAAAACATGGTTTTGGCTACGTAGCTCAGCTGGTTAGAGCACATCACTCATAATGATGGGGTCACAGGTTCGAATCCCGTCGTAGCCACCATCCCTAAGAACTTTTTTTAGAGAGTTATTAGGAATAGTTGCGGAAGTGGCGAAATTGGTAGACGCACCAGATTTAGGTTCTGGCGCCGCGAGGTGTGAGAGTTCGAGTCTCTCCT
>NZ_JAKGCY010000017.1:0-82038 GCF_021852965.1 Vibrio floridensis | reverse complement strand
TGAGTGTTTTTTATTCTAAACGATGAGTTTTTGCTACTCTTCTCACCCGATATCACCATTCATCAGGCTTTATTAGGAGGAAAAATGAGTTCGATTAGAAGTTATAAAGGCATTCATCCCCAAATAGGCGAACGCGTCTATATCGATTCAACCTCAGTCATTGTCGGTGATATTCGAATAGGTGATGATTCGAGTATTTGGCCATTGGTTGCGGCTCGTGGCGATGTCAACCATATCCACATTGGTGCTCGCACCAACATTCAAGATGGCAGCGTGCTGCACGTGACCCATAAAAACGCAGAAAATCCTCACGGCTATCCTTTGCTAATAGGTAATGACGTGACCATTGGCCACAAAGTGATGCTGCACGGCTGCGACATTCACGACCGTGTATTGGTTGGTATGGGTGCGATTGTTTTAGATGCTGTCGTGGTTGAATCGGACGTGATGATTGGTGCGGGTAGTCTAGTACCGCCAGGAAAAAGATTAGAAAGCGGCTATCTTTATGTCGGTAGCCCAGTAAAACAAGCTCGCCCTCTATCAGAGAAAGAACGAGCTTTTTTACTAAAGTCAGCGGACAACTATGTCCAAAACAAGAATGACTATTTAACTGAAGTAAAAGACCTTCATGAAAGATAAACTAGTCGATAATGATATGGCCTTCTTCGTTGAAGGCTTCATCTTCTATTAACTCTTCTGCTATTTCTTCCAGATCAAATCGGTAATCAATAAAAACAGCGATCACCGCTTGCTCAGTATCGAGCTCTAAGCCCGATAATTTTTCTAGCTTATGTTTCGCCACAAAACACTCTATTAGTGCACCCGATTGTTGCGCGGCGAAGTTCACTGATTGTGACGCTTCATCCCAAGATTGCATGTCTGGAAATAAGATGGCTTGATTCATCGCTTATAGCCCCTCAAGATTTTTTCTTAACTCGCGCAAGATTTGTTTAGACCCGGGACGCAACCCTCGCCATAGCATGAAACTTTCGGCAGCTTGCCCAACCAACATACCCAACCCGTCATAGGCATGAGCAGCGCCGTGTTGCTTAGCCCATTGATTGAAGGTGGTATCGCCCTTGCCATACATCATGTCATAGCTAGTACTGTTGGCGGCAAATATAGATGAAGAGAGGGCAGGTAACTCACCACTCAATGAGGCAGACGTAGAGTTGATAATAACATCGTACTCTTCCGTCACTGTATTCATCTCTATTGCGGTAACAGATCCATAGGCAGCAAACAACACAGCCAGTTCTTCGGCTTTAGAGAAAGTACGATTCGTAATGGTGAGAGAGGTTGGTTTCTGGTCGAGTAGTGGTTTAAGCACGCCACGAGCGGCACCACCAGCGCCTATCACTAGAATACGTGCACCTGCTAACACAACTTGGTGCTGCAACAAGTCTTGCACAAGGCCAGCGCCATCAGTGTTGTCACCAATGATATCGCCATCATCCAGTTTTTTTAGTGTGTTCACCGCACCAGCCAATTGGGCTCGCTCCGTTAAACGACTCGCAAACTGATACGCCTCTTCCTTAAAAGGTAAAGTCACATTGCACCCTTTTCCCCCTTCAGCAAAAAACGCTTTCACAGCCTCAACAAACCCCTCTTTTGGCGCGGTTTCTGCGGTGTAGATTAAAGGCTGGTTGGTTTGGCGAGCAAACAAGGTGTGAATAAATGGCGATTTACTGTGTTCAATAGGGTTACCAAACACGGCATAACGATCGATTTGTTGAGTCATTTCCTTACCTTTGTTGTTCTTACCGAGCTATTTCGCTCTTGCTTAGCTATAGCGAAAACAGGGCCATCTGATTAGCGATGACCCTATCACTATCTATCTATATAGAAAAGAGCAATAGAAGAGGAGATTCCTTGCTTACCATTCTCTCGGTTTTAAGTAATGCTGGTAAAGGCTTGCTTCTGGCGAATCAGCCTGTGGTTCATAGCTGTATTCCCAGCGAGCCAGTGGCGGCATCGACATCAAAATCGACTCCGTACGCCCCCCACTTTGTAAGCCAAACAAAGTCCCGCGATCATACACTAGGTTAAACTCAACATAGCGGCCACGGCGATACAACTGGAATTCGCGTTCACGCTCGCCATATTCTGTGACTTTACGACGCTCAACAATGGGTAAGTAAGCATCGCAATACCCTTCACCAACGGCTTTGATGTAGTCAAAGCACTTATCAAACTCCCACTGATTGAGGTCATCAAAAAACAGGCCGCCGATGCCTCGAGTTTCACCGCGGTGAGGCAAATAAAAATAGTCATCACACCAAGCTTTATGCTGCGCATACACATCAGCACCAAAAGGCGCGCACACTTCCTTGGCGGTGTTGTGCCAAAATTGGCAATCCTCTTCAAACGGATAGAAGGGAGTTAAGTCAAACCCACCACCAAACCACCAGATCGGTGTTTCCCCCTCTTTTTCAGCGATGAAGAAACGCACGTTTGCATGCGATGTGGGAACGTAAGGATTGTGAGGATGCATGACGAGCGAAACGCCCATGGCTTCGAATCGGCGCCCAGCCAATTCTGGACGATGCGCCGTTGCAGAAGCTGGCATTGCATTACCCTGCACATGGGAGAAGTTAACCCCCCCTTGCTCAAACACGTTGCCATCACGCATAACACGCGTTCGGCCACCGCCACCCAATCGATCTCCTGGCTCTCGATGCCAAGCGTCTTCTATAAATGTTGCTTTGCCATCTTCTTGTTCAAGTCGTTGACAAATTTGATCTTGTAACTGCATCAAGTAAAGCTTGACGGCTTCTTTATCTATTGTGGACATCTAAACTACCTTTTGAAGCTGAGCAGGGTTATCCCTGTCTTAATAATTGTTCTGTACGAGCATCGCGGATTTCACTAGGTCGATGGCGCTCACCAATCTCACCAAACAAAATGACAGAGATCTGGCTGCCCAATTGGTCTTGAACCTGCTCAACGGTTTTACACTCCGCTTGGCCTGACAAATTCGCACTGGTAGAGGTTAGCGGCTTTCCATACTCACTGCACAACTTTTGCACCAAAGGATGATCACTCACACGAACCGCAACGGTCTGGCGATAGCCCGTGACGAGCGCCGACGCCCGAGCACTTGCAGGCATGACCCATGTATAAGGACCTGGCCAAGTGGCGAAAACTCGCTGAAGTTGCTCCGCTGATAAGCTTGTTACATCGAGATACGGTTGGAGCTGTTGAAAATCAGCAGCGATCAAAATCAAGCCTTTGTCACTGGGCCGCTGTTTAATCGTCAAAAGACGCTCAATGGCCACCTCATTATCAGGATCGCAACCGAAACCAAACACGCCCTCTGTCGGGTAAGCCACCACTTGACCTTGCTTTAACGCCTTCACGACTTGTTGTAAATTACTCACCACTTCTTCTCTCTAGACACTCAACCTATTACAAATAAGCCAATAACCAGCCGAATGCCAGCGAAAAACGCGCATGGTGGTTTTCACTCAAACGCAAACGTTTGCTTGAGGTAAAAAACCTCGTATAATGCGCACAAAATTGATCAGCTCACCCAATTATGCAGCTTGAAGGAGTTTGAGATGAAAGTCGGTATCATCATGGGTTCTAAATCAGATTGGCCAACCATGAAACTGGCAGCAGAAATGCTGGACAGATTTGGCGTGGAATACGAAACCAAAGTGGTTTCAGCACATCGAACTCCTCATCTCCTCGCTGAATATGCCTCAACCGCCAAAGAGCGTGGGTTGAAAGTGATTATTGCCGGTGCAGGTGGCGCGGCGCATTTGCCGGGCATGGCAGCGGCATTTACCAGCTTGCCCGTTTTGGGCGTACCCGTGCAATCACGCGCTTTATCAGGGCTCGACTCTCTCTACTCTATTGTGCAAATGCCAAAAGGCATCGCAGTAGGTACATTGGCAATTGGTGAAGCCGGTGCCGCGAACGCGGGTCTTCTCGCTGCGCAAATCCTTGGAACTCACGACGAAAATATCATGGCTAAAGTTGAAGCCTTCCGCAGTGAGCAAACTGAAAGCGTCCTCGCTAACCCAAATCCTGCAGAGGACTAAATCATGCACGTATTGGTTCTAGGTGCAGGGCAATTGGCACGCATGATGTCGTTAGCCGGTGCGCCTTTGAATATTCAGATTTCTGCCTACGATGTGACAACGGGTGATGTCGTTCACCCTTTGACATTGCATCTCCTTGGTCACGGCTTGGAGCAAGCGATTGAACACGTTGATGTGATCACAGCAGAGTTTGAACACATTCCTCATGACGTATTGGCGATCTGCCAAGCGAGTGGCAAGTTTCTTCCAAGCAGTGAGGCGATTAAGGCTGGTGGTGATCGTCGTTTGGAAAAAGCCTTGCTTGACCATGCGGGCGTACGCAATGCCAATTACTACGTCATTGAAACGCGTGAAGACTTCAATAAAGCGATTAAACACGTTGGGATACCTATGGTGTTGAAAAGCGCATTAGGTGGCTATGATGGTAAAGGGCAATGGCGCTTGAAAGATGCCGCACAAATTGAAACCCTTTGGCAAGAAATGGCAGCTTGTATCGCTGCTACGCCAACTCAAGCGATTGTCGCTGAAGAATTTGTTCCATTTCAACGTGAAGTTTCATTGATTGGCGCTCGTGGTAAAGAAGGTCAAATCGAAGTCTACCCACTGGCAGAAAACATTCACGTTAATGGCGTGTTAAGCCTTTCAACGGCAATTGACTCACCGGACCTACAAGAGCAAGCCAAACACATGTTTACTGCTGTCGCTGAAACATTGAACTACGTTGGTGTGTTGGCGCTTGAATTTTTCGATGTCGACGGACAATTGCTGGTCAATGAAATTGCACCTCGAGTTCATAACTCCGGCCATTGGACGCAACAAGGAGCAGAAACTTGCCAGTTTGAAAATCATTTGCGTGCCGTTTGTGGCTTACCACTTGGGAGCACTAAGCTGGTTCGTGAAACCTCAATGATCAACATCCTTGGTGAAGATACTCTGCCCGCAAGCGTGATGGCGATGGATGGTTGCCATATTCATTGGTATGGTAAAGAGAAACGCGCCGGCCGAAAAATGGGCCACATTAACGTGTGTGGCGATTACAGCGGCGAGCTGCAGCGCCGTCTTTGTGCTCTCGCCAATGTGTTGGATGAAAAAGCCTTCCCCGCGGTGCATGAGTTTGCAAAAAAGTGGCAAGCGTAGCAAAGCTTGTACTTATGCATAAAAGAGTAAAAGGGTCGCCATGTGCGACCCTTTTCAATGTGAACTCAACGCGATTGAGTATGCTGGCATTTGCGGTTTGCGCATTGTAACTTCACACCACTGGCGAGTTTCTTCTCGACCAACAAGGGAAAACCGCATGTTTCACAATGCCCTTTGACTGGCGGTAAGTTCACCGCAAACTTACACTTCGGATAGTTATCACAGGCATAGAAGGTTTTACCAAAGCGGGTTTTACGCTCAACTAAGTGTCCTTTGCCACACTCAGGGCAAGCAAACAACGCTTTGGAATTCTGCTCAGGTTCAGGCTGATTGATTGGTTCAATGTGATGGCAGTGTGGGTAATGGCTGCAACCGACAAACATACCGTAACGCCCTTGACGAAGCACCAACTCGTTGCCACATTCAGGGCAAGCAACCCCCAATTCTTTGACGATATGGCCATCATTTTGATGAAGGGGCTTGACGTAATCGCACTGTGGGTACTGATTACAACCCAAAAACGCACCATGCTTACCGTGTTTTAACACCAACTCTCCACCACATTGCGGACAAGGCGTATGCTCAAGCGCGTGCTCGTGAGCGGAAAACAAAGTGCGATCAATTTTACTACTCATAGCTACCGTATTCGCGGAACAGTTTAATGAAGAATGCCTTGCTCTTTGGTGTATAACAGCTCTTCCATTAGCGTGTAGGCGTTCTCGTTGCCGGGAACATTGAATAGCACCATCAAAATAATCCACTTGAGATCTTCAAGCTCGAACTCGTTGGTTTCCAACCCCATCACTCGATCGATAACCATTTCACGAGTCTCAGTGGTTAACACATTGATCTGTTCTAGAAACAGCAAAAAGCCGCGACATTCTAGATCCAATCGTTGCATCTCTTTAGGTGTGTACACTCGTGTTGAAGAGATCGCACTGCAACGCGAAATAGCAGAGTGATCATCACTTTTTTGTAATGCTGCCAGCTCTTCTAACCAAAGAAGGGCTTTGTAGATATCTTGCTGGTGAAATCCCGCTCGAAGCAACTCGTCTTCAAGCTCATCTTGATCCACTTGTAAATCTGCATCGCTATGGATGTAGGTTTCAAATAGATACATAAGTATATCCATCATCATAGCTAGCCCCTCCCCCTTCGAATATAGCCACCGTTAACTGCAACAACATGCCCTGAAAGCTCAAGCTCTAAGAGCTGCATCATGACTTCTTGCACAGGTATATTGGTCCTGTTTGCTAGAATATCAACTGGTGTAGCCTCATTACCTACGTTAGCTAACAGCTGAGGAAATGGCAATTGTTCTTCCGTATTAGAGGAAGAAAATAAATCCGCTTGTTGGTTTGTCGACCAGTCGAGCAAGGTTTGCACTTCACTCAGCACATCTTCAACCCCAGTGACCAAACACGCTCCGCTTTTTATCAGCAAGTTTCCGCCGCGTGCATTGGTAATATGGAGAGAGTTAGGCAAAGCAAAGACTTCTCGGCCTTGCTCAGCGGCATAACGGGCGGTAATCAAAGAACCGCTTTTCTCTGCCGCTTCGACCACTAAAACCCCCAGAGACAAGCCACTAATGATTCGATTTCGACGAGGAAAGTGTTCGGCTTTGGCTTTCGTATTGGGACGAAACTCCGAAACCAGCGCACCTTGCTGACCAATTCTCGCGGCAAGGCCTTTGTGGCGAGCGGGATAAATATGTTGAAAGCCCGAACCAAGAACGGCAACGGTTTCGCCTCCCGCCGTCAGCGCACCATCATGGGCATGGCCATCAATCCCAAGCGCTAAACCACTGGTCACCACCAACCCATGCTGTACCAGTTGAGCCGCAAAGTCGCGGGCATGTTGCAACCCTTGCATGGTCGCATGACGACTCCCCACCAGCGCAATTTGTGGCTTGGTTAAACAATGAGGATCACCTTGTACAAACAGTTGGCAAGGCGGTGAAGCCGTTTCCTTAAGCAGCGGCGGATATAGGCCATCATGAAGGGTAAGAATATGATGCTGGGAGGAGAGCTGCTGCCATTGAAGGGCGGCTTCAGCGTCTTGCTGAGCACTACTTCGCAAGGTGATTATTTGCTGGGACGACAGCCCCAGCGACAGTAGCTGCTCTTGGGAATAACGCAGAATATTGAGCGGGGAATCAATACTGAGTAACTTGGTTAGCTTCTTAACTCCAATATTGGGCGTAAAACTGAGTGCTAACCAAGCATGCAGTTCATCTTGACTCATCAAGGCGTTTGCGCCGTGACTGATTCGTCAACTTGCACTGGCGCCACGACCAAAATGTCACGGCTGATCGGTTGAGTACTGCGGGTGATCAACGCCAAGCTGAAGTATTCGTAAGGACGAATGATCATCAACTCACCAATGCGACTTTTCGGCAAGGATATCTCATCGGAAGAACCACTTTTCTCGTAGCTGAATTGGCTGTCACTGCTACGATAAACGTTGTTTGAGGCTTTATAGAGTTCGAAAATATGCCCTTGGCGTAAATTGTCCACTTTCCCTTTGTCCAAAATCACCACTTGGCTTGGTGCACTGTAATCGATGCCATCAATACTGCCCAATATCTTGGCGTCAACATCTTGAGGGGCAGGCGCAGGATAAAAGGTCGTAGACAGTTCTTCGACGAGGTTTTCAGATTGAGGCAATGCAATGTCGTTGATCAATACTTCTTGTCGCTGACTGGTCACTTCAATACCGGAATAGTCTTGTGCCGATTCTTTAAGCTCACCTTGTGCAACCACACGTAGCGCGATCATGTTGGCATCGGGATCTCCTCGTTCAAACTCTTGCACTTGACGATAAATCGCCCAATGGGTTTCCGTTTGTTTGCCGCTGATGAAAATACGCTCGTCTTTGGCAAGGTATTTTCGTCCATCGCTGGTTCCCATCACACGCGCGACACTGCTGAGCTTCTCTTTACTCAGTAGTCGGTCAGATTGCAGATAAGGCAGAACCAACCCTTCATCCACTGTTGGAACCGCTTTTTTCTCGGTGATTCGAGCTTTCGGGCTCAATGTCACCACCGGTTTTAAACTCAACATCGGCTGACCGTTTTTCCAAACTAACGAGAGCTTATCGCCAGGGTAGATTAAGTGAGGGTTATCAATATCAGGGTTGATTTGCCACAAACGCGGCCACAACCAAGGGCTATCCAAATAGAGCGCTGAGATATCCCAAAGGGTATCTCCTTTTACGACGACATAAGTTTGAGGTGCATCAGGCTTAATATTCAGTGGAGCTGGCGACTCTTGAGCTGCCACACTCACACTAAACAACAAGGGTAGTAACACGCGTGAAGCGGCTTGCAGCACTGAGTTCATGCCTTAACTCCTAGATGGATTAGCGAAGCGACAAATGGGAAATTGCTGCTAGGATGCTGTCATTTAGGCTATAAAATGTCTAGAATTGAGCCAACAAGGTTTGTGCTGTTTCGGCACAGTTCAACATTTCGAGTGCATATGTCTGTATTACAAGTATTAACATTCCCGGATGATCGTCTTCGTACAGTAGCCAAACCGGTTGAAAAGGTGACACCAGAGATCCAAAAAATCGTCGACGACATGATAGAAACCATGTACGACGAAGAAGGCATTGGTCTGGCGGCAACGCAAGTCGATATTCATCAACGCATCGTTGTGATTGATATTTCTGAGAGCCGTAACGAGCCGATGGTGTTAATCAATCCTGAAATTTTAGAAAAGCGTGGCGAAGATGGCATTGAAGAGGGCTGTCTATCGGTCCCAGGTGCCCGCGCACTCGTGCCACGCGCCGCTGAAGTCACGGTTAAAGCGTTAGATCGTGATGGAAACGAGTTCACCCTCGAAGCCGATGATTTACTGGCTATCTGTATTCAACACGAGTTGGATCACCTGCAAGGTAAGCTGTTTGTCGATTACCTATCACCGCTAAAGCGCAAACGTATCCAAGACAAGCTAGCCAAAATCAAACGCTTTAACAAGAAACAGCGCTAAATCGCGCTGATACCATAAGAAGGAAGGTACCTTGAGCAAGCCTTTACGTATTGTATTTGCAGGTACTCCGGACTTCGCCGCCCAACATTTGGCGGCGTTGTTGTCTTCGGAGCATGAAGTCATTGCAGTTTACACCCAACCTGATCGCCCAGCCGGTCGCGGGAAAAAACTCACGGCAAGCCCTGTCAAAACCATTGCTTTGGAACACAACATTCCGGTTTACCAACCAGAAAACTTTAAGTCTGACGAAGCCAAGCAAGCCCTCGCGGATCTCAATGCTGACATCATGGTCGTGGTCGCTTATGGCTTGTTATTACCACAAGCGGTGTTAGATACACCGAAATTGGGTTGTATCAACGTGCACGGTTCGATTCTGCCTCGCTGGCGCGGTGCTGCGCCAATTCAGCGCTCTATTTGGGCGGGTGATGCTGAAACGGGCGTGACCATCATGCAAATGGACATCGGCCTAGATACCGGTGACATGCTGAAAATTGCCACGCTACCGATCGACGCAAGCGATACCAGCGCCACCATGTACGATAAATTGGCCAAACTTGGCCCGGTGGCACTGGTTGAGTGTTTAGCCGATATCGCCACTGGCAAAGCCATCGCAATTAAGCAAGATGACGAGCGAGCAAACTACGCCAAGAAACTCAGCAAGGAAGAAGCACGCATCAGTTGGCAAGACGATGCAGAGCACATCGAACGTTGTGTTCGTGCTTTCAATCCATGGCCAATGAGCCATTTCGAAGTGGCGGAAAACAGCATTAAAGTGTGGCAAAGCCGCGTCGAAGCCAGCAGTCATGACGCACCCGCGGGGACCATCCTCAAAGCGGATAAAAGCGGCATTTATGTCGCCACTGGCCATGGCTGCCTAGTGTTGGAACAGATCCAAATTCCAGGCAAAAAAGCAATGCCAGTACAAGATGTTCTCAACGCTCGCGCCGCTTGGTTTGAAGTTGGTAGTGTACTGAGTTAACCTGCCAAGCAATCGGGCATTTTTGCCCAGTTTAAGAACTTTACGAGGGCAGAGACGCCCTCTTTAACTTTAAGGTACTCATCATGAATGTTCGCGCTGCGGCTGCAAACGTCTTGTATCAAGTTGTCGACCGAGGCAACTCTCTATCGACCGCCCTTCCTGAAGCTCAACAATCCATTCGCCCTCGCGACCACGCCTTGCTGCAAGAGATCTGCTATGGCGCGTTACGTTACCTACCTCGTCTAGAGAGCATTGCCGGTAAGTTGATGGATAAGCCTCTCAAAGGTAAACAACGTGTTTTTCATCACCTCATTTTGGTTGGCTTATACCAGTTAGGTCACATGCGCATTCCGGCGCACGCGGCGGTTGGTGAAACGGTGGAAGGCGCACAAGCGCTGAAAGGGCCTCGCTTACGCGGCTTGATTAATGCGGTTTTGCGCAACTATCAGCGTGAACAACAAGCATTGGATGAGTTTTCTGTCAGCCACAATGCCGGCAAATACGTTCACCCAAGTTGGCTACTGAAAATCCTGCAAGATGCTTACCCTGAGCAATGGCAGACGATTGTTGAAGCCAACAATAACAAAGCGCCGATGTGGCTACGCGTGAATCACGCTCATCATGATCGCGACGAATATCTGCAACTGCTCAAAAATGCAAACATTGATAGCACTCTGCACAGTGAAGCGATGGACGCCATAAAATTGGCCGCCCCTTGTGATGTACACAGCTTGCCAGGGTTTGAGCAAGGTTGGGTTTCTGTGCAAGATGCCGCCGCACAGCTGTCGTTTAACTATCTACAACCTAAAGATGGCGAACTGATCCTCGATTGCTGCGCGGCACCTGGTGGTAAAACCGCGCACATTTTAGAACGAGTCTCTGCTCATGAAGTCGTGGCACTGGACTGCGATGAACAACGCTTGAAAAGAGTGACGGAAAACCTGAAACGCCTCAATCTTCAAGCAAAAGTGATTTGCGGTGATGCACGCAATCCTGAACAATGGTGGCAAGGCGAGCAATTTGACCGTATTTTGCTCGATGCACCTTGCTCTGCAACCGGGGTGATTCGTCGTCACCCTGACATAAAATGGCTACGCCGAGCAGAAGACATTGCGGCTCTCGCTGAGCTACAAAGCGAAATTTTTGATGCCATGTGGGCACAACTTAAGCCCGGCGGTACCTTGGTTTACGCTACTTGTTCTATCACCCCAATGGAAAACGTGGAACAAGTGAAAGCGTTCCTCGCAAGAACACCAGAAGCACAACTGATTGGCTCTGAACGCGAGAATCCAGGCCGTCAGATTCTTCCAGGGGAAGAAGATATGGATGGCTTCTACTATGCCGTGCTGGTTAAGCAAGCATAAGCAAACTGGCGATTGAATCTCTTCAATCGCCTTTTTCGAATTACGAGAACAGAGTATGAAAATCATTATTCTTGGCGCAGGTCAGGTTGGCGGCACGCTGGCAGAAAATCTGGTTGGCGAAAATAACGATATCACTATTGTCGATAAAAATGGCGATCGCCTCAGAGAGCTGCAGGACAAATATGACTTGCGAGTGGTGAATGGCCATGCCAGTCACCCAGACGTGCTACACGAAGCAGGCGCACAAGATGCCGACATGCTGGTGGCCGTAACCAATACTGATGAAACCAACATGGCAGCCTGTCAGGTCGCCTTTACTCTGTTTAACACCCCAAACCGAATTGCTCGTATTCGCTCACCACAATACTTAATGCAAAAAGAAGCGTTGTTTAAATCCGGCGCGATTCCTGTCGATCATTTGATTGCCCCCGAGGAGCTGGTGACCAGCTACATTGAACGTTTGATTCAATACCCTGGTGCATTGCAAGTGGTGAGCTTTGCGGAAGAAAAAGTCAGCCTCGTAGCCGTAAAAGCTTACTATGGAGGCCCGTTGGTGGGTAACGCACTTTCTGCCTTGCGCGAACACATGCCTCACATTGATACCCGTGTTGCCGCAATTTTCCGCCAAGGCCGTCCGATTCGTCCTCAAGGCACCACCATCATTGAAGCCGATGATGAAGTCTTTTTCGTTGCCGCCAGCAACCACATTCGCTCGGTGATGAGTGAGTTACAACGACTGGAAAAACCTTATCGCCGCATCATGATCGTCGGCGGTGGTAACATCGGCGCCAGCTTAGCCAAGCGTTTAGAACAAACCTATAGCGTAAAGCTGATTGAGCGCAACCTACAGCGAGCAGAAAAGCTGTCAGAAGAACTAGAAAACACCATCGTGTTTTGTGGTGATGCCGCCGATCAAGAGCTACTGACGGAAGAAAACATCGACCAAGTCGACGTCTTTATCGCCCTGACCAACGAGGACGAAACCAACATCATGTCGGCGATGTTGGCCAAACGCATGGGTGCTAAAAAAGTGATGGTGCTGATCCAGCGTGGTGCTTACGTCGACCTAGTGCAAGGCGGCGTGATTGATGTGGCCATTTCACCTCAACAAGCGACCATTTCAGCGCTGTTGACCCACGTTCGTCGTGCCGACATCGTTAACGTCTCCTCTCTACGCCGTGGCGCTGCTGAAGCAATTGAAGCGGTGGCACACGGCGATGAAAGCAACTCGAAAGTGGTGGGACGCGCCGTTGGCGACATCAAACTGCCACCGGGTACCACCATTGGTGCGATTGTGCGTGGCGAAGAAGTGCTCATCGCCCATGACCGCACCGTGATTGAACAAGATGATCACGTGGTGATGTTCTTGGTCGATAAGAAATACGTGCCAGACGTCGAAGCTCTGTTCCAGCCGAGCCCATTCTTCCTCTAGGATTTTCCTATGGTGAACTTTCGTCCCGTACTGTTTGTGATTGGGCTAGTGCTTTCCAAGCTCGCCCTTTTCATGTACGTCCCTACCCTTGTGGCCTTTTTTACCGGCACAGGCGGCTTTCTTGATTTCGGCCAAGCGGTGTTGATCACCCATTTTGCCGCGTTTATCTGCTTGAGCATTGGCCGCACCGCACACTTTAAACTCAGTGTGCGCGATATGTTCCTCATCACCAGTTTGGTGTGGACCATCGCCAGCGCGTTTGCCGCGCTACCGTTTATGTTCATCAACCACATCAGCTTTACTGACGCCTACTTTGAAACCATGTCTGGCATCACCACCACCGGTTCCACCGTGCTGAGTGGTTTGGATAACATGGCTCCGAGTATTTTGCTGTGGCGTTCGATCTTGCAATGGCTTGGAGGAATTGGCTTTATTGTGATGGCCGTTGCGGTGTTGCCGATGCTAAACGTCGGCGGGATGAAACTGTTCCAAACGGAATCTTCTGATTGGTCAGACAAAAGCAGCCCAAGAGCCAAAACCGTGGCGAAAAACATTGTGGTGGTGTACCTAGTACTCACCGGGCTCTGTTTGATTGGTTACCTGCTGACCGGCATGGACTTGTTTGATGCCATCAACCATTCCTTCACTACGCTTTCAACGGGCGGCTACTCCACCTCTGACGGTTCCATGAACCATTTTTCTAACGGCGCACACTGGGTCGCCACCTTATTTATGTTCTTGGGTGGTTTGCCATTTTTGTTGTTTGTTTCTGCGATGCGCAAGCGCCGCCTTGATGCTTTGATCAAAGACGCTCAAGTACGCGGTTTTACCTACCTGTTTTTAGGCACCAGCTTGGTCATTTCAGCTTGGTTGGTGATTCGTGACGGTTACACCATTGCCGATGCACTGCGCGTGGCGATGTTTAACATTGTTTCTGTGGTGACGACGACGGGCTTCGGCCTAGAAGATTTCACCGCTTGGGGCGCACTCCCTACGACCTTATTTGCGTTCTTGATGATGGCTGGCGCGTGTTCAGGCTCCACTTCTGGCGGTATTAAGATCTTCCGCTTCCAGATCGCCATGACACTGCTGAATAAACAGATCATGAAACTGATTCACCCATCAGGCATTTTTGTCCAACGCTACAATCAACGACCAGTGAATGATGATATTGTGCGCTCTGTGGTGGCGTTTGGTTTAATGTTCTTCATTACCATCATCGCCATTGCGGGCGGCTTAAGCGCGATGGGGCTTGATCCCGTCACCAGTATTTCTGGCTCAATTACCGCGGTGGCCAACGTCGGCCCAGGCATGGGCAGCATCATTGGGCCAACGGGTAACTTTGCCCCGCTGCCTGATGCCGCTAAGTGGCTACTCAGTTTCGGCATGTTGATGGGACGTTTAGAAATTCTCACCTTATTGGTGCTGTTTTTTCCTGCTTTCTGGCGCCGTTAGGTGTTGTTGAAGCGGCAATTTCTACAGCCCCAAAACAAAGAACCCGGTTTAAACCGGGTTCACATAAAGATAAATCGCGAGGAAGTGACAAACACAACCAGCCAATACAAAACAGTGCCAAATGGCATGATTGTAGGGGATCTTCTTGGCTACATAGAAAATAACCCCAAGCGAATAAATCAATCCACCCGCGGCGAGCAACGTCAAGCCTCCAATGTCTAATGAGATCGCCAGTTGATAGATCACAATCAGTGACAACCAACCCATCAACAGATAACTCACCAAAGAGAAGCGCTTAAAGCGATAAACAAACGCCACTTTCATAATGATGCCCAACAAGGCTATCGACCAAATCACAATCATTAAGCCGATCGCCAAAGGCGTGCGCAAACTCACCAACAGGAACGGGGTATAACTTCCCGCAATGAGCAGATAAATCGCACTGTGGTCAAAGGTTTTGAGCCAACGTTTCGCCTTAGGATGAGGAATGGCATGGTAAAGCGTCGAGGCCAAAAACAGCACAATGATGCTCGACCCGTAAATCGCCATGCTGGCAATGGTCAGCCCGTCGGCATGGTGCTCCGTGGCTTTCACCAACAGCATCACCAAGCCAACAATACCAAAAATCATGCCTAACCCGTGTGTGACTGCATTCGCCACTTCTTCACGCACACTATATTGACTGACTGACATAGCAAATACACTGAAACCTCTAATGGAATAGTTGCTCTAGTATGTCACACTTAGCTTACACGTGTAAGCTAAAAAGGTTAAATTTTGGTTATTTGATGTCTGCTTAAAATGAGGGCGTCTTTTTCTCTTTACCATCATCATGTTAGTGAATGCTAGGTCGTTTCTTCTAAATAACCCAGCACTGTCTCTCCCGCCTGTTTTGCCGATAAGTTCAGTGGTAACACCAACTCACGCTGTAGTTTTCCTAACCCCAACAAGCTGGCCAGCATGCCTCTTCCCCCTTCACGATGGCGATCAATTTCAAACCACAACTTCAGCTCATTTGGGGAACGATAAGCCACCACTTCCAGCTCAC
The DNA here is from genome assembly GCF_021852965.1 of Vibrio floridensis. Classification (NCBI taxonomy): domain Bacteria; kingdom Pseudomonadati; phylum Pseudomonadota; class Gammaproteobacteria; order Vibrionales; family Vibrionaceae; genus Vibrio; species Vibrio floridensis. The sequence goes on along the minus strand of NZ_JAKGCY010000017.1, from coordinate 66,585 downwards.
GCCAACGACCATGAAATGGCCCTGTGGTTGGAACAAACTCGAACTCTTGCACAAAGGGCAGTTCAAAGCCTTTGACTTCCTCACACTCCACTTGACGAATACGCAGCCCTTGCTCTTCCAAAGCGGTAAAAATGCCGTCCATCATAGGATCAGGCCGTACGGTGAGAATGTCTTTGTCTGTTGGGTCAAGCGCCAAAGCGATATCCAAACCGGTTTCCAACCACACTTTGGCATCACCAATAGTAATCGGGGTGTTGAACGGAATGTCTAACGCGACATCAAACACCCGCTCTTCACTCGGTTTGATGACAAACGCGTATGGCAGACTCCAGCTGGCCAGTACATGACTTTGTGGCACACGGCGAGTTTGCTGCCCTTGAGAGCTGCTGCCGCGATCTTCTTTCACTTCCGCAATGTAACGACAACACAGCTTCAAATGAATATTGTCGATCTCTTGCTCGCTCGAACCGCCATAAACATGCACCTTAATATTGGCCGCTTGACCAGGGTAAAGCACTTCTTGCTGTAAGATGGAATCGACTTTCGCGCTTCCAATACCAAAACTGGCGAGGGTTTTCTTCAAAAATGACATACGCACCTCCTGCTGCTGTTCTGATAGTACTGATAATGTCTGATTGAGTACTACTATCTAGCTCACATCTCATCGGATATTTATCAATACTGTAACGTTTTGCAGACATTTTTTTATCGCTGCCACTGCTCAACTATCGATCGATCACCATAACGGTGCTACTCTATGTTCGATATGCATGCATATCATTATTCCTGCACTTTTATTTGGATTGGCGAAAGCCAGAAAGAGCCAACCTTCACTCAACTGAAGCTCAACTCATAAAAATGTAGGCCATTACATTGGCAATGGATATGCCTGACAGTTAGGTAACTTAATGCGCCCAACAACAGTCAGGTTCTCGCACACCAATCGCAGTGCGATGCGTCGTCGTAGCGGCTTTGCCGCAGCTCCGACAAGCAAAAAAACGGCTTCAGGTATGACCTTGGTCGAGAAAAATGCACTTATGCCGCAGACTCCGGCTAAAGTCGTTCAAGCCGCTTAATTAAAAAGCGCAGCCACCGCTGCGCTTTTTTCTTTCTCTCCACTCGGTTTGTTATTTTGCTTCGCCAAGCAATTTGATACCTTTACGCCAAAGACCTATAAAATTTGTGGAGAAAGAAATGAAGTGTCACCGTATTGAAGAGCTACTTGAGTTGCTTGAGCCTGAATGGCAAAAAGACCAAGAGATGAACTTACTGCAGTTTATCGTCAAGCTAGCGGGCGAAGCGGGTTATCACGGCAAGCTAGAAGAGCTGACTGACGATGTGCTGATCTACCACCTAAAAATGCGTAACAGTGCGAAAGATGAAATGATTCCAGGCCTGAAAAAAGACCAAGAAGATGATTTCAAAACAGCGATTCTACGCGCACGCGGTATCATTAAATAAGTTAACAACTCACTCACTAAGCGACCTTCTGGTCGCTTTTTTATTTTCTGCCACTGTTCAGCGAAAAATTGCGTTAATTGTCCTGCTTTTTGTTGTTAAAGGTTGATAGCCTTAAAGAAATACAAATGTTATTGATTGTATAATCGTCGTCCATCAGTTTTTACTAAAATATTAGCAAAGCCTGATTGTGTATAAACACATCGGCATTTGTGAGCAAAGTCAGTGAGCGCAAACCAAGAGAAATTGCGCCATTAAAGCCTAAGAAGGATCAATCCATGAGTCAGGATAAAATCGATATCAAAGATGTGACTCCGAAAACCTTTAACCCCAAGACCCACAAAGGTAAGGGGGATCGGTTTAACCCAAATAACCGCATTTACGTACGTGAGAGTAAAGGCACATTCCAAAAACTACGCCGATATGGTGGCTGGTTTTTGCTGCTGCTATTTACCTTAACTCCATGGATTTCCTACGGCGATCGTCAAGCGATTCTGTTGGATATTGGTAGCCAACAGTTCAACTTCTTCGGCACCACGCTCTACCCACAAGACCTGACCTTGCTGGCCTTGCTGTTTATGATTGCCGCCTTTGGTCTGTTTTTCATCACTACGTTTTTGGGCCGAGTGTGGTGTGGCTACTTATGCCCACAAACCGTTTGGACCTTTATGTACATCTGGTTTGAAGAGAAACTCGAGGGCAGCGCCAACAAACGCCGCAAGCAAGATTCCGGCAAACTGACGCCCAATCTCGCCATGCGAAAAAGCGCAAAGCATGTCGCGTGGTTTACCATCGCGCTCGCGACAGGCTTCACCTTCGTCGGTTATTTTGTCCCGGTGCGTGAACTGGTGGTGGATTTCTTTACCTTTAACGCCAGCTTCTGGCCTGTTTTCTGGGTGATGTTCTTTGCCATCTGTACCTACGCCAACGCAGGTTGGATGCGCTCTATCGTTTGTTTGCACATGTGCCCTTACGCGCGCTTCCAATCAGCGATGTTTGATAAAGACACCTTTATCGTCGGTTATGACAGTCAGCGCGGCGAACAGCGTGGCCCACGTTCACGCAAAGCCGATCCGAAGCAGCTCGGGTTAGGTGACTGTATTGACTGCGATCTGTGTGTGCAAGTGTGCCCAACGGGGATTGATATTCGTGATGGCCTGCAATACGAGTGTATTAACTGTGGCGCGTGTATCGATGCCTGTAATACCACCATGGATAAAATGGGCTATGAAAAAGGGTTGATCAACTACACCACCGAGCATCGTCTGTCTGGGAAACACACCAAAGTCATGCGACCTAAGTTGATCGGTTATGGCTTGGTATTGCTGGTGATGTTGGGTTTGTTCTTCGCACAAATTGCTGCCGTTGACCCTGCGGGCCTCAGCGTGATTCGCGATCGCAACCAGTTGTTCCGCGTCAACAGCGCCGGTGAAGTGGAAAACACCTACACCCTCAAAATCATCAACAAAACTCAACAAGTGCAAGAATATCACTTGGATGTGAAGGGGCTCAGTGAGGTAACTTGGTATGGTAAGCAAACCATTCAGGTCAACCCAGGCGAAGTTCTCAACTTACCATTAAGTCTTGGCGTGGATCCCGAGAAGCTCTCCTCTCCAATTAGCACGATTCAGTTTATACTGGACGACAAGAGCAACGACTTCACCATTGAAGTAGAAAGCCGTTTCATCAAGAAACTGTAACTTCAACCCAATTCATGGACAAAGGCTCAGCAATGAGCCTTTTTATTTACTATGTCGCTAGGCGCATTCAATTTTGACGCATTAACGCCCGATTTTATGTGGTATGCCCTTGAGAGCATCGGCATTCGCGCTGAATCAGGCTTATTGCCTCTCAACAGCTATGAAAACCGCGTATACCAGTTTACCGATGAAGAGCGTCGCCGTTTTGTGGTGAAGTTTTATCGCCCAGAGCGTTGGACGCCGGCACAAATTGTTGAAGAACATCAGTTCACTCAAGAGCTGGTGGAAAATGACATTCCTGTCGCCGCTCCGGTCAACATCAACGGTGCTACCCTACATCATTATCAAGGCTACCAATTTGCCTTGTTCAACAGCGTCGGTGGCCGTCAATTTGAAGTGGATAATCTCGATCAACTCGAGTGGGTTGGCCGCTTCCTCGGTCGAATTCACCAAGTGGGTGCAAAACAGAGATTCCAGCACCGACCTAGCATAGGGCTAGATGAGTACCTCTATCAGCCACGCGCACTCCTGCAACAATGCAACATGATCCCGATGCATTTAGAGAACAGCTTCTTTCAGGATCTCGACCGACTCATCGCCGCCATCGAAGCGCAGTGGCCAAAAAACACTCAAGCTATCCGCTTGCACGGTGATTGTCATCCCGGCAATATTTTATGGCGTGATGGACCGATGTTTGTTGATTTAGATGACGCGCGTAATGGGCCAGCGGTTCAAGATCTCTGGATGTTGCTTAATGGTGATCGCCAAGAAAAGATCATGCAACTCGACATTTTACTGGAATCGTATAGCGAATTTAGTGATTTTTCGCACCAAGAGCTGAAACTGATCGAGCCTTTGCGTGGTCTACGAATGGTGCATTATATGGCATGGTTAGCAAAACGATGGCAAGACCCCGCGTTCCCACTCGCTTTTCCTTGGTTTAATGAGCCAAAATACTGGGAAGGTCAGGTATTGGCGTTTAAAGAACAAATCGCCGCATTGGAAGAACCCCCTCTTTCATTGATGCCACAATGGTAACTGCCTCAATAACATAACGGAGAAATAAATAGATGAAGAAACTGTTCGCGTTTTTTTCGATGCTGTTACTCAGCCTGACAGCCAACGCAGCAACCCAATTTAAAGAAGGTGAACACTACAAGGTGCTGGATACGCAAGTTTCTAAAAAGCCCATGGTAAGTGAGTTTTTCTCTTTCTACTGCCCGCACTGTAATACGTTCGAACCTATCATCCAGCAACTCAAAGCACAGTTGCCGGAAGGGGTAAAACTGCAAAAAAACCACGTTTCCTTTATGGGTGGTGCGATGGGGCCGTCAATGAGCAAAGCGTACGCCACCATGATCGCACTTAAAGTCGAAGACAAAATGGTGCCAGTGATGTTCAACCGCATCCACAACATGCGTAAAGCGCCAAAAGATGACGCGGAACTGCGCCAGATCTTCCTTGATGAAGGCGTTGATGCGAATAAATTTGATGCCGCCTTTAACGGTTTCGCGGTGGATTCGATGGTGCGCCGTTTTGACAAGCAGTTTAAAGACAGTGGCCTTTCTGGTGTACCTGCGGTGATTGTAAACAACAAATACCTAGTGCAGGCTCAAGGCATCAAAACCATGGATGAGTATTTCGAACTGGTGAACTTCCTGCTGAAAAAACAGTAAACACCCAACAAAAACTCACCAACAAAACAGGGAGCCGTTGTGCTCCCTGATGTTTATCCTTTGTGGATCTCTTTCAACAACTGATCTTTTTCTTGCCAAACATCTCCTAACCAGAGCTGAAATTGGCGTTTATACGGCTTATCGTTGAAGTAATCCCCTTTCACCTGATCATCCACCGGCAACAAACGAATCTTTACAACCACTTTGCGCATCCGACCCATTAACATATCTTGGAAAGGTTTATCGGTATTTTGCGGGTAGGCTAACGTCACATCGATAATATGATCAAACTGCTCACCCATCGCCGCGAGTGTATAAGCAATACCGCCGGATTTCGGCTGCAGCAAATAATCATACCCCGCGTTACTTTTTTTACGCTTTTCAGTCGTAAAGCGAGTGCCTTCCACATAGTTGACTACGGTGGTGGGCGTATGGCGAAACTTCTCACAAGAACGACGTGTCGTTGCCAAATCCTGTCCGCGCTTTTCTGGGTGACGGATCAAGTATTCCCGGGAGTAACGGCGCATAAACGGCATGTCCAATGCCCAACAAGCCATACCAATGAAGGGCACGTACAGCAGTTGTTGCTTGAGGAAGAACTTGGGCATGGGAATGCGATCCTTAAACACGCAACACAACACCACAATATCGGTCCAGCTCAGATGATTACTGATCATCAGATACCATCCCTCTTTTTTCAGCCCTTCACCGCCTTCGATATCCCATTCTATGCGGTTAAACAGAGCGAGAATCACCGCGTTTATCGTCGCCCACAACCACATCATTTTGTTGGCCGCATCGGTTGCTTTCGCTTTCAGCCCTTGAGTCGGCAAGACCAGTTTGACGATCGCAATCAAACAGATCGTCATCGAGCACATTGCAGAATTAAGAATGACCAAAAAAACGTTAATAAAAAGTAACAGATATGCCAACATAGTGATGTTCGAAAACTCTTATATTCGATGAAGAAAAAAACAGCGTGTAATTATACTGCTCCCGGCCCAGTTTGGAATCTTTGTCAAAATGGTCAGATTAGTTTGTGACCGAAACTGTGGCAAACCACCCTCGCCAGGATGAATGGCTCAAGGATCTGCAATGAAAAACCGAATCTTAATCACCACCGCACTGATATTCAGTCATATGGCGCAAGCAGGACTGAGTGACACCGCAGGGTTTAGTGGGGAAGTCTCACTACTGACTGGCTATGGCGCCTCTCAGTCACACTTTAATACGGAAACGGATGCAACCATCAGCAACTACTCAAGCAGCGGCAGCCGCGAAGGTGCCGCTCTGTTTGCACCATTGGGGAACATCGCTTACACCTTTGGTCAGCAGCTCGAACAGCAGTTTTACCTCGGTACCGCAAGAGACGACATTGCTGTTGGTACCCTGGCCTTTGAGTTGGGTTATCAATACCAATTGAGCTCTGGCGTGGTGATTGATTTTTCATTGTTGCCAACCGTGATGTCTGGAGAAACTTGGCAAGATCCTTATCTGCTCAACCAAAAACGCACGGTCACCGATGAAAGTGGTATTGCGTACCGACTGCAGTTTCACAACCTCTGGGGTGGCAATGTTAACCTCGACACCGCATATGGCACCAAAGAACTGGAGAAAGACACCATCACCGATCCAAGCCTCAAACGTGATGGAGAGAGTTATTACGCCAAACTGGATTACCGCTACCGACTCAAACCCACCAGCTTTGTCCAACCCGCTGTGGTTTACTTAAAGCATCAAGCGGATGGCAAAGCGGCCTCTTATGATTCACTCGGGGCTGAAGTGAGTTGGTTTAATCTGTTTGCTAAACACCGCTTAGTTCTAACCGCGGGTTATAAAGTGCAAGATTATCAAGCCGCCAGTCAACGGTTTGGCAAAACGCGTGAAGACCAACAGCTCAGTCTATTTCTTGCTTATGAGTATGCCCAACTTTTCTCTTCCTCCGATTGGTCTTTCGTTGCTCTGGCTGGGTACAACCAAACCGACTCCAATATTGAGTTTTACGAGCAGAGTGATTACTTACTTTCGGTCGGCGTAAACTACAAGTTTTAACTCATCGCCAATGCGGTTTAATCTAGGGTTTACCACGATTAAACCGCTTGCAGAGTGAGCTGTTTGAGCAAGCGATCCATCGCCCGATAACCGAGTGCTTCGGCTAAGTGCGCACGCGTTATCTGAGGTGCGCCTTCTAAATCGGCAATGGTTCGCGCCACTTTAATGATGCGGTGATAAGCGCGAATCGATAACCCCAAACGGTGCAACGCAGTTTCAAGAAACTCGGCATCCTGCTTACTTAGTGGACAAAACGCTTCGATTTCTCGGCTGCCCAATAGGGCATTCACCTTGCCATTACGATGCTGCATTCGCTCTCTCGCCTGCGCCACTCGCGCCTTCACCACCGCCGTTGGTTCACCTCGCTCCCCCCCTTCCGCCAATGTGCCTTTGGGTAATGCGGGGATCTCGAGTGACATATCAAAACGATCCAAAAGTGGACCCGATAAACGGCCTAAATAACGCAAAATCGCCTGAGGATTGGCGCGAGCTTGGTTCCCTTCGTAATAGCCCGTGGGGCTCGGATTCAGCGCTCCGACCAACTGAAAGCGAGCGGGAAAACGGGTTTTACCTTGCGCTCGTGAAATGATGATTTCCCCCGACTCTAGCGGCTCGCGCATTGAATCGAGCACTTTGCGCTCAAATTCCGGCATCTCATCCAAAAATAGTAAGCCGTTGTGGGCGAGTGAGATTTCTCCAGGACGTGGAATGGTTCCACCGCCCACCAACGCCGCCATAGAACTTGAGTGATGCGGTGCGCGAAACGGCCGTTGCTTCCAATTATGCTCATTGATATCACTTTGTGTTAAAGAAGCCACCGCCGCCGTTTCCATCGCTTCTTCCTCACTCATTTCAGGCAGCAGATCTCGCAAACGTGACGCCAGCATGGTTTTACCCGTCCCTGGAGGCCCTAAAAAAAGTAAATTGTGATTGCCCGCAGCGGCAATTTCCAACGCACGCTTACCTTGCTGCTGGCCTATGATGTCTTGTAAATCACGATGATGTTGCGCGGGTTTTTCTCGCTGAGGCGCCTGATGCAAAGCCAGCGCTTGCTGACCACATAAGTAAGCACAAACTTCAATCAGTGAGCACGCCGATTTATGCATGTTTTTGCCCACCAAAGCGGCTTGATCCCCATTAGTATGAGGCACCACCAAACTGCGGGAGACCCCTTTGGCGGCAAGTGCTGCTGGCAGTACCCCTTTCACCGCTCGCAGCTCACCACTTAAGGCTAATTCACCGACAAATTCATGTTGGTGGAGAAACTGAACTGAGATCTGCTCAGAAGCGGCCAAAATGCCAAGTGCGATCGGCAAGTCAAAACGTCCCCCTTCTTTGGGCAGATCAGCGGGTGCCAAGTTGACGGTGATCCGCTTGGCAGGAAATTGGAAGTTACTGTTGACGATCGCACTGCGTACGCGATCTTTTGACTCCTTCACGGTGGTTTCCGGCAACCCTACCAAGGTAAATCCCGGTAAGCCGTTACTGATGTGCACTTCCACGCTCACTGAAGGCGCTTCTACGCCCACACTGGCGCGGCTATGAATAATCGCCAACCCCATCACTGCCTCTTCAATTTTAGTTGTTCTATAAATACAAGTTTTTTTATACAGAACTGTTATATAGCGTGAAGCGATGAGGCTTAAATGTGAAAAAAGAATGACTTTTTGCTTGTCACGAAACAGTTTTGTGTGTTACCACTAGTGACGCAAACAATTTCGTAGAACATTACACAACATTTTAACGACAGACAGATGAACTTTGCCGCTCAAATTAACTCTCTGATTAACCTGATTATCGTGGTCCTCATTAGCACCGCGCGGGGGAGAGTGGGCGCAAAATAACCACTAGATTTACAAACCCCCGCACTGAAAAGTTCGGGGGTTTTTTTTCAGCCATGGGTTGGTGAAGTTCTAAACTGATTGAATCACTTTTAGACAGTTCAGAAATGACGGGAAGTATGGGAGCGCACGCTATGTGCAAGATGTATGGAAACGGCTACAACCAAAAGAGTAGCCAAGGAGGCCAACGATGACAGGAGCAGAGTTAGTCGTTGCCGCATTAAAACAGCAAGGCATCAAAACCGTGTTTGGTTACCCTGGTGGCGCCATCATGCCAATTTACGATGCCTTGTATGACGGTGGTGTTGAACACATTTTGTGTCGCCATGAACAAGGGGCTGCGATGGCAGCGATTGGGATGGCGCGAGCCACGCAGGATGTTGCGGTGTGTATGGCCACATCGGGTCCCGGAGCCACCAACCTTGTCACCGGTTTAGCCGATGCCTTTCTTGATTCAGTGCCGTTAGTTGCCATCACCGGTCAGGTTGCCAGTTCTCATATCGGCACCGATGCGTTCCAAGAAATGGATGTGATTGGTATGTCGCTATCGTGTACTAAACACAGTTACTTAGTGACCGACATCAACGAGCTGGCCCCAACCTTGGCAGAAGCCTTTGAAGTGGCCAAAACCGGACGACCGGGCCCAGTGATTGTCGATATCGCCAAAGACGTCCAGCTTGCAAAAGCGCCTGTTGAGTTGCTTCCTCCTTTTACGCCTCCAGCATTACCCCAAGTCAGCCAAGTTGATGTGGCTCGAGCCCAAGCGCTTCTCGATCAATCCACCCGCCCGGTGTTATATGTCGGTGGTGGTGTGCAACTGGCTAAAGCGACCCACACGGTGCGCGAATTTTTACGCCTCAACCCGATGCCTGCCGTTAGCACCTTAAAAGGGTTAGGCACCATCGAACGTCACGACCCTCACTATTTGGGCATGCTCGGCATGCATGGCACCAAAGCGGCCAACCTCGTGGTGCAAGAAGCGGATCTTTTGCTGGTGGTGGGTGCACGTTTTGATGACCGTGTGACGGGCAAATTAGAAACCTTCGCCCCTCACGCCAAAGTGATCCACATTGATATCGACGCGGCAGAAATCAATAAACTGCGTCATGCCAACGCTCCGTTACGCGGCGATATCAATGTCATCCTGCCTCAGTTAGAACTGACTCGTGATATTTCTCCTTGGGTTCATCACTGTGAAAGCTTACGCAGCGGCTTTAAGTGGCGTTACGACCACCCAGGAGAGCTCATCTATGCGCCGGGGTTGCTCAAGCAACTTTCCGATCTGATGCCAGACAACACCATCGTCTCCACCGACGTAGGCCAACACCAGATGTGGGCAGCGCAGCACATTCAGCCACGCGAGCCACAAAATTTCATTACCTCAGCGGGCCTTGGCACCATGGGTTTTGGCTTGCCAGCGGCAATGGGCGCAGCGGTAGCAAGGCCGGACGCACAATCAGTGCTGATCTCTGGTGATGGCTCAATCATGATGAACATCCAAGAGTTAGGCACGCTGAAGCGTCGCCAAATCCCAGTCAAAATCGTGTTGTTGAACAACCAACGTCTTGGCATGGTACGTCAGTGGCAATCGCTGTTCTTCGATGGTCGTCACAGTGAAACCATCCTTGATGACAACCCTGATTTCGTCATGCTGGCGAAAGCCTTCGATATTCCGGGCAAAACCATTACCAAGAAAGAAGAAGTGGAACCGGCACTCAAAGAAATGCTCGCAAGCAAAACGTCTTACTTGCTGCATGTGTTGATTGATGAAGAAGAAAATGTGTGGCCGCTGGTACCGCCAGGTGCGTCAAACAGTGATATGTTGGAAAACACCTAGGAGAGCCACTGATGGAACGTTATTTATTAGACATCAAAGCCGATGACAAACCCGTGCTGTTAGAGCGTGTTCTCCGTGTGATTCGCCACCGCGGCTTTGTCATCAAACAAGTTGCTGCGACGCAAAACCATGAGAGCAAGGTCGCCAGTGTCGAAATCATCGTAGACAGCGATCGCCCTATCTCATTTCTCACCAATCAAATTGAAAAATTGTGGGATATTCGTAGTGTTGAGGTGATGAAGATTCGTAACGACGAACTCCCTAACAACAATCTACAACAACACGTAAGTGCATAAGGAAGGCAATAATGGCAACGAAAACAGCAGATTATATCTGGTTTAATGGCAAGATGGTTCCCTGGGCAGAAGCGAATGTACACGTTCTGACTCACGCCATGCACTACGGCACCTCGGTATTTGAAGGGGTTCGCTGTTACAACACGCCAAAAGGGCCGATTGTCTTCCGTCACCAAGAACATGCGCAGCGTCTGAAAGATTCTGCCAAAATTTACCGCTTCCCAATCCCCTTTTCGGTGGAAGAGATCATGGAAGCGACTCGCGAAACTCTGCGTCAAAACAAGCTGGATAACGCCTACATTCGCCCACTGGCGTTTGTTGGCAACGTTGGCTTGGGCGTTTGTCCTCCCACCGATACCGAAATGGATCTGATCATTGCCGCCTTCCCTTGGGGCTCTTACTTAGGGGAAGAAGCGTTGGAAAATGGCGTTGATGCCATGGTATCCAGCTGGAACCGCGCTGCGCCGAACACGATTCCAACCGCTGCGAAAGCTGGCGGTAACTACCTCTCTTCTCTACTGGTTGGTGGTGAAGCACGTCGACATGGCTATGCCGAAGGGATTGCATTAAGTGTTGATGGTTACCTTTCAGAAGGTGCCGGTGAAAACATTTTCGTGATCAAAAATGGCGTCATCACCACACCACCAGCGACGGCTGCGATTCTCCCTGGCATCACTCGTGACTCAATCATGACACTCGCGCGAGAGATGGGTTATGAAGTCCGTGAAGCCAACATCGCACGTGAAGCCCTCTACTTGGCAGACGAAGTCTTTATGACGGGTACTGCCGCAGAAGTGGTTCCGGTGCGTAGTGTCGATCAAATTCAAGTGGGCGCAGGCAAACGCGGCCCAATCACCAAAGCCGTGCAAGAAGCGTACTTTGGTTTATTCAATGGCACCACCAAAGATAAGTGGGGCTGGTTAGATTACGTGTACCCAGAGAAGAAGTAGGGAGACAACAGAATGCCTAAATACAGATCAGCCACCACCACTCATGGTCGCAACATGGCCGGTGCGCGCGCACTATGGCGTGCTACGGGCGTCAAAGATGAAGACTTCGGCAAACCGATTATTGCCGTGGTCAACTCCTTTACCCAGTTCGTACCGGGCCACGTGCACCTGAAAGACCTTGGTCAATTGGTGGCAAGAGAAATTGAAGCAGCAGGCGGCATTGCCAAAGAATTCAACACCATCGCGGTGGATGATGGTATCGCTATGGGCCACGGAGGCATGCTTTATTCACTGCCTTCTCGTGAATTGATTGCCGACTCGGTGGAGTACATGGTCAACGCGCACTGTGCCGATGCCATGGTGTGTATCTCCAACTGTGACAAAATCACCCCGGGAATGCTGATGGCGTCAATGCGCCTTAATATCCCGGTGATCTTTGTCTCGGGTGGACCAATGGAAGCGGGCAAAACCAAGCTTTCGGATCAGATCATCAAGCTGGATCTGGTCGACGCCATGATCCAAGGCGCGGATCCTAAAGTCTCCGATGAGCAGAGCGAACAGATCGAGCGCAGTGCTTGCCCTACCTGTGGATCCTGCTCAGGCATGTTCACCGCCAACTCGATGAACTGTCTCACCGAAGCACTTGGCCTTTCTCAGCCAGGTAACGGCTCTTTGCTCGCAACGCATGCCGATCGTAAACAACTGTTTATCAGTGCAGGCCAACGTATTGTCGAACTGACCAAGCGTTACTACGAACAAGATGATGAAAGCGCACTGCCACGCAACATTGCGACCAAAGCCGCGTTTGAAAACGCCATGGCGCTAGACATCGCCATGGGCGGTTCAACCAACACCGTTTTACACCTATTAGCTGCAGCGCAAGAAGGTGAAGTAGATTTTGACATGACAGACATCGATCGCATGTCACGCATGGTGCCTCACCTATGTAAAGTGGCGCCATCAACCCAGAAATACCATATGGAAGATGTGCACCGCGCAGGTGGTGTGGTCGGTATTTTGGGCGAACTTAACCGAGCGGGCCTGCTGCACAATCAATCGAAAACGGTGCTTGGCCTCACTTGGGAAGAACAGCTTGCCCAATACGATATCATGCTGACCGATTCGGAAGAGGTGAAACGCTTCTACCGTGCAGGCCCTGCGGGTATTCGTACCACCCAAGCGTTCTCGCAAGATTGCCGCTGGGATACCTTGGATGACGATCGCGCCCAAGGCTGTATTCGCACCAAAGAAAACGCCTTTAGCCAAGATGGTGGCCTTGCTGTCCTCAAAGGCAATATTGCGCTGGATGGCTGTATCGTTAAGACGGCGGGTGTGGATGAAAGCATTCTAAAATTCACTGGCCCTGCTGTGGTTTTTGAAAGCCAAGAAGACGCGGTAGAAGGTATCTTGGGGGGTAAAGTCAAAGCAGGCGATGTGGTGGTGATTCGCTACGAAGGTCCGAAAGGCGGCCCAGGCATGCAAGAGATGCTCTACCCTACCACTTATTTGAAATCGATGGGCCTTGGCAAAGCGTGTGCGCTACTGACCGACGGACGTTTCTCTGGCGGCACATCGGGTCTTTCCATCGGCCACGCCTCACCAGAAGCGGCCAACGGCGGCGCGATCGGTTTGGTCAAACAGGGCGACTTGATTGCCATCGACATTCCAAATCGCACGATTTCTCTGCAAGTTTCCGATCAAGAAATGGCAGAGCGCCGAGCAGAACAAGACGCGCTTGGCTGGAAACCGGTATCTCGTCAACGCGAAGTGTCGTTTGCACTGAAAGCCTACGCCAGCATGGCAACCAGTGCCGACAAAGGCGCGGTAAGAGACAAGTCAAAGCTTGAGGGCTAAGCAATGTCATTAACCCAACAAACTGGCGCAGACTATCTGCGCCAGATATTGCGCGCTCCTGTGTATGAAGTGGCAACCGTCACCCCTTTGCAAGAGATGCCGCGTTTATCGGCACGTATTGGTAACAATGTGCAGATCAAACGTGAAGACCGCCAGCCGGTGCATTCGTTCAAGTTACGTGGCGCTTACAATATGGTGGCCAATCTGTCGCAAGCACAGAAGGACGCGGGGGTGATTGCTGCCTCTGCGGGCAACCATGCGCAAGGCATGGCTCTGTCAGGCACACGCCTTGGCATTGAAACCACCATCGTGATGCCTCGCACGACGCCAGATATCAAAGTCGACGCAGTGCGCGGCTTTGGCGGCAAAGTCGTCTTGCACGGCAGCAACTTCGATGAAGCCAAAGCCGAGGCCGAACGCCTTTCGCAAGAGAAAGGCTACACTTTTGTCCCACCTTTCGATCATCCTTTAGTGATTGCTGGGCAAGGCACCATCGGCATGGAAATGCTGCAGCAAAACGGCCATCTCGACCACATTTTCGTCCCTGTAGGGGGCGGTGGTTTAGCCGCTGGTGTGGCGGTGTTGGTGAAACAGCTGATGCCAGAGATCAAAGTCATTGCGGTGGAACCTGAAGATTCTGCCTGCCTTAAGGCGGCATTGGATGCAGGTGAGCCTGTGGTACTGGATCAAGTCAGTATGTTTGCTGATGGTGTGGCGGTAAAACGCATTGGCGATGAAACTTTCCGTCTATGCCAGCACTACATTGACGATCACGTCACCGTCTCCAGTGATGAAATCTGCGCGGCGGTCAAAGATATTTTCGAAGACACCCGTGCGATTGCTGAGCCTTCCGGAGCACTGGCGCTGGCGGGGCTGAAAAAGTATGCCGAGAAACACAAACTCAAAGGACACAACTTGGGTACCGTGCTTTCGGGTGCCAATACCAACTTCCACGGTTTACGTTATGTTTCCGAGCGTTGTGAGCTGGGTGAAAAACGCGAAGGCTTGCTTGCGGTGACCATTCCAGAGCGCAAAGGGGCATTTTTTGAGTTCTGCCATTTGATTGGTGGCCGTGCGGTGACGGAGTTCAACTACCGTTACAACGACGACTCGCTGGCCAATATTTTTGTCGGTGTTCGTCTGCAAAATGGTCAAGAGGAGTTGGATGGTATCATTCGCGACTTACGCGAAGGCGGCTACCCAGTGGTGGACCTTTCTGAGGATGAAATGGCCAAGCTGCACGTACGCTACATGATTGGCGGTAAACCCTCCAAACCACTCAAAGAGCGCTTATACAGCTTTGAGTTTCCAGAATACCCAGGCGCACTGCTTAAGTTCCTGAGCACACTGGGCACACACTGGAACATTAGCCTGTTTAACTACCGCAACCATGGGGCCGATTATGGCCGCGTACTGTGTGGTTTTGAGCTTGATGAGAGTGATTTATCCCGCTTTTCGGCGCATTTGCGCGAACTTGGCTACCAATGCAAAGATGTCACGGATAACCCATCCTACCGTTTCTTTCTTTCCTAATGCTGTTAAAAACGCCCTGTCAGACAGGGCGTTTTGTTTCGCTCAGCAACCAATCTTGATGCAGTTGATGTGAGTTTCCTAAGTAGTCCACCATCCACTGAATCAACTTGTGGTTGTCATCTTTTCGCCACACCAGACAACATTGACTCAGCGGTTTGTCGTCCGGTAGCACCTTTTCCACCAGCACACCGTCGTTGATCAGTGGCATGGCAATATGACGCGGCATATAACCCACGCCTACGCCATTTTTTAAACACTCGATAGCACTGTACCAATTGGGCAACAACAGACGACGCTGCTGCGGATAATGTCCAGTATGGCGCTTGGGTAGCACACTGGAGGTATCATCCAAACAGATCGCGGGAAACTGACTGACAAACGCTTCTGTCAGCACTTGCTGACGCACGCAAGGATGCGCTGGAGACATGACAAACGCCCAATCCAATCGTCCCATATCGCGCACTTCAAAATCGCCCCCAACCGGAATGGCCGAGGTGGCGCCGATGACGATATCCGCGCGCCCTTGGGCAATCGCCTCCCAAGAACCATTGAACACTTCCATATTGATTTGCAGTTCTGCAAAATCGAATTCGCGATAGAAATCCTCGACCAAAGGCTTGAGTTTGTCGAGCTTGACCACGTTATCCAGCGTCAACTTCAGCGTGGATTGCCAGCCTTGGGCCGCGCGCCGCGTCTGCGATTTCACTTCTTCCATCTGCCTTAGCAGCATTCTCGCTTCTGCGATGAACAGCTCACCTGCTGGGGTCAGTTCTACTTTTCTCGGTAAACGGCGGAACAGCAACACGCCAAGTTCTTGTTCCACCTGACGCACACCATAACTGATGGCCGAGGGCACTTTGTGCAACACCTCAGCGGCGGCAGTAAAACTGCCTAAACGAGCGACGGTATCCAACATTTCTAGCGATGGCTTTGAAAACACAGCTTACCTTTCAAAAATTTTGATTGATAACCATGAATTTTAGCGTTTTATTTTCTCAAAAGCGAAAAATAGAATAGCAGGGCATATAAATCAGGGTTGGCGCCAACTGATCACAAAACATTTGTAGTGAAAAAAATTGAATGGAATAAGTATGAACATTTCAAAATTACAGCTTGTGTATCTTGCAGCCCTCTCGATGCTCGGCTTTGTCGCAACAGACATGTATCTCCCTGCGTTTAAAGCGATGGAAATCGACTTTATGACCGGACCAGAACAGATCGCGCTTTCCTTAACGGTCTTTTTGGTCGGCATGGCGGTCGGTCAACTGCTTTGGGGCCTTGCCTCTGATAAGTTTGGTCACCGCAATACCTTAGCAGCTGGCCTTGCTCTGTTTACGCTGGCCTCATTGGGTTTGGCGTTCAGTGATCAAGTTTGGCAACTGCTCAGCTTACGTTTTGTGCAAGCGATCGGTGTGTGTGCACCGGCGGTGATCTGGCAAGCCATGGTCATCAAACGTTACTCCAGCAGTAGCCAACAAATTTTTGCCACTATTATGCCGTTGGTGGCGCTTTCTCCTGCGCTCGCCCCTCAGTTGGGTGTTGTGTTGGCAGATAGTTTTGGTTGGCACAGTATTTTTGTCGCGTTAACGGTTCTCGGTTTGGTCTTGGTTGCGGCGACCATGGCACAACCTAGTGTCGCCAATGAGCCAAAGCAAAGCAGTGTAAAATCGGATATCAAACATCTACTCAGCTCAAAAACCTATTTAGGCAACGTGCTGATGTTCGCCACCGCGTCTGCCGCTTTCTTTGCTTACCTGACAGGTATGCCTGAAATCATGGCGCAGCTTGGCTACGATGCCAAAGACATTGGCATGAGCTTTGTGCCGCAAACCATCGCGTTTATGGTCGGTGGATACTTAGGTAAAGTTGGTGTGCGTAAATTTGGTGATGAAAAAGTCCTGCGTCAACTGATTGGTCTGTTTAGCATCGCGGCACTGCTAATTTTCATCGCATCACAATGGCAGTTAACGTCTATTTGGCCAATCTTAGCGCCATTCTGTTTGATTGCCGTGGCGAATGGTGCCCTTTACCCTATCGTGGTTAACCGTGCACTTGCCAGTGCCAAGCAAAGCCCAGCCACGGCCGCAGGTTTGCAAAACAGCTTACAAATCACCGTCAGCAGTTTATCTAGCGCGCTGGTCGCCGCTCTTGCTAGCCAAGCGCAAGCGGTTACCGGTATTGCGATTGTTCTCTGTATGGGCGGACTTTGGATCGGCTATATCGTCTCCAACAAAGAGTTGGCGCAGCACTTCACGACACCAGACAATGCACGCGTGGTGAGTGATGAAGAGATCTAATCTCTAGCAACACAAGAGCCGCATAATAAGTATGCGGCTTTATATTTCGAGGCGAAGCTAACAGCCAGTTATAACCCTTTTAGTCCCCATTTTTCTGCGGTCTGTTTAAAGAAACCTTGTGTCTTTTTCAGTTCAACCCAATGGTTAACGTAATTAATCCAAACTTGATCATCCTGTGGCAATAACATGGCGATCGGTGTCGGCTTACGTGGCTCTTTGACGGGTGCAATCGCCAATTGCTGAAATTTCTCCACCAGCGTCGCCGCTTCCACATTTGAGGTCACAGAGACATCCGCTCGTTTGGCCAACAGTTCTTGGAAATCACGGGCTGGTGCTTCAATCACGATATGCTGTGCGGAAGGGAAAAACGCCTTAACCATTTTTTCTTGTACGGTACCTAGAGTTGCCGCCACTTTTACATCCGCTTTATCAAAATCGCTCCAATCAGAGTACTTACCGAGATCTTTTTTCTGCACCACAGGCACAAACGCAAGATAAAAGTAAGGCTGACTGTAACCTGCCACTTTCGCGCGAGACATACTCAGCGATGCGCTGCCTGTAATGTCATACTTATCCGCGGTGATGCCATTAACTAACGTTTTCCAATCCGTCGCCACGTATTCAACTTTGACGCCGAGGTCTTTCGCCAGCTCAGTCGTGACATCGATATCAAAACCACGATAACTGTTATTAGCCGGATCTTTCATCGTCATCGGGTTCCAATCCCCGGTCGTGCCGACTCTCAATACTCCGTTGTCGAGAATCTCATTCAAACGACTTTGTGCATTAGCCAGAGTGGACGCAGCAAGCAAACCAAGCCCCAACGCTAACCAAGTTTTTTTCATTTTATTTTCCTTTAACTTATTGTTCCGTAAATAGTTGAGATTTCGCGTTACATCATTGATAACATAGCAGCAACACAACCATTTTTTTAGTTGATATAAGGCGTAGTGTGACCTATCGATATTTATGTTTAATGATGTTACTGCCACTCACTGGATGTTCTGACTATCAATGGGGCTGGTATGTGCTTGATCCGACGACCAAGCAAGGCCTAACGAACGTGACATTTCTTATCGCAGGCTTTGCTGACACCATCAGCGTGTCGCTACTCAGTATGCTGTTTGCCATGACTCTGGGCTTAATGGTTGCCCTACCGGCCCTTTCTCCCCGCAAATCCCTACAACGCTTAAACCGGATTTACGTTGAAGTAATACGTGCCATTCCCGTGTTGGTTCTGCTGTTGTGGGTGTATTACGGCCTACCCACATTACTCGATGTTTCACTAGACCATTATTGGGCTGGAATTATTGCACTAACGATCGCGGAAAGTGCATTTATGGCAGAAGTATTTCGCGGTGGCATTCAATCTATCGGTCGCGGCCAACATGAAGCAGCAAAGTCGCTTGGTCTCAACTATTGGCAAAAAATGCGTCTGGTGATTTTGCCGCAAGCATTTCGTCAGATGCTGCCCGCGCTCGGCAACCAGTTTGTTTATATTCTAAAGATGAGCTCATTGGTCAGTGTCATTGGTCTGAGTGATTTGACGAGACGTGCCAATGAGTTGGTGGTGAATGAGTACTTACCACTAGAGATTTATACTTTCTTAGTGTTGGAATATTTGCTGTTGATCTTGATGGTATCTCAAGCAGTACGTTGGCTAGAAAAGCGCAGTGCTATTCCGAGCCATTAGTTCGTCATCATCATAAAAAAACGCCGCTATTACAGCGGCGTTTTTATTATCCAGCGATAATTACTTTTTCTTAACTGGGCGTTGCCAGCCTGTAATTTTAAGTTCTTTGGCGCGAGTAATCACTAACTCACCTTCTGCAACGTCTTTGGTCAAGGTGGTACCGGCACCAATTGTTGCACCATCAGCAATCGTCACCGGAGCGACCAGTTGGCTATCTGAACCAACAAACACGTCATTACCGATAATGGTTT
Source organism: Vibrio floridensis (assembly GCF_021852965.1). Lineage (NCBI taxonomy): Bacteria > Pseudomonadati > Pseudomonadota > Gammaproteobacteria > Vibrionales > Vibrionaceae > Vibrio > Vibrio floridensis. The sequence continues at coordinate 47,147 of NZ_JAKGCY010000017.1, read as the reverse complement.
TGAATTTGTTTGCACCATCGTAGTTGCAGGTAATAGTACCAGCGCCGATATTGGTGCGTTGACCGATTTCAGCATCGCCAAGATAAGTCAGGTGGTTGGCTTTAGAACCCTCACCAATACGTGCATTTTTTACTTCGACAAAGTTGCCCACGTGAGAGTCGTTACGCATCTCAGCACCAGGACGCAGACGAGTAAACGGACCAACGGTACATTGCTCACCCACCGTTGCACCTTCAATAACACTGTATGGACGAACGATGGTGTTATCATCGATTTCACAGTCTTTTAGCACACAGCCAGCACCGATAACGACGTTATCACCAAGGGAGACGTTACCTTCAATGATCACATTCACATCGATTTCAACATCAAGGCCACACTGCAGTTCACCACGTAGGTCAAAGCGTGCAGGATCACGCAACATCACACCTTGCTCTAGCAGCTTTTTCGCTTGGGCTGCTTGGAATGCACGTTCTAGACGAGCCAACTGAGCGCGATCATTCACCCCTTCCACTTCGATTGGGCTAACTGGGTGAACCGCTTCAACCGCATTGCCTTCATCATGCGCCGCCGCAATGACGTCTGTTAGGTAGTACTCACCTTGCGAGTTGTTATTGTTTAAGCCTGCAAGCCAACGCTTCAGATCACCACCGGTCGCCACCATTACGCCCGTGTTGATCTCTTTGATTAATTTTTGCTCTTCATTCGCGTCTTTTTGCTCAACGATCGCCACTACCGGACCGTTTTTACGCACGATACGTCCGTAACCCGTTGGGTTATCCAAGACGACAGTGAGCAGCGCGATGCCGCCTTTAGGCTGGGCATCAAGCAAGCTTTCAATGGTTTCAGAGGAAATAAGCGGAACATCGCCGTAAAGAACCAAGATTTTTTCATCATCTTGAAACTGAGGAGAGGCTTGATCCACCGCGTGACCAGTACCCAATTGTTCGGCTTGCAGCACCCAATTAACCGGCTCTTCTGCCAAAGCAGCTTGCATTTGGTCGCCACCATGACCGTACACCAAATGAATGTTCTGAGCACCTAAGCCAGTACAAGTATCAATTACATGTTTCACCATTGGTTTGCCTGCAAGTGTATGCAGTACCTTTGGCATATTGGAGTACATACGGGTTCCTTTCCCCGCTGCGAGAATCACCGCGCTAAATTTCATTATTTATAACCTATTGACGTTGCCAAAAATTCTGTCGGCCATTTTACCCAGCTAATGACGAATAGTTAACTTCAGGATAAAAATTTCTGATAAAAATTAAGCAAAAAGGCGGTCAAAATGACCGCCTTTATCACTATTAAAACATCGCAAAATTAACGACGTTTCTTTGTCAGCTCGATAACACGAAGCTGAGCAATGGCTTTAGCCAGTTCACTGGCCGCTTGTGCGAAGTCCATATCGCCATGCTGGTTGAGAATGTTCTCTTTCGCACGACGTTTTGCTTCTTCTGCCTTCGCTGCGTCTAGTTCTTCACCACGAATCGCAGTATCAGCCAGTACTGTTGCAGTACCAGGCTGAACTTCTACGATACCACCAGAGACATAAATGAACTCTTCTTCGCCGTGAAGTTTAACAATACGCACCATACCAGGCTTGATAGCGGTCAGCAGCGGTGTGTGGCCATGGAAAATACCCAGCTCACCCTCGCTACCGGTCACCTGAAACGTTTCAACGCGACCAGAAAAGATTTTCTTCTCCGCGCTTACCACATCCAGATGAAAGGTTATTGCTGCCATATCGCCTCCTAGTTAGCCTTATAGCTTCTTAGCATTCTCAATCGCTTCGTCGATAGTACCGCAGTACATAAACGCTTGCTCTGGAATGTCATCGTATTCACCAGCTAGTAGACCTTTGAAGCCACGTAGAGTCTCTTTAAGAGGTACGTAAACACCTGGGTCGCCTGTAAATACTTCCGCTACGTGGTAAGGCTGAGTTAGGAAACGCTCAATCTTACGTGCACGCGCAACCACTTGCTTATCTGATTCAGATAGCTCGTCCATACCTAGGATTGCGATGATGTCTTTCAGCTCTTTGTAGCGCTGAAGTGTCTGCTGAACACCACGAGCAGTGTCATAGTGTTCTTGACCTACAACAAGTGGGTCTAGCTGACGAGACGTCGAATCCAGTGGGTCGATCGCTGGGTATAGACCCATCGCTGCGATGTTACGGTTAAGTACAACCGTTGCATCCAAGTGCGCGAACGTTGTTGCTGGAGACGGGTCAGTCAAGTCATCCGCAGGTACGTATACCGCCTGTACAGACGTGATAGAACCTTGCTTCGTTGACGTGATACGCTCCTGAAGTACACCCATCTCTTCTGCAAGAGTTGGCTGGTAACCTACCGCTGAAGGCATACGACCTAGCAGTGCAGATACCTCTGTACCAGCAAGTGTGTAACGGTAGATGTTATCGACGAACAGTAGAACGTCACGACCTTCGTCACGGAAACGCTCTGCCATTGTCAGGCCAGTCAGTGCAACACGTAGACGGTTGCCTGGAGGCTCATTCATCTGACCGTAAACCATCGCTACTTTTGATTCTTCAGGCTTCTCGATGTTTACAACACCCGCTTCCTGCATCTCGTGGTAGAAGTCGTTACCCTCACGAGTACGCTCACCTACACCTGCGAATACAGATAGACCGGAGTGTTGTAGTGCGATGTTGTTGATAAGTTCCATCATGTTAACGGTCTTACCTACACCTGCACCACCGAATAGACCGATTTTACCACCCTTAGCGAAAGGACAAATCAAGTCGATTACTTTAACGCCTGTTTCTAGAAGCTCAGTCGCGTTTGACTGTTCTTCGTAGCTTGGCGCTGGACGGTGAATTGAGTACAGTTCTTCTGCACCGATCTCACCACGCTCGTCAATCGCATCACCAAGCACGTTCATGATACGACCTAGGGTCTTAGTACCTACTGGTACTGAAATTGGAGCGCCTGTATTTACTACTTCAACTCCACGACGTAAACCATCAGAGCTACCCATTACGATACAACGAACTACGCCACCGCCTAGCTGTTGTTGAACTTCAAGAACAAGACGCTCTTTTGAGTCCTTTACGTTTAGAGCGTCGTATACACTTGGTACATCGCTCTGTGGGAACTCTACGTCGACTACCGCACCGATGATCTGTACGATCTTACCTGTAGCCATCGTTAATCCTCTAAACTGTTTCGTTTAACCTAAGCTTAAACCGCTGCTGCACCACCAACGATTTCCGATAGTTCTTGTGTAATCGCAGCCTGACGGGCTTTGTTGTACACAAGTTCTAAGTCGTCAATCAAGTTGGTCGCGTTATCAGTTGCAGCCTTCATCGCAACCATTCGAGCCGCTTGCTCACAAGCAAGGTTCTCAACTACACCTTGATAAACCTGAGATTCCACATAACGCACTAATAGTGCATCAAGTAGAGACTGAGGTTCTGGCTCATAGATGTAATCCCATGAATGCTCACGCTGCATATCTTTGCTGTCCGATTTAGGCAAAGGTAGCAATTGATCGATCGTTGGTTGTTGAACCATGGTGTTTACGAACTTGTTAAATACAAGGTACAAACGGTCCAATTCACCTTCATCATATTTTTCTAGCATCACGCTAACCGAACCGATCAGGTCTTCCAAACTTGGGCTATCACCCAAACCTGAAACCTGAGCCGCTACTTTCGCGCCGCCATGTTTAAAGAAAGCTGTCGCTTTTGAGCCAATTACCGCAAGCTCAACCTCAGCACCTTTCTCTTTCCATGCCTGCATATCTGTAACCGCTTTTTTGAACACGTTGATGTTCAAGCCGCCACACAGACCACGGTCCGTTGAAATGATGATGTAACCAACACGCTTGGCTTCACGCTCATCTAGGTACGGATGACGATACTCTAGACTTGCATTTGCCACATGACCGATCACTTTACGCATTGTTTCCGCGTATGGACGAGAAGCTTCCATTGCGTCTTGCGAACGACGCATTTTTGAAGCTGCTACCATTTCCATCGCTTTCGTAATCTTCTGAGTGCTTTTAACACTCCCGATTTTACTACGTATCTCTTTTGCGCCGGCCATCGTTACTCTCCATTAGTTGGTGGCAGCCACTGCCACCGACCTATTACCAAGTTTGGGTTGCTTTGAAATCGTCAACCAGTTTCTTGAACTGAGCTTCGATTTCATCGTTGTAAGCACCCGTCTTGTCGATCTCAGCTGCAAGTTCAGCGTATTGACCGCGAGCGTACGATAGTAGAGCTGCTTCGAAATCAAGAACTTTAGATAGTTCGATATCGCTTAGATAGCCACGCTCTGCCGCAAAGATAGTTAGAGCTTGGTCAAACACTGACATCGGAGCGTACTGCTTCTGCTTCATCAGTTCAGTTACTTTTTGACCATGGTTCAACTGTCTCTTTGTTGCTTCATCAAGATCCGAAGAGAACTGAGCAAACGCTGCTAGTTCACGGTAAGCAGCAAGTGCTGTACGGATACCACCTGATAGCTTCTTGATGATTTTCGTCTGAGCTGAACCACCTACACGAGATACTGAAATACCTGGGTCAACGGCTGGGCGTACACCCGCGTTGAACAGTTCAGTTTGTAGGAAGATCTGGCCATCGGTAATCGAGATTACGTTGGTTGGTACGAATGCAGAAACGTCACCCGCTTGGGTTTCAATGATTGGCAGAGCCGTCAATGAACCCGTTTTACCTTTCACTTCACCGTTAGTGAAACGCTCTACGTACTCTGCGTTTACACGAGCAGCACGCTCTAGTAGACGAGAGTGGAGGTAGAATACGTCACCTGGGAATGCTTCACGGCCTGGTGGGCGTTTTAGCAGTAGAGAGATCTGACGGTACGCTACCGCTTGCTTAGATAGATCATCGTAAACAATCAGCGCATCTTCGCCGCGATCACGGAAGTATTCACCCATTGCACAACCCGCGTAAGGCGCTAGGTATTGCAGTGCAGCAGATTCAGATGCTGAAGCCACAACAACAATTGTGTTCTTCAGAGCACCGTGCTCTTCCAGTTTACGCACTACGTTGGCGATAGTAGAAGCTTTCTGACCAATCGCTACGTAGATAGAGAAAATACCAGAGTTTTTCTGGTTGATGATCGCATCGATCGCCATCGCTGTTTTACCAGTCTGACGGTCACCGATGATAAGTTCACGCTGACCACGACCGATTGGGATCATTGAGTCAACAGACTTATAACCAGTTTGTACAGGTTGATCAACCGATTGACGGTCGATTACACCCGGTGCAATCACTTCAACAGGCGAGGTCAACTTCGCTTCAATCGGACCTTTACCATCAATTGGTTCACCTAGTGTGTTCACTACGCGACCTAACAGTTCAGGACCAACTGGCACTTCAAGAATACGACCAGTACCTGTTACTTTCATGCCTTCCTTAAGGTCAGCATATGGGCCCATTACTACCGCACCAACCGAGTCACGCTCAAGGTTAAGTGCTAGTGCATAACGGCCACCCGGTAATTCAATCATTTCACCTTGCATCACGTCCGCTAGGCCGTGAATGCGAATGATACCGTCGCTTACCGATACGATAGTACCTTCATTGCGAGCTTCACTAACAACGTTGAAAGATTCAATACGCTGTTTAATTAGATCGCTAATTTCCGTGGAATTAAGTTGCATGCTCCAATCCCCATTAAGACTGCAATGCATCGCTCAGGCGATTCAGACGACCGCGAGCTGAGTTATCGATGACTAAGTCTCCGGCTCGAATTATCACCCCACCTAGTAGGGCCTCATCTACACTGCAATTCAGCTTAACTTTGCGCTCAAGACGCAGTTCAAGTTTCTGACTGATATTTGCACATTGTTCATCAGAAAGTTCGGTTGCAGAAATCACTTCTACATCAATCTCTTTCTCATGCTCTTTCTTCAAAATGAAGAATTGAGTGCATACATCAGGAAGGGCCGCAAGACGACCATTCTCCGCCATCACCTTAAGAAGGTTTTGACCGAATTCATCCACTTGTTCGCCACAAATCGCAATAAACAGTTCAGCCAGTTTATCGGCTGACATAGAGCCAGATAACAGCTCACTAATTTGTTCGTTTTGGGCTACTTCAGCAGCGAAAGACAACATTTGACCCCATTGGTCTAGTTGGCCTTTCTCTACCGCAAAGTCAAAGGCTGCTTTAGCATAGGGGCGCGCGATTGTTGTAAAATCAGCCATGTTCGCCCCCAAACTTAAAGTTTTGCAGTAATGTTATCGAGAATATCTTTGTGCGCATCTTTATCGATTGAACGCTCAAGGATTTTCTCTGCACCAGCTACAGCCAGAGTTGCAACTTGTTTGCGCAGTTCATCGCGTGCACGATTACGTTCCGCTTCAATTTGAGCTTCTGCTTGCGCTAGGATTTTTTGACGTTCAGTCTGTGCATCCTCGCGAGCTTCATCCAAAATTTGTGCTTTACGCTTATTCGCTTGTTCGATGATCTCAGTTGCTGTGCGCTTTGCTTCTTTCATTTGAGAAGAAGCATTAGCTTGTGCTAGATCCAAGTCTTTTGCAGCACGTTCTGCCGCTTGTAGACCGTCAGCGATTTTCTTCTGACGCTCTTCAATCGCTTGCATGATTGGTGGCCATACGTACTTCATACAGAACCACACAAACAGTGCAAACGAGAATGCTTGGCCTAGCAGAGTTGCGTTCATATTCACAACAGCTACCCCTCTATTCGGAATTAGTGTTCATCAAGGACACGCTAATGCATGCCGCTCAATACCGATGATTAACCAGCTAATTGACCTACGAATGGGTTTGCAAACGTGAATAGAAGTGCGATTACGATACCGATCATTGGAACCGCATCAAGTAGACCAGCGATGATGAACATCTTAACTTGAAGCATAGGAGCCATTTCTGGTTGACGAGCAGCACCTTCTAGGAATTTACCACCTAGAACCGCGAAGCCTACTGCAGTGCCTAGTGCACACAGACCAACGATGATTGCTACTGCGATTGCAGAAAAGCTTAGTACAGTTTCCATTACTATCTCCAATTATAGCGATTAACTAAAAGTCTAATAAGAATAAACAAAATTAATGATCACTGTCTTCGTGAGCCATTGACATATAAACGATTGTCAACATCATAAACACGAAGGCCTGAATCAGGATTACCAGAATATGGAAGATCGCCCATGGTAGCGAGCCCATCCATTGTAGATACCATGGTAGCATTGCCGCACAAAGAATAAATACAACCTCACCCGCGAACATGTTACCGAATAGACGCATACCAAGAGAGAGAGGTTTCGCCAGTAGCGATACCACTTCGATTAGTAGGTTGAACGGGATCATTGTCCAGTGGTTGAATGGGTGCAAAGCCAATTCTTTTGCAAAGCCACCTAGACCTTTCACTTTGATGCTGTAATAGATCATCAGAGCGAATACGCCTAGTGCCATAGCCATGGTGATGTTCACATCAGCTGAAGGTACTACTTTTAAGTAAGGAATACCGAGCCAATGCTCTGCCGGGTATGGAAGGAAATCGATAGGAACCAAGTCCATCAAGTTCATCAAAAATACCCAACAAAAGATAGTCAGTGCTAGAGGTGCAATCAGCGGGTTGCGTCCATGGAACGTATCTTTGACGTTTGTCGCGACAAATTCTACGATCATTTCAACAGCACACTGAAGCTTACCTGGTACACCGGCTGTTGTTTTTCGAGCAACAGAGTAAAAAATTCCGAGGAAAATTAGACCTGTAAGCCAAGAAAAAAACAGACTATCGATATGTACGTTCCAGAAACTAGACTCTTCCGCCACCAACCCCAACTTGTAAGTTGAAAGGTTAGTTAGGTGGTGAGTAATGTAACCAGAAGGTGTTAGCGCTTCACCTGGCGCAGCCATAACTCATCCTATTTTTTGTTGTTAATGAATAGCGCTGGTGCAAAGATATTAATTCCGAGTACCAGCAAATAGGTTAGTTTCAGGGGAACAAGTTCCACCTGCATATACATGTAGGCTACAGAAAACAGCACTACTGTAATGAGAATCTTCAACGCTTCACCTGTGTAGAAGGAAATGGCAACGTATTTTGATGCCCTAGCCCCTACAAACAGAAATGCACATATTGAAAATACTGCATTGGCGACGACAAAAATGCCACCACCGATTAGCGAGGAAACTCCCCACTCAGCATTCACAGCTAAAGCTATTCCTGCTGCCACAAAAATAACCACGCCGGTCTCGATCATTAACAATTGCTTTACAAGCTCTCGTCCTGGCCTAGCCAACGCAGCTACCATGTATTCGTACCTCTAGTAAATCCCATCAATCCCCCACTCTTGTTGTGGGTCTGGGAAGTTGCGGAAAATTATACGGTGAGTCCAACTGATTGCAATTAAAACGCAGCAAAAACTTACAGTTTTGTTTACAAACCGACAACTTTCGTACAAAAATTGCTTTTTTACATAATTGACCTAAATCAATTATCTCATTTAGCTCTCAAGCTTGGCAATTAGTTGCTCTAATTTGTGAGGCTCATCAATACTTATCGTCAATTTCGCTTTTCCATTGGTGCTTTTCACTAAAGAAACCTTAGCCCCCAATCTTTCACTTAATTTTTGTGATATTTGCTGTATTTCTTCATCTTTTGGCTGATTTTTATCTTCAACCTTTGGCGTGAGACACTTTTTTACCAATTGTTCGGTTTGACGAACCGTAAGAGCTTTACTAGCAACCTGCTGAGCCACTTCCACTTGTTGCTCACCTTCCAACGCTAATAATGCGCGAGCATGCCCCATATCGAGCAGTTTCTGTGCAACAAACTGTTTCACTTCTAGCTCCAAGCCATTCAATCGAAGCAGGTTGCTCACCGCGGTGCGTGACTTACCAATCACATCCGCCACTTGCTGATGAGTCAGAGAAAACTCGTCTTGCAATCGCTCGAGCGCTTGTGCTTCTTCGATCACATTAAGATCTTCACGCTGGATATTTTCGATCAGCGCCATGGCGATCGCAGCACGATCTTCAACCTGTTTGATCAAACAAGGAACACGCTTAAGACCCGCTTGCTTAGCGGCACGCCAGCGCCGCTCTCCAGCGATGATCTCAAAATGACCATCTTGCAATGCACGCACAATAATAGGTTGAATAATACCTTGTGACTGGATGGACGCAGCTAACTCTTCGAGTGCCTGTGGCGACATATCTTTTCGCGGCTGATAAACACCAGGTTGCAACTGACCGACCGCAATATCGGTTAACTCACCTTCAGCAGACAGAGCTTGGCTGTGTGTTGCGATATGTTGTTTCTCACGAGCTAATGAACTGGTGGACAATAGTGCATCCAGTCCCTTTCCTAGGCCACGCTTAGACATTGGGATCAATTCCTTTGGTAAAGGTTAAACTGGGATTTCTTCTCGGCGCAGCATTTCTCCGGCAAGCGCCAAATACGCTTTTGAACCCGCAGAGTGTTTGTCGTAATACATCGCTGGTTTTCCATGACTTGGCGCTTCTGCTAAACGTACATTGCGAGGGATCACTGTGCGGTAAACTTTACTGCCGAAATGCTTTTTGAGTTGATCGGAGACTTCATTAGATAGGCGATTGCGAGGATCATACATGGTGCGCAACAATCCCTCGATTTTGAGTTTGTCGTTTACCACAGCCGCCAGCTTACTAATGGTATCCATAAGAGCCGTTAAACCTTCTAACGCAAAATATTCACATTGCATTGGCACCAGCACGGAATCCGCCGCCGCCATGGCATTGATTGTAAGAAGGTTTAAAGAAGGAGGACAATCAATAAAGATGAAATCATAGTTATCGCGAACTGAGGCTAACGCGTTCTTCAAGCGAACTTCGCGAGCAAACACTTCCATCAATTTGATTTCAGCGGCGGTGACGTCACCATTCGCCGCTATCAGGTCATATTTGCCAGTGGTGGTTTTACATACCACTTGATCAAATGGGGTTTCTTCGACGAGTAAATCATACGCGGTAGCGTCGACCATATACTTGTCGACGCCACTTGCCATCGTAGCGTTACCTTGCGGGTCCAGATCAACGACCAACACTTTACGTTTGGTGGCTGCCATTGAGGCCGCCAAATTGACACACGTTGTTGTCTTACCCACACCACCTTTCTGGTTGGCGATTGCTACTATTCTACCCACGATGACCTCGCTAATTTTCCTTGCGCGATAAGATTACAAGATGGCGATCCCCTTCCAACTCAGGAACAGTCAAAGATATGACCTCTGTCACACTACACCACTCCGGAAGCTGATCAATTTCATCTTTAGGGTGCAATCCCTTAAGAGCAAGAAAGACACCTTGACCGCATTTTGGTAGATGATGACACCACTCCACCATGTCTGTCATTGAAGCAAATGCGCGACTTAGAACACCATCAAATTTTTCTTCTGGTTGGAACTCTTCGACACGACTTTGCACCGTGGTCACATTTTCAATCTTTAGTTCATGGAGAACTTGTTTGATAAAGCGAATGCGCTTACCCAAGCTGTCCAACAAAAAGAACGTTTTCTCTGGATGCATGATCGCCAACGGAATACCAGGCAATCCAGGTCCAGTACCGACATCGATAAAACGCTCACCGTCAAGGTGAGGCGCGACTACGATGCTATCGAGGATATGTTTCACCAGCATGTCTTGCGGATCACGCACAGATGTCAGGTTGTAGGCTTTGTTCCACTTATTGAGCAGTTCCACATAACCTAACAGCTGTTCACGTTGACGTTCATTGACCTGTAAGTCGGTTTGCGCGATTAATGCGTCCAGTTTTTGGCGAAGAGCACTCATGCGTTTTCTTCTCCCACTTTCAACATGCCAATTTTCTTTAAGTGAACCAGCAAAATCGAAATGGCCGCTGGCGTAATACCAGAGATGCGTGATGCAATCCCCAATGTTTCGGGTTTGGCGGTGTTGAGTTTAAGTACTACCTCGTTGGATAGGCCTTTCACTTCGCTGTAATTGAGATCCACTGGCAATTTGGTATGTTCATGACGCAGGGATTTTTCAATCTCATCTTGCTGACGCTTAATGTAACCTTCGTATTTCACTTGAATTTCCACTTGCTCTGCGGCTTCAAGATCGTCGAGTGCAGGTGCAAAAGCGGCCAATGACGTGAGCTGCTCATAACTCATCTCAGGGCGACGAAGAAGATCTTCACCACTGGCTTCACGGATCATTGGTGCTTTCAATAATTGGTTAAGCTCGTCAATACCGACAGAGCTTGGGTTCATCCATGTCGATTTCAGACGTTGACGCTCTTGCTCCATATTGTCGATCTTCTGGTTGAAACGAGCCCAACGAGCATCATCAATCAAACCAAGTTCACGTGCTTTTTCTGTCAAACGCAGATCCGCGTTGTCTTCACGCAGTAACAAGCGATGTTCTGCACGCGATGTGAACATACGGTACGGTTCTTTGGTACCCATGGTTGAGAGATCGTCGATCAATACGCCCATGTAGGCTTGATCGCGACGCGGGCTCCAACCTTCTTTCTCTTGACTGAACAAGCTGGCATTGAGACCTGCCATCAAGCCTTGTGCGGCCGCTTCTTCGTAACCAGTGGTGCCGTTAATTTGACCAGCAAAGAACAAACCTTGGATAAACTTGGTTTCGTAAGTCTGTTTCAAGTCACGCGGATCGAAGAAATCGTATTCAATTGCGTAACCAGGGCGAACAATGTGCGCGTTTTCAAACCCTTTCATCGAACGAACAATCTGCACCTGTACATCAAATGGCAAGCTGGTGGAGATGCCGTTTGGATACAATTCGTGAGTCGTTAAACCTTCTGGTTCAATGAAGATTTGGTGGCAGTTCTTATCGGCAAAGCGCATCACTTTGTCTTCGATAGAAGGGCAGTAACGAGGGCCAATACCTTCGATGATGCCAGCATACATTGGGCTACGATCGAGGTTGTTGCGAATCACCTCATGCGTCTGCTCATTGGTATGGGTAATGAAACAAGGAATTTGACGTGGGTGATGAGTGCGATCGCCCATAAAAGAGAACACAGGCGTTGGGTTATCACCGTGCTGCGCTTCCAGCACTGAAAAATCGACACTACGTGCATCAATACGTGGAGGTGTTCCTGTTTTCAGACGATCAACACGGAAAGGCAGTTCACGAAGACGCTGTGCAAGCGCGATCGATGGAGGATCCCCTGCGCGCCCACCTGAGGAGCTTTCTAAGCCAATATGGATCTTACCACCAAGGAAAGTACCTACCGTCAAAACGACCGCTTTAGCATGAAACTTCAGACCCATTTGCGTAACCACACCGCGAACTTGATCGTTTTCAACAATCAAATCATCCACGGCTTGTTGGAAAAGAGTCAAGTTTGGCGCATTTTCTAAAAAGTCACGCACGTACGCTTTATAAAGCGCTCGGTCGGCTTGTGCACGAGTGGCACGTACAGCTGGGCCTTTTGACGCATTAAGCGTTCTAAATTGAATACCCGCGTGATCGATGGCTTGTGCCATCAAACCGCCCATTGCATCCACTTCTTTGACTAAGTGTCCCTTACCGATCCCGCCAATCGCAGGGTTACAAGACATTTGTCCTAAAGTATCGATATTGTGAGTAAGTAATAAGGTCTTCTGACCTGTACGTGCTGATGCGAGTGCGGCTTCCGTTCCTGCGTGTCCGCCACCGACAACAATGACGTCAAATGTTTCGTGATAAAGCATGAACTGACCTCAGGTATTCAAAGGATTCAACAGTGAAAGAAAAAGAGCGATATTCTACCTGTTTTTAACTATGAGTGAAAATTGTTTTCGTACACTCGATCATAGGATCGTCTCTCTAAATATATATAAAGATCTTTATATATGATCTTTTATTGGATCTATTATTAGGATCCACCTCTCCTGTGGATAACCCATAAATGATCAACAAGATCATGGATCTTATTCGGATCAAATGATGTGATCATGATTTGATCTACTCTTGTATTTCCTGGGATCAAAAATGGTAGTTATACACAGGGCATGGTTTGGATGAAAGTTATTATTTGGATAACTATAGGAAAAACACGGGATCTTCTCTATTTTATCCACAGATGGTTTGTTGGTTTTTTGTTCAGATTGAAGGGAGGGAAGCTTGGTGGGTTATTCACAGAGAAAAGCGGAGTGTCACTCCGCTTGTCATCTAGCACAATTAAAATTGTTGGATATGCGCATTGAACCACTCTTCTGCAGCATCTTCTGGAACAGTGTGGTTTAAGACATCAATGGTTAAGCAATCTGTAATAGGCGTCGCGCCGATGTCTTCTAGCAAGGAGTAGGCGTGTAGGCCTGCAGCGCAGAAGGTATCGTAGCTTGAATCTCCGATGGCGATGACAGCATAGCGAACATCTCCCATTTTAGGAGGAGTGGCTTGCAGAGCGCGAATAAAAGGTTGGATGTTGTCTGGATACTCTCCAGCGCCATGGGTAGAGGTAATGATCAACCAAGTACCGTTATTTGGGATTTCAGACAGTTGAGGCTGATTGTGAATGTGAGTTTCAAACCCAGCAGCTTGCAGCAGATCGTTAAGATGATCGCCAACGTATTCTGCGCCACCCAGTGTGCTGCCAGTGATGATGTGAATCATAGTGTGTCCTTGAGTCGAAAAAAAAGCGCAGCCAATGGCTACGCTTTAAGATTATTTACCGATACAGAATGAAGAGAAAATACGTCCGAGCAAATCATCAGAGCTAAACTCGCCCGTGATTTCGTTGAGATGCTGCTGAGCAATGCGGAGCTCCTCGGCGAGGATTTCTCCAGCCATATAACCCTCAAGCTGATCTTGGCCTATCTGTAAGTGTTCTGCAGCGCGTTGAAGCGCATCCAGATGTCGGCGTCTTGCCATAAAACCGCCTTCGGTGTTGCCAGAGAAACCCATACAGGCTTTAAGGTGATTACGCAATGCCTCAACCCCTTGGCCCGTTTTGGCCGACAAACGGATCAACGTCGGCTGACTGACATGGCAGATCCCCAGTGATTCTTGGGTTTGATCGGCTTTGTTGCGGATCACGGTAATGCCGATTTGTTCTGGCAAACGATCAATAAAGTCTGGCCAGATTTCTTTAGGGTCGGTGGCGTCGGTGGTGGTGCCATCGACCATGAAGAGTACGCGATCGGCTTGACGGATTTCATCCCAAGCGCGCTCGATACCGATTTTTTCTACTTCGTCTGAAGCATCACGCAGACCAGCGGTATCGATGATGTGCAATGGCATGCCATCGATATGGATGTGCTCACGGAGGACATCACGTGTGGTGCCAGCAATGTCGGTGACAATCGCGGAATCCTTACCTGATAGCGCATTCAGTAGGCTGGATTTGCCAGCGTTCGGACGGCCCGCAATCACCACTTTCATCCCTTCACGCATGATTGCGCCCTGGTTGGCTTCTTTGCGCACCGCATCTAAGTTGTCGATGATGGCTTGCAGATCGCCCGCCACTTTACCATCGGCTAAAAAGTCGATTTCCTCTTCTGGAAAATCGATGGCCGCTTCAACGTAGATGCGCAGATGGATGAGAGATTCCACCAGCGTATGAATTCGCTTAGAAAATTGCCCTTGTAGCGATTGGAGTGCCGATTTAGCCGCTTCTTCGGAGCTCGCGTCAATTAGGTCGGCGATCGCCTCTGCTTGTGTGAGGTCCATCTTATCGTTAAGGAAGGCTCGCTCAGAAAACTCCCCAGGTCTTGCAGGACGAACACCTGAGATGGTCAGGATGCGTTTAATCAGCATGTCCATCACCACGGGGCCACCGTGGCCTTGCAACTCAAGGACATCTTCGCCAGTAAATGAATGAGGATTGGGGAAGAACAGTGCGATCCCTTGGTCAAGTTCACTGCCATCTTGGGCTTTAAAAGGGATATATTCAGCGTAGCGTGGCTTCAGCGTCTTCCCTGTTACTTCCAAGGCAACTTGAGCGGCTTGTGGGCCTGAGACACGAATAATCCCGACCCCACCTCTGCCCGGCGCTGTAGCCTGGGCGACAATCGTATCTGTTGTCATAAATGAGCCTATCGTTTTAACGACCATTTGTCTGGTCAGTGAATCAATTAGCTGAATTGTAATCAGCCGAAAACAAAAAGGCGACCTTTTGGCCGCCTTTCTTTACTCTGTTGTCACTTACTTAGTGTGTAAGCCTTTTTTCTCCAGTGCTTTGTAAATCAAAGACTGCTGGATCAGAGTAACGATGTTCGATACTAGCCAGTATAGAACCAGACCTGATGGGAACCATAGGAAGAAGAAGGTAAACATCACCGGCATAAAGGTCATGATCTTCTGCTGCATAGGATCGGTTACTGTCGTTGGGCTCATCTTCTGGATGAGGAACATTGATCCGCCCATCAATAGCGGCAGGATGTAGTATGGATCCTGCGCAGAAAGGTCGTGAATCCATAGGAAGAATGGCGAGTGACGCAGCTCAACCGATTCCATCAATGCCCAGTACAGCGCGATGAAGATAGGCATCTGCAGAATGAGAGGAAGACAACCACCGAGTGGGTTAACTTTCTCTTTCTTGTACAGTTCCATCATCTCTTGGCTCATGCGCTGACGGTCATCACCGATGCGCTCACGCATTGCTTGCAGCTTAGGCTGTAGCATGCGCATTTTGGCCATTGAGGTGTACTGTGCTTTTGTCAGTGGGTACATCGCACCACGAACGATGAAGGTTAGACAGATGATCGCCACACCCCAGTTACCCACCACGCTTTGGATAACAGACAGTAGCCAATGCAGAGGTTTCGCGATGAACCACAACCAGCCGTAATCGACTACTAAGTCAAGGTTTGGTGCGACTTCTGCCATTTGGTCTTGCAGTTTAGGACCCGCCCAAAGGGTTGCAGTGAAGTGTGCGCTATCGCCATCAGCAACCGTTTTGTTTGGCATACGAACGCCAATGTCGCCCATATTGCCAATCACGCGAGTGTACAGGTTGGCACCTGGTTCGTTACGTGGGATCCACGCCGCAGCGAAGTAGTGCTGGATCATTGCCGCCCAACCTTGACCATTGGTCAGAGTAAGAGACAGATTGCGATCTTGCATATCTTCGAAGCTGTATTTTTTGTAACGAGTATCTTCAGTTGAGTAAGCTCCGCCACGGTAGGTTGGCATGGTGATGCTGCCGCCCGCGTCCATCAGGTTTTGACGTAGGTGGGCGTACATGCCTAACGTTGCGTTGTTACCTGATTTGTTGATGACATCGAACTCAACGTCAATCGCGTAGCTACCACGTTTTAGGATAAAGGTTTTGGTGTACTCCAAGCCATTCGCTTGGTAGGTCATTGGAATACGTAATTCGTTTTGATCGTCAGCTAACGTAAAGCTGTCCGCGCTCACTTGGTAGCTTGGACGATTGTTGCTGCTTAGGTCGATGCCTTGTGGGCCAACCAGACCACTTTGTGCGATGAACTGATGACCTTGAGTATCTTTAAGAAGCTCGAAGGCATTCGCAGAATTCATCTCTGCAGAATATTGGTTCAAATCCGCAGCCACTACATCACCACCAACAGTGTCGATTGACAGAGTCAACACATCCGTTGTTACCGTGATGAGTTTTGCTGACGCTTGTTGCGCTGGCGCTGGGTCCAGTTCATCAGCAAAAGATGGTGCAGGTAAAGTGCTGCTTGTTTGAGCCTGTTCAACGGCTTGAGGGGCTGGGTTCTTTGCAACTTGCCACTGTTGGAACAGCAAGAAAGAAACCAGCGCCAGAAGCAGGACCAGGAGAGTACGTTGAGAATCCATCGTTATTTATCTCTGTCTTGTTTTTGGACTGGTGGAACGGGGTCAAAGCCCCCTTCATTCAAAGGGTGGCATTTTAATAGACGTTTGCCTGATAACCAACACCCTTTTACAAAACCGTGAGCTTTCAACGCTTCTATGGCATATGTAGAACAGGTTGGAGTAAAACGACAGCGCGGTCCAAGGAGAGGACTGATAAGACCTTGATAAAGACGGACGAGTCCGATTGTTAACCACGCGAGGGGCGAGACAGGCGATGCCATAGCTTATCAAACAACTTAAACAGTTCCTCATTGCTCAAATCTTGCGCGCTTTTCTTGGCGATCACAACAAAATCTTTATTGGGAAGTTGATGTTGTGTGTTACGAAAGCTTTCACGGGCTAGGCGTTTGAATCGGTTGCGACCAACGGCAGTTTTGATTTGCTTCTTGGGTACAGCCAAGCCTAAACGAGGATGAGAAAGGTTATTATTGCGAGCAATGATAGTGAAATGAGGAGAGCCAGCTCGATGAGCTTGCTGAAAGACGTTTTGATAATGCTCGGGAGTTAACAAACGTAACTCCCGATTGAACGCGTACGTATTCAAAATAAGCTAATGATTATTTTGACAGGCGCGCACGGCCTTTCGCACGACGTGCATTGATTACTTTACGACCGTTCTTAGTCGCCATGCGTGCACGGAAACCGTGAGTACGCTTGCGCTTTAGAACTGAAGGTTGAAAAGTGCGTTTAGTAGCCATTGTTATTACCTTTACTGATCAGTAGTTTTAGGTTCTAAGTTAACCCGGCGTGGGTCTGTTTTCTTCTCCATATAAAGAAGAGTTCACCGACGCCTCTCAACAAAGAGGCGGAATTGTAATCACAGTCACACAAAGTGTCAATCTTTGTGGTGTATCAACAAATCCGCCGGGCGATTATACGGAGTGTGAGTAAAATCTCAAGGATCTCGCGATCTTTGTCGGGATCTTTACTCCATTCCTACTTGGCGTAGGAATTTTTGTAAGCGAGGATCCTGTGGATTTCCAAAGATATCCTGTGGAGATCCCTGCTCAACAATCTTGCCTTCCGCCATAAAGATCACGCGATCCGCCACTTCTCGGGCAAATTGCATCTCATGGGTGACCACCAGCATCGTTTGATGTTGGTTGGCTAACTTCTTCATTAAAGAGAGTACTTCTCCGACCCATTCAGGATCCAATGCCGAAGTTGGCTCATCAAAAAGCAACAGTTCGGGTTGCAATGCCATGGCACGGCCAATACCGACGCGCTGTTGCTGGCCACCCGAGAGGGCTGCTGGGTAGCTGTCGCCTTTTTCTCCCAGACCAATGTCGTCCAAGATTTGCTGCGCGCGTTTCAGAGCGTCTTCTTTTTTCCAGCCGCGAACGGTGACCAAACCCTCGGCAATATTTTGTCGCGCCGTCATGTGGGCAAATAACGCGTAGTTTTGAAACACGAAACCAGTGCGGCGGCGCAGCGCAAGCACTTCGGCTTTGGTGTGTTGTTGGCTATCGACACTGATGTCATCAATGGTGATTTTGCCTTGGTCCGCTTGCTCTAGAAAGTTAACACAGCGCAGCAAGGTCGACTTGCCAGTACCACTTGAACCAATGATGACGATGATTTCACCTTGGTTAATGGTCAGATCAATGCCTTTGAGTACTTCTGTGTCGTCAAAGCGTTTGTGGATATTGTCTAATTTGATCATCTCGCATACGCCTTATTCAGTTTGTTCTCGGCCCAAATTTGCACTCGGGTTAGCACCAGTACGACACCCCAATAGATGAGTGCGACGGCCAAAAAGGCTTCAAAGAAGCGGAAGCTTGAGGAGGCTTCCATTTGCGCCTTGGCCATGATTTCCGCCACGCCTAGTGTAAAAGCCAAAGAGGTGGATTTGATCATGTCGATGAAGTAGTTCATCAACGACGGTAAAGCAACGCGAGTCGCTTGAGGTAGAATAATGCGACGCATCGCTTGAGAAGTGGTCATGCCTACCGACAAGCTGGCTTCCATCTGGCTACGGTCAATGCCAATAATCGCGGCGCGAATGCTTTCGGCCATGTAGGCAGCAAAATGCAGTGTTAAACCGATAACAGCGGCACTGAACGCGTCGAGTCCAACCATGATTGGGAAGATCTGAGGTAAGCCATAGTAAAGTAGGAACAGTTGTACCAGCAGCGGTGTGCCGCGGAAAAAACTGATATAAAGTTGGCTCAGTGGATCCAGAATCGGTATGCGAAATACGCGAATATTAGCGAGCATAATGGCTAAGGCCAGAGAGAAAATAAGACCTAAAAATGCCATTTCCATGGTGGTGCCGAGGTATTTGAGCAGTATCGGCAGCAGCTCTAGCATGTAGTTAAAATCAAATCCCATACCAGTACCTTTAAAGAAAACAAAAGGTGGAATGCGAATTCCACCTTAAAAACAAAAGCTGTGACGAGCAGTATATCAGGTTACTTAGTAATGTCGGCACCAAACCATTTGATTGAGATTTTCTCAACTGTGCCATCGGCACGCATCTCAGCAAGGGCTTTGTTGACTTCACCTTGCAGCTTCACGCCACGTTCGTTGTTCACAAATGGCCATGCGTTAGCGATGGTTTCAAATGGTTCACCAGCCAATTGTAGTGGCAAACCGGTTTTCTTGATCAGTTCTAGTGCTGATAGGCGATCCATCACAAAGGCATCGGCGCGTCCTAACGCAACATCATGCTCGATACCGGTATCGTAAGTCTTGATATTGATCTTGCCGTCTTTATCGTAATCGCGTAATAGCTGTTCAAAGTTTGAGCCTAGGTTGACCGCAACGGTTTTACCAGCGAGGTCTGCAACGCCTTTGATGCTGTCATTGCCCTTGCGTACGGTGATCTGAGCGCCGTCTACCACATAAGGGTCAGCAAAAAGGTATTTGGCTTTGCGCGCATCCGTCATGGTGATTTGGTTGGAGATGGTATCGATGCGACCCGTTTCAAGTAAACCAAACAGACCTGAGAAGTTTGCGGTTACGTATTCGACTTTGTAGCCATTACGCTTACCAATCTCATCCCACATATCCACTTCAAAACCTTGCAGTTGGTCTTGCTTTACAAAGGTGAAAGGAAAGTAGCGGCCAGACATGCCTACTTTAACCACTTCTTCGGCAACCGCCTGAAAAGTTGCTGCAGAAAGCGCGATGGCAGCAATACTCGCTTTAATCCAGTTATTCATCTTGTGACTCCTTATCTTTATGGGAGGTGATGTTAATGTGATTTATCTCAATAGAATAAATAACTAGTTGTTATTAACCATAACCAGATGAATAGAGGGTCTTGGGGATAAAATGCCAAGATCCGTGGAAAAGTGGATCGTCTTGTGGGTAATCATTGGGCAAGGTGTGTTGATCCGCAAAAATCAAGCGAAATTATTGTGAATAACTTGGATCTTATTCACTGGATCGTCGATCAATCACTGGCGATCTTGGTTATCAACAGGTAAAATTGCCAATCTTTTCAGATTAATTTCGTACTCAGTGGGGGCACCGTGTCATCTTCGCTTTGGTTGCAGTGTATGCAACGGCTTCAAGAAGAGCTACCAGCTACAGAATTCAGTATGTGGGTTCGCCCGTTACAAGCGGAGCTCAATGACAATACGCTCACTCTGTTTGCCCCAAATCGCTTTGTTTTGGATTGGGTGCGAGACAAATACCTCAATAGCATTAATCGTTTACTGCAAGAGTATTGTGGTAACGATGTTCCGAGTTTGCGTTTTGAAGTGGGGAGCCGTCCTATTGCAGCGGCAAAACCTGCGCCAACGCGTACGCCAGCGGATGTGGCGGCCGAATCGTCGGCACCCGCACAATTGCAAGCACGTAAGCCAGTACACAAAACTTGGGATGATGATGCTCAAGCGATCGCTGACATCAATCACCGCTCAAATGTGAACCCAAAGCATAAGTTCAATAATTTTGTGGAAGGTAAGTCGAACCAATTGGGGTTGGCGGCGGCACGTCAGGTGGCGGATAACCCAGGTGGGGCGTACAACCCACTGTTCTTATACGGCGGCACCGGTTTAGGTAAAACTCACTTGTTGCACGCCGTTGGCAACGCCATTGTTGATAACAAGCCCAACGCCAAAGTGGTTTACATGCACTCTGAGCGTTTTGTGCAAGACATGGTTAAAGCCCTGCAAAATAACGCAATTGAAGAGTTCAAACGCTACTATCGCAGTGTGGATGCCTTGCTTATCGATGACATTCAATTCTTTGCTAACAAAGAGCGTTCGCAGGAAGAGTTCTTCCACACCTTTAATGCGCTATTGGAAGGTAACCAACAGATCATTCTGACTTCGGACCGTTATCCAAAAGAGATCAATGGTGTAGAAGATCGCTTGAAATCACGCTTTGGTTGGGGTTTGACGGTGGCGATTGAGCCACCAGAACTGGAAACCCGCGTGGCGATCTTGATGAAGAAAGCGGAAGATCACCAAATCCATCTTGCCGATGAAGTGGCGTTCTTTATTGCTAAGCGTCTGCGGTCTAATGTTCGTGAGCTAGAAGGGGCATTAAACCGAGTGATCGCCAATGCCAACTTTACTGGCCGTCCAATTACCATTGATTTTGTGCGTGAAGCACTGCGTGATTTATTGGCACTGCAAGAGAAGCTGGTGACCATCGACAACATTCAAAAGACGGTGGCGGAATACTACAAGATTAAAGTGGCCGATCTGCTCTCTAAGCGACGTTCTCGCTCGGTTGCGCGCCCTCGCCAATTAGCCATGGCATTGGCCAAAGAGCTTACCAACCACAGCTTGCCAGAAATCGGTGATGCGTTTGGTGGCCGTGACCACACCACAGTGCTGCACGCGTGTCGTAAGATTGAGCAGCTGCGTGAAGAGAGCCACGATATTAAAGAAGATTACTCTAACTTGATTCGCACCCTGTCGTCTTAATCGGTTAGAATGACACAATTCTAAACACTTTATTGAAGCGGACAGCGTAAAGAGCCAAGCATGAAATTTACTATCGCACGTAGTCATTTTATTAAACCCCTTCAACAGGTTTCCGGTGCACTCGGTGGGCGACCAACGCTACCGATCCTCGGGAATTTGCTGATCAACGTTGAAAATGGTCAACTGTCAATGACCGCCACGGACTTAGAAGTGGAGCTGATCAGTAAAGTGACCTTGGAAGGGGAGTTTGAAGCGGGCAGCATTACGGTTCCTTCGCGCAAGTTTCTTGATATCTGCCGTGGATTACCCGACGATGCAGTGATCACGTTTGTATTGGAAGGCGATCGCGTGCAAGTGCGCTCTGGGCGCAGCCGTTTCTCGTTGGCCACATTACCTGCCAATGATTTTCCGAATATTGAAGATTGGCAAAGTGAAGTGGAAGTCTCTCTCACTCAGGGCGAATTGCGCGCACTGATTGAGAAAACACAATTCTCGATGGCCAACCAAGACGTACGCTACTACCTCAATGGCATGTTGTTTGAAATTGAGGGCAGCACACTGCGCAGTGTCGCGACCGATGGTCACCGTATGGCTGTGGCTCAGGCACCATTGAGTGCTGACTTCGCGCAAAAGCAGATCATCGTACCGCGTAAAGGTGTGCAAGAGCTGGTTAAACTGCTGGATACACCAGAGCAACCTGTCACGCTGCAAATTGGTAGCTCAAATCTGCGCGCCGAAGTAAACCATTTTGTCTTTACTTCTAAGCTGGTGGACGGTCGTTTCCCGGATTACCGTCGCGTGTTGCCACAACACACAACCAAAACGCTGGAAGCGAGTTGTGATGAATTACGCCAAGCATTTTCTCGCGCGGCGATTTTGTCGAATGAAAAATTCCGTGGCGTTCGTGTTAACTTGGCTGGCAGTGAAATGCGCATTACCGCCAACAACCCAGAGCAAGAAGAAGCGGAAGAGATGTTGGACGTGAGCTTCGACGGTGAGGCGATTGAGATTGGTTTCAACGTTAGCTACGTATTGGATGTGCTGAACACCTTGCGTTGTGAGCAAGTACGAATCTCAATGTCGGATGCCAATGCCAGTGCGCTGGTTGAAAATGTCGATGACGACAGCGCCATGTACGTGGTTATGCCAATTCGTCTATAAGCTGATTGAATGCCACTTTCTCGTCTGATTATTCAGCAGTTTCGTAATATCAAAGCCTGCGACATTGCACTGTCGCCAGGCTTTAATTTTCTTATTGGTCCGAATGGCAGTGGCAAAACCAGTGTCTTGGAAGCCATCTATTTGCTCGGTCATGGTCGCTCATTTAAAAGTGCTTTGACCGGACGCGTGATTCAAAATGAGTGTGATCAACTGTTTGTCCATGGTCGTTTTTTGAACTCGGATCAATTTGAGCTACCGATCGGCATTAATAAGCAGCGCGATGGCACAACAGAGGTTAAAATAGGCGGTCAATCTGGGCAAAAGTTAGCGCAGCTAGCACAAGTGTTGCCATTGCAATTGATTCATCCCGAAGGCTTCGATTTATTAACGGATGGGCCCAAGCATCGTCGAGCGTTTATTGATTGGGGCGTGTTTCATACCGAGCCCGCGTTTTACGATGCATGGGGGCGTTTTAAGCGCCTCAACAAACAACGTAATGCGTTGTTGAAGTCGGCAAAGAGCTATCAAGAGCTGAGTTATTGGGACAAGGAAATGGCACGTTTGGCCGAGTTGATTAGCCAATGGCGCGCCGATTACGTTGCCCAAATGCAAAGCAAAGCGGAACAGTTGTGCCAAGAATTTTTGCCAGAATTTCATATCCAATTGAAGTATTATCGTGGCTGGGAAAAAGAAACCCCATACCAACAAATACTGGAAGAGAATTTCGAACGCGATCAAACACTAGGTTATACCGTTAGCGGGCCAAATAAGGCCGATTTACGGATAAAAGTGAATAACACCCCGGTGGAAGATGTGTTGTCGCGTGGCCAATTGAAATTAATGGTGTGTGCGCTCCGCTTGGCACAAGGCCAGCACCTAACGGAAAAAACCGGTAAGCAATGCGTCTATCTCATAGATGACTTTGCCTCTGAATTAGACAGTCAACGTCGCAAGCGTCTTGCTGATTGCTTGAAACAGACGGGGGCTCAAGTTTTTGTAAGTTCGATTACGGAAAACCAGATCAGCGACATGCGCGATGACTCTGGCCGACTGTTTCATGTGGAGCAGGGTGTAATCGAGCAAGGATAAATAATGAGAGAGTAACTCATGTCGAACAATTACGATTCATCGAGTATTAAGGTACTGAAGGGTCTGGATGCGGTACGTAAGCGTCCGGGTATGTACATCGGGGACACAGATGATGGCACCGGTCTGCACCACATGGTTTTTGAGGTGGTGGATAACTCAATTGATGAAGCCTTAGCAGGCCACTGTAAAGATATCGTAGTCACGATTCATGAGGATAACTCAGTTTCTGTTAGCGATGATGGCCGTGGTATCCCGACCGAAATGCACCCAGAAGAGAACGTGTCTGCTGCCGAAGTTATCATGACGGTATTGCACGCTGGCGGTAAGTTTGACGACAACTCTTACAAAGTGTCTGGCGGTCTTCACGGTGTAGGTGTTTCGGTGGTAAACGCACTGTCTGAAAAAGTGCTGTTGACGATTTATCGTGGTGGTCATGTTCATAGCCAAACCTATCGTCATGGTGTACCTGATGCACCGCTTGCTGTTATCGGCGATACTGAAAAAACCGGTACCACGGTACGTTTCTGGCCAAGTGCACAAACCTTCACCAACATCGAATTTCATTATGACATCCTAGCGAAGCGTCTACGTGAACTCTCTTTCCTGAACTCTGGTGTGTCGATCAAACTGTTTGATGAGCGCGAAGAAGATAAGAAAGATCACTTCATGTATGAAGGTGGTATTCAAGCGTTCGTCACTCACTTGAACCGCAACAAAACCCCCATCCATGAAAAAGTATTCCATTTCAACGCCGAGCGTGAAGACGGTATTGCGGTTGAAGTGGCGATGCAGTGGAACGATGGCTTCCAAGAAAACATCTACTGTTTTACCAACAACATCCCACAGCGTGACGGTGGTACCCACTTAGCGGGTTTCCGCGCGGCATTGACGCGCACACTGAACAGCTACATGGACAAAGAAGGCTACTCGAAGAAAGCGAAAACCGCGACTTCTGGTGACGATGCGCGTGAAGGTTTGACCGCTGTTGTTTCAGTAAAAGTGCCGGATCCAAAATTCTCAAGCCAAACCAAAGACAAACTGGTTTCTAGTGAAGTGAAGTCCGCAGTGGAATCCTTCATGGCAGACAAACTGAACGACTTCTTGGCCGAACACCCAAGCGAAGCGAAAACCGTTTGTTCTAAGATTATCGACGCCGCACGTGCGCGTGAAGCCGCACGTAAAGCGCGCGAAATGACACGCCGTAAAGGGGCGTTAGACCTTGCTGGCCTTCCAGGTAAACTGGCTGACTGTCAGGAAAAAGATCCTGCGCTGTCTGAACTTTACATAGTGGAGGGTGATTCGGCAGGCGGCTCCGCAAAACAAGGCCGTAACCGTAAGAACCAAGCAATCCTACCGCTAAAAGGTAAGATTCTAAACGTAGAAAAAGCGCGTTTCGACAAGATGCTTTCTTCTCAAGAAGTCGCAACGCTGATCACTGCACTAGGTTGTGGTATCGGTCGTGACGAGTACAACCCAGACAAACTGCGTTACCACAACATCATCATCATGACCGATGCGGACGTCGATGGTTCGCACATCCGTACGCTACTGTTGACCTTCTTCTACCGTCAAATGCCTGAGCTTATCGAGCGTGGCTACGTGTATATCGCTCAGCCACCATTGTACAAAGTGAAGAAAGGCAAACAAGAGCAGTACATTAAAGATGAAGATGCGATGAACCAGTACCAAATTTCCTTGGCATTGGATAACGCAGCACTGCACGTGAACCCAGACGCACCAGCATTGGCCGGTGAAGCACTGGAGAAACTGGTTCAGCAATACAATGCAGCGATCAAGCTGGTGGATCGCATGAGCCGTCGTTACCCACGTGCACTGATTCATGAACTGATTTATGTTCCGCGCCTCAGCGAAACACAATTTGCCGATCAAGCAGCAATGGCAGCATGGACAGAGCAACTGGTTACTCAGTTGAACGCCAAAGAAGTGGGCGCAAGCCAATACAGCTTTGAAATCGAACACGATGCAGAGCGCGGACTGTTCTCACCGAAGATTGTGGTTCGTACCCACGGTGTGATGCACGAGTACCCACTGAGCGTGGATCTGATCAACTCGAAAGAATACCAGAAGCTGGCAGAGCTGGCGGATGCGCTGGATGGTTTGATCGAAGAAGGTGCGTATATTCAGCGTGGTGAACGTACTCAACCCGTGAACAGCTTTGCAAGTGCGCTTGAGTGGTTGATTAAGGAATCTCGTCGTGGTTTGAGCCTACAACGCTACAAAGGTTTGGGTGAGATGAACCCAGATCAGCTTTGGGAAACCACCATGGATCCAGAAACTCGTCGCATGATGCGTGTGACCATTGAAGATGCCGTTGGTGCTGATGAGCTGTTCACGACCTTGATGGGTGATCAAGTTGAACCACGTCGTAACTTCATCGAAGAAAACGCCTTGAAGGTAGCAAACCTAGACGTGTAGTCGATAAGACGCGATCAAAATTAATGAAATGCCACCTCGCAAGAGGTGGCATTTTTACATAGGCTAGGAAAAACTGCCCTAGACCCTAGACCCTAGACCCTAGACCCTAGACCCTAGAAACGAAGACTGAAAATTCTTTTTCTGATCCCTTGAATCCCCATTTCCAGACCTTATATCTAGTTAAGAAGAGGGATGGCTAGCTTGCTCAACAAGAGAAGAACAGCGCCTCTGGCATCGCTAAACCAGATCGCTCAAGAGAGGATACTGAAGTTTAGTACTCAATTTGACTCTAGATTCGACACCATGTCCCCGTCCCCAA
This sequence comes from Vibrio floridensis, assembly GCF_021852965.1. Taxonomy (NCBI): domain Bacteria; kingdom Pseudomonadati; phylum Pseudomonadota; class Gammaproteobacteria; order Vibrionales; family Vibrionaceae; genus Vibrio; species Vibrio floridensis. The sequence continues at coordinate 20,474 of NZ_JAKGCY010000017.1, read as the reverse complement.
AAGTTGGGCTGTGGAGTGGATTATCGAATCCCTTAGCTCGGCGTTTTCTTGCATAAACACGCCAACAAGATAGGTTTATCTGGGCTAAGACTATTGCTTAAAAGAGGATAGGATTATGCGTAATGTAGATTTCTCACCACTATACCGTAATGCGATTGGTTTTGACCGTCTGTTCAACCTGATGGAAGCCAGCGCAGCCAAAAACAGTTCTGGCGGTTACCCTCCATACAACATTGAGCAAAAAGATGAGCACAACTACCGCATCACGATGGCCGTTGCAGGTTTTGCTGAAGATCAACTCGATTTGACGCAAAACGAAAACATGTTGATCGTGAAGGGTGAACGCAAAGCCGAAGACAGCAAAAACTACGTTTATCAAGGCATTGCCGAGCGCGACTTTGAGCGTAAATTCCAGCTAGCGGATTACGTCAAAGTGGTGGGCGCATCGATGGAAAATGGTTTACTGCACATCGATTTGGTGCGTGAAGTTCCAGAAGCGATGCAACCACGTAAAATTGCCATTGGTGGCACTAAACTGCTCGAGAACTGATGTCTGTGCTGTTAAATAGCAGCGAGTCGACTGGGGCAGGGCGACCAAACAGGTAGCCTTGCCCAAAATCACATTGAAATTGAGCAAGCAATTCTTCTTGCTCAATCTGTTCAACCCCTTCCGCTATCACCTGCATATCAAGATGATGCGCCAAAGTAATGATGCTTTGCGCGACCTTCTGATCGCCAGTATTGGAATTGATTTGGTCGATAAACGACTTATCAATTTTTAAGTAGTTGGCTGGCACGTCTTTCAAAATCGCCAATGAAGAATAGCCGGTACCAAAATCATCAATCGCTATCTGTATGCCCAGTTGTTTAAACTTGAGTAAGATATTGGTACAGGCCTGAATATTTTGCATCAAGGTGGTTTCGGTCAGCTCAAACTTCAGTGAATGCGCATCTACACCATACTGCTGGATAATGCCGATAAACCGCTCAAAGAGTTGAGGGTCGGACAGTTGGCTGGCGGAAATATTGATCGATACGATCGGTTTTTCCGGCGCTGCTTGTGCAATAAATTGGCAGGCTTGTGCGAGGACACAATCACCAATCTCGTTGATCAAGCCACTTTGCTCTGCAAGCCCAATAAAGCTTGCGGGATACAGTAAACCTTTCGTTGGGTGTTGCCAACGGATAAGAGCTTCATAGCAATGTATTTGGTGCGATCGAATGTCATAGATAGGTTGGTAATGAAGCACAAACTGATTTTGCTCAATGGCGATCTTCAAACTTTCAACGAGTTGGATTTTTTCATCGTCTCTGAGTTTCATGAACTTATCAAAGAAACAATATTGGTTGCGACCTTGGCTCTTGGCTTGATACATCGCAAAATCGACATGTTTCATCAGTGTTGTGGAGTCTTGACCATCTTGTGGAATAAGCACGGCGCCGACGGAAACGGTTAAGCGATGAGAGTTAGGAAGATGTTCGCTGGGTTGTGATAGCGCGGCAATCAGTGCAGAGAGACGCAGCTTGAGGCTGTCGAACTCTTGATATTCAAGGAGAACGGCGAACTCATCGCCACTGATTCGTGTGATCGATTGCGCATCGGAAACGTGGTGGCACAAGCGTTGGGCCACGACTTTTAGCACTTGATCTCCTACATAGTGGCCCAGTTGGTCATTGATCTGCTTGAAGTTATCGATATCGAGATATAGCAGGGCGTGGCAATGCGCCAGTGCGTCTGGTTTTTGTAGAATCTGGTTAAGCACATCCGTGAATTTTCGCCGATTGTCCAATCCAGTAAGCATGTCAGTATTGGCCAGCTTTTTGAGCTGAAATGTCTTTTGTTCGACGGCGTGTTGCAGCTTCTTCGGTAGTGTGACGTAGTAAAAAAAGCAAAAACTGGCGAAGCCACTGACTATGAAAGCAATGGCCAATTGAATTAACGCAGAGCCATACAGTTGCTGGCTTTGTGGTAGACCAACGATGAGCGTCCATTGGTTGTTGGGCACGTCAATGGTGACCTGGCTGCTGATCCAGTCTTGAGATATCGACTCACCATAAAAGACATCCATTTGGTTAGTGTCGGGGTGGGTGCGCGAGAGTTGAAAATGCAGATTATCTTTCTGTAGTTCCTGCAGATCGCTACTGGCAATTAAGTTTTCTAACAAAATCAGCGCGGAGACAAATCCCCAAAACTCGCTTTTATCTTGCTGTTTAAGAAACACGGGCCGACGAGCAACCATGCCTACGCCCCCTTGTTTTAGGGTAAAGGGGCCAGCGAGGGTGAGCTTGCCTGACTCCACGGCACTCAGCGCCTCTTTCTTTCTTGCATCGTCTTTGAGTAAGTTGTGGCCAATGGCTTTTTCGTTGCCAGCGAGAGGGTAAATGGATTGAATGATGCCATTCGGTGCCAATTGAACGTTGGTGATCACTTTACTTAAGGAAAGGACCTCTTGAGCGTACTCTTCAAAATTATCCATGTTACCGTTGTTTTGAATCACTTCGACGGCAAGAATTTGCGTGGAGGCGATCAATGCAGTGTGCAGCTCTTTCTCTAAGTTTTTTGCTTGAGTCATCGCGACTTGGCTCACCAACAGCTCTTTTTCGCGCAAATTGGTGGCGGTCACTAAATGGATAATCCACAAAGTAATTGAGAGTATCGATGCAAATAAGAGCAACGTCGCAATGAGAGGATGCTTTATATTGAGAAAGGTATTCATCCATGTACACCAAATGACAGATAAACAAAGATGAATACCAGTTTACCCATTTAGATAAGCAAAGCGGCTTTCATCATTTAATGGTTTTAGAATTATGAATATCTTTCAGAATAGGCGCGATTGACCTCTTCAGCAATGATTGCAATGCCTTTTTGCATGAGCTCATCATCTTGTACATAGTTCATGCGTAAACACTGATGGGCATGCTCCCAATTATCTTCTTGGCCAATAAAGAAGTATTCCCCTGGCACGATCAACACGCCTCGAGCCTTTAAGCGTTGGTACAGTTCCATGGTGGTGATAGGAAGTGCGTCAAACCACAACCATAAGAAAATTGCGCCTTCCGGTTTATGGATACGAAAGCGATCATCGGGCATGGCGGCTTGGAGCAGTTCAACTGCGCGTTGAGATTTTTGTTGGTAGAACGGTTTAATCACCTCTGAACTGAGGTGCAGTAGATCTTTCTTCTCTATCATGTAGTGACCGAGAGCGGGGCCAACGCTGCCAGGAGCGAGACTAATAATGCCATTCATATTGGTCAGGGCTTGGGTCACGGCTTCATTCGCAATCACGATGCCACAGCGAACCCCAGGGAGCCCCAGTTTGGACAAACTCATGCACAGAATGGTGTTTTCGTTCCAAAATGGTTCGACATCTTCAAAGATAATGTTTGGGAAAGGTAAACCGTAGGCGTTATCAATGATGAGGGGAATCTGGTTGTCTCTGGCCAACTGATCCAGTTTGCGAATTTCTTCATCTGTCAGTACGTTACCGGTTGGATTGGTCGGGCGAGAGGCACAAATCGCAGCGACAGATTCATCCACTTTGAGTTGTTCGAAATCGACGTGGTATTTGAACAAGCCGTTATCGAGCAGTTCAATCTCAGGACGATAAGAGACAAAAATATCTTCATCAATCCCCGCATCGGCATAGCCAATGTATTCTGGCGCCAGCGGTAGCAAGATTTTTTTATGTGAGCCGTCGGGTTGTTGACCAGCAAAAAGATTAAACAGGTAGAAAAAGCCGCTTTGGCTGCCATTGGTCAAACTGATGTTCTTTTCACTGATATTCCAACCATAGGTCTCCTTGAGTAAGCGTGCCAGTGCTTTAACAAAGACATCTTTACCTTGAGGACCATCGTAGTTTGCCAGTGCTGCAAGCAATTCGCCGTTAGAGAGCATGTTTTCGCTGGCTTGGTGAAAGTATTCGAGCATGGCTGGGATAGCGGCTGGGTTGCCTCCTCCGAGCATGATGGCACCCGGTGTGCGCAGGCCATCATTCAAATCGTCCATTAATTGGGTTATTCCAGAATACTGATTAAATTTTTCGCCAAATTTTGAAAACTGCATTTGTTGTTATACCTAATTCATTGTGATTGCTTTTGTGTGCCTAAATGGCCAGTACGTTGCTGGCTGATAGAGTAATAGTTGAACATACCTGAATGTAACAGAGAGTAAAAGCGTGAAATTGCTCGTAAGCTGAAACTTTTTCCCACGAAATTCTTCTTAATAAAGAAGAAAAATTCAGCAAATGTCAGAGCGGATGATCCATATAACATTTTGATAAATTAGAACGCCATATGGCTTTGTGGTTATTCTTGTTGTGAATGTATTATGCGTGCGCATTACATAACTAAATGGAATTACAATGAAAATGAGAAAGTGTTTATTATCGACCATGTTGGTGGCAGGTTTAGCCGCGTGTAGTACGACGAGCTATCAAGCCAGTGTGCCAACAGCGGCCCCAGAGGTAGTGGCAGCATTACAAGATGAATTGAAAGAGATCCAGGATTTAAAAGTCACCGATGAAGGCTATATTGATTACTACGTTTGGGTACCTGACGGTTATCAATGGGATACTCATGCGATTAAGAAAGGTGGATACGAATGGGCATGTGAAGATATGCTTGATTTGTTGAGCCAAGGCTTTGTTGTTCGTATGGGCTTCAAAGGAAAAGGTGGTCGTGAAGAGCATTATGACTTTGCTCGCTGTGAACAAGAAGCCACCAACTAAGCCGTTTGGATGCCAAGAAACAAAAAAGGGAAGCTGATGCTTCCCTTTTACTTATCTCTTAATCACTTCAAAGCGCAATACATTACTTCTGAAGCAAAGAAATGTCAGCGATCTGTAGGAACAGGTTACGTAGGTTGTTCAGGAGCGTTAGACGGTTGGTCTTCAGTGCGTCATCATCAGCCATAACCATTACGTTATCGAAGAACGCATCCACAGGCTCACGAAGGTCTGCGAGTTTACTTAGCGCTTCTTGGTAGTTACCAGTGGCAAATGCTGGCTCAAGCGCTTCTGTCATCACTTCCACGTTTTCAGCCAGTACTTTCTCTGCGTCTTCTTGCAGTAGCGCAAGGTCGATTTCTGCTGCTAGCTCGCCATCGAATTTCGCGAGGATGTTACCAACACGCTTGTTCGCTGCCGCCAGTGCTTCTGCCGCTTCCAGTTCACGGAAGTGAGAAACCGCTTTAACACGTTGGTCAAAGTCAGCAGGTTTCGTTGGACGACGTGCCAATACCGCTTGGATGATGTCGACACTGAAGCCTTCGTCTTGGTACCAAGCGCGGAAACGACCCAGCATAAACTCAATCACTTCTTGCTCAACGTTATCGTTAGTTAAACGGCTAGTACCATCTTGTTGGGCGAACAGTGACTTCGCTTTCGCCACTAGGTCTACTAGGTCTAGGTTGTAACCGTATTCAACGATGATACGCAGTACACCGAGAGATGCGCGGCGCAGTGCAAATGGGTCAGAACCTTTTGGCGCTTGACCGATACCGAAGATACCGACGATAGTGTCTAGCTTGTCTGCCATCGCAATTGCTGCAGATACACCATTTGATGGTAGGTCATCACCAGCGAAACGAGGCATGTATTGCTCGTTGAGTGCCACGGCTACTTCTTCCGCTTCACCGTCATGGCGAGCGTAGTGCATGCCCATCACACCTTGAGTATCGGTAAACTCGAATACCATCGAGGTCATGAGGTCACATTTTGCTAGAAGACCAGCGCGTTTTGATTTCTCAACGTCAGCACCGATTTGCTCAGCAATGTAGCCAGCCAGTTCCGTGATGCGATCGGTTTTGTCTTTGATGGTGCCAAGTTGCTGTTGGAAAATCGCGTTTTCTAGCATTGGCAGACGATCGATGAGCTTGCTCTTACGGTCCGTGTTGAAGAAGAACTCCGCATCCGCAAGACGTGGGCGAACCACTTTCTCGTTACCTTCAATCACATAACGAGGCTCTTTCGATTCGATGTTAGACACGAAGATGAAGTTAGGCAGTAGCTGCTTGTCTTCGGTGTAGACAGGGAAGTACTTTTGGTCACCTTTCATGGTGTAAACCAATGCTTCTGCTGGGACTTTTAGGAACTCTTCTTCGAACTTAGCGGTCAGTACCACTGGCCATTCAACCAGAGAGGTGACTTCTTCGACTAGGTCATCTTCGAGATCAGCGATACCGCCGATCGCTGCTGCCGCTTTTTGCGCATCAGCGAGGATGATCGCTTTACGCATTTCGTAATCTGCCATCACTTTACCGCGCTCTTCTAGAAGTGCAGGGTATTGCTCTGCAGACTCGATAGTGAACTCGCGCTCACCCATAAAGCGGTGACCACGGATAACGCGATCAGAAGCTACGCCTAGGATTTCACCTTGAATAAGGTCACTACCCATTAGCATAGTCAGCGTTTTTACTGGACGGATAAATTGAGTGGTTTTGTTACCCCAACGCATAGGTTTTGCGATAGGTAGACCTGCTAGCGCTTTGGCTGCCAGCTCAACCACGATATCAGCCGTTGGTTGGCCTTTGACTTCTTGTTTGAACAGCAGCCATTCGCCTTTGTCGGTGATCATGCGCTCTGCTTGATCAACCGTGATGCCACAACCACGTGCCCAACCCTGAGCGGCTTTGGTTGCATTACCTTCTGCATCAAAAGCGGCAGAAACGGCAGGACCACGCTTTTCAACGATTTTGTCTGCTTGGTGTTCGGCTAATGCGGTGACTTTCAGTGCAAGGCGACGAGGCGCTGCGTACCATTTCACACCTTCGTGCGTTAGCTCAGCACCTTTTAGCTCTGCTTCAAAGTTTGCTGTAAATGCTTCAGCCAGAGTACGAAGTTGCGTTGGTGGCAGTTCTTCAGTACCTAGCTCGATTAAAAATTCTTTTGCCATGTTACTCTACCTCTTACGCTTGTTCTTTCTTACACATTGGGAAGCCCAGTGCTTCGCGTGATGCGTAGTATGCTTCTGCCACTGATTTAGTCAGGTTACGGATGCGCAGGATGTAGCGTTGACGTTCAGTGACTGAGATCGCTTTGCGAGCATCGAGTAGGTTGAACGCGTGAGCCGCTTTTAGAATGCGCTCGTAGGCAGGTAGAGGAAGTGGTTTTTCTAGCTCAAGCAGTTGTTGACACTCTTTCTCACATTGTTCGAAGAAGCTGAACAGGAAATCCACATCAGCGTGCTCGAAGTTGTAAGTTGATTGTTCTACTTCGTTTTGGTGGAAGATATCACCGTAAGTCACTTTGCTGCCATCAGGTGCGATGTTCCAAGTCAGATCGTAAACCGAGTCAACTTCTTGGATGTACATAGCAAGACGTTCGATACCGTAAGTGATCTCACCAGTAACTGGTTTACACTCAAGGCCGCCGACTTGTTGGAAGTAAGTAAACTGAGTCACTTCCATACCGTTTAGCCAAACTTCCCAGCCTAAACCCCAAGCGCCTAGCGTTGGGTTTTCCCAGTTGTCTTCCACGAAGCGAATGTCGTGAACCAGTGGGTCAATACCAAGAACTTCTAGAGAGCCTAGGTACAACTCTTGAATATTGTCTGGCGACGGTTTTAGCGCAACTTGGAATTGGTAGTAGTGCTGTAGACGGTTAGGGTTTTCACCGTAACGGCCATCGGTCGGACGACGAGAAGGTTGTACGTAAGCTGTCGACATTGGCTCTGGGCCAAGCGCTCGTAGACAAGTCATTGGGTGAGAGGTACCCGCACCCACTTCCATATCCAGCGGTTGAACAATGGTACAACCATTTTGAGCCCAATAATCCTGCAGCGCGAGGATCATTCCCTGGAAGGTTTTGATATCGTATTTTTGCATAAGTCAGGTTCGCGCGATTCTCTTATTACGGATTCATTCATCGAATTTGTTGGGCTTTCTGCTGCCAACAGGGGTGAATGAAGGTAATGACGGTTGAATAAAATAACGATCAAGTATACCCAGATATTCAGCATGGGAGTAGAGCTAATCTTGATTAATTCGTGGGCAATTTTCTCGTTTAATGGATTTTTACCGCGTTATCGACTGAATTTTTCCTAAAAGGGAGTTTTTGACGGATTTCTTACTTGAGATGTTCGGATAAGCTGGCTAGAATTGCGCCTGTCTTTGGGGAGTAGCTTACTGGATGAAAAGCCATTTTCATCGAGTTCGTCCGTCAACATAATTGGTGCCAAATCACCATGGCGTTCGAGACTTGAAGCCTTTCAAGTTTAGCAAGACCTTAGACAAACATCACGAACCGGGGTGGGGCGTGGGGTTTGTCTATGGTTACTATAATTATCCCGCCCCAATGAGCATGTCGTGAGCGTTTTAGCTATTTCAATTACTACTGTCGCCTTAGCCGAAATTGGCGATAAAACCCAATTGTTGTCTCTGCTGTTAGCCAGCCGTTACCGCAAACCGATCCCAATCATTGCTGCGATCTTTTTCGCGACGATTGCTAACCATGCCTTGGCTGCTTGGCTGGGTGTCGTTGTTGCCGATTATCTTTCTCCCGACGTGTTGAAGTGGGTGGTGGTGGCTAGTTTCTTAGCCATGGCGGGATGGGTGTTGATTCCCGATAAGTTGGATGACGAAGAAGAGATCTCAAACCGTGGCCCTTTTGTGGCCAGCTTTATTGCTTTCTTTATCGCTGAGATTGGCGATAAAACGCAGATCGCAACGTCCATTCTAGGGGCACAGTATGCGGATGCACTGACCTGGGTTGTGTTAGGAACCACCATTGGCATGTTGCTGGCCAATGCCCCTGTGGTGCTGATTGGGAAACTGTCTGCGGATAAACTGCCATTGGCGTTAATCCGCAAAGTCACAGCAGCTCTGTTTGTTGCATTAGCGATTGGCGCAGCGTTTTATTCATAATTCATATGAGTTCGGGTTCAAATGCGAGGGGAACTTTTAACCTCCTCGCAATTTGAGCACAAGCTCATATTGAATTTTTTAGGTAAATTGTTGTTTTCTTACGACATTATTATCCAGTAACCTTGAGGTGAAACACATAATCTCCTTTGGGGTGACGTGGAGGTACGTTGTTAAATCATCAAATGGTTATTTTTATTGACTAAAGGCTCAACTATTTGTTTTTTATAGTTTTTAGTTCTATTGATGATTTAATTGTGGTTGGTTATTTTGTGTGCAGTCATGTTCACAAGGGATCACCATGAAAAACACATTGTTGTCTACCGCTATCGTATCTGCACTGATGTTTAGTGCTTCTTCATCAGCCAAGACGGATGTTGCTGATTTGTCGCAACTGACCATTATTCCCAATCACAACGCCTCGTTGATTCGCAACTTTAACCCGTATGCAGTATCACGCTTACATACGGCTCGTGATTTTATTTTCGAACCGCTGGTCATCTTCAATGAACTCCATGGCAACGTGCCAGAGTTTCGTTTGGCGACAGGATATGTTCTGAGTAAAGACTTACTCAGTATCACCTTTGATTTGCGTAAAGGGGTTAAATGGTCGGATGGTGAGACTTTTGATGCAGACGATGTGGTTTTCACTTTTGAACTGGTTAAAGCGCATACCAGCATCGATGATCGCGGTATCAACAGTAAGATTAAATCGGTTGAGAAGCTGAGCCCTTATCAAGTACGTTTCCATCTTAATGAAGTTAATACCAACATCAGCTATGAAATTGTTCAAGTTCCTATTGTGCCCGAGCATCAGTGGAAAGAGGTGGCTGATCCAGCAGCATTTATGAACCCAAACCCAGTTGGTACGGGACCGTTTACCGAATTACCACAGTTTACCAGCACTCTGTTCCTACAATGCCGTAACCCCAATTATTGGGATAACGCTAACTTAGAGGTGGACTGTTTGCGTGTGCCGCAAATGAACCATAATGATCAGGTGTTGGCGGAGCTGATGCGTTCGAGCATCGATTGGGCTGGTTCATTTGTTCCTGATATTGATCAAACCTACATGCAAGCATCGAGCGATCATGGCTACTGGTTCCCACCGGCGGGAACCCAAGCGTTTGTGTTCAATTTCGCGTCTAAAGATCCAGTGAAGCACCCAGTGCTCAACGATATCCAATTCCGCCGTGCCTTCTCGATGGCATTGGATCGCCAAACGTTGATTGATATTGCTAACTATGGAAATGCGGTATTGAACGATTTTGCCTCTGGCCTTGGCTACGCATTTGAAGCTTGGTCGGACAAAACAACCCATGAAAAATACAAACCGTTTATGACCTACTCACCGGAGCAGGCCAAAGCTCTGCTAGCGAAAGCGGGCTATAAAGATCTCGATAACGATGGCTTTGTTGAATCACCAGCGGGTAAGAAGTTTGAGTTGTTGATCCAATCTCCGCAAGGCTGGACGGATTTTAATAACACCGTGATGCTCGCAGTGGAGCAGTTGGTCGAGGTTGGCATTAACGTGAAAGCACGTACGCCAGACTTTTCGATTTACAATAATGGAATGATTTCTGCAGATTATGATATTGCTTATACCAACTATTTCCACGGATCTACGCCTCATAAGTATTGGGACAGTGGTTATCACTCTCGTTTGCAAGCTTCAGAAGGGATGCCGCGTTTTGCTATGCATCACTGGAAAAATGACAAGTTAGATGCATTACTGGATAGCTTCTACACAACGGCAAACCTTCAAGAGCAGAAAAAAATAGCCCATGGCATTCAGGCTATCATTGCAGAAAATCAGGTTACCGTGCCTGTGTTATCTGGCCCGAATTTCTACCAATACAATACCAAGCGTTTTACTGGCTGGTGGAACAAAGACAATCCGAAAGGTCGTCCTATGATATGGGAAGGCACGCCCGAGCGATTACTGCACGTTTTGGATCTAAAACCACGCAGTTAGTTCATTGCTCAGCTTTTTCCTACAAGCCCTACGTTGTTAGGGCTTTTTTGCATCACCTCGTTTCATCATGTGACATTTCAATAGATAAAATGCGTGATCCTGTACATATCAACGTCATCATGGTCATGATACTTTAGTGTTATCAAAGAGGACGAGAGGGTTGCATTATGCTGACACGATATATGGGTATGACTGCGAAAAGTCAGAGTTATCTGTTCACTTTTGGTTTAGCACTCTGTTTGTTGGCGATGGTTTTAACAGACATGTGGCTCCCGATAGTCGCGGGATCTTTCATTCTCACCGGTTTAACTGTAGAAGCGTGGATCCGCGTTGCTCACATCATTCCAATGCATGAAGAGATGCGATCGATGAAAAAGCAGTTGAATAAGCTGCAATCGGAAATTCGTTCTATCGAATTCGATCAATAAAGAAATGGCAGCCGTGTGGCTGCCGTTTTTTTATCTCGCGTTATAAGCCTTTCTTAATCAGATACTGATAAGGTAGCTCGTCGGTTTGTGCCGCAATGAGTTGGTGATCCATAAAGCGACAAAAGCTTGGAATGTCTCTGGTGGTGGATGGATCATCGGCTTTTACCAGTAAAACCTCACCGTCTTGCATGGTTCGAATTGTCTTCCTGACCATCATTACTGGCTCTGGGCAGCGTAGTCCTTCCGCCTCTAAGGTCTTGGTCGCCAGTTCAGGATTAAAGCTCATAATGTGATTCTCTTAACTTACTTAGCGGTGAATTCTACTTTCGTAGAAAAAATATTCAATAACCACTTGGCAAAGCGATCATTTTGTTTTAACTTTAGTTAACAATTTGGTAACAACTGGCGGAGGGAGCGATGCTAACAGCATTAGATAGATTGACCATTTATTCGGTTTTGTGCTTCATCTCGTTTTGTGCACTCGTGTTCAGAACGCCAGCAGAAACCTCATTGATGCCTATTTTAGGTATGAGCGCAACCATCATCGGGATTTGGATTGAGATGCATCGATGGTCCGGTGCATCTGAAGAACAAGAGAATTAGCGCTTTTGTTAACAAACCTACGCTCACCAATTTAACGACACTTCATTCCGACACTATCCCCATTTTTCTTGGGCTTCCCCGCTGAAAGGCGGGATTTTTTTTGCCTGAAGAGTACAATTGTCATAGACATGGGCGTGGATAGGAGCTTCAACGTGGAGTTGGAAGAGATTTACCGTCGAGATCTGAATTTGCTGGTGGCACTGCGAGTGTTAATTGAAGAAAGCAGTGTTAGCAAAGCCGCAGTGCGTTTGAATCTCAGTCAATCTGCGATGAGTCGAGTGTTGGGGCGCTTGCGCGATTTGCTTGGTGACCCGCTGTTTACGCGTGAAGGGCAACATTTATTGCCGACTGAAAAAGCATTAGAGATCGATCGGGCTCTCGGCGAGCCACTGGAATCGTTACGTCAATTGCTCTCTCCATCTGAGTTTGAACCTCATCTCTGCACTCAAACGTTTACCATCGCCACCACTGATTACGCGATGCAGACGATCTTGCCGTTTGCTCTGCCGAGGATCTACCAAGAAGCGCCTAATGTGTCGTTTCATTTTCTTCCTTTGCAACACGATCGCTTGGCGGATCAGTTGACGTATGAAGGGGCTGATCTGGCTATTTGCCGTCCCACAGGTCCGGTTGAACCGCTGCGTAGCGAAGTATTGGGCCGAGTGGGGGTGCTGTGTTTGCTTTCCAAGCAGCATCCGCTCGCGGGAAAAGAGATGAGTCTGGCAGACTATCTGTATCATCCCCATGCCATGATTGCCATCAGTGATGGTGTGAAAGCGCTGATCGAGCAAGCGTTAGTCGACCAGCCGCAACGTAAGATGGTGCTGCGTGCCTATCATCTTGAAGCGGCACTGGCGATAGTGGACACCATGCCCTTGATCATTACCGTCCCCGCCGATTTGGCCTATTTGGTTGCCGAGCGCTACGATTTGGTGGTGAAAGCGCTGCCGTTTCAGTTTACCCCATTTGATTACTCGATGATTTGGCATCCAAGATGTGAACATTCTCCTGCTCAAGAATGGTTGCGCTCCGTCGTGCGTGAAGAGTGCAGTCGGCTGATTGCCAAACGTATTGAAGATATGGGGCTCGATTAACGCAAGCGGGGGAAAGAACAGCAAAAAGCCGAGTGTGACTCGGCTTTTTTTCGCTACTTGTACGGCAAGTGCTACAGCTTGATGACCACGCGACCGGTCACTTGGCCATTGGTGATGTCTTCAGCGTATTTTGCCGCTTCACTGAGTTCAACTTCGGTACACGCTTGTTCGAAGTAGCTTTCTGGCAGTAGCGCTACCAGTTTTTCCCACGCTGCGATGCGTTTTTCCGTTGGGCACATTACTGAGTCGATACCTTGTAGGCGAACGTTACGCAGAATGAATGGCATGACGGTGGTCGGCAGATCAAAGCCGCCCGCGAGGCCACATGCGGCGACCGCACTGTTGTAGTCCATTTGCGCCAGCACTTTTGCCAGTACTTTGCTGCCAACGGTGTCGACTGCGCCAGCCCAAATTTGTTTTTCTAGTGGGCGAGCGGGCTCTTCAAATTCAACCCGATCAATAATGCGGCTGGCGCCAAGTTGCTTGAGTAGTGGGCCGTTTTGTTCAACACGACCAGTCACCGCTGCCACTTGGTAACCGAGTTGAGCTAAGAGTGTCACGGCCACAGAGCCGACACCGCCACTTGCGCCGGTGACAAGGATTTCTCCCGCTTCTGGTGTGATGTCAGCATCGAGCAGTGCTTGAACACACAGCATGGCGGTGAAACCCGCAGTACCAATCATCATTGCTTTTTTGCTGTCGATTCCTGTTGGTAGCGGTACTAACCAATCGGCGTTGAGACGCGCACGCTGAGCCATTCCGCCCCAATGATTTTCCCCGACACCCCAACCCGTGAGCACAACCTGATCCCCTGCTTGGTAGCGCCCGTCTTGTGATTCGATGACAGTACCTGCTAAGTCAATACCTGGAATCATCGGAAAGTTGCGGATGATTTTGCCTTTCCCCGTGATTGCTAAGCCATCTTTAAAGTTGAGAGATGAATAGTCAACGGCCACCAGCACGTTGCCTTCGGGTAGCTGAGACTCATCCATTTGTTCAATAGTAGCGATGGTGCGTTTTTCTTCCTGATTAAGAACTAAAGCGTGAAACATGAGATTTCTCCAGCGATTGCAGATAGGTCAAACGGGATAAGTGTAGGCGCAAGTGAACTATGAATAAAATGAAACTTTAGCATTATAGTAATGCGTTTTACGCATAAATTAAGAGCGGCTCAAGCCGCTCTTAGTGAGTGAAGGCGTTTAACCGACGAGGTTAAGGACGTTCAAATACCGTTGCAATGCCTTGGCCTAAACCAATACACATGGTCGCAAGACCGTATTTGGCGTCTTTGGCTTCCATCAGGTTAATCAGGGTGGTTGAAATACGAGCCCCCGAGCAACCCAGTGGGTGGCCAAGAGCGATCGCGCCGCCGTTAAGGTTGACCTTTTCATCCATCATCTCAAGCAAACCAAGGTCTTTCGCACATGGTAGAGATTGTGCGGCAAACGCTTCATTTAGCTCAACCACATCCATGTCTTCAATCGATAGACCGGCACGTTTAAGTGCTTTTTGCGTCGCAGGTACAGGGCCGTAACCCATGATGGAAGGATCGCAACCGGCGATCGCCATGCCTTTAATACGAGCACGAATCGTCAGGCCAAGCGCATTGGCTTTCTCTTCACTCATGATCAACATCGCAGATGCACCATCTGACAACGCAGAGGATGTACCGGCAGTCACGGTGCCATTGGCCGGATCAAACACGGGGCGAAGCTGAGATAGCCCTTCCACCGTGGTTTCTGGGCGAATCACTTCGTCGTAATCCAAGGTGAACAAGGTGCCATCCGCGGCATGCCCTTCGGTAGGCAGAATTTCGTTTTTGAATCGACCTTCAAGTGTTGCCGCATGGGCACGAGCGTGAGAGCGTGCGGCAAACTCATCTTGCTGCTCACGGCTAATGCCGTGCAGCTTACCAAGCATTTCAGCGGTTAAGCCCATCATGCCCGCTGCTTTGGCAACGTGTTTCGACATGCCTGGGTGAAAATCCACGCCGTGGTTCATGGGCACGTGGCCCATATGCTCAACACCGCCAATCAAACAGATCTCTGCATCACCAGTCATGATGGCGCGCGCACCATCGTGCAGCGCTTGCATCGATGAACCACAGAGACGATTGACCGTCACAGCGCCAATTTCAATTGGCAAACCTGCCAGCAGCGCTGCGTTTCGCGCTACGTTAAAGCCTTGTTCTAGGGTTTGTTGAACACATCCCCAATAGATATCTTCAATCTCACTTGGGTTAACTTGTGGGTTACGCGCCAGAATCCCTTTCATCAAATGGGCAGAAAGATCTTCTGCTCGAGTGTGGCGGAAGGCGCCACCTTTAGAGCGACCCATTGGCGTACGTAGACAATCGACAATTACGACATTTTTCATTGTGGGAACTCCTTAGATAGAACCTTGCTGTTGCGCGCCGTAAAAGGTTTGCCCTTTTTCAGCCATATCAATAAGCATTTGTGGAACCTGATACATAGCGCCAAGTTCGACATGCTGCTGTGCCATTGCGACAAAGTTTGCAATACCAACACTATCTAAGTAGCGGAATACACCACCACGGAAAGGCGGGAAACCAAGGCCATACACCAGCGCCATATCCGCTTCTTGCGCTGAGGCGATAATGCCTTCTTGCAAGCAAAGCACCACTTCGTTGATCATCGGAATCATCATGCGTTGGATAATGGTCTGATCATCAAAGGCTTGTTGAGCGGCACAAACAGGAGCAAGAATCGGTACGATCTCATCACTGAATGCTTTCTTCGGTTTGCCTTTCTTGTCCATGGTGTACGTGTAGAAACCGCTGCCGTTTTTCTGGCCATACTTGTTGGCTTCAAATAATGCATCAATCGCATCGCGACCTTGTTTACCCATGCGCTCAGGGAACCCTTGCGCCATGACGGCTTGAGCGTGGTGTGCGGTATCAATACCGACCACATCCAATAAGTAAGCAGGGCCCATTGGCCAACCGAACTTACGTTCCATCACTTTATCGATTTGAGTAAAGTCGGCACCATCGCGCAGCAACATGCTAAAACCACCAAAGTATGGGAACAGCACGCGGTTAACAAAGAACCCTGGGCAGTCATTGACCACAATTGGGGATTTGCCCATTTTGGCTGCGTAAGCAACGACACGGTTGATGGTTTCATCGGAGGTGTGTTCGCCACGAATGATTTCGACTAAAGGCATGCGATGCACTGGGTTGAAGAAGTGCATACCACAGAAATTCTCTGGTCGTTTGAGTGATTTGGCCAGCAAGTTAATTGGAATGGTCGAGGTGTTCGAAGTGAGAACGGTCTCTTCGCTCACTTGCTCTTCCACTTCGCTTAATACGGCTGCTTTTACTTTCGGGTTTTCGACCACGGCTTCTACAATGATATCGGCGTTATCGATGCCCGCGTAGTGAAGGCTTGGCGTAATAGAAGCGAGAATACCGGCCATTTTAAAGCCATCAATCTTGCCACGTTCAAGCTGTTTGTTGAGTAGCTTTGAGGCTTCCGTCATGCCCAGATCCAGTGATGCTTGTGCGATGTCTTTCATGATCACGGGGACACCTTTGAGAGCAGATTGGTAGGCGATGCCGCCCCCCATAATACCTGCGCCCAGCACTGCTGCACGTTGGGTCTCTTTATTGGCGGATTTTACTGCTTTCTTCGCGATGCCTTTGATGTATTGGTCATTGAGGAAAAGCCCCACCAAGGCTTTAGCTTCTTCTGACTTCGCCAGTTTAACGAAATGTTTTCTTTCGATGTCTAACGCTTGATTGCGTGCAAAACGGGCACCTTCTTCAATCGTGACAACGGCGGTCATCGGTGCAGGGTAGTGTGGCCCTGCCACTTGAGCCACCAAGCCTTTGGCCATGGTGAAACTCATCATCGCTTCGAGTTTGCTTAGCGTTAACGCTGAGGTTTTTTGCTGGCGACGTGCTTTCCAGTCAATTTTTTCATTGATGGCATCGGTGAGTGTTTGCAGGGCGGATGCGTAGAGGCGATCGGTATCGACGACAGCATCAAGTAAACCAATTTTTAGAGCTTCCTCTGCACGGCAAGCTTTGCCTTGGGTGATGATTTCCATGGCGCTGTCTGCGCCGATCACGCGCGGCAAACGCACACAACCGCCAAAGCCAGGCATAATGCCAAGCTTAGTTTCAGGAAGACCAATGCTGGTGGTTTTATCACCGATGCGTAAGTCGGTAGCAAGTACACACTCACATCCACCGCCTAAGGTATGCCCTTTGACAACTGCGACAGTCGGAACGGGCAAATCTTCCAGTTTATTGAAGATGCTATTGGCAAATTGAAGCCATTGGTCGAGCTCTTCTTCTGGCTTGGCAAACAGTCCTAAAAACTCAGTAATATCTGCTCCGACAATAAAGGCTTCTTTGTCTGATGTAAGCATTACGCCTTTCAGACCGGAGTAAGCGGTGAGCGCATCAAGCGCTTTGTCGAGTGAAGCAAGGGTTGCTAGATCGAGCTTGTTGACGGAATTTGGTGCACAGAAAAGGATTTCTGCCACTCCATCTTGTACTTCCTTTACCTGTAGGGTTTCGGCTTGGTAAATCATTGTCTATCTCCATGACATACAATCTTGGATTGTCTGTATACCTAAGGCGCACATTCGCCGATGTAGGTATAGTGGAAAGTGTTGTATTTATATTCTGGTTAGACCAGTTTGCTTAGTGTGGACCTCGGATTGTCTAATTTCAATACATTTTTTAAACAAGTGTTTAACATTGTGCGTTAAAGCAGATCTTATGCACTCTGAATAGGGGCATGCTACACTTGCCGCTCTTGTTGATAGTGCGAATGTCATGAACGAAAATCCATACCTCATCCCAGCCCAAGTGGTTCAATTTGAAGAAGAAATCAAAAAGAGTCTCTTTATTACTTATCTTGCTCATACCCCGACGATAGAGGCGGCAAAAGCTTTTGTAGAGAGGATTAAAACGCAACATACCGATGCGCGTCATAACTGTTGGGCGTTTGTTGCTGGGCGACCAGAGGATTCAATGAAGTGGGGTTTTAGTGATGATGGTGAGCCATCCGGTACAGCAGGAAAGCCGATTTTGGCGCAGCTCTCTGGGTCGGGTGTTGGTGAGATAACCGCAGTCGTAACACGATATTATGGTGGTATTCGCCTTGGCACTGGTGGATTGGTGAAAGCGTATGGCGGTGGTGTGCAGCAGGCGCTCAAGCTGCTTCAAACAATTGAGAAAAAAATAACCACAAAACTCAGACTGGAGTTAGACTATGCGTTCGTACCAATTGCGCAATCTATAATGCAGCAATTCGACGCTGTTGAGGTTGACGCTCAATACAGTGAGAGCGTCGTGCTGGTGGTTGAACTGGAAGTGAGAAACGTGGAGATGTTTACTCAAACCATGATCAACAAAAGCAGTGCAAAAGCGCTCGTGACGCCTTATATCGGGAAATAACAATAACAACTAGGAAGTCTGTCGACTTTATTGATTCAATCATCCATGCAATTTCGTTCAATTATCCGTATTGTCGGGCTGTTGCTCGCACTCTTCAGTGTCACTATGCTTGCGCCCGCGTTGGTGGCGCTTATTTATCGCGATGGTGCGGGTGTTCCTTTTGTTACGACCTTTTTTGTGCTGCTGTTTTGCGGCACCGTGTGTTGGTTTCCAAACCGTAGGCATAAACACGAACTCAAAGCGCGCGATGGCTTTTTAATTGTGGTGCTATTTTGGACCGTACTCGGTAGTGCTGGTGCGTTGCCCTTTCTGATCGCTGATAACCCCAGTATTTCGATCACCGATGCATTTTTCGAATCCTTCTCCGCGCTGACCACCACGGGTGCGACGGTTATCGTCGGTTTAGATGAGCTACCCAAAGCGATTTTGTTCTATCGCCAGATACTGCAATGGTTTGGCGGTATGGGGATCATCGTGCTGGCGGTCGCGATTTTGCCGGTTCTAGGCATCGGTGGCATGCAGTTGTATCGTGCTGAAATTCCTGGTCCAGTCAAAGACAGTAAAATGACCCCGCGTATTGCTGAAACGGCTAAAGCACTTTGGTATATCTATTTGAGTCTGACTATCGCTTGTGCGGGGGCTTTCTGGTTGGCGGGAATGACGCCGTTTGATGCGATTAGCCATAGTTTCTCGACCATCGCGATTGGTGGCTTTTCTACCCACGACGCCAGTATGGGGTATTTCGATAGCTATGCGATTAACTTAATCACGGTTATCTTCCTGCTGATCTCGGCATGTAACTACTCACTTCACTTTGCCGCCTTTGCCTCTGGCGGTGTTCATCCCAAATACTATTGGAAAGACCCAGAGTTTAGAGCGTTTATCTTTATTCAAGCACTGCTGTTTGTCATTTGCTTCTTATTATTGTTGGCACACCATTCTTACGACTCCATTTACGATGCCTTCGACCAAGCGTTGTTCCAAACAGTCTCCATCTCAACGACTGCGGGTTTCACTACCACGGGATTTTCAGATTGGCCACTATTTCTACCCGTGCTACTGCTGTTCTCCTCTTTTATTGGCGGATGTGCAGGCTCAACCGGTGGTGGTATGAAAGTCATTCGGATTTTATTGCTCACGTTGCAAGGTGCGCGTGAACTTAAGCGCTTGGTTCACCCTAGAGCGGTCTACACCATCAAAGTAGGTGGCAATGCTCTGTCGCAACGTGTGGTGGATGCGGTGTGGGGATTCTTCTCCGCTTATGCATTGGTGTTTGTCGTTTGTATGCTCGCGCTCATTGCGACAGGAATGGACGAACTTACCGCGTTTTCGGCCGTTGCGGCAACGCTAAACAACCTAGGCCCAGGCTTGGGGGAGGTTGCGGTGCATTTTGCGGATGTGAACGATAAAGCCAAATGGGTTTTGGTGGTGTCTATGCTCTTTGGTCGTTTAGAGATCTTTACCTTACTTATATTGCTAACCCCTACGTTTTGGCGCAGTTAAGGAGAAATGATAGTGAAAGCCCTATTTCTTTATTCTTCCCGCGAGGGGCAGACCAAGAAAATCCTTCAATATATAGAAGAACAGTTACCGAGCTATCAATGTGATGTGAAGAATCTACATGACATCGATACGGTGGATTTTTCTGTTTATGACAAAGTGCTGATTGGCGCGTCGATTCGCTATGGTCATCTAAATCAGAAGCTCTATCAATTTATCCAGCATAACCTAACTCAGTTGAATGAACATAAAGTGGCGTTCTTTTGCGTCAACCTAACCGCAAGAAAAGAAGAGCAAGGGAAAGATACGCCAGAGGGAAGCGCTTATATTCGAACATTTCTTAAAAAGTCTCCTTGGCAGCCTAACCTAATCGGTGTTTTCGCTGGCGCGCTCTATTACCCCAGATATAACTGGTTTGATAGAAATATGATCAAACTCATCATGACATTAACTGGCGGAGAGACGGACACCAGTAAAGAAGTGGAGTACACCAACTGGAAGAAAGTACGCCAATTCTCTGAGAAGTTTGCTTGTTTGTAGAAATAACCTGCACTTTTTGCTTGTTTTGACTCTTTTTTAAACG
>NZ_JAKGCY010000016.1:0-84361 GCF_021852965.1 Vibrio floridensis | reverse complement strand
CTAGCTAAGCCTGGTTCAATCACTCCACACACTAAGTTCGAGTCAGAAGTATACGTACTTTCTAAAGACGAAGGCGGTCGTCATACTCCGTTCTTCAAAGGCTACCGTCCACAGTTCTACTTCCGTACAACTGACGTAACTGGTGATATCTCTCTTCCAGAAGGCGTAGAAATGGTAATGCCTGGTGACAACATCCAAATGCAAGTTGAGCTAATCTCTCCAATCGCGATGGACGAAGGTCTACGTTTCGCGATCCGTGAAGGTGGCCGTACTGTAGGTGCTGGTGTTGTTGCTAAAATCTTTGAATAAGATTTGACGAACAGCTAGTAAAAAGGGCATCATTTGATGCCCTTTTTCTACGCTCAATATAATTTTTGCTGCTTTATTGTGCAGGCTTATCTTGAGTGAAGAAGAATTGGTTGAGCAGTGACGCTTGATCAGAATAAATGCGCTGTCGCAAACCGTGTGCAGCGATATGGAGTTTGCCCTGCCACAGCGGGGTTGTTGTCGTCTATATTAAGACTTATGACAGGTTGGTTTTATGAAAGCAAATAATGCTGAAACTCCTGATGGCTCGAATGCAGCAGATACAATGAAGTGGATAGTTACTTTTGTACTGCTTGCCGCTGCTGTTGTGGGTAATTACCTGTATGGTGATCTGTCTGTGGTGATTCGCGCTGCAGGTGTTGTTGTACTTATTGCTGCTGCGCTTGGTGTGGCTGCAACAACGACCAAAGGTAAAGAAGCGATTGTGTTTGCCAAAGAATCTCGTATGGAAGTACGCAAAGTGGTTTGGCCTACTCGCCAAGAAACGATGCAAACAACGTTGATTGTTTTGGCTGTAAGTATAGTAATGGCTCTGGTTTTGTGGGGCATTGACGGCATCATGGTTCGTCTAATTGCTTTCGCAACTGGGGTATAGAGGGTTGTAATTCATGAGTGAAGCTCCTAAAAAACGCTGGTATGTGGTTCAAGCCTTCTCTGGATTTGAAGGCCGTGTAGCTCAGTCTTTGCGTGAGCATATCAAAATGCACGGTATGGAAGAGTATTTCGGTGAAGTTCTAGTGCCGACTGAAGAAGTCGTAGAAATGCGCGCAGGTCAACGCCGTAAATCTGAGCGCAAGTTCTTCCCAGGTTACGTCCTTGTTCAAATGATTATGAATGATGAATCATGGCACCTCGTTCGCAGTGTGCCGCGTGTCATGGGCTTCATTGGTGGTACTTCTGACCGCCCTGCACCGATTTCTGATAAAGAAGCGGACGCGATTCTTAATCGCCTAGAGAAAGCAAGTGAAGCCCCTCGTCCACGTACTATGTACGAAGTGGGTGAAGTGGTTCGTGTTAACGAAGGTCCATTTGCTGACTTTAACGGTACGGTTGAAGAAGTGGATTATGAGAAGAGCCGCCTAAAAGTGTCTGTATCGATCTTTGGTCGTGCAACACCGGTCGAGCTTGAGTTTGGTCAGGTTGAAAAGCTTGATTAAAAAAGCACCTTAATTGGGCTTGTACTAGGCGCGAATTATGACTATAATTTCGCGCCTTTTTGCTTCTATTGAGCAAAAAGAATTGTTGATAACGGGGAGCTGATCTGAGATTAGCGTTTGAAC
This sequence comes from Vibrio floridensis, assembly GCF_021852965.1. Classification (NCBI taxonomy): domain Bacteria; kingdom Pseudomonadati; phylum Pseudomonadota; class Gammaproteobacteria; order Vibrionales; family Vibrionaceae; genus Vibrio; species Vibrio floridensis. The sequence continues at coordinate 82,754 of NZ_JAKGCY010000016.1, read as the reverse complement.
CCAAGAATTAGGTATTATCATGGCTAAGAAAGTTGAAGCTTATATCAAGCTGCAAGTTGCTGCTGGTATGGCGAACCCAAGTCCACCGGTTGGTCCTGCACTAGGTCAACGTGGTGTTAACATCATGGAATTCTGTAAAGCGTTCAACGCAAAAACAGAATCAATGGAAAAAGGTCTTCCTGTTCCTGTTGTTATCACTGTATACAGCGACCGTTCTTTCACGTTCGTAACTAAGACTTCACCTGCTGCTGTTCTATTGAAGAAAGCTGCTGGTATCAAGTCTGGTTCAGGTCGTCCAAACACTGAAAAAGTGGGTACTGTAACTGACGCTCAAATCCAAGAGATCGCAGAAGCTAAAGCTGCTGATATGACTGGTGCTGACATCGAAGCGATGAAGCGTTCTATCGCAGGTACTGCTCGTTCAATGGGCCTAGTGGTAGAGGGTTAATATCATGGCAAAACTAACTAAGCGCATGCGCGTTATCCGCGAAAAAGTTGATGTAACTCGTGAATACGAAATCAACGAAGCTGTTGCTCTTCTTAAAGAATTAGCGACTGCTAAGTTTGTTGAGTCTGTTGATGTTGCTGTTAACCTAGGCATCGATGCTCGTAAATCTGACCAAAACGTACGTGGTGCAACTGTACTGCCACACGGTACTGGCCGTGACGTTCGCGTTGCAGTATTTGCACAAGGTGCAAACGCTGAAGCAGCGAAAGCAGCTGGCGCAGACATCGTTGGTATGGAAGATCTTGCTGAGCAAGTTAAGAAAGGCGAAATGAACTTTGACGTAGTTGTTGCTTCTCCAGATGCAATGCGCGTTGTAGGTCAACTAGGTACTATCCTAGGTCCTCGCGGTCTAATGCCAAACCCTAAAGTTGGTACTGTAACTCCTAACGTTGCTGAAGCGGTTAAGAACGCGAAAGCTGGTCAGGTTCGTTACCGTAACGACAAAAACGGCATCATCCACACAACTATCGGTAAAGTAGATTTCTCTGCAGAGCAAATCAAAGAGAACCTAGAAGCACTTCTAGTTGCTCTGAAGAAAGCTAAGCCATCTTCAGCTAAGGGTTCTTACCTGAAGAAAGTAAGCATCTCTACTACGATGGGTGCTGGTGTTGCTGTCGATCAGGCTAGCCTGAGCGCTCAAGCATAATCTATTTGCTTAGGCGCAAAAATTATGTATAATTTTGCGCCTAATATTTGTGGTTGGGGCTGAACTTTGGTTCTTTGAGTAACTTGTTGCTCTATGAATTAAGACCCAGTCTCCGTCCAAGACCGTAGGTGCCAGTTTTCGAACTGACTTAATTTTCCTACGTAGATGGTGCCCGAACTGACAGAAAGCTCTATGTAAATAGTTACCTTTCTTCTGGGAAAAGCACCTCAATAGCTCTCACTGTTGTGATAATAGTGAGTGGTGTAACAACAACCAGGAGTTAATCCAAGATGGCTTTAAATCTTCAAGACAAAAAAGCAATTGTTGCTGAAGTCAACGAAGCTGCCGCTGGTGCACTTTCTGCAGTTGTAGCTGATTCTCGTGGCGTATCTGTTGATGCGATGACAACTCTACGTAAGCAAGCTCGTGAAGCGGGCGTTTACATGAAAGTTGTACGTAACACACTAGCACGCCGTGCGGTTGAAGGTACTCAGTACGAGTGTCTAACTGACACTTTCACTGGTCCTTCTCTAATCGCATTCTCTAACGAGCACCCAGGTGCTGCAGCGCGTCTTTTCAAAGACTTCGCTAAAGAGAACAAAAAATTCGAGATCAAAGCTGCTGCATTCGAAGGCGCGCTAACTGACGCTGAAGTACTAGCAACGCTACCAACTTACGACGAAGCAATCGCACGTCTAATGATGTGTCTGAAAGAAGCTTCTGCAGGCAAGCTGGTTCGTACTATCGCTGCTATCCGCGACCAAAAAGAAGCTGCGTAATTCGCATTGCTTTTTACTGGTTGCTTAATAAACTTATTGTTGACTTAAAAGAGAATTGTTATGTCTATTACTAACGAGCAAATCCTAGACGCTATCGCAGAAATGTCTGTAACACAAGTTGTTGAACTGATCTCTGCAATGGAAGAAAAATTCGGTGTTACTGCTGCAGCTGCAGTTGTAGCAGGTGGCCCAGCAGCAGCTGCTGTTGAAGAGCAAACTGAATTCAACGTTATCCTAGCTTCTGCTGGTGCTAACAAAGTTGCTGTAATCAAAGCAGTACGTGGCGCAACTGGTCTTGGCCTGAAAGAAGCTAAAGCTCTAGTTGACGGCGCTCCAGCTGCACTGAAAGAAGGCGTTGAGAAAGCTGAAGCTGAAGCTCTGAAGAAAGAGCTAGAAGAAGCTGGTGCAACTGTTGAGATCAAGTAATTTATTGCTTAATCTCCTAGCCTAACGGCTAATGGCTGGTGGTTTATTGACCACCGGCCTTTTTGCGCTGTAGGGTATAGGCGAATTTTCCTGCTGTTTAAGCGCCTGATATCCATGCAAAAAACATTTCATTCATTCGCAATGAGGTGTCACTACAGTAAACAGTTATATTAGTCTCTGTCCCTTACCCCCCTTAAGTAACTAGGAGTGGGCGGACAGTTTGGGTCACTTATCAGCGAGCTGAGGAACCCCATGGTTTACTCTTATACCGAGAAAAAGCGCATCCGTAAGGACTTTGGTACTCGTCCACAAGTTTTGGACATTCCATACCTGCTATCGATCCAGCTCGATTCGTTCGATAAATTTATCGAACAGGATCCTGAAGGACAGTACGGTCTTGAGGCTGCTTTCCGTTCTGTATTCCCTATTCAGAGCTACAATGGTAATTCTGAGCTGCAATACGTTAGCTACCGTCTTGGTGAGCCAGTTTTTGATGTTAAAGAATGTCAAATCCGTGGTGTAACTTATTCAAAACCACTTCGCGTAAAACTACGCCTAGTTATTTTTGATAAAGACGCGCCTGCAGGCACTGTAAAAGACATTAAAGAACAAGAAGTCTACATGGGTGAGATTCCACTCATGACAGACAATGGTACCTTTGTGATTAATGGTACCGAGAGGGTTATCGTATCTCAGCTGCATCGAAGCCCAGGTGTGTTCTTCGACAGCGACAAAGGTAAGACTCACTCTTCTGGTAAAGTTCTGTACAACGCGCGTATCATTCCTTACCGTGGTTCATGGCTTGATTTTGAGTTTGATCCTAAGGACAACCTGTACGTACGTATCGACCGTCGTCGTAAGCTACCATCAACCATCATTCTTCGTGCACTAGGTAAGAGCACTGAAGAGATCTTGGATACTTTCTTCGAAAAAGTGAATTTCGAAGTGAAAGACCAAACGCTGATGATGGAGTTGGTACCAGATCGTCTACGTGGCGAAACGGCAACGTTTGATATCGAAGCAAATGGTACAGTCTACGTTGAGAAAGGTCGTCGTGTAACGGCACGCCATATCCGCCAACTAGAAAAAGAAGGCGTTGATCAGATCGAAGTACCAGTCGAGTACATCGTAGGCAAAGTGTCGTCTAAAGACTACGTCAACGAAGCGACCGGCGAAATCATCGTTGCTGCGAACCAAGAAATCAGCCTTGAAGCACTGGCTAAGCTTTCTCAAGCAGGTCACAAGCAGCTAGAGGTTCTGTTCACCAACGATCTAGACCATGGCCCATTCATGTCAGAAACACTGCGTATCGACAGCTCTGTTGATCGTATTTCTGCACTGGTAGAAATCTACCGCATGATGCGCCCTGGCGAGCCACCAACAAAAGAAGCCGCTGAAGCTCTATTCGAAAGCTTGTTCTTCTCTGAAGAGCGTTATGACCTATCGACTGTTGGCCGCATGAAGTTCAACAGCTCAATTGGCCGTGAAGATGCTCAAGAGCAAGGCACACTAGATGAAACTGACATCATCGAAGTGATGAAAAAGCTGATCGCTATCCGTAACGGTATTGGTGAAGTGGACGACATCGACCACCTAGGTAACCGTCGTATCCGTTCAGTTGGCGAAATGGCAGAAAACCAGTTCCGTGTTGGTCTAGTACGTGTTGAACGTGCAGTGAAAGAACGTCTAAGCCTAGGCGATCTTGACGCAGTGATGCCACAAGACCTGATCAATGCGAAGCCAATTTCTGCGGCAGTAAAAGAGTTCTTTGGCTCTTCTCAGCTGTCTCAGTTTATGGACCAAAACAACCCGCTGTCAGAAGTTACACACAAGCGTCGTATTTCTGCATTGGGTCCTGGTGGTCTTACTCGTGAGCGTGCTGGTTTCGAAGTTCGAGACGTACACGTAACTCACTACGGCCGCCTATGTCCGATCGAAACGCCTGAAGGTCCGAACATCGGTCTGATCAACTCTCTATCAGCATTTGCACGTTGTAACGAGTACGGCTTCCTAGAGACGCCATACCGTCGTGTTGTTGATGGTGTTGTGACAGACGAAGTGGATTACCTATCAGCTATCGAAGAAGGTCAATTCGTTATCGCTCAGGCGAACGCGAAGCTGAACGAAGATGGTACTTTTGCCGATGAGCTGATCACTGCTCGTCAAAAAGGCGAATCTGGTCTGCACCCACGCGAACATGTTGATTACATGGACGTTGCAACCAACCAAGTCGTATCGATCGCAGCATCGCTAATCCCGTTCCTAGAACACGACGATGCTAACCGTGCTCTAATGGGTGCGAACATGCAACGTCAAGCGGTTCCAACTCTGAAGTCAGAGAAGCCACTTGTCGGTACAGGTATTGAGCGTAACGTAGCGGTTGACTCTGGTGTAACTGCGGTTGCTAAACGTGGCGGTATTATTCAGTCAGTTGATGCTTCTCGTATCGTGGTGAAGGTTAATGAAGAAGAGTTGATCCCTGGTGAAGCGGGTATCGATATCTATAACCTAACCAAGTACACCCGTTCTAACCAAAACACCTGTATCAACCAGCGTCCATGTGTGATGCCTGGTGAGCCAGTATTACGTGGTGATGTGCTTGCTGATGGTCCTTCAACAGACCTAGGTGAACTTGCACTTGGTCAGAACATGCGTATCGCGTTCATGCCTTGGAATGGTTACAACTTTGAAGACTCGATCTTAGTATCTGAGCGCGTAGTTCAAGAAGACCGTTTCACGACTATCCACATTCAAGAACTGACTTGTGTGGCACGTGATACTAAGTTGGGATCTGAAGAGATCACAGCGGATATTCCAAACGTAGGTGAGTCTGCTCTGTCTAAACTAGACGAGTCAGGTATCGTTTACATCGGTGCTGAAGTGAAGGGTGGCGACATCCTGGTTGGTAAAGTAACACCAAAAGGTGAAACTCAGCTAACGCCTGAAGAGAAGCTACTACGTGCGATCTTCGGTGAAAAAGCATCGGATGTTAAAGATACGTCACTACGTGTACCAAACTCTGTTTCAGGTACCATCATCGACGTTCAAGTTTTCACTCGCGATGGCGTAGAGAAAGACAAGCGTGCGCTTGAAATTGAACAGATGCAGCTGAAAGAAGCGAAGAAAGACCTGACGGAAGAGTTCCAGATTCTGGAAGGTGGTCTTCTAAACCGTGTTAAAGCGGTACTTATCGCTGGTGGTTACGCTGAAGCGAAGCTGGATTCAACCGATCGTAAGAAGTGGTTAGAGCTGACTCTTGAAGACGACGCACTGCAAACTCAGCTTGAGCAACTTGCAGAGCAGTACGACGAGCTAAAAGCAGACTTCGATAAGAAGTTTGAAACTAAGCGTCGTAAGATCACTCAAGGTGATGATTTAGCGCCTGGTATTCTGAAAATCGTTAAAGTTTACCTAGCGGTGAAACGCCGTATCCAGCCTGGTGACAAGATGGCAGGTCGTCACGGTAACAAGGGTGTTATCTCTAAGATCAACCCTGTTGAAGACATGCCATACGATGAAAAAGGTCAGCCTGTAGACATCGTACTGAACCCACTGGGTGTACCTTCGCGTATGAACATCGGTCAGATCCTAGAAGTACACTTGGGTCTAGCAGCGAAAGGTATTGGTGACAAGATCAACCAGATGGTGAAAGAGCAGCAAGAACTCGCGAAATTCCGCGAATTCCTGCAAAAAGTTTACGATCTAGGCGAAACTCGCCAGAAAGTAGACATCGCTTCTCTGTCTGATGAAGAAGTTCGTACTCTGATTGGCAACCTACGTGGTGGTCTACCGATTGCGACTCCAGTATTTGACGGTGCGTCTGAAGCATCAATCAAAGAGCTACTGAAACTTGGCGGTCTGCCAGAGTCAGGTCAGCTAACTCTGTTTGATGGTCGCACAGGTGATGCGTTTGAGCGTCCTGTAACCGTAGGTTACATGTACATGCTGAAACTGAACCACCTTGTAGATGACAAGATGCACGCACGTTCTACTGGCTCGTACAGTCTGGTAACTCAGCAGCCACTAGGTGGTAAAGCTCAGTTCGGTGGTCAGCGTTTCGGTGAGATGGAAGTATGGGCACTAGAAGCATACGGTGCTGCTTACACGCTACAAGAAATGCTAACGGTTAAGTCGGATGACGTTAACGGCCGTACTAAGATGTACAAAAACATCGTAGATGGTAACCACGCGATGGAACCTGGCATGCCAGAATCGTTCAACGTATTGTTGAAAGAGATCCGCTCGCTAGGTATCAACATCGAGCTAGAAGACGAACAGTAATCCGTCCGGGTTATTTGGTAGAAAGCAGCCAGTTTCACACGGCTGGCTGCTTTTAACTCCTTACAGGAGCTGATTGTGAAAGACTTATTAAACTTTCTGAAAGCACAGCATAAGACCGAAGAATTTGATGCAATCAAAATCGGTCTGTCTTCACCAGACATGATTCGTTCATGGTCTTTTGGTGAAGTTAAAAAACCTGAAACGATCAACTATCGTACGTTCAAACCTGAACGCGATGGTCTATTCTGTGCGCGTATCTTTGGCCCAGTAAAAGACTACGAGTGTCTTTGTGGTAAATACAAGCGCCTGAAGCACCGTGGTGTGATCTGTGAGAAATGTGGTGTAGAAGTTACTCAGACTAAAGTTCGTCGTGACCGTATGGGCCACATCGAACTGGCTTCTCCAGTTGCTCACATCTGGTTCCTAAAATCGCTACCGTCTCGTATCGGTCTACTGATGGATATCCCTCTACGTGATATCGAGCGTGTTCTGTACTTCGAAATGTACGTAGTCACTGAACCAGGTATGACGGATCTAGAAAAATCTCAGATGCTCACTGAAGAAGAGTACCTGGATCGTCTAGAAGAGTGGGGAGATGAGTTTACTGCGAAAATGGGTGCAGAAGCGATCAAGGACCTACTAGGTTCAATGGATCTGCATGCTGAAGTTGAGCAGATGCGCGAAGAGCTAGATACCACTAACTCTGAAACTAAGCGTAAGAAACTGACTAAGCGTTTGAAGCTGGTTGAAGCGTTTATCTCTTCAGGCAACAACCCTGAGTGGATGATCCTAACTGTACTTCCAGTTCTTCCGCCAGATCTACGTCCTCTAGTACCACTAGATGGCGGTCGCTTTGCGACTTCAGATCTGAACGACCTATACCGTCGTGTGATCAACCGTAACAACCGTTTGAAGCGTCTTCTAGAGCTAGCAGCTCCGGACATCATCGTACGTAACGAAAAACGTATGCTGCAAGAGTCTGTTGATGCGCTACTGGATAACGGTCGTCGTGGTCGTGCGATCACAGGTTCGAACAAACGTCCTCTGAAATCTCTTGCTGATATGATCAAGGGTAAACAAGGTCGTTTCCGTCAGAACCTTCTAGGTAAACGTGTAGACTACTCTGGCCGTTCTGTAATCACAGTAGGTCCATACCTTCGTCTGCACCAGTGTGGTCTTCCTAAGAAGATGGCACTTGAGCTGTTCAAACCGTTCATTTACAGCAAGCTTGAAACTCGTGGCCTAGCGACGACAATCAAAGCGGCTAAGAAGATGGTAGAGCGTGAAGAAGCGGTCGTTTGGGATATCCTAGACGAAGTAATCCGTGAACACCCAGTACTGTTGAACCGTGCACCGACACTTCACCGTCTTGGTATCCAGGCGTTCGAACCAGTACTAATCGAAGGTAAAGCGATCCAGCTACACCCACTAGTGTGTGCGGCTTACAACGCGGACTTCGATGGTGACCAAATGGCGGTTCACGTACCTCTAACCCTAGAGGCACAGCTTGAAGCTCGTACTCTGATGATGTCGACAAACAACATTCTGTCGCCAGCGTCAGGTGATCCGATCATCGTACCTTCTCAGGACGTTGTATTGGGTCTGTACTACATGACTCGTGAAATGATCAACGCGAAAGGCGAAGGCATGTACCTAGCAGGTCCTGCTGAAGCTGAAAAAGCATACCGCACTAAAACTGCGGCGCTACACGCTCGCGTAAAAGTTCGTATCACTGAGACAGTGGTCGATGAAGATGGTCACAGCACAACAGAAACTAAGATGGTGGATACCACTATTGGTCGTGCCATGTTGTGGCAAATCGTACCGAAAGGCCTACCGTTCAGCATCGTTAACCAAAAGCTAGGTAAGAAGCAGATTTCTAACCTACTTAACGAGGCATACCGTAAGCTAGGTCTGAAAGACACAGTAATCTTCGCTGACCAAATCATGTACACAGGTTTTGCTTACGCAGCACTTTCTGGTGTGTCTGTTGGTATCGACGATATGGTTGTACCGCCAGCGAAGTACACTGAAATCGCAGAAGCAGAAGAAGAAGTACGTGAAATCCAGGAACAGTACCAGTCTGGTCTTGTAACTGCGGGCGAACGTTACAACAAAGTGATCGATATTTGGGCATCAACCAACGATCGCGTAGCGAAAGCGATGATGGAGAACCTTTCTTCTGAAACGGTCATTAACCGTGACGGTGAAGAAGAGCAACAAGAGTCTTTCAACAGCATCTACATGATGGCGGACTCAGGTGCTCGTGGTTCTGCAGCTCAGATTCGTCAGCTAGCAGGTATGCGTGGTCTGATGGCGCGTCCAGATGGTTCAATCATCGAAACGCCGATCACTGCAAACTTTAAAGAAGGTCTAAACGTACTTCAGTACTTTATCTCAACGCACGGTGCTCGTAAGGGTCTTGCGGATACGGCACTGAAAACAGCGAACTCGGGTTACCTAACTCGTCGTCTAGTAGACGTTGCACAAGACGTGGTTGTAACAGAGCACGACTGTGGCACGCTAGAAGGCGTTGAAATGATGCCTCATATCGAGGGTGGTGACGTTAAAGTAGCATTGACTGAGCTTGCACTAGGCCGCGTGGTTGCTGAAGACATCGTTAAGCCTGGTACTGAAGAAATTCTTATCCCGCGTAACACGCTATTGGATGAGAAATGGTGTCAGATCATCAATGACAACTCAGTTGACAAGATCACTGTACGTTCTGTTGTAACGTGTGACTCTGACTTTGGTTGTTGTGCGCAGTGTTACGGTCGTGACCTAGCACGTGGTCACCTAGTGAACCAAGGTGAAGCAGTCGGTGTTATCGCTGCTCAGTCTATCGGTGAACCTGGTACACAGCTAACGATGCGTACGTTCCACATCGGTGGTGCGGCATCAACAGCGGCAGCAGAAAATAGCATCCAAGTGAAGAACAACGGTTCTGTTAAGCTGAACAACGCGAAGTTCGTTATCAACAAAGATGGCAAGCTAGTTATCACTTCTCGTGCATCAGAGCTGACTATCATTGATGAATTTGGTCGTACCAAAGAGAAGCACAAACTGCCTTACGGTTCTTCACTGAACAAAGCAGATGGCGATTCAGTAACTGCTGGTGAAACAGTAGCAAACTGGGAAGCGCACACCATGCCAATCATCACTGAAGTGGCAGGTCGTGTTCAATTCGTTGATATGATTGATGGCGTAACGGTTTCTCGTCAAACAGACGATCTAACAGGTCTATCTTCAAGCGAAGTGACGGATGCAGCGGCTCGTCCAGCTGCAGGTAAAGATATGCGTCCGGCTATCAAACTTGTTGATGCAGCAGGTAAGGATGTAATGATCCCTGGTACTGATATGCCAGCGCAATACTTCCTACCAGGTAAAGCGATCGTAAACATCGAAGATGGCGCTGAGATGGGTATCGGTGACACACTTGCTCGTATTCCACAGAAATCGGGCGGTAACCGAGACATCACCGGTGGTCTACCACGCGTAGCTGACCTATTTGAAGCTCGTAAGCCGAAAGAGCCAGCTATCCTTGCAGAATACTCAGGTACTGTAAGCTTCGGTAAAGAGACCAAAGGTAAGCGTCGTCTGATTATCACTCGCGAGGGTGGTGATACATACGAAGAGATGATTCCTAAGCATCGTCAGTTGAACGTGTTCGAAGGTGAACGTGTTGAACGTGGTGACGTCATTGCTGACGGTCCAGAAGCTCCACACGATATCCTGCGTCTACGTGGTATCCACGCAGTAACACAGTACATCGCGAACGAAGTTCAGGAAGTTTACCGTCTCCAAGGCGTTAAGATTAACGATAAGCACATCGAGACTATCGTTCGTCAGATGCTACGTAAGTGTACTATTACTCATGCTGGTGACTCTGAGTTCCTACCAGGCGAGACAGTAGAATACTCACAAGTGAAGATTGCTAACCGTAATCTTGAAGCAGAAGGCAAAGAGCCAGCTCGCTTCGAACGTGAGCTACTAGGTATCACTAAAGCGTCTCTAGCGACTGAATCGTTTATCTCTGCGGCATCGTTCCAGGAAACGACTCGCGTACTAACAGAAGCTGCGGTTTCTGGTAAGCGTGATGATCTACGTGGCCTGAAAGAGAACGTAATCGTTGGTCGTCTGATCCCTGCTGGTACAGGTTTTGCGTACCACCAAGATCGTCAGGCGAAACGTGCTCAGGAGCAAGAAGGTCCATCAGCAGCGCAAGCAACTGATAACCTAGCGGCACTACTGAATGCAGGTTTCTCTTCAGACGAGTAATCGCTGATTGAAGCATAAAAAAGGCACCTTTCGAGGTGCCTTTTGTTTATCTGTCTTTTTTACATCGCGTTTATTTACGAATGGCCATTCTAAATGGCTAAGTTGCCACTAAGCGCCAGGAGGAACTGATAAGCTGTCCGCAATCAACTGGATGAGGTGATCTTCTACTTCAAATCGAAGCTCGATAATTTCGCCTACACGTGATAAATCGCGTTCAAAACTTTCCAAAGGGTCCTCTTCATCAACATTGGCGTAGGCGTCTGTGAAACTTAATAAGGGTTCAGTGGTCAGCACAATCTTCGCGTACGTGTCGTTAATTTCGGTGGTTGCCTCAAAGCCGGTTGCTCGCCACTTGTCCATGACCATGTCATAAATCTTAAAGTGGCCTTCAGAAATATAGTCGACGAGATGTTGGCAGAAGTGTTGTAAATCGATGGGTGATGGGAGTTCTAAAACATTTGATTTGGTCGAACATGGCTGCAGCGCAGCAAGCTTACAAAACTCCACAATCAGCGATTGACGAGTTTCCAACCAGTGGTCAATGACATCACTTGAGCCACCCCACTGTTCCTGTGTTTGTTTGAATTTTTTTAGCATGACCATGCCCTCATGAGCTAATCACTGATCCGTGATCGTTTCCTTTGCATAGTAAAGCCAGTACCTTGGCAAAATGGCCAACTGGATACAAACTCTTGTCCTTACAAGAATTTATAGTCTGAAACGACTGAGTCTACAAATTCTGGTATGAAATTAGATTGCCAGTAAAATGAACGAACTGCAAGCGGTGAGGAATAGGAATGTTATCGAATAGTGACAGCAAGCATGACCCCAAAGCATATTGGTGTGTTGTTGCAGGGAGTGAACTTTGGCTGGTGGACGGAGAGCTGCCTTTTGGTCGTGGTAGCGAATGGAATCTCCCGGTGGAGAAAGCGCAATGCATTGGGCAGCATCAAGAGATGCCTGTCATGTGGCTCAATGAATCTGATGTGGAACAACACCTTGAAATGACATCACTCAGAGAGTGTCTCCAGTTTTCTGAAGCGCTTTTTCTGCTGATGAGCAAAGCGGTTCAATATGGCCATATGACGCAAACAATGCGTTTTTGTCCTCAGTGTGGTGGACGCAACCACCTCAATCACAACCAACTCGCGATGCAGTGTGGCGACTGTCGGACCTTGCATTATCCGCGCATTTTCCCATGCATTATTGTCGCGGTGCGTAAGCAGGATAAGATTTTACTGGCCCAGCATCCAAGGCACCGCAATGGTATGTATACCGTCATCGCCGGATTTTTGGAAGTGGGTGAAACCTTAGAGCAGTGCGTGGCGAGAGAGGTAAAAGAAGAAACGGGTATTGATGTGACCAACATTCGTTACTTTGGCAGCCAACCTTGGGCATTTCCTTCCAGTATGATGATGGCCTTTTTGGCCGATTACCACGCGGGGGAGTTGAAACCAGATTACAGCGAGCTGAGCGATGCAGATTGGTTTGGTATCGACAATTTGCCCCCCGTCGCACCAACAGGCACGATAGCTAGAGCATTAATAGAACAAACTTTGAGTGAGATCTTCTATGTAAATAATTGAAAAATAAATAAAAAAAACCCTCCGAGAGGGAGGGGGTAAGTAAGATGTCGTTATGAGATGCTGAACACAGAGTGTTCAGTTTGTAATTATAGTTTTCGCTAGCGAGAAAATTTTTAACACTGTTACATCTTGGTTGCAAATGAAGCATTGATTTAAAAGTTAATAACTTGATCCAGGGCGCAAAGCAGACCGCATTTTGCACGAAATCGGTGTTAGAATGTCGCTCTTATAAAAAGCCTAACAACTGGAATTTCGGAATGACTGAATTAAAAAATGATCGTTATCTGCGTGCTCTTCTTAAACAGCCAGTCGATTGCACACCGGTATGGATGATGCGTCAGGCAGGTCGTTACCTACCAGAATACAAAGCAACTCGCGCGCAAGCAGGCGATTTCATGTCTTTGTGTAAAAATGCAGAGCTTGCGTCTGAAGTGACTCTTCAACCACTTCGCCGCTTTCCGCTGGATGCCGCCATTCTGTTCTCTGATATCCTGACTATCCCAGATGCGATGGGATTGGGTCTGCGCTTCTCAACAGGTGAAGGCCCGATCTTCGATAACCCAATCACATGCAAAGCAGACGTCGAAAAAATCGGCGTGCCGGATCCAGAAGGTGAGCTGCAATATGTTATGAACGCTGTGCGTCAAATCCGCAAAGACTTGAACGGTGATGTACCGCTGATTGGCTTTTCTGGTAGCCCGTGGACACTCGCCACTTACATGGTTGAAGGCGGCAGCTCAAAAGCCTTCACTAAGATCAAGAAAATGATGTACGCAGAACCACACACTCTGCACCTACTTCTTGATAAGCTAGCAGACAGCGTTATCGAATACCTAAACGCACAAATTAAAGCAGGTGCGCAATCAGTGATGGTATTTGATACATGGGGGGGCGTATTGACGCCGCGTGACTACAACCTCTTCTCATTGCAATACATGCATAAGATTGTGGATGGCCTGATTCGTGAAAACGATGGCCGCCGCGTACCCGTGACGCTCTTCACGAAGAATGGTGGCATGTGGTTAGAGCAGATTGCGGCTACGGGTTGTGATGCCGTAGGTCTTGATTGGACCATCAACATTGCAGACGCAAAAGCGCGTGTCGGTGACAAAGTGGCCCTGCAAGGCAATATGGATCCATCGATGCTCTACGCTTCTCACGATCGCATTCGTGAAGAAGTGGCCTCTATCCTAGAAGGATTTGGCCATGGTGGTACTGGACACGTGTTCAACTTGGGTCACGGTATCCATCTTGACGTTCCACCAGAAAACGCAGGTGTCTTTGTTGAGGCGGTTCACGAGCTTTCTAAGCCATACCACCAATAAAAAGCACTCTCTGTTAGCCATTAAAAACCAGCTTCGGCTGGTTTTTGTTTTTCGCTTCTACCTCAGCGGTGTACAGCGAAAGGTGCTTTTGGGTTGCCATGATCTCAATGCTTTTTAGATCTCAACCTTGCTCGGGGAGAGTAGCTGATGCACTTGTTGGCGAAGGTAGGGCACGGTTTGTTCTTCAAACCAAGGATTCTTTCTCAACCACAGTGTGTTCCTTGGTGAGGGATGAGGAATTGGCAGGTAAGCGGGTAGCCAAGCTTGCCAATTTTGTACTGTTTCAGTCAGTGTTTTTGGTTTGTTCGACAGATAACGGTTTTGTGCATATTGACCAATCAACAGTGTCAGTTCGATATTGGGTAAGTGTTTCAGTAAGGCCTCATGCCACAGTGGTGCGCACTCTTTTCGTGGCGGAAGATCGCCAGATTGCCCTCGTCCGGGATAGCAAAATCCCATCGGCATGATGGCGATCTGTTTTGGGTCATAAAAAGTCTGCTTTTCAATGTCTAACCACGCTCTTAAGCGATTGCCACTGGCATCATTCCACGGAATGGAAGTTTGGTGGGCTTTGGTACCTGGCGCTTGTCCGATGATCAAAATCTTCGCCTCTGAGTGAGCTTGAACCACAGGGTTCGCACCGAGCGGCAAGGCGGAGGCACACACTTGGCAAGCTCGTATTTGAGTTAACAGCGGCTCAAGTGGCATGCCTCAATACCCTTTGGTGAAGCTGACTTGATGGTTGAGCGGGTACCCTTCAAGCCAACGATGGTAATTTTCAGCAAACAGCGCCATCACTTTCTCAGGAAAGCTCAGCGCGGCAATATGCGGCGTGATAGTGATTTGTTTGAGCCCCCAAAATGGATGATCCGTGACGAGGGGTTCTTGTTCAAATACATCTAAGAATGCATGTTCGACCCAGTGATTTTTAATCGCCAAAAGTAGTGCCGCATTGTCAATGACGTCCCCACGTCCAACATTAAATAATAGAGCATGACGACAGTGGCTTAGGCTCGCTTGGTTCAACAAATGGTGAGTATGTTCTGTGCTAGGCAGAGTGTTGACTACGATGTGCGCTCGCTTCAAGGCCGCTGCCAGCTCATTGATGTGATAGGTTTGCTGAAAATGGCTACCGTTTGGCGGAATGCCTGTGCGATTGACGCCAATGGTGTGTAACCCCATCGCTGAGCAGGCATGCGCAAGGTGATTCCCTATGCTCCCAGTACCTAAGATGGTGATCGTTTTGCCCTCTAGGGAAGAGTAGGGATGCGGTTGCCAGAGACGTTGCTGTTGCTGCTCCGCATAGCGGGCCAAGTGGCGATAGTGTTGAATGGCGTAGCCGATGACGTATTCCGCGATCAAGGGGCCAAAAATACCACGGACATTGGTCAGCTTGTAATCCCGTCGTAACTGAGGTTGCATCAGTGCATTCACGCCAGCATAGGTAGACTGTAACCATTCGAGCTGGTGGCATTCTGAGAGCTGTGGTGCGATTTTGGGTGGGGCGGCGAGAATAATATTCGCTTCTTCTCGGTATTGCGTAATGGTCAAATTGGGTAGGGCTTGGTCATTGAGCAACTGCTGATAAGCTGCATTATCCTCGGTATCAATGAAAATCTTGTGATTTGACTGATGCATTAACTTTTTTCCCTGTGGCGAATCAAGTACACTTCCGCTGTCTTTTTCCGCAATGATTGAGTGATTATGCTACAGAATCCCCTGCAGGTTCGTTTAGAGAAACTGGAACCTTGGCAACAAATAACCTTTATGGCCTGCTTATGTGAGCGTATGTACCCAAACTACGCGCTGTTTTGCGAAAATACAGCCTTTGCAGACCCACGCGGTTATCGCAACATTTTAGACAGTGTATGGGAAATTCTCACGGTGAAAAACGCTAAGGTGAATTTTGAGCGTCAACTTGAGAAGTTGGAAGAGCTTTTTCCTAGCGCAGAAGAGTTCGAGCTCTATGCGGTTTACCCGGCGATGGATGCGTGTCAATCTCTCTCCACCTTACTGCACGGTTTGCTTGATCGTGACTACTTGTTTGACTCTATGATTAAAATCAGTCAGCAGTCGGTGCAAACCGTGGTGGATTTAGAGCAAGCTCAAGGCAGTGAAGCGATCACCAATGATAACCAGAAAGCGAACGAAGCGGTGTGTTCTGAGTGGGATGTGCAGTGGGCAATTTTCCGTCCTTTGCGTGAAGCACAAGAGCGCGATATCGATTTGATTAAAGACTTGAGACAAGAGCTGAGAGATGACCCAATCAGCAACATTGGCATTACGCTCTAGCGATAGAAACACAAAAGGCTCCGATCGAGCCTTTTGTTGTTTTGACACCTGTCCAATCTACGACTTAGCCTTGTCGTTACTTCCTTGATCCTCATCGTCGTCACGGCTTTCAATCATGCCGTGCTTATTTTTCCAACGCTCCCAGCGTTGGTAAGCGAGTTCTTGCATGTCCTGGCTCTTGTCGGCTTCGTCGATGATCTCTTCGCCCAACAAGTATTCGAAGATATCTTCGAGCGTGACTAAGCCCTGTACGGTGCCGTATTCATCCACCACGATAGAAAGCTGCAAGCGTTTTGCCATCATCTGGTCAAAGGCTTTGGGCAAAGCAAGTGTGTTCATGATGACATGAATGGGTCGCATTACCGCCCCTAGCTGTTTTTCACCTTCCCCCGATTGCTGCAGTTTGAACAGCTCTAAGCGGTGGACAAAACCAATGATGTTGTCTTTCTGCTCGCTGTAAACCAGAGGGCGAGAGAATGGTGTCTCTTTGTGCTCAGCGAGAAACTCGTTAATCGTGGTGGTGGCATCCACTCGAAAAACTACAGGGCGAGGTGTCATCACCTGCGTTACCGGTACATCTTGAATGCCTAGTAGATTACTTAGGATCTTCGACTCACCTTCGGCAAACTCACCGCTTTCGCGTGCTAAGATCGCCATCGCTGATAGCTCATCACGCATTTTGGGCAGTTCTTGATTGCGTGCCAAACGCTTGGTGATTTGCTCTGAGAACCAAACAAAGGGGGTCAAAGCCCACACCATCCAACGCAATGTCGTGGCTGCCGAAGGCGCTAGTTGTCGCCAGTATGTGGCACCAATGGTTTTCGGGACAATCTCCGAGAGCACAAGAATACCGAGCGTTAGGACACCAGAAAATACCCCCAACCATTCGCTGCCGAAAACCACTGCCGCTTGCGCACCCGCTGTCGCAGCACCAATGGTGTGAGCGATGGTGTTTAATGTGAGGATAGAAGCCAGCGGACGATCGATGTCTGCTTTAAGCTTCGTCAGCGGTTCAGCAGCAGGATGACCTTGCTGTCTGAGCTGCGCAATATAGCTTGGGCTGATGCTCAGTAGTACCGCCTCCAGCACAGAACAGATGAAAGAAATACCAATAGCAATCGAAATATAGAAAGTAAGCAGTAGCATAGTTGCCCTTGAAGAAGTCACGAGTTCACGTCTACACTGAGACAAAGTGCATTATCTAATGGTCGTAGACTCCTTGTAAATAGGTGCTTCGGCCGTGAAATCCAAGCTCTTTGTATGGTTATTCGGTAACAATTTGTGAGTTATTACTCAGAAAACGGTTAAAAGTAAGGCACTAAAGCGAAAGATTGACGACAAACCTTTGCCAGACATAGGCTTTATGCTTTAGAGTGAAACGAATTCGATAACCTATGAGAAGGGAAACCTAATGAACAAGACCCAATTAATCGACTTTATCGCAGAGAAAGCAGACCTATCTAAAGCACAAGCAAAAGCTGCTCTTGAAGCAACTCTTAACGGTGTGACTGATGCACTAAAAGAGGGTGACCAGGTTCAACTAATTGGTTTTGGTACATTCAAAGTAAACCACCGTGCAGCGCGTACTGGCCGTAACCCAAAAACGGGTGACGAGATCCAAATCGCTGCAGCAAACGTTCCTGCATTCGTAGCAGGTAAAGCGCTGAAAGAATCAGTAAACTAATTGCTCTGCACCGGAGATTCTCTCCGGTGCCTTTTTTAATTGCCTGACATCATGAAAAAACGACTTCTCTCCCTGACTGCCCTCCTAATCCTTGCTGGTTGTTCTTCAGCACCAAGACCAAATCTTGAACAGTTCACTCATTTCTCTGGTGGCCAGACGATGGGCGATGCGACGAGTTTTTATTGGGTCACGGATAAGCTTACTGGGCCTCACAAGGCGGCCGATTACGTTTTTTCTGGTGATTACGGTTGGTATCAGAGTGATTACCGATGGGATGAAGGCGCGTTGCGAGAGTTGATTCGAGAAGGTGAACAGCTTGATGGTAAGCTTGGTTTGGTGCCTTATCGAATCCACGTTCGTTTTAATGTTGAAGGTGATGCGGTTTATCAACAGTATCGTTTAAATGGCAAAGTGCTACCCATCCAGCAGGAGCAGCTGCAGCGTTACCGCTATGAAGCGGAAGCGTTAGTCAAAGAGACCAAGCTGCAATCTCGAGAAGGTTTGGAGTTGGTGCAAGGTTACTGGGATGGCGAAACGTTTGAAACTTGTGGCGGAGAAGAGTATACCTCACTTGAGTTCAACAAAACGCTCCCGGGTTTTGTGGTTAACCGACTTGCGAGTGTGGATAGTTACGTGGCGTTTTTAGGCAAAAAATCGACTCGTCGTTTAGAAGTCGATACCTTGCTTTTGATGGATGATGACGATAAAGATTGCATTGAGAAGCCAGTACTTATCGAAGAGTAACGTGGTTTACTGACGAAAGAAAAAGGCGCATCATGCGCCTTTTTTTGTGTTAGCCAACTAACGCTGTTGTTATTTCTGCTGCTCGCGAGCGATAGCACGGTAGCCAATATCGTTGCGATAGAACATGCCTTCCCAACGGATCTGTTTTGCTAGTTCGTACGCGCGTTGCTGCGCTTCTGATACGCTATTGCCCAGAGCGGTGGCACACAGAACACGACCACCGTTTGTGACGATATCGCCCTCTTTATTTTCAGTACCAGCGTGGAAGACCTTCTCGCCTTCAATCTCAACTTGAGGTAGGCCAGAGATCACATCACCCTTGTTGTACGCTGCTGGGTAACCACCCGCTGCAAGCACGATACCAATCGATGCGCGAGGGTCCCACTTGGACTCGACTTGATCCAGTTTCTTGTCGATGGCCGCGAGGCACAATTCCACAAGATCCGATTCCATGCGCATCATGATAGGTTGCGTCTCTGGGTCACCAAAGCGGCAGTTGTACTCGATCACTTTTGGTGTGCCATCTTTGTCAATCATCAAGCCGGCATAGAGGAAGCCCGTGTATGGGTTACCTTCGGCGGCCATACCACGCACGGTCGGGAAGATCACTTCTTGCATAACACGGTTATGGATCTCTGGTGTCACCACTGGTGCGGGTGAGTAAGCCCCCATACCGCCGGTGTTTGGACCGGTGTCTTTATCGCCGACACGTTTGTGGTCTTGGCTGGTGGCCATCGGCAATACGTTCTCACCATCCACCATCACGATGAAGCTGGCTTCTTCGCCATCCAGGAACTCTTCGATCACCACGCGGCTGCCTGCCTCGCCAAAGGCGTTGCCTGCGAGCATGTCTTTGATTGCTTCTTCCGCTTCTTCCAGCGTCATCGCGACAATCACGCCTTTACCTGCTGCAAGGCCATCTGCTTTCACCACGATTGGCGCGCCTTGTTCACGCACGTACGCCAATGCTGGCTCGATTTCCGTAAAGTTTGCGTACGCCGCAGTAGGAATTTGATGGCGAGCAAGGAAGTCTTTGGTAAATGCTTTCGAGCCTTCAAGTTGCGCAGCCGCTTGGGTAGGGCCAAAAATTGGCAGGCCTGCTTCACTAAACGCATCAACGACACCCAGTACGAGCGGCACTTCAGGACCGACGATGGTCAGTTCAATGGCTTTCTCTTTAGCAAACGCCACTAAACCGGCAATGTCTTCAACGGCGATGTTGACGTTTTCTAGCTTAGGCTCAAGTGCGGTACCAGCGTTACCCGGCGCGACGAAGATTGTCTCTACATTTGGGTTTTGCGCGGCTTTCCAACCTAGTGCGTGTTCACGACCGCCGGAACCAATTATCAATACATTCATCTCATCATCCTCAAATCTTGCAAAAAGAGGTGCCTGATAAGGCACCTCTGATAAAAATTAGTGGCGGAAGTGGCGCATGCCCGTAAAAATCATCGCCATACCGTGTTCATCTGCGGCGGCAATCACTTCGTCATCACGCATCGAACCACCAGGCTGAATTACACATTTAATGCCAGCTTCTGCTGCTGCATCAATGCCGTCACGGAATGGGAAGAAGGCATCAGAGGCCATGACGCAACCTTCAACTTGTAGGCCTTCGTCTGCCGCTTTAATGCCAGCAATCTTCGCTGAGTAGACGCGGCTCATTTGGCCAGCGCCCACACCAATAGTCATATCGCCTTTAGAGTAAACAATCGCGTTCGATTTTACGTACTTGGCGACTTTCCAGCAGAATAACGCGTCTTTGAGTTCTTCTTCAGTTGGCTGGCGCTTAGAGACGACTTTAAGGTCATCTAGGCTGACCATGCCTTGGTCGCGATCTTGAACCAGTAGGCCGCCGTTCACGCGTTTCACATCAAAGCCTGTTGTCTTTGTTGTCCACTCGCCACACTCAAGCAGACGAACGTTTTTCTTCGCTGCCACCACTTCAATCGCTTCAGCTGATACAGAAGGGGCAATGATGACTTCAACAAATTGGCGCTCAACGATCGCTGTGGCCGTTTCCGCGTCTAGCTCTTGGTTGAAGGCGATGATGCCACCGAATGCGGATGTCGGATCGGTTTGGTAAGCGCGGTTGTACGCCTCTAGGATGTCTTTACCTAGCGCTACGCCACATGGGTTAGCGTGCTTAACAATGACACAAGCTGGCTCATTAAACTCTTTCACACACTCAAGCGCTGCGTCAGTGTCTGCGATGTTGTTGTAAGAAAGGGCTTTGCCTTGGATTTGGCGTGTGGTAGCAACCGATGCTTCTTGTGGGTTGGCTTCAACATAGAAAGCGGCTGCTTGGTGGCTGTTCTCACCGTAGCGCATGTCTTGTTTTTTGATGAACTGCTGGTTGAAAGTGCGCGGGAATTTGCTCTCTTCATCGCCTTCTTTGTTCTCTCCGTATGAAGGAACCATAGTGCCGAAGTAGTTCGCGATCATGCCGTCGTAAGCAGCGGTGTGTTCAAAGGCTGCGATAGCGAGATCGAAACGCGTTTCTAGAGTAAGCGACGTGTCGTTGGCGTCCATTTCTGTGATGACGCGATGGTAGTCTGAAGCGTTGACAACGATAGTCACGTCTTTATGGTTTTTCGCCGCAGAGCGAACCATGGTTGGGCCGCCGATGTCGATGTTTTCAACCGCGTCAGCCAGTGTGCAGCCTTCTTTGGCGACAGTTTCTGCGAATGGGTAGAGGTTAACCACCACCATGTCGATCGGGTTAATGCCGTGTTTTGCCATGACCTCATTGTCTTGGCCACGACGACCGAGCACACCACCGTGAACTTTCGGGTGAAGCGTTTTCACGCGACCGTCCATCATTTCTGGGAAACCAGTGTAGTCAGAGACTTCAGTGACTGCGATGCCTTGCTCTGCAAGTAAACGAGCAGTACCGCCAGTCGATAAGATATCGACACCGCGCTCAGCAAGAGCTTGCGCAAACTCAACAATACCGGTTTTGTCTGATACGCTGATAAGCGCACGGCGAATAGGACGAGCGTTGTTCATGCTTCCAATTTCCTCAAATTCACGGAGTTAAACTAAAGATATTTGCCAAAAATGAACTTGTTTTTACCTCTTGGGGTAAAATATTGGCCAGTTTTGGAAAAGACCTTTGTCTCTCTTTTCTGGTAAGAAGACAGTCTCCCTCATTTGATGGCGCGTATTCTAACCAATTTATTACATAAAATCTCGCGCAATCGTTTGGCATCTCAAAAATAATTGCAAAAAACTCGAACTTTAAGAGAAAAAGTAACGAGATAGTTAATAAGGAAAGTTATGTTTCAGATAGGTGAATTGGCGAAACGTTGTGGTGTGAGCGCGGATACGCTGCGCTTTTATGAAAAAAATGCCCTGATCAAGCCAGCTGGTCGCAGTGAATCCGGCTACCGTCTTTACAATTATGAAAACCAGAAGCAGGTGGGGTTCATTCTAAAAGCCAAAGAACTCGGTTTGAGTTTGGAAGAGATCAAAGAGCTGCTGGAGATCAAGCTCGAAGCAACAGAACACAGTTGCGCCGAGGTGAAAGCGATCACTTCTGCTAAGTTGGCACTCATCGATGAGAAAATTGCCGAATTAAACAAAATTCGTCGGGCACTGAAAAAAATTAACGATGCGTGCTGTGGCCATGTGGAAGATAATGCCAGCCACTGTTCTATTCTTGCTGCTTTAGAATAACAGACGGCTTAGGCCATTAATGACCTAAGCCGATCGTAAGTTTGTTCATTCTATTGGCGTTACACCTTGAACGCAGCAAAGTTGACTTGCAATTGATTACCGCTAGCCATCAACTGCTCGCTCGCCGCAGCGACTTGATTGGCTTGTGCTGCCGTCTGTTCACTGTGATCGACAATTTGCAGCAGATTGTGGTTAATGAGCTCAGTGGCCGATGTTTGCTCTCCGCTGGCACGAGCAATGTGCTGATTGAGCTGCAGAATCACAGCAATTTGCGCATCGATGTCACTTAGGGCTTGCTGTGCCAAGCTGGCTTGTTGTTGGGTTTCGGTGGATTGACGCTGTGTTTGCTCCATCGATAAACAGACATCGTTGGCGCGTTGTTGCAACTGCGCGATGATGTGTTGAATTTCATCGGTACTGCTGCTGGTGCGCGTAGCCAATGTGCGTACTTCGTCAGCGACCACCGCAAAGCCACGGCCTTGCTCACCCGCTCGTGCGGCTTCTATTGCAGCGTTGAGCGCAAGTAAATTGGTCTGCTCGGCCACACCCCGGATAACTTCCAACACTGAGCCTACTTTTTGGGTTTCTTTGGCTAGCTCTTGCACATTGAGCTCTGTTTGGGTCACGGTGTGTGACAAGGCATGCATGTAGCCAGAGGCTTTTTCAATGATGGCACTGCCTTCCTTGCCTTTCTCTGAAGCAGTCTGCGCTGCACTGGCTGCCTCTTGAGCCGAATCGGCCACTTGCATGTTGCTGTCGTGCAGTTGCTTCATGGCACTGGCAACGGAATCGACCGAGTGCTGCTGGGCGGTGGCTTTTTCGAGTGCATTTCTTGCCACTTGGGTCAGCTCAGAGGCTGAGCCGGTGACATCACGTGTGACAGGGGCAATGCCTTGTACGATGAGGCGGATCTTGCTGGTGAATTGGTTAAACGCACGAGCGATTTGCGCTAACTCATCTTGGCCGTCGGCAGGCAGTTGCTTGGTCAGGTCGCCATCACCTTGTGCAATATCCTCTAAAGCGCGCTGCGTCGCTCGACATGGCTGGGTAATGCTGTTGCCTATCCATCCAGCCAGTAACAGCATGACAGCGCCAGTCAGGCTCAATTGGAGAAGAGAAGCACGAATACGCTGCCACACCAGCGCTTCAACATCATCGATATAGACACCGCTGCCGGTAATCCACCCCCATGGCTGGAACATTTGCACATAAGAGACTTTTTCCACATCAACGTCCGAACCCGGTTTTGGCCACATGTAATGGACAAAGCCAGCCCCGGATGTTTTTGCCACCGAAACCATTTCAACAAACAGCGCCTTGCCTGTCGGATCTTTCACTGCGCTTAAACTCTTGCCGTTCAGTTGCGGTTTCATCGGGTGCATGATCATATTGGGCTGATCATCGTTAATCCAAAAGTAATCTTCTTTTTCATAGCGCAGCTGGCTAATGGCCGCCTTGGCTTGCGTTTGCGCCCCTTCGCGAGACAAGCGCCCGGCTTGTTCTTGCTGATAATAGTGCTGCTGCAAACTCACGGCCGCTTCGACCAAATGGCGTGTTTTGACCTGCTTGGCTTCCATCAAATCACTTTGATAGGCGTAGAGCAGAGCGATAAATGGAAGCAGCAATAGTGATGTAATCACGAACGTGAGTACATAAAGTCGCTGTTTGATGTTAATGACGCGCAAGCTAGAACCGACCATACCAATCACTCCTTGAAGGGTTGGGAAACATTTGTTGATTGTTATTGTTTTTTCAATGTAACAAATTGATAACAGCTTCGTATATGCGACGAAAGGCGAGATTTGAAAGTGATTACGGTTTTAAAGCAAAGGTTGGGTAGCGTTACAGGATAAATGTGCTACTGCGTAGAAAAGAGGGCATAAGAACCGATAAAAGAAAACCGCCCGCGGGAAACTCCAGCGGGCGGTTTGAAAGCGATCAAACTAATCAGGGATTAGTTCATGCCGTATTTTTTCAGTTTCTTACGAAGAGTACCGCGGTTGATGCCCATCATGGTTGCTGCGCGAGTTTGGTTACCGCGAGTGTACTGCATGATGGTATCTAGTAGTGGCTGTTCAACTTCAGCTAGAACTAATTCATAAAGTTCAGTCACTTCTTGACCGTTTAGTTGAGCCAAGTAGTTTTTAAGAGACGCTTTAACAGAATCACGTAGTGGCTTTTGCGTGATTTGATCTTGTGATGTTACGGTAGTTACTGTTAAAGCTTCTGAAGTCAGATTTTGTTCGAACATATTCGGTCTAGCTCTTCTCTTAATTATGATGCAACGTTATCAAAATAACCTTCGAGCGCTTCAAGTTGCAGCATCGCTGCGTCGATAGCGTTGAAGGTACGGCGAAACTCACTTGCTTGCTCATGTTCTTTTAGATACCAACCCACGTGCTTACGCGCGATGCGAGGGCCTAAATACTCACCATAAAACTCATGGAGAGCCTGAACATGACCGAGCATAATGCTTTTCACTTCCTCAATCGGAAGTTCAGGCATTGTGGTGCCGTTTTCCAAATAGTGATGGATTTCCTGGAAAATCCAAGGACGACCCTGGGCAGGGCGTCCAATCATTAAAGCGTCTGCGCCGGTGTACTCCAGTACATACTTGGCTTTTTCCGGGCTATCGATATCACCGTTTGCGATAACCGGAATGGAAACTGCCTGTTTAACGGCTTTAATGCTGTCGTATTCGGCCTCACCTTTGTACATACAGGCTTTGGTTCTGCCATGCAGAGCAAGAGCTTGTATGCCGCAGTCTTCGGCTAATTTAGCGATGTGAATACAGTTTTTATTTTCTGTATCCCAGCCTGTGCGGGTTTTCAACGTTACAGGAACGTTCACTGCGTCAACCACCGCTTTCAAAATCTGTTCGATAATGTCCGGGTATTTGAGCAGCGCGGAACCCGCCAGCTTTTTATTCACTTTTTTTGCTGGGCAACCCATGTTGATATCGATGATTTGCGCACCATTTTCAACACTGAATTGCGCGGCATCTGCCATCAGCTGTGGATCGCTGCCCGCGATTTGTACAGAGCGAATGCCCGATTCGCCTTCATGCACCATGCGTTGCTTCGACTTCGACGTTTTCCATAGCTGCGGATTAGAGGACATCATTTCACTGACGGCCATTCCCGCACCATAACGAAGGCACAACTCTCGAAACGGTCTATCCGTTACTCCGGCCATCGGCGCTACGATTAGTTTGTTCTTAAGTTGATAATTTCCGATCTTCAAAACGTCGTCACAGCTTCATACCAGCAAGGGCGCGCATTTTACGCATTTTTTTTCTGCGTGAAAAGACTAATATTTGAGCATTGACAAATTGTTTTTGCAATTTGTATGAATTTCAAACAATTACCCCTGAAAGTCTTGTCTAGCCTTGCTTGCGACCAGAGATGCGACACCATTCACTTTGCTCAACGATTGGATCAATGTGAAGCTCATCACGGTAATAGTTGGCCACATCTTCTGCTTGGGTATCCAACACGCCCGACATCGCTAATTGGCCATTTGGTTTGACAAGACCCTTGATGATCGAAGAAAGCTCACGCAGTGGTGCCGCCAAAATATTCGCGACAACGACGTCAGCAAGCAGACCTTCCGGTTGATCTTGAGGCAGATAAACATCCAGTTGATCGGCAACGCCATTACGTTGGGCGTTGTCTTTCGAAGCGAGAAGTGCTTGAGGATCAATGTCGATCCCGATGACTTTTTCTGCACCCAGTTTGATCGCTGCGATCGCCAAGATGCCAGAGCCACAACCAAAATCGATAACGGTTTTACCCGAAAGATCAAGACCCTCTAGCCATTCAAGACACAGTGCTGTGGTTGGGTGAGTACCCGTACCAAACGCAAGGCCAGGATCCAGCATCACGTTCACTGCGGTGGGATCGGGAATGTCACGCCAGCTTGGGCAGATCCACAAACGCTGACCAAATTTCATTGGGTGGAAGTTGTCCATCCACTCACGTTCCCAATCTTTGTCTTCTAGCTGCTCAATTTTGTAAGCAAAGCCTTCAGCCAGCATGTTGCTTGCTTTGATTTGCGACATGATGAGCTGAGTGTCCGCCTCTGCGTCGTACAGTGCCAGGACATCCGTATCACCCCAAAGACGCGTTTCACCAGGCAGTGGCTCGAAGACAGGGGTATCGTGCGCATCTAAGAAAGTCACCGATAGCGCGCCAGTCTCTTCCATAAGCATATCGCCGATAAGCTCAGCGTTTTCGTTGGTCGCATTGAGTTTGATTTGAATCCAAGGCATGAGTGCATACTCTTAATGTTTAAATTTGGCGCAGAGTTTAGCAGACTTTCCCTGCAAACGAAAAAATCCGCTCAATGAAAAATGCCCACCGAAGTGGGCATGGTAACCAGTGCGCTGCGCTTAGTGCTGAAGGCCGAGTTTTTTCTCTAGGTAGTGGATGTTGGCACCACCGTGCTGGAAGTTTTCATCGTTCATGATGCTCACTTGCAGCGGAATGTTGGTCTTGATGCCTTCAATGAACATCTCACCTAGGGCGTTCTTCATACGTGCAATCGCAACGTCACGGTTTTCACCGTAAGTGATCAGTTTACCGATCATTGAGTCGTAGTGCGGTGGCACTGTGTAGCCGCTGTAGATGTGCGATTCCCAACGAACGCCCATACCACCTGGTGCGTGGAAGCGTTCAATCTTACCTGGAGATGGCAGGAAGCGCTCTGGGTCTTCCGCGTTGATACGACATTCAATCGCATGGCCACGGATCTTAATGTCATTCTGCGTGAATGACAGAGGCTGACCCGCCGCAACGCGCAGCTGTTCTTTGATTAGGTCAACACCAGTCACCATTTCAGTCACTGGGTGCTCAACCTGAATACGGGTGTTCATTTCAATGAAGTAGAACTCACCGTTTTCGTAGAGGAACTCGAATGTACCAGCACCGCGGTAGCCGATTTCCACACAAGCACGAGTACAACGTTCACCGATGTACTTGCGCATCTCTTCAGTAATACCTGGAGCTGGTGCTTCTTCAACAACCTTTTGGTGACGACGCTGCATTGAACAGTCACGCTCACCTAGGTGAATAGCGTTACCTTGGCCATCTGCAATCACTTGAACTTCAACGTGACGTGGGTTTTCTAGGAATTTCTCCATGTAAACCATGTCGTTGTTGAATGCTGCTTTTGCTTCTGCACGCGTCATGGCAATCGCTTGAACGAGGTCTGCTTCTTTACGAACCACACGCATACCACGACCACCACCGCCACCAGAGGCTTTGATGATCACTGGGTAACCAATACGTTTCGCGTGTGCTCGGTTTTTCACTTCGTCGTTATCAAGTGGACCATCAGAACCAGGTACACATGGAACGCCCGCTTTTTTCATTGCAGTGATAGCCGATACTTTGTCACCCATCATGCGGATGGTGTCCGCTTTTGGACCCACAAAAATGAAACCGCTACGTTCTACTTGTTCAGCAAAGTCTGCGTTTTCAGACAAGAAACCGTAACCTGGGTGGATCGCCACCGCGCCAGTCACTTCTGCTGCTGAAATAATGCGAGGAATGTTCAGATAGCTGTCGATACCACGAGCAGGACCGATACACACAGTTTCATCTGCCAGCAGTACGTGTTTTAGATCGCGATCGGCGGTGGAGTGCACGGCAACGGTTTTGATGCCGAGTTCTTTACACGCGCGAAGGATACGAAGTGCGATTTCACCTCGGTTCGCGATGACTACTTTATCTAGCATAGCGAACTCCGCTTATTCGATAACTACAAGTGGTTGGTCAAACTCAACAGGCTGGCCGTCTTCAACAAGAATTGCTGTTACCACGCCAGATTTGTCTGCTTCGATTTGGTTCATCATCTTCATCGCTTCAACGATGCACAGTGTTTGACCTGCAGTCACAGATTGGCCCACTTCGATGAATGCTTTCGCATCTGGACTTGGAGAGCGGTAGAAAGTACCGACCATTGGAGAAAGAACTTGGTGGCCTGCTGGTACTGCCGCTGCAGCTGGAGCTGCTTCTGCGGTTGCGACAGGTGCTGCTGCAACTGGCGCAGGTTGCGCTACAGGTGCCGCAGCGTAGTGCATTGGAGCAGGCGCTGCCATCATTTGACCGTGACGACTGATGCGTACCGACTCTTCGCCTTCAGAGATTTCTAGCTCAGCAATGCCAGATTCTTCAACTAGTTCGATAAGCTTTTTGATTTTACGAATATCCATCTTTTCTTTCTCTTTTATCTTGTGAGTAAGACAACCCTAAAGGGTTGCAGAGTGTTGGGTTTACTTTGCCTGCAGACGAGCAATGGCTGCCGACAGAGCGAATTCATAGCCTTGCGCCCCTAAGCCACAAATCACGCCGACCGCTTTGTCCGACAAATAAGAGTGATGTCGGAACGGCTCACGAGCGTGTACGTTGGAGAGGTGCACTTCAATAAAAGGGATGGCAACACCCAGTAGCGCATCACGTAGCGCAACACTGGTGTGAGTAAAAGCCGCTGGATTGATGATGATGAAGTCGACGTTGCCGTGTGCGGCATGGATGGCTTCAATCAATTCATACTCACGATTCGATTGCAGGTGTTCGAGCTCGATGCCTGCAGTTTGCGCCTGTTGTGTCAGCGTCTCGACGATTTGCGGCAAAGTGTGGTGACCGTAATGACCCGGCTCACGCAAACCCAGCAGGTTAATATTTGGGCCGTTAAGGACCAGAATTCGTGATTTTGCAGACATGTTGACGCTATCTTCCTTTAACGTGAGTGGAACCAGCATATTCCCAAAAATACGAGAAATCGGCACGAGATTTTTGTAAAAAACGCGCAAATTTTTCAAAATCGACCAAGATTATAGCCAATTCATTACAATTAGCAGCAATTTACTGGTCTAATCTCCCTGTTTGCCGTGGATTTTCTGTAACCAGCTTAACAAAAAACAAGATTAACCTTTCTTATAGTATGGGTAATGATAACGGCAAACAAAAAAGCCACTCTTATGTAGAGTGGCTTTGAGGGTGTTTTGTTTAAAACGGATTAAACCAGTTCGGCTTTTTCTGCGATCAGCTTATCAACTACGCTTGGGTCGGCCAGTGTTGAGGTGTCACCCAAGTTGCTGGTGTCTCCCGTGGCGATCTTGCGCAAAATGCGGCGCATGATTTTACCTGAACGAGTTTTCGGTAGCGCATCTGTCCAATGCAGTACGTCTGGCGTTGCGATGGGGCCAATCTCTTTACGTACCCAATCTTTCACTTCTTTATGCAGCTCGGCGGTTGGATACTCGCCCGCATTGAGGGTGACGTAGGCGTAAATTGCTTGGCCTTTGATGTCGTGTGGAATGCCAACAATCGCCGCTTCAGCAATTTTCGGGTGTGCCACTAGGGCGGATTCAATTTCCGCTGTACCCATACGATGGCCAGAAACGTTTAATACGTCATCCACACGGCCTGTGATCCAGTAGTAACCATCTTCATCGCGGCGCGCCCCATCTCCGGTAAAGTACATGCCTTTAAAGGTTGAGAAGTAGGTTTGTTCGAAACGCTCATGGTCACCATAAACCGTGCGCATTTGACCTGGCCAAGAATCGAGGATAACGAGGTTACCTTCTGCGGCTTGGTCTTCGATCACATTACCCATGTTGTCCACCAGTGCAGGCTGAACACCAAAGAATGGGCGCGTTGCAGAACCCGGTTTCAGCGCGGTGGCGCCTGGCAGTGGTGTGATCAAAATGCCGCCAGTTTCGGTTTGCCACCAAGTATCGACAATCGGTGATTTCTCGTTGCCGATGGTTTTGTAGTACCACTCCCACGCTTCTGGGTTAATAGGTTCACCCACAGAACCCATGATGCGTAGGCTGCTACGATCCGTACCTTCGATCGCTTCGTTGCCTTTTGCCATCAGCGCACGAATGGCCGTTGGTGCGGTGTAAAGAATGTTGACTTGGTGCTTATCGACCACTTCACTCATGCGGCTGGTGTTTGGATAGTTTGGCACGCCTTCAAAGAGAATGGTTTTCGCGCCGTTTGCCAGTGGACCGTAAACCAGATACGTGTGGCCAGTGATCCAACCCACGTCGGCCGTACACCAGAAGGTGTCGCCTGGCTGGTAGTCAAACACGTACTTAAAGGTCATGGTCGCGTAAACCAGATAGCCGCCCGTGGTGTGCAGTACGCCTTTTGGTTTACCGGTTGAGCCTGACGTGTAGAGGATGAACAGCGGATCTTCAGCTTTCATCTCTTCTGGTGGGCAAACGTCAGAGACTTTTGCTGTTGCTTCGTGCCACCAAACATCACGATGTTCGTGCCAATCAATGTTGCCGCCAGTGCGCTTGAACACCACCACTTTGCTGATGGTTTTCACTTCAGGGTTAGTCAGTGCTTCGTCCACGTTCTTTTTCAGTGGTACCGCGCGGCCACCACGAACGCCTTCGTCGGCCGTGATGACGACTTTGGCATCGGAGTCGATGATGCGGCCAGCCAATGCTTCTGGCGAGAAACCACCAAAGACGATGGTGTGCACCGCACCAATACGGGTACAAGCCAACATCGCAACCGCCGCTTCAGGGACCATTGGCATGTAGAGACACACCACGTCGCCTTTGCGTACGCCTTGCTCTTTCAGTGCATTGGAGAAGCGACACACTTCTTGATGAAGTTGGTTGTAAGTCAGTGTTTTGTCGTCCGCTGGGTTGTCGCCTTCCCAAATGATGGCGACATCATCGCCGCGCTCTGCTAGATGGCGGTCAATACAGTTTGCTGAGACGTTGAGCGTGCCATCTTCAAACCAGCGAATATCAACGTGGCCAGTATCAAAAGACGTTTGTTTGACTTTCGTGAAGGGCTTAATCCAGTCAACAATTTTGCCGTGTTCACTCCAGAAACCTTCTGGGTCAGTGACTGACTGCTGGTACATGGCTAGGTAGGTATCATTATCCGCATGGGTATGGGCTTTGATGTTCTCTTTTACCGGATAAATGTTGGCTTCACTCATTGTCTTTCTCCTTGTGCCTTTGTCTTCGCGATGCGGTTTTATGATGTTTTAAACACGCCTCAATCACGAAAGGGGGAATCCGTATGCCTCTAACTGTCAATCAGTTGGAGGCTTTCGACAATTAGACTTTAGGATATAGCGAGTGCTGAAGGGGTGTTTTTTCTCCGACTACGATCACGAAGAAGCATAGGGCAATGACAGGCTCGGCAAATCGCCACGAGTGAGTCGTACAAACACCAAAGCGGCGGCAATCGCATCTTGCAGCGCATCGTGTTTGTCTTGGATGGGCAAGTCGAGATGGCGACAAATGGCGTCCAAACTCAAATCGAAATAGGCGTTGGGCAGGTGCTTTTCCAGCTTGTCATGGTAGATCTGGCTGACTTCCACCAGCGGATTGGCCAAGGGAAAACCGAGGTGACGTAAGCAGGCTAAATCGAGGATCTTCTTATCGTAGCGGATGTGGTAGCCCACTAAGGGGCGATTACCGATGAAATCAATCAGTTTGAGCAGTGCTTCTTTCTCGCTCAACCCATCGACCAAGTCTTGGTGGCGGATCTTGTGTATTTTCACTGAACCAGAATCGAGAGACTGTGGCGCACGCAAACGCACCTCGAATGGTTTACTGGTGATGATGCGATTGTCGATGATCTTGGTCGCGGCAATGGTGACTAACTCTGCGCGGTTGGGGTCAAGGCTGGTGGTTTCACAGTCGAGAGAGACATACTCTTTGTTGTTTGGCGCACAAAACAGCGACTGATAGGGCGACCCTTTCAATCGGTAGTACCAGTAGTTGCGCCGAAACCAGTTCATAGAGATTCCTATTTCATTAAGACCTTAGCCGTATAGCCTTTGGTCGTGATTCGATGTTTTGCGTTGGTTAATCTTTGATTTGGTAGTGATAACCCAGCCACTGTTTGAAC
Organism: Vibrio floridensis; assembly: GCF_021852965.1. NCBI lineage: Bacteria > Pseudomonadati > Pseudomonadota > Gammaproteobacteria > Vibrionales > Vibrionaceae > Vibrio > Vibrio floridensis. Next base: position 50,634 of record NZ_JAKGCY010000016.1, on the reverse strand, counting down.
TTTTTCACCACGTGCAAACTGTGACGCAGTAAATCTCGCTCGGTGCGATCCAGCAGTGTTAAGTTGAGTTTGTTATTACTGTGCTGCTCCGTCAGTTGCTGTGCTAGGCGCAATTTAAAAAACAGCTTGAGTGCTTCGCTTAGGTTTGCGGCCGTGCTTTTTTCCAACACGTTGCGTGCCACTAACCCCTCAATGCGGTCGAAGGTGTTGTTGTCGTGTAAGGCGTATTCCAAGCTCAGGGCTCGAATGCCGTGCACGATAGGGAAGATGCCGCCTTGTTTGATGTCGAGGCCGCTTTTGTCGGCCTTGACGTTGCCAAAAAGGGTGAGGGGAACTGAAAAGTTCAATGCAGGCCGAGTGAACTCGGCCAAAATCAGTTCTTGATCCGCCATCAACTCGGAGAGGTGCTGTTTCACGGGCTCAAGCAATGCCTTATTGCCCGCAACGGCATGCGCATCGGCAAAAATCGCTAAATCCATCACCGTTTCTGGTTTGGCGCTGCGTACCCACGCGGTGAGCGTTTTGCGCCAATCACTCTGACTTTTGACCCACTTAGGGTTATTGACCATCACATTGCCAGGGCAAAGCGGATAGCCAAGTTGCTGCAAAGTGTGTGTCAGTTGTTGCATCACCACGCCGCTTTGTTGCCATTCCAAACCATCTTTGATGATCAGTGCGTTGTCTTGGTCGGTTTTGAGGATTTGTTCCCCACGCCCTTCTGAGCCTAAAACGATCAAACAACAGTGATCGTGAAGGGCGGGTGGAACAACCAACTCAAAGGCTTTCTCGATGATCTGTTCATTGACGGCAGAAATCAGTTCCATGATGAAGCGAGTGCGGATGCCGTTTTTCAGCAAACTTTCCACTAACTGACGTTGGCGATTGGACGCTAAGGCCAACTCTTCAACACTGGAGGCGCGCGCGATGCTTAAAGTGAGCACGTGGGAATGGGTGGAGAAGGCGCTGAGAATTTGCGTCATGTCCAACATGCCCACAGCTTGATGACCATCGCACACCATGAGGCGCTTCATACGATTGCGCGTCATGGTGATCATCGCATTAAAGAGAAAATCACCATCATCGACGTGGAAGACGGGGAAGGTGGCAATGTCGCCCACTGGAGTGTCGAGTGGCTTGTCATCGAGCATCACCGAGTGGAGCATATTAGTGCGGGTGACAATCGCATAAGGGTGTGCATTGGGATGGTTGAGTCGCCGCTCATCGTCGTCATGAAGGCGTACCAAGGCGGCATCGATGCCGTTCTCTTTAAGTATGCGCGTGACCTGATTGATCGGCATCTCAGGCGACAAAATCTTCGGTGGATGATAGATGGCTTTATCAACTTTGGTGAGAATGAACTCAGCAAGATTTTGCTGCTGCTGCGCCGCCTCTATCAGCTCTTGGCGCTTGGCGAGGTTGTTATCAAAATAAGCGGCGAATTGGCCGTTTTCATTGTATAGCTCGAGAAAAATGGCCTTGGGCAGTAAATAGCTTAAGGTATCTTCGAGCGCGACATACTGATGACGTACGGTTGGCTCGAACAAGGCGCGCACATCAAACATGTCGTCATTGGCATAGTGAGCAAACACTTCTTGCTGGTTGGCGGAGCGCTCTTCAACCGCGCCTTTGATTAAGATATGCAGATGCGGTGACGGTTGCCCCGCGGCGAGCACCACATCTTTGGTGCGAAAATAGGCCACATCCAGCGAAGAACGTAAAAGGTGTTGTTGCCCCTCGCTCAAGCGATCAAACGGGGGAGATTGCATATTAAATTTATCAGGCATGGCAGCATCCAAAACCAGCAAGGCATATGCTCTAAGTCTGACAAAATTCTCCTGACTCTCCAGACGACTTTGGTCTAATTCACTCCAATTAGGCTGATTAGAGGAAACAATCTGTCGCGGAGAATTCCCTTTTTCTCATCTGCAAGGCAAGTCATAATGGCGCCGATTTTTCTCCCGTCAGCTTTTAGGTCAACAGGCCTTAGGATCACCATCATGTTCAAACCGTCTCCTTATGGATGGATATCGCAGTATTTTCTCGGTTTCTTTTTTGCCTATGGCGTCTATCTGCCATTTTGGTCGCTGTGGTTTAAAGAACAGGGCGTCTCCTCCACTGACATCGGTTTGCTGGTCGGTATCGGCTTAGCGACACGCTGTGTAGCGAACATGGTGATCACGCCACGTATTCACAAGGCTGAGCACATTATGCCGGCGTTACGTTGGCTCAGTTTTGCGGCGTTGATTTTTGTCGGCTTCCACTTCTTTACCGGCGGCAGTTTTTGGCTAATGGCGTTAGCGACGGTACTGTTTAACTTGTGTTGTGGCCCCGTCGTGCCGTTATCCGATGCGCTTGCCAACTACTACGCAAGATTGAAGATGCTCGATTATGGTCGCACCCGTTTGTGGGGCTCGATCGCCTTTATCGCGGGCTCGACCGTGGTGGGGTATCTGATTTCCCTCTATGGTACCGACATGATTCTGTACACCGCCTTGGTTGGGGTGTTTATTTCCTTACTGCTGAGTATGCGCAGTGCCAATGTGATGCCGGTGACGCGCAGCGAGCATCACAGTGAAAGACCGAAACTGACGCAACTGCTGACCGACGGCCCTGTGGTGAAATTTTTGCTACTGGCCGCTCTGATTCAGGGCAGTCACGCCGCCTATTACAGCTTTAGTGCGATTTACTGGCAGCAAGCAGGCCATTCGGAAGAGATCATCGGCTATTTGTGGAGCCTTGGTGTGGTATCGGAAGTGGCGGTGTTTGCGTTGAGCAAGCGCTTGTTTGCGGGCTGGTCGCTGCGTGCGTTGTTTGTCGCGGCATCGATTGGCGTCATGTTGCGCTGGGGCATTACCGCCTCGACCACGCTGTTGTTGGGTTTGGTGTTGGTGCAGTTGCTGCACGGCGTGACGTTTGCGATGGCGCACATCGCAGCCATTCAATACATTCAAAATTCAGAAGAACACAAAATGGTGGCGCTACAAGCCCTGTACAATGCGCTGCCACTGGGGGCCTTTATTGCGGCGATGACGGCCTTTAGTGGTTGGGGCTTCGAGCATTGGGGCGCGAACGTATTCTGGGTGATGGCGGCCATGGGGCTAGTGGCACTGTTCATCAAAGTCGCGCCTGTCACCAGCCAGGTTCAGGACGTTAGCGTGGTGAAAGCGGAGCCCAATGCACAGAATTAATCCTAAGAGATTGAGATTAAAAACTATCCTTAGTTAAATGAAACCTCTCCCGTATGGAGAGGTTTTTTATTGACCAAGAGAAAGGATGTCACATGCAAGGATGGTTGGTGATACCCGTATCGTTAGCGTATTTAGGAGTGTTGTTCCTCATCGCTTGGTATGGAGATAGGCAAAAAAATTGGTTGGCACGTTGGCGCCCTTGGATCTATAGCCTATCGATTGCGGTTTACTGTACCTCTTGGACGTTTTACGGCACGGTGGGGCAGGCGAGCAATAATCCTTGGTCTTTTTTGCCGATCTACATTGCTCCGATTCTGGTCTTTACTCTTGGCTGGCGCGTCTTGGCGCGGCTCATTCTCGTTGCCAAGCGCGAGCACATTACCTCGATTGCGGACTTCATTGCAGCGCGCTATGGCAAATCGCAAGGGCTTGCGGTGGTGGTGACCTTAATCGCTGTGGTGGGAATTTTGCCCTATATCGCTCTGCAATTGCGTGGCATCACCATGGGGCTTGAGATCATCGCGCCTGATCTCTCAAGCCGTTTTGGCTATCAAGACTCAGGCGTTTCTTGGTTTGTGGTAGGGGCACTGGCGGTATTCACCATGCTGTTTGGCACCCGTCATATCGACAACACCGAGCATCACCGCGGCATGATGATGGCGATCGCCTTTGAATCGATCGTTAAGCTGGTGGCGTTTCTCGTGGTGGGAATGTTTATCGTCTGGCTGGCGATGCAACATCAAGAGGTCGATCTCAGCCGTGTGGCCGCTGCCACGTACCAATCGCCCAATATTGCGACCTTGTTGATCCATACCTTGCTGACTATGTTGGCGATTGTCTGTTTGCCGCGTCAGTTTCACACCATGGTGGTGGAAAATGAACGCGCGCAAGATCTGCATACCGCGCGCTGGCTCTTCCCGCTGTATTTGATTTTGATGGGCATTTTTGTGCTGCCGATTGCGTGGGCGGGGCAAAGTTTGCTCTCTGGCAGCCCTGCCGATACTTATGTGATCAGCTTGCCGATGGCGTTTGGCGCCAATGACATTGCTTTATTGGCCTTCCTTGGTGGCACGTCCGCTGCCAGTGGCATGGTGATTGTGTCCACCATCGCGCTCGCCATCATGGTCTCCAACGATTTGGTGATGCCGTTACTGCTGCGTCGCATGCGCCTGTCTAACCGTAATCACCACCATTTTTCAGGTTTACTGCTTCGTATTCGTCGAGCGTTGATTCTGGTGTTGTTAATTGGCGCATGGGGCTTCTATCAAGCGCTGGACGCAATTCACTCGCTCTCAGCAATTGGCTTTCTCTCATTCGCGGCGATCACCCAGTTTGCTCCTGCTTTGATTGGCGGCATGTACTGGCGCCAAGGTAACCGCAAAGGGGTGTATGTCGGTCTGGCGGCGGGCTTTACTTTATGGCTGATTACATTGATGAGCCAAACCGACATGTTGGCCGGGGATGCGCAGAGCAATTTGCTGATTTGGTTGATTACGCCACCAGATGTATTGGGGGAGATGGGCGTGAAGGCCTCTGACTGGGGGATGTTCCTCAGTGTCACCGTCAATGCGCTCTGCTTCCTTGTCGTCTCGATGCTAACACGTCCAAGCCTAAGTGAGCGCTTACAATCGGCGTCGTTTGTTGGTACGCCATTGCCCGAAAATGAAAACATCAGCCTCTATCAAAGCCGTGTCACCGTGGGCGAGTTGGAGATGCTGGCCTCCCGCTTTGTTGGGCGAAATCGGGTGAAAAATGCCTTTGCTCACTATTGGTCGCAGCAAAGAGAAACCTTATTGCCGAACCAACAAGCTCCCTCGACCTTGATTCGTCATACTGAGCGGGTATTGGCGGGGGTGTTTGGTGCTTCGTCGGCGAAGTTAGTCCTTACTTCTGCGCTGCAAGGCAGAAACATGCAACTGGAGGAAGTCGCAACCATCGTGGATGAAGCGTCTGAGTTGTATGATTTTAGCCGTGGCTTATTGCAAGGGGCGATTGAGCATATTGGTCAAGGCATTGCCGTGGTGGACAAACAGCTTCGGCTGGTGGCATGGAATCAACGCTATTTGGAGCTGTTTGAGTTTCCGCCGGGGCTGATACAAGTGGGCAGGCCGATTGCCGATGTGATTCGCCATAATGCTGAGCAGGGTTTATGTGGCCCGGGAGACCCAGAAGATCATGTGCGTCGTAGAGTCTATCATTTGGAACAAGGCTCGCGGCATACCTCGTCACGCATTCGCCCCGATGGACGCGTGATTGAAGTGCAAGGCAACCCCATGCCCGGCGGCGGCTTTGTGATGAGCTTTACCGACATCACCGTGTTCCGTGATGCAGAACAAGCACTGAAAGAAGCCAATGAAACGCTCGAAGAACGTGTTCATTTACGTACAAGAGAGCTTGAGCAGTTGAATAAACAGCTGGTGGTGGCGACACAACGTTCGGATCTGGAATCGCGCTCTAAATCGCGTTTTTTGGCGGCCGTGAGCCACGACTTGATGCAACCACTCAACGCGGCGCGTCTGTTTGCCTCATCACTCTCGGAAGTGACTAAGGACGATGAAAGCCGCAAGCTAGCGCATCACATTGAAAGTGCTCTCGGGGCTGCGGAAGATTTGATTGGTGATTTGTTGGATATCTCGCGACTGGAATCGGGTAAGTTGGATGTACACGTACACGGTTTTGCCATCAATGATGTGTTGTCGAATTTGAATGCGGAATTTAGCGCACTGGCCAAACAACAAGGCATCGAGTTCTGCATGATCCCGTCGTCACTCAATGTCACGTCTGATCCAAAATTGCTGCGCCGTGTGGTGCAGAACTTCCTGACCAATGCGTTTCGATATAGTCCTAATGGCAAGGTAGCGCTTGGGGTGCGCCGAGTCGGTGAACGTGTGCGTATCGATGTATGGGATAACGGGATGGGCATTGAAGAAGATAAGCAACAAGAGATCTTCGAAGAGTTCAACCGAGGCACCCAAGTGCGCGCTGATCAGGGATTGGGGTTAGGGCTCGCTATTTCCAAAGGCATCGCGCAAGTGTTGGGGCATGAGATTTCGATGCGTTCATGGCATGGCCGCGGCAGTGTGTTTTCTATTACTCTGGATCGTGCTCAGCAAGTGCAAGCGTTGCCGACGGCAGAGCCTGCCCAAGCGCACTCTGAGTTAAGTCACTTACGTATTTTGTGTGTCGATAATGAGCCCGATATTTTGGTTGGCATGGAGAATCTGCTGGCGCGTTGGGGGTGTGAAGTGAAAACCGCTACTGACATTGTGCAAAGTTTGAAAGCACTGGACGGTGGTTGGCATCCGGATGTCATTTTCTCCGACTATCGTCTTGATGAAGGTCGCACAGGTTTAGAAGTGCTCCAGCAATGTAAGCTTAGATTGGGCAGCCGTTTTGAAGGGGTGATCATCAGCGCCGATCGCACCGATGACATGATGCAAGGCATCAAAGCCAATGGTTTTAGCTTTATAGCCAAACCCGTTAAACCGCTCAAGTTGAGAGCGGTGTTGAACCGAGTGGCGTGAGGTGCCTTCTCCAAAAAGAGCTGCCATGGTTGGTATTAAAATGGCAGCTCTTTGTGATTGTCTTGGCTAAGAAAAAAGTTGTGTTGATACGCCAATAATGATCACCTGCTTAATTCTCTATATATCCTGACTCTAATGCACCATGAAGGTCGCAGATAGTATGAACTTCATACCCATCATGATCTTTTTTCTTAGCATCAAATATAAAATATTTCTCTTTTGAATTAATGTCGCAAGTGAGATTGGATAAATTTTCTGACATGAAAGTAAATATGCTATATCCAGGTAAATATGAACGCCATAAGTATTTGTATTCAAGGTCACGTTTTATGCTTAATGATGTGCTGACCATTTTGGGGTCAAAAATGCTTGGTGTCTTTATTGTTGAAATACTGACAGCTTCAAAAAAGAACTCACCATTTTGGTTAGTGTGTGCTTTTAGCTCTTTTGTCTCATTCAGAGCGCTGATTTCTAAAGTAACTTCAATATTTACCGCAGGGATACCATGATTAAAAATTCTTCCGTGAATTTTGGGTGTTAAGTCAAATATGTTTTGTTTAAATATTTCCATAGCGGAGACCTGACATGAGATGATTAAAAAATAAGTTTATTATTAAATTATTGATTTTAAATGATTTTATTTCGATATTTATACCCTCCAATATCACATCGGCTCAGTGGCATTGCATCGACCCCATTAGGTGCTACAGGATTTTTAAAATAGTACTCATACACAGGTGAGTTTAAGTTGCATTTAAAGTTACCAAGATTATTAGTAATGAAGTCATAAGGCTTATCGTAGCTAAGCTGAGAGTGCCAGATGTATATCTTTTTTTCTTCTACAAGCAAGTAAATACCAAAGTAAGAGTAAGCCTGATTTAACGGGGATTTCTTCAACCATTGAGCATGAATCATGGGGTTAAAATGGAAATACCCATTCAGATTAGTTTTGGTTTTATCGTTATATCGATGTTTTAAAAAAGAACCTTCAAGATAAACGTCTCTATTCGCAAATGCTTGTCCGTCTTGAGTAAGGTGTCCAGAGACCTCTGGACTTAAGACATACTCATTTTTTTTAAATAAATCAAAAATACTCAACATATTACCTTGACTTGTTAGTGGGAAAGAAACTAAGAGCAGGGTTAATATTATCTTAGTGATTTTCATTTTTAGTCCGAAAACAAATGGTGACTAATATATAGGATGTTTTTTCTTGATAAGAAAGAATGTTTTTTTTTTGAGATTAATATCGTGTTTGTTGTGTAATTAATAAGTTTGATACTTTGTACACAACAAAAAGCCGATGCAGTTGCATCGGCTTTGCTTTTCCTCGGAGCTTAATCCCTACAATAAAGCTCTAAAGTGTGGATCAATGGTCGTGAGCTGCGCCAGCTCCTTTCGGGTAGCGGATAGACTCAACCATTTCTTGTACGTCTGCTGGTACTTCAGCGGTAAATTTGTTTACCACAATCGCCACTGCAAAGTTCAGACACATACCTAGTGTACCAATACCCTCTGGGCTGATACCGAACCACCAGTTGTCCGGTGTGCTCGCTGCTGGGTTGATGAACTTGAAGTACACGATGTAAGCCGCAGTGAAAAAGATCCCTGATAGCATACCTGCAATTGCGCCTTCTTTGTTCATCTTCTTATAGAAGATGCCCAAGATAATCGCAGGGAAGAAGGACGAGGCTGCCAATCCGAAGGCGAATGCCACAACCTGTGCTACAAAGCCTGGAGGGTTAATACCCAAGTAGCCCGCACCGACGATGGCAATCGCTGATGCAATCCGCGCGGCCATTAACTCCTGTTTATCGGTCATATTGGGCCTAAAGCCTTTCTTCAACAAGTCATGCGAAATGGCGGTTGAGATAACCAATAGTAGGCCTGCTGCGGTAGAGAGTGCTGCTGCCAGACCACCCGCTGCCAATAGTGCGACAACCCAGTTTGGTAGTTTTGCTAGTTCTGGAGAAGCCAGTACGATGATATCGCGGTTGATCTTCATCTCGTTGCGCTCATCGCCAGAGTAGAACATCTTGCCATCGCCATTCTTGTCTTCCCAAGCCACTAGGCCAGTGCTTTCCCAGTTTTTGTACCAGCTCGGTGCTTCTGTGCCTGCGACACCTTGCATGTCTGGACCATTGATGGTGTCGATCATGTTAACGCGTGCAAATGCTGCCACAGCCGGTGCGGTGGTATAAAGAATCGCGATGAACACCAATGCCCAACCAGCAGAGATACGCGCATCAGATACTTTCGGTACGGTAAAGAAGCGAATAATAACGTGTGGAAGACCGGCAGTACCTACCATGAGCGCCGCACAGATGAAGAAGACGTCAACCATGCTCTTCGACCCATCGGTATAGGCGGTGAAGCCGAGCTCCTGTGTTAGACCATCCAGTTTGGTGAGTAGATACTCATCGCTCCCTGCCATGGTCGAACCAAAGCCAAGCTGAGGTACAGGGTTACCTGTCATCATCAAGGAAGTGAAGATCGCCGGAACCATGAAGGCAAAGATAAGCACACAGTATTGCGCTACCTGCGTATAGGTGATGCCCTTCATGCCGCCCATAACCGCGTAGAAGAACACGATCGCCATACCGATGATGATACCCATGTTGATATCAACTTCGAGGAAGCGTGCGAATACCACACCCACACCACGCATTTGACCAGCAACGTAAGTAAACGATACGAAAATAGCACAGAATACCGCAACCAAACGTGCCGTTCTTGAGTAGTAACGGTCGCCGATGAAATCTGGCACGGTGAACTTACCAAACTTACGTAGATAAGGGGCTAAACAAAGGGCGAGAAGTACGTAGCCACCGGTCCAACCCATCAGGTATACCGTACCATCGTAGCCGATGAACGAGATAATACCTGCCATAGAGATAAATGATGCCGCAGACATCCAGTCCGCTGCGGTTGCCATGCCGTTGGCGACTGGGTGAACACCACCACCAGCAACATAGAATTCACTGGTTGATCCCGCACGGGCCCAGATTGCGATGCCGATATACAGAGCAAAAGTGATACCGACAAGAATAAACGTCCAAGTTTGAATATCCATTTCCTAAACCTCTTAGTCTTCCTGCACGTTGTACTTCTTGTCCAGCGCATTCATGCGGACAACGTAGACAAAGATCAGCGCCACAAAGGTGTAGATCGACCCTTGCTGAGCGAACCAAAATCCGAGCTTGAAGCCACCAAACTGAATGGCATTAAGTGCATCGACAAATAAAATTCCAGCGCCGTATGACACTAAAAACCATACTGCTAGCAGTGATCCCATGATCCCCAAGTTTTCCTTCCAGTAGGCTTGAGCATGTTCTGTTGATTCGAACGCCATGGCCTTCTCCTTGTGTTTCTCGTCTGAATAGATAAGTGTTAACGTAATGTTACGTTTCCTAAGATAGCAGTGTTGAGTCAAGGGATCTGTGCAACTTTAGTCGGGGCGGTAAAAAGCAAAAACGCCCGAAAAATGGGCGTTTAGTGAGATGGATAGCAGAATTGAGGATGTTAATTTGATGTTAAATTAGCCAAAGGTCTAAAACATCGTACGTGCTACAGGTAAAAATCTTTAATGCCTTGCAGCAAATTGTTGAGTGCGACGGCGGCGAGGATCAAACCCATCACACGGCTGATGATGGCAGCGCCAACATTGCCAATCCATTTTTGAATCGTGTTGGCTCCGAGTAACAGAACCAGTGTGATCAATAGTACTGCCATCATCACCGCTGCGGTCATCGCTTGATCAGCAAAGGAATAGCGATGGTTGTCTGTCAGCATCACCACCGCCATCATAGCGCCAGGTGACGCGATGGAAGGAATGGCCAGCGGGTAGACGGCCAAATCTGCGAGGGCGGATTTATCCAACTCTTCGCTTAGCTTCTGCTCTTGCTCAGGTTTACTTTCACCGAAAATCATACTCAGTGCGAATAGCAATAAAACCAGCCCCCCCGCAGCCTGAAAGGCGGGTAGTGGGATCTGCATCGCTTCAAGCAGCATTTGCCCGGCGATTAAGAAAAACAGCAATACCCCTGCTGAGATACCAACAGCTTTGAGCGCGACGAGACGACGCTGCTTGGCGGTCAGGTGTTGGGTTTGCGAAAGATAAACAGGCACTGAACCAACAGGGTCAATCACGGCCCAAAGAACAACAAATTGAGTGATGAGAATACTGAGCAAGGTATGGCCTCCCAGAGTTAATAACAGAGGGATGAAAAAGACAGCCCATTTGGCTGCCGAGGTATTTTACTCAAGGTATTAAACATTTGCGTCATTAAAATGTGAACTAATATAACGAAAACTTCTGAATACCGAGTTTGGCGTTGAGTTATTGCTCGGGCTCTAGCTGCTGTAACAAGATCACAGCTTGGGTACGATTTTTCACCCCAAGTTTGCGGAAAATAGCCGTCATATGTGCTTTGATGGTGGCCTCAGAAACATTCAGCTCATAAGCAATTTGCTTGTTGAGCAAACCATCGGAAAGCATCCCCAGTACTTTGTATTGCTGTGGTGTTAACGCGGCGATTTTCTCGGCTAAGTCATTACAGGCGGCGTTATTGGTGATCAATCCTTCAGGGAAATAAGGATCGCCATTGAGCACTTGGTTCAGCGCGGAAACCAGTGTGCGCATATCACTCGATTTAGGAATAAAGCCAAAAGCACCGTGGCTTTTCACTTGTGTGACCACCGCCGGTTCTTCACTGGCGGAGACCACAACGATGGGCAGGTCGGGATACTCTGCACGGAGATGGATCAAACCTGACATGCCATTGGCTCCAGGCATTTTGAGGTCAAGCAGCAGTAAATCCGGCTCTTCTTCGCGCATAAGCAGGTTCAGCAACGCATCGAGTGAGTCGGCTTCTAGCAAATTGGCCCCACTGACCGCCATATGCACAGATTGAAACAGCGCATTACGGAACAGGGGGTGATCATCGGCGATGATGATGGTGTAGGTCGAATCCATGACGTTAAACACTTTTAACTATTTCGTTAATGGAATTATTGCAGCTTTAAGAGTGTGGACAATCTTTATACGCTAAAAGTCTGATGTAAATCGACTTTTATTAGAGAGTTTGCATATACCTCCGTTGTGAAGGTGAGAATGTGGTAAGAAAAAACGCCAGCAAGGTTTTGCTGGCGTTTGAATCGGTTAGTTGGAAATTCGTTGAATATGCTCCAAGAAAGGTGCCGCTTGCATAAAGCCAGTGAGTCGAGCGTTTGAAACCGGATTACCTTGCGCATCCCAAAAATCGATCGTCGGTAGGCCGAGCACTTGTTGGGCCTGTAGCAGCTCAATGTCCTGTGCTTGGTTACGTGTCACGTCGGCTTGAAGCAACACAAATTGTTTGAGTTGAGCTGCCACGGCTGGATCGTGGAAAGTGTATTTCTCGAACTCTTTACACGCCACACACCAATCGGCATAAAAATCGAGCATCACAGGTTTTTGGGCTTGCTTGGCTAACGCCAATTGTTGTTGAAGCTCTTCGACGTTGCGGATTTTAATAAAGCTCACTTCGCTGGTTTGAGCCTGTTGAGTGCTGTCGGCAAACCAATAATTGAGGGCAGGCTGAGCGGACGCAAACAGACCCAGCACGGCAATGATGCCCACCGAGCTTTGCTTCCAACCACCAAACTCCAAACTATTTTTCACATGGTAAAGCCAGCCAAACGCCGCGATACCCAAGGCAGACCACAGCGCGGTTGACCACATTTCAGGAAGGATGCGCTCCAATAGGAAGATTGGCGCTGCCAGCAATACAAAACCAAACAGCGTTTTAACGCGATCCATCCAACCGCCCGCTTTGGGGAGCAGTTTATTGCCAAACACCGCGACTAAAATCAAAGGGATACCCATGCCCATGGCTAAGGCATACAGCGCAACGCCCCCCGTTAAGAGATCACCACTTTGTGCCACGTACAGCAGTGCCCCAGAAAGTGGGGCGGTGGTACAAGGCGAGCATACCAAACCGGAAATGGCACCCATGGCAAAAACACCTGCACTGCTGCCACCTTGCTGCTTATTACTCAAATTGTTCAGCCAAGTTTGTACGCTGCTAGGCAGTTGTAGGGTGTACACCCCAAACATGGAGAGCGCTAAGGTGACAAAAAGAATACTCAGGCCGATCAACACATAAGGGTGCTGCATGGCGGCTTGGAATTGCAAGCCAGCGGAAGCGACAACCAGACCCAGTAAGGTATAGGTCAGTGCCATGCCTTGAACATAGATCAGAGAGAGCCCAAGCGCGCGTCGCTGACTCAGTTTACCGCTGCCTAATACGATGCTGGTCAGAATCGGGTACATCGGCAATACGCAAGGGGTAAAGGCCAAGCCAACACCCAGTGCCAAAAACAGCAGTGGCGTCCACCAGTTATCGGCTAAGCCTGAAGCCAACTGATCTTGCTGGGTCAGAGGTTGAGGCGTTGATGTGTTCGCTGTTGATGTATCGAGAGGGCTGGCGGTTTGTGCCGGCAGCGTTGCTGGTGCCATGTCTCCATTGGTAAACGAGGTAATGTCGATCACTCGTGTTTCAGGTGGATAGCAAAAGCCCGCTTTGGCACAGCCTTGGTATTGTACGATCAATTTTGCGCCCGGCTGCCAGTCTTGCATTGGGATGTTAACGAACAATGGGTTGGTATAAATATTCACATCGCCAAAAAATTCATCACGGTAGGGCTGACCGTTTTCCATTTGGATGTCACCCAATACAACGTTTTCTGCGCTAAATGAAAGACGCTGTTGATAGAGGTAGTAACCCTCTTTGACTTGCCAGTCTAGGGTGATGCGGTGATCTTGTTGGAAATAGTTAAAAGGAAAAGCCTGATCAACAGGCACAAAATCATTCGAGCCAGAAGCAAAACTGCTGTTTTGGTTATTGCCAAACAGCGCCATGGCGGGTGAGGAAAGCACAAGCAATCCAGCAACAAAGAAAGTCAATAATGCGCGCATAGTGAACAAAATATGGGAGTGAATGGAGTGAGTCTAACCCAATCAGACCCAGAAACGGTGCAGAAAGTTTCAACGATAGGGAGGTTATGTGCAGAAAATTAAAAAAGGGAGCCGAAGCTCCCATGAGTAAGACTCGTTTTACTTAGATAAACAGGCTACCGAAGGCAAAGCCAAGCGCAACTGCAGAAGCGATGGTCACCACACCTGGAATAAAGAATGGGTGGTTGAACACGTACTTACCAATGCGAGTTGAACCCGTATCATCCATCTCTACTGCAGCCAGTAGCGTTGGGTAAGTCGGTAGAACAAACAGTGCACTCACGGCTGCAAAAGAAGCGACTGCAGTGAGTGGCGCAACGCCAATCGCCAGTGCCGCAGGCATAAGCGCAACCGTGGTCGCACCTTGCGAGTACAGCAGCATAGAGGCAAAGAACAGCACCAATGCTAGCATCCAAGGATAGTCAGACAGCAAAGCACCAGCGACATCTTTAATGCCATCGACGTGAGCATTAACGAAGGTAGAACCTAACCAAGCCACGCCCAGTACACACACACACGCTGTCATACCTGAGCGGAACGTCGCTGCCGAAGGGATTTTCGATGCATCGATCTTAGTGAACATCACAATCGCGGCCGCAGCAGCCAACATCACTGTCATGATCGCTTCGTTACGGCCAAGTGCCGGGTCAACAATTAAACCAACCGATTTTGAAATTGCTGCCGCATAACAAACCACAAACGCAATCGCGCCAAGGAAGATGTAAGTCGCGGTTTTTGCGGTAGGTAGAATTTCACGTTGTTTCTCGGTGCTGAGTTTGATCAGGCCTTTTGCAAGGCGTTCTTGATACTCAGCATCGTCTTTCAGCTCACCACCCATGTAGTTCGCCACCAAAGCACCGATCATACACGCCACAAAAGTGGTTGGGATACAAACCGCAAGCAGCGTTAAGTAGTCCACACCAAATGGCGCCAGCATGGCCGCAAACGCCACCACTGCCGCAGAAATAGGGGACGCGGTAATGGCAATTTGCGATGCGACAACGGCAATCGACAATGGGCGAGAAGGACGCACACCTTGGCCTTTTGCCACTTCGGCAATCACAGGAAGCGTCGAGAACGCGGTATGACCGGTACCTGCCATCAACGTCATTAAGAAAGTGACGATAGGCGCGTAGAAGGTAATACGTTCAGGATGTTTGCGCAGGAAGTTTTCCGCGATTTGAACCAGCCAGTCCATACCGCCAGCCACTTGCATTGCCGCAATGGCCGTGATCACAGACATGATGATCAAAATAACGTCAACAGGAATAAATGCTTGTTTGGTCGGTACACCAAGGACCAGTGACAGGACAATAACGCCCGCACCCCCCGCTAAACCGATACCAATACCACCAATTCGTGCCCCTAAATAGATAAAGAGCAGAACGACTAATAACTCGACCGCTACCATAGATTGTTACCTCATATTTTTGTTGAATCTGATTAGCGAAACGCTTTGTCGAAAGCGCTTGAATAATCAGAACTAAAATAAATACTTGTTATTATTATGGTTATTAATAAAGAACGGCAAAAAGGGCCCACTAAGGAGCCCTTTCTCTTTACGATTACTCGTAACGTTTTGCTTTGTAAGTTGGGTGCATGAAGTTTTGCACAGACAGGATGTCATCCAACTCTTCAGATGTCAGCAAGCCACGCTCAAGCACCACTTCACGGACGCTCTTACCGGTTTCCGCACAAATCTTACCAACGATGTCGCCTTCGTGGTGGCCGATGTATGGGTTTAGATAAGTGACGATACCGATCGAGTTGTAAACGTAGTTTTCACAGACTTCTTTGTTTACTGTGATGCCGTCGATACATTTGTCACGTAGGTTCACACACGCGTTTTGTAGCAGTGAAATCGATTCAAACATCGCTTGACCAATCACAGGCTCCATTACGTTCAGCTGTAGCTGACCGCCTTCGGCTGCGAAAGAAATCGTGTTGTCGTTACCCAGTACTTTGAAACACACTTGGTTAACCACTTCTGGGATAACTGGGTTAACTTTTGCTGGCATGATGGAAGAACCGGCTTGCATTTCTGGCAAGTTAAGTTCGTTCAAACCAGCGCGAGGACCAGAAGAAAGCAGACGCAAGTCGTTACAGATCTTAGACAATTTCACCGCTAGGCGTTTTAGCGCGCCGTGTGCCATTACGTAAGCACCACAGTCTGAAGTTGCTTCGATAAGGTCTTCTGCTGGAACCACTGCTAGGCCAGTCACTTCCGCTAGGTGTTTCACGGCAAGTGCTTGGTAACCAGGAGGTGTGTTCAAGCCAGTACCGATTGCCGTTGCACCTAGGTTCACTTCAAGAAGTAGCTTCGAGGTGTAGTCTAGCGCACGGATCTCTTCGTTTAACGTCACAGCCCAAGCGTGAAACTCTTGACCGACAGTCATTGGAACTGCATCTTGCAACTGAGTACGGCCCATTTTTAGGATGCCGTTGAACTCTTGAGATTTCAGCTCAAACGCACCTTTTAGGTATTCAATCGCTTCCATCAATTTATGGATGCTGTTGTAAACCGCGATACGGAAGCCCGTTGGGTAGGCACAGTTGGTAGATTGGCTCTTGTTCACGTGATCATTTGGGTTCACCACGTCGTAATCGCCTTTCTCTTTACCCATTAGTTCGAGAGCAATGTTGGCAAGCACTTCGTTGGTGTTCATGTTCACAGAAGTGCCCGCACCGCCTTGGAATACGTCTGATGGGAACTGATCCATGCATTTGCCGGTTTCCAACATTAGGTCACACGCTTGAATGATGTAATCCGCTACATTCTTAGGAATTGCGCCCAACTCTTTGTTGGCAAGTGCAGCGGCTTTTTTGGTCATGACCATGCCGCGAACAAATTCTGGCACGTCAGAAATCGTTACGTTTGAGATGTTGAAGTTTTCGATGGCGCGCAGCGTGTGGATACCGTAGTAAGCGTCAGCCGGAACGTGACGTTGGCCTAATAGATCTTCTTCAATACGAGTGGCCGGAGTTGATGCTTTTGGAGCTTCAGTTAGGGTAGCCATAACAGGATCCTTAGATAATAATTCTGATATTTAAGTGATTGGTTAGCCATTTTCTGCAATCAGAATCCATTCATCAGAGTATTTGGCTGTAAAATCCGTCCTGACTTATGTGGCACATGATACTGTACCTTGCGCATAAAAATAGTAAGTGGATCACCTTTTTCGCTTTTATTTCGTCAATATTTTGCAAAGTATGAACAGCATATGAATAACTCTAAAGGGGTAGTCAAAAAACACGCATTTTTACAGGATAAATTTGAGTCACTGCACGATTTGCCATTACACTAAAATCAACCAAGGGGGGATCTCGTGTTTCCAATATTATTACTACTGTTTATCTGTGTGCCCATTGTTGAGATCGCTCTCTTCATTCAAGTTGGTGGCTTTATCGGTTTATGGCCGACAATTGGCTTAGTGCTGATTACGGCGTTTGTTGGGGCGTCTTTGGTTCGCAGTCAGGGGTTGCAAACTCTGATGTCGGTGCAACAACGTTTGCAGCAAGGTGAATTACCTGCGCAACAGATTGTCGAAGGTGTGATGCTGGCGGTGTCGGGCGTATTGTTGCTCACTCCAGGCTTTATGACCGATGCCATGGGCATGATGGTGTTGATTCCAGGTCCAAGAGCTGCGATTGCCCGCTACTTGATGAGCAAGGTAGTGGTGAATGGTGCAGGCGGTGGTTTTCACTCTCACTATCATAGCGAAGGCTTCGACCGCAGCCCGTTCGAACAAGACCCGTTTTATCGTCAGCCTTTTAATGATGGTAAGCAAGGCCAGACGTTCGAAGGGGAATATGAAAGCAAAGACAAACAAGACGATGAACAGAATCGTCTGCGTTAATTTGAACAAATTCTCGTTTGATGAAGTTTGATGAAATAGAAAAGCCGGAGCATTCCGGCTTTTTTGATCTTGTTGGCTAGGCGGTGATGTTATTTTGCCCCCTGGAACCCTAGCTGACGCCATGCCTCAAAAGCAATGATCGCGACCGCATTCGATAAGTTTAAGCTGCGTGCGTCAGGCATCATAGGAATACGAATGCGTTGCGACATCGGTAGGCTTTCAATCACCTCCATCGGCAGACCACGCGTTTCTGGGCCAAACAGCAGTACATCACCTTGACAATATTGCGCGTCCACATGATGGCCAGTGGTTTTGGTGGTGCAGGCAAAAATACGATATTCACCACGCTGATCGAGATAGTCTAGGAACGCTTGGTAGTTTTTATGGCGTGTGACACGAGCAAGATCATGATAATCCAAGCCAGCACGGCGCACCTTCTTTTCTTCAAGATCAAACCCAAGCGGTTCAATTAAGTGCAAATTTGCGCCACAGTTGGCACAAAGGCGGATGATGTTGCCAGTGTTTGGCGCAATTTCTGGTTCGTATAGAGCAATATCAAACATGGTATCGAGAGAATATGGTCAAATGAGGGGGCCAGTATATACCCAAGTTTGAAGGCTTGGGTATAAAAGAGCCCGATAAGCGACGGCGCTCCGGTGAGCGGTGATGTTTAGCCTATTGCTTGGGCATAATTTTGCTCCACCGCTCGCCAGTCGACCACATTCCACCAAGCATCAATGTATTCTGGGCGGCGATTTTGATAGCGGATGTAGTACGCATGCTCCCAAACATCGAGGGCGAGGATCGGCTCGCCACGTACGCTAGCAATATCCATCAGTGGGTTATCCTGATTGCTGGTGGAGGTGATATGAATATCACCCTCTTTGACCACTAACCATGCAAAGCCAGAACCAAAGGTGTTGATGGCGGCTTGGGAAAAGGCCTCTTGGAACGCTGCAAAAGTGCCAAACTTTTCTTGAATCGCGTGGGCGAGCGCGCCTTGAGGTTCCCCTCCACCATTGGGGGACATGCACTGCCAGTAGAGAATATGGTTGTAGTAGCCACCGCCATTATTGCGCACTGCAGGGCTGTGTCGAGAGATGCTTGTGAAGATCTCAGTGAGCGTTTGATGCTCAAGCGCACTGCCTTGAATCGCTGCGAGAAACTTATCGTAATAGGTTTTATGGTGTTTGCTGTAGTGCACTTCCATGGTTTTTGCATCGATGTATGGCTCTAACGCATCGTAGGAATAGGGAAGCTCAGGGAAAGTGTGTGACATGGTAAATCCTCCGGTGATGAAGGATTTACCATGGTCTTAATGATAATTATTATCAACTGCGATCTTTGTAAGGGTATTAACGCCTTTTCACCAGTGGGAGAGTAATGGTGACTCGCAAACCGCCAAGATCGCTGCGCTCAGCGTTTATGGTGCCGCTGTGCTGACGAATCGCGCTTTCGGTAATGCTTAAGCCGAGCCCGGTTCCTCCAGAATGACGATCCCGAGCGGTAGAGACTCGATAAAACGGACGGAAAATGGCTTCGAGCTCCTCTTCAGGTACCCCTTCGCCATTGTCGTCCACCACGATATGTAGCGTGTCGTCGATGGCTTGAATGGCAATGATCACTTGGTCTTTGCCGTAGTAGATGGCATTGCGAATGATGTTTTCGATCGCGCTCATCAACAGCTTGGGATTTCCGGAAATATGTCGCTCGGGCAATGGGGTGTATTGCAAGGCTTTGCCCATTTGTTCCGCTTCAAATTGCGCATCCTGAATGATCTCCTCCCACAGGCTGGCGACGGGCTGCTCTTCACGATCCAAATGGCTGTTCATCTGCATGCGAGAGAGTTCCAGCAGTTCACTGATCATCTGTTCCAAACGTTGTGCTTCGGTATCAATTCGTTGCAGCTCATTACTTTCGCCCTGTTTACGTGTCGCAAGCGCATTGGCCATTCTCAAGCGAGTCAGTGGTGAGCGCAATTCATGGGAAATATCCGACAGCAGCCGTTGTTGACCTGAAATCATCTGATTGACCGCTTCGACCATGCGGTTGAAACTGGCGCCGGCTTGGCGAAACTCCGAGGTGCCTTTTTCTAAAGAGGGATCCGTGACAAATTCCCCTTTGGCGACACGTTGCGCCGCTTTTTCTAAGCGTCGTGCGGGTTGGCTGAGTGCCCACGCGAGCCACAGCAGTAAAGGGGTGCTGACCAGCATCACAGCCAGTAGTAGCTGAAATGGATGATCAAACATACGTAGTAAAAAAGGCGGTGGTTGGTTCCAGCGCATCCCAACGTAAAGTAAGTACTCTTTGTTCGCTAGCGTCACTGGCAGTGGCCCTGAGAGCATAAAGCGGCCATAGAGTTTTTGTTTCGGTTGATCGGGTTGTTCAATCGAGGTGACGAAGTTTTTCAGCGCTTTGAGCTGAAAATCTCCGTGTTCTAAGGTGGTGAGGACATTGCCATCGTAATCGGTGATGAAAAAGCGCGGCCGTCCATCTCGCCCGTGGCGATCGCCTGGACGCTCCATGCGAAAGAGAATGCGGGCAAGATCAGTTTCGCCACGATATTGCTTCTCAATCTCTTGCTTGGCTTCAATAAAGCGATCGTATTGATCGGCCGGAATATTGCGTGCCTTACGAGGATCAAGATGGGGCAATGCCAAAACGGCCATCAGCACCAAAAACATGGTAAACCAGAAGATCGCAAAAATTCGCCCATACAAACTGGTGATTTTCGGCAAGCGCATCCGTTACTCCACAATCATTAAGTAGCCACGGCCACGTAAGGTTTTAATTCGAGATTTGCCGTCCGCACGTTCAGGGAGTTTTTTCCGCAAGTTCGAGACATGCATATCAATGGCTCGGTCAAAAGCCGCTAGGCGTTTACCGAGCACATCCAAGCTGAGCGTCTCTTTTGTGATGGTGTTGCCTGGGTTTTGCATAAAGTGGCTCAGCAAGGCGAACTCGGTGGCAGTGAGGTCAAGCTGAGTACCCGCACAATAAGCCTCCAATCGGCCCGGATAAATTTTGATATCTTGATACTCAATACAATCGCTGCTTTTCGGGGCTTTCGTCACATTGGTTCGGCGCAAAATCGCTTTGATACGTGCCAGCAGTTCACGATCACTGAAAGGTTTGGGCAGATAGTCATCCGCACCCAGCTCCAAGCCGATGACACGATCGATCTCTTCCCCTTTGGCTGTCAGCATTAATACTGGCGTGTCCCATTGTTCACGCAACTTCTTCAACGTATCGATGCCGTTGAGTTTGGGCATCATGACATCGAGTAAGATCAAATCAATCTCTGCCGATAAGGCTTGCAAACCCTGCTCACCGTCGTTCGCCTCGGTGACATGAAAGCCTTCATAGCTTAAGACTTCTGTCAGCAAGCTCGTCAGTTCGGTATCGTCATCAATCAACAGGATGTTTGCCATAGTAGGGCCTTTCTCTCAATCAGTTCTCTTTAACAGTTCTCTTTAATATTACTGTGAAATGACCGCAGGGAAGAGGAGCAAAGTCGCTCTTTACGATACTTTACGCTCTCTATACGTCACTTTACCTTGCAGTTTGTATTCTACACTCAAGCGCTGTGAGAACAGCTCAAATGAACCACCGACATGAGTAAGGAATTGATTATGAAACTTGCAAAAAAAATGGTACTCGCTGCTGTTGTCCTTCCACTAACACTAGGTACTGCCAGCGCTTTTGCTTTTGGCGGCGGTAAAGGTCATCACAAAGGGCCTGATGGCGAATGTGGCATGGGGATGGAGCGCGGCATGATGCGTCAACTTGACCTGACCGATGCACAGAAAGAGCAGTTGGATGCGATGCGTGGCAGCAACCGTGCACAAATGAAAGAGATGCATCAAGGCAACTTCGCAGCAAACCAGGCCGAACGTCAAGCACAGCACGCTAAAGTACAGGCCCTGTTATTGGCGGACAATTTCGACCAAGCGACCGCCAATGAGCTGGCGAAACAGATGGCGGAGAAACAAGCAGAGCGCCGTGTGAAAATGTTGGAAAAACAACATCAAATGTTGAGCATTTTGACTCCAGAGCAAAAAGCAAAGTTCGTTGAACTGCAAAACGAGCGCATGCAGGAGTGTGGCGACAAAATGCAAAAACGCATGGAAAAGCACGCGAAAAACTGATCTGAGCGGTATTCACTGACTTGAGCAAAAAGGCGATCTTCGGATCGCCTTAAATGTATCGTACTCATTCCTGCTTGAGCGCGTTATACTGCGAGCAAGGCTTTTTTCATCGAATGATTATGAAACACCAATATGCACGTTTAGTGACGATGGCTGCTTGGACGGCAACCGCAGTCGCCACCTTACTTCTTCTTGTTAAAGTCATGGCTTGGTGGGTGACCGGCTCTGTGAGCTTACTTGCCTCGCTGATCGATTCATTCCTCGATATTGCGGCGTCTGTCGTCAACTTAATTGTGGTGCGTTATGCGCTGCAACCTGCCGATGAGGAACACACCTTTGGCCATGGCAAAGCGGAATCGCTCGCAGCGTTGGCTCAAGCGATGTTTATCTCAGGCTCTGCGGTGTTTTTGATCCTCAACGGTATTGATCGTTTCTTCCGTCCTCATGAGCTGAACTCTCCAGAATATGGCGTTTATGTCAGTTTGTTTGCCATGGTGGTGACATTCGCCTTGGTGACATTCCAAAAGCACGTAGTAAGAAAGACCGGTAGCCAAGCCATTGCGGCGGACTCTCTGCATTATCAAAGTGACCTGTTCATGAACGCCGCCATTATGGTGGCGTTGGGGCTCAGTTATTACGGGATTGGCCAAGCGGATGCGGTGTTTGCCGTGGGGATCGGGCTGTTTATTTTATACAGCGCATTTAAAATGGTGACGGAAGCGATTCAAACCTTGCTTGACCGCAAATTGCCCGATGAAGAGCTAGAACAAATTCGCTGCGAATGTTTGGCAGTGGAGAATGTTCTGGGGGTGCATCAATTGCGCACCAGAATGTCGGGGCCGACGCGTTTTATTCAGCTTCATCTTGAATTGGATGACAATTTGCCTTTGATCAAAGCGCATCAAATTGCCGACGAAGTAGAAGAAAGATTACTGGCGTGCTTCCCTGAGGCTGATATTTTGATCCATCAAGACCCTTATTCTGTTGTTGTGATCAGCGAGAAAGAGCATATAGAACAACAGTGGTAGCGCTCGAAAAAATGCGTTTGTCTTCAGGACAAATAAGCGGTTGTTGACTATCTTTCCAACAGCCTCTATTAAGATTCGTGATCCTGATGTGAATCAACAAAGAGTAAGTACAAAACTGTAATACTCCTACATAAGTAGAAAAGTTACATAAAATTGTGGGTTTTAATTGGTATTCCTGTAGAGGAAATGTAACATTACGCACAGTTTTTCGGATTATATTGGTAGCTGAATAACAGCTATCCTAAAGATTATTAAATATTGATTTCTAGAGTTCGAGGGTGAGCATGATTAAGAAGATCGGTGTTTTGACAAGTGGTGGTGACGCCCCTGGTATGAACGCAGCAATCCGTGGTGTAGTGCGTACTGCATTGGGTGCGGGTCTTGAAGTGTACGGTATCTATGATGGTTACTTGGGTTTATACGAAGGCCGCATCAAGCCACTTGATCGTTCAAGCGTTTCTGATGTGATCAACCGTGGTGGTACGTTCTTGGGTTCAGCTCGCTTCCCAGAATTTAAAGAAGTTGCGGTACGTGAAAAAGCGATTGAAAACCTGAAAGCACACGGTATTGATGCGCTTGTGGTTATCGGTGGTGACGGTTCGTACATGGGTGCGAAAAAACTGACGGAAATGGGTTACCCATGTATCGGTCTGCCAGGCACCATCGACAACGATATCGCAGGCACGGATTACACCATCGGTTACCTAACCGCGCTGAACACGGTTATAGAATCGATCGACCGTCTACGCGATACTTCCTCTTCTCACCAGCGTATTTCTATCGTAGAAATCATGGGTCGTCACTGTGGTGACCTCACTCTGATGTCTGCGATCGCTGGTGGTTGTGAATACATCATCACTCCGGAAACCGGTTTAGACAAAGAGAAGCTGATTAACAACATCAAAGATGGTATTGCGAAAGGCAAAAAGCACGCGATCATCGCGCTGACTGAACTGATGATGGACGCGAACGAACTGGCAAAAGAGATCGAAGCGGGAACGGGGCGTGAAACTCGTGCCACTGTTCTTGGTCACATCCAACGTGGTGGCCGTCCAACGGCGTTCGACCGTGTTCTTGCGTCTCGTATGGGTAACTACGCCGTTCACCTATTGATGGAAGGCCATGGTGGTCGTTGTGTTGGTATCGTGAAAGAGCAACTTGTTCACCACGACATCATCGATGCAATCGAGAACATGAAGCGTCCAGTTCGCAATGATCTGTTCAAAGTAGCAGAAGAGCTATTCTAAGCAGAATAAACTGACTATCTGAGCAAAGGCTGCGTTATCGCAGCCTTTTTCATATCGGTGGCTTCTATCAGACGCCAAACCTAAGGCACTAATGTGGTCAATTGCTGTTTGCGCTGTTTGAGGGCGTAAAGGTAGCTGCATAACCCCACCAAAATGTTGCCCACCGCAATGCCAATAAACAGCCCTTCAATGTCGTAGAGCCAACTGCCTAGGTATGCCGCTGGCAGGGTAAACACGAATAGCCGAATTACGCTCCAGCGAAAGGCGTTGAGTGGTTGGTGCATGGCATTTAAACCGCTGACCAGCATCATCACAATGCCTAAAAAACCGTAGCTGATCGGTACCACCAGCAGGTAATGCCAAAGCAAATCTCTTACCGCTTGCTCTTGTGAGAATAGAGCGGCGAGCGGAATACTGAGTGGCACCATCATCAAAAACACCAAACCTTGAAACAGCACCGAAAAGCGCATGCTGACGAACAATCCTTGGAACGCTCGTTGTGGGTTTTTCGCGCCAAAGTTCTGCGCCATAAAAGGCGTCAGAGCAGAGGTGAGTGCCATGAGGACCAAAATCAAAATCGATTCAATGCGTTGTGCCGCCCCATAAGCGGCAACAGCAGCGGTGCCGTGGCTGGACAGCATCATCATTAAAATGGCGCCAGAGAGAGGGTTCATTGCGTTGGACAGCGCAGCCGGAGTGCCGACCTTGAGAATCTGCTGCCAATCCTCTTTTAAGCGTTGCCATTGTGGCAGGCCGAGCAGCCGCTCACGCTGAATCAAAACGTAGAAAGATCCAATCAGCGCACCGAGCCAACTCAACGCACTCGCAATCGCTGCGCCTTGAATACCGAGCTCAGGAAATGGGCCGATACCAAAAATCAGCAGCGGGTCGAGCACGCCATTGATAAGCCCTGCGAGCATCATGATTTTGGCTGGGGTCTTAGTATCTCCGGTGGCACGAATGGCACTGTTTCCCGCCATCGGAATCACCAGTAATGGGATGGTGAGGTACCAGACATGCATGTATTGGCCGATGAGGGGAATCAGTTCTTCTTTTGCACCAAGCAAGGTAAATAAAGGGGTGACGGTAAAGAAGCCGAGCGTGGAAGCGAGCGCAACCAGCACAACCGCCAATAGCAAGCCATGGGTAGTAAAACGTGCGGCTTGATGCGCTTCTCCTTGACCTAATAGACGACCGATGCTGGTCGACAGTCCGACGCCAATGCCCATCGTGATGCAGTTAACGGCGAAGGTGACGGGAAAGGTGTAACTGATCGCCGCCAGTGCTTCGGTGCCAAGCAGTGAGATGAAAAAGGTGTCGACCAAGTTAAACATCAGGATTGCCACCATGCCAAATATCATGGGGACGGTCATCTTTCGTAGCGTTTCCGCGATGGGCGCGCTCAGCAAGCCATGTTTATCAAGCATCAATCATCACCAGAAGGCATCACCAGAAGGTGCAAAAGCGCTAGGATACAAGAAATGTGTGCGAGGGGCGAGCGAGCTGTTTTTAAGCAATCCTTTGCCAAAGCCTCGGAACTTTTAACTTAGTCACAAAAAAATCCTCACGCCCCCTTGGGATCGTCATGATCACCCCCTATATAGTTAGCACTAGGCCTAGAAGCCCTGCTTCAGGGTAATTATCAAATAAACATGGAATTTTTCAGGAGAGACGACCGATGAACATTCGTCCATTACATGATCGAGTTATCGTAGAGCGCCAAGAAGTTGAATCTAAATCTGCTGGTGGCATCGTTTTAACTGGTTCTGCCGCGGAAAAATCAACTCGCGGTGTTGTTCTAGCTGTAGGTAAAGGCCGCATTCTAGAAAACGGCACTGTTCAGCCGCTGGACGTTAAAGTTGGTGATACTGTTATCTTTGCAGAGAGCTACGGCACTAAGACTGAAAAGATCGACGGTAAAGAAGTTCTTATCATGTCTGAAAACGACATTATGGCTATTGTCGACTAATAGCAATCGTTGAGTAATTTTTTGCTCTGATTCAAAACGAAATCCAAAACAGAATTTAGAAAGGAAATCAAAGATGGCTGCTAAAGACGTTAAATTTGGTAATGACGCTCGCGTAAAAATGCTAGAAGGTGTCAACATCCTAGCTGACGCAGTAAAAGTAACACTGGGCCCTAAAGGCCGTAACGTGGTACTCGACAAATCTTTCGGTGCACCAACGATTACAAAAGATGGTGTATCGGTCGCGCGTGAAATTGAACTTGAAGACAAGTTCCAAAACATGGGCGCTCAAATGGTGAAGCAAGTGGCTTCACAAGCAAACGACGTCGCGGGTGACGGTACGACAACGGCGACGGTACTCGCGCAAGCTATCGTGAATGAAGGTCTTAAAGCGGTTGCTGCGGGCATGAACCCAATGGATCTAAAACGCGGTATCGACAAAGCAGTGGCGGCTGCGGTTGAAGAACTGAAAGCGATGTCAAAAGATTGCTCAACCAGCACTGAAATCGAGCAAGTAGGCACCATCTCTGCGAACTCGGATTCAAGCGTGGGTAAGATCATTGCGGAAGCGATGGAAAAAGTGGGCCGTGACGGTGTTATCACGGTAGAAGAAGGTCAAGCACTGCACGATGAGCTAGACGTTGTTGAAGGTATGCAGTTTGACCGTGGTTACCTATCACCATACTTCATCAACAATCAAGAGTCTGGCAGCGTTGAACTAGAGAGCCCATTCATCCTATTGGTTGATAAGAAGATCTCGAACATTCGCGAACTTCTACCAGCACTTGAAGCGGTAGCAAAAGCCTCTCGTCCACTGCTGATCATCGCAGAAGATGTGGAAGGTGAAGCGCTCGCTACACTGGTTGTGAACAACATGCGCGGCATCGTGAAAGTGGCGGCGGTGAAAGCGCCTGGCTTTGGTGATCGTCGTAAAGCCATGCTACAGGACATTGCAGTCCTAACTGGAGGTAGCGTGATTTCTGAAGAAGTGGGTCTTGAGCTTGAAAAAGCGACTCTAGAAGATCTAGGTCAAGCGAAGCGTGTTTCTATCACCAAAGAAAATACCACCATCATTGATGGCGTGGGTGAAGAAGCGATGATTCAAGGCCGTGTTGCTCAAATTCGTCAGCAAATCGAAGATGCAACGTCAGATTACGACAAAGAGAAACTGCAAGAGCGTGTGGCTAAACTGGCTGGCGGCGTTGCCGTTATCAAAGTTGGCGCTGCGACTGAAGTTGAGATGAAAGAGAAGAAAGACCGCGTAGAAGATGCACTACACGCAACTCGCGCAGCGGTTGAAGAAGGTATCGTAGCCGGTGGTGGTGTTGCCCTCATTCGTGCGGCTTCTAAGATTGTTGACCTACAAGGCGACAACGAAGAGCAAAACGTCGGCATTCGTGTGGCACTGCGTGCTATGGAAGCGCCGCTTCGTCAAATTACCAAGAATGCGGGCGATGAAGAATCCGTGGTTGCGAACAATGTTCGCGCTGGTGAAGGTTCATACGGCTACAACGCAGCAACGGGTGTATACGGTGATATGCTAGAGATGGGTATCCTAGACCCAACAAAAGTAACGCGCTCTGCGCTGCAGTTTGCGGCATCAGTTGCTGGCCTAATGATCACCACCGAAGCGATGGTGACGGATCGACCACAGAAAGATGCTGCTATGCCAGATATGGGTGGCATGGGCGGTATGGGCGGCATGGGTATGATGTAATCAGCCTACCCGCTGTTAACATTCGAAAAAGCTGAGGAGCGATCCTCAGCTTTTTTTTCATCGGGAATGTGTGCTTTACTCAAGATTAAGAATAAAACTTATTATAGAATGATATGCAATTTCGGTTATATGACATTGTTTCTTATGATTGGTTAAATTATAAGCATTTGAAAAATAAAATATTTCATTTGTTTTTTTAATGAGTTTGTGGGAAAAGTTCAAACATTTAACAAAACAATGACTTTCTGGAATTGAACAGTATACATAATAAGTCGATGGGTGCTGGACTTGGCAGCTTGCCTTCGGTACTTAGCAATCAATAGTCAGTGGAGACTCAACCAATGAAAAAAATCTTAGCAGCAGCAGTGGTAACCGCATTAACTTCAACAGCGGCAATGGCAGCAACCCCTGTTATGTTTTCATCGATCAATAACTTTAATGCACCGGATGACAGCGCCGTGGCGGGTGTTCGTGTGGCCGCGCTCTACGGTAAAGTAGATAACTTGAAAGGTGTTGATCTAGCGGTGATTGGTCTTTCTGAAACCAACACAACAACAGGTGTGAATCTAGGCATCTTTGGTGCATCGAAAGTAAACCAAGAAATGACTGGTGCGTCACTGGGTTTCTTTAACTGGAACACGGGTAAAACAACTGGTGTTAATTTGGGTGCAGTGAACTTAACCAACGATGTAAAAGGCGCAAACCTGAGTTTTGTGAACTACTCAGAAGGCAACACATTGGTTGATCTTGGTGCGGCAAACTTCTCTGATACTTCAACTGTTCAGGTGGGTGTGTTCAACAAAACCGCAAAAATTGAAGGCGTGCAAATTGGCCTACTCAACTGTGCGGACAACGGTTTCTTCCCTTGCTTCCCAATCATTAACTTTGCGAAGTAAGCGCAATCGAGAGTTAAGTTCTCGATAGCATAAAAAAACCCAGCCAATAATGGTCTGGGTTTTTTGTTTTTAGCAGTGAGCAAAGATAGCCATATACTGGTTTATTTAATCAGACGTGAGCTACGGCGCTGTTGAATTTTTTGGTGAACGCCTCGGCGTAGCGCTTGAATGCGGTTTTCGGCTTTGTCGACGCCAAGCAACACGATCAAGGCCAGTATAGTCATGATCACTGACTGTTGTTCAAGCCCCAGACCAATCATCATCCCCATCGACGCCAACACCCAAATGACCGCAGCGGAAGTCACTCCGTGAATTTTTCCATCTTGGGTCATCATCACCCCCGCGCCTAAAAAGCCCACGCCGGTAATGATTTGCCCAAGCACACGGGCTTGGTCAAGGGTATTCGGCGATAGGTAGACCGCCATCGACATAAAAAAGTAGGTGCCAGAAATGATCAAGATAGAAGTGCGAATACCCACTGGTTTGCCACGAGTTTGTCGCTCGGCACCGATGAGTAGTCCATTGATTGCGCAGCACAATAAGGCGACCCAACTAAATGGTTCAATGTTGAGTAGTGAATCTAAGGTAAATGACATATAGGCTTCCTAAAAATAAGTACAGACAAAACGCGATGAGCAAACGAAGCTATTCGAGATAAAGATCCAATGGTGTTTTACTAGGGCGACCACCGATTTCTCGAGTGAGCGTTGGGACAAGGTAACCAGATACACGTGTTATCAAACCACGCATAATCGCTTTGGCCTCTTGGTCGGAAACATAAAAATGTGCCGCGCCTTGAACCTTATCCAATACGTGTAAGTAATAGGGCAAAATGCCAGCATCAAACAGTGCTTCGCTAAGATTCACTTGTGCTTCCACGCTATCGTTTACCCCTTTCAACAGTACACTTTGGTTTAATAGTGTCACACCCACTTGTTTTAGTTGGCTGAGTTGTGTGGTGAATTCGGCGTTGATCTCATTGGCATGATTAATGTGCGTGACCAAAATGACTTGCAAACGCGTTTGCTCTAG
The DNA here is from genome assembly GCF_021852965.1 of Vibrio floridensis. Taxonomy (NCBI): domain Bacteria; kingdom Pseudomonadati; phylum Pseudomonadota; class Gammaproteobacteria; order Vibrionales; family Vibrionaceae; genus Vibrio; species Vibrio floridensis. The sequence goes on along the minus strand of NZ_JAKGCY010000016.1, from coordinate 21,034 downwards.
CAGCTGGCACAGTTCCGTTGTGATGCGTGCGGGTATCACCACAGGTAAACGCGAGTGAATGCGTAGCCGCTTGATGTGGGGGATGTCAGCAATACGTTCAATCAGCCACTGCAACTCATCATCCTTAGCCATGAGAGGATCTCCTCCGGAAAAGATCACTTCATTGAGGGCTTTATTCTGTGCGATGTAGTCAAGGCTTTGCTGCCAAACCTTTTTACTGCCTTTATTGTCTTGATAAGGAAAATGACGGCGGAAGCAGTAACGACAGTTAATCGCACATCCACCTTTGACGATCAGCAGTGCTCGATTTTGATATTTATGCAGTAAGCCAGGAATGGGATTGTCTTGTTCTTCCAATGGATCGATTGAATAGCCTGGCTGGATTTGGTGCTCTTCACTGAGAGGGAGGACTTGGCGCAAAAGCGGATCGTTAGGATTGCCTTTTTCCATTCTTTCAACAAAACTTTGCGGCACGCGCTGTGCGAATAACTTGCGTGCCGAGAACCCGTCTTGCCACGGCGTTGGATCAATTTCCAACATTTTGAGCAATGTTGCAGGATCTGAGATCCCATTCGCTAACTGTTTGAGCCAGTTTTGCTCAACAGATTCGACTTTTCGGGTTATTATGTGCGGCATTAATTTTTAGCTCTAAGAATGTAAGAGGACAAAATGGCTACAGTTAGCACGAATGAATTTAAAGGCGGCCTAAAACTCATGATTGATAGCGAGCCTTGCGTTATCTTGGAAAATGAGTACGTAAAACCAGGTAAAGGCCAAGCGTTTAACCGCGTTAAAATTCGTAAACTTCTTTCTGGTAAAGTGCTAGAGAAAACATTCAAGTCTGGTGACACTTGTGAAGTGGCAGACGTAATGGATATCGACCTAGATTATCTATATTCAGACGGCGAATTCTACCACTTTATGAACAACCAAACATTTGAACAGATTGCGGCAGATGCAAAAGCGATTGGTGACAACGTGAAGTGGTTAGTTGAAAACAACACCTGTATGTTGACGCTGTGGAACGGCAACCCGATTGCAGTGACTCCACCAAACTTCGTTGAGTTAGAAGTGATTGAAACTGATCCAGGTCTAAAGGGTGATACTCAGGGTACAGGTGGTAAGCCTGCAACACTATCAACAGGTGCTGTTGTTCGTGTTCCGCTGTTTATCCAAATCGGTGAAGTGATCAAAGTGGACACTCGCAGCGCAGAATATGTGGGTCGCGTGAAGTAATATCAGCCCGATAGTTTCTAAAAAAGGTCGCCTTGGCGGCCTTTTTTTATTGTTGATTATCGTTTGTTGTTCGACTGTTGTTAGGAGGATTTGCCTATTGTCTTTTTTGTTGGGAGATCAACAGCATATGCCGTCTTTTTACATTTGCTAACAATGAGGGATGGATTACGCCATTTAGTCTCAAAAGTGATACACCTCCTTTGCTAGTATTCACCACCTTTATGGAACCAATGTCACATTTATAAGACGGATGACGTTATGACGATGAAACCACTCTCTTTACTCGCCATTATTGCGAGTTCACTCAGCCTTTCAGTACAAGCTGAATCCAATACTGCTGATGCATTTTCAGTAAGTTATAATCAACCCGATAGCGGTTTATGCCAGTTTAGCGAAGATCTTGGAGCGACCACCTTCGATGTGCGCTCAGGCAAGCTTTGGGCTTGTAGTGAAATGGGGTGGGTATATTTTGAATCGGTTAGTCCATTGAAGTGTGATGGTTTGCGCACAGAAGAAGAGTTAGCAAACTACAAAGCATGGAAAAAAGGCAGCTATCGCAGTGGCGCGTTAGTGGCGCACAACGGCCAACTGTACAAAGCAAGAAGTTGGACCAACGGCGAACCGGGCAAGGCAGAAGAGTGGGAATTAGAAGGCATCTATCCCAAGGGGCCTTCACGTTGGAGTTCGGTAGAGCAGTACCATTCAGGTAGCCAAGTGGTTTATATGGGGCATGTTTACCAATCGTCTAGCTGGTCGAAAAACACCAACCCAGCGAAAGAAGCGTACAAATCGGGCTGGAAAAAATGGAAGTACGTTGGTCCATTTGAGTGCCCGAACGCACAATAAAATAACGAGTAGCTCATCAAAGGCTGCGACTCATTAAAAAAAGCTGGCGACAAGCCAGCTTTTTCTTTTTCAGTGCGCCATGCTTACAGCATGAAAATGAACACCACCGCCAATGCTGAAATCAATCCAGCAATCGCGTAACAGGCAATTTTGCCGACCACGCCAGTGTGGAATTTGAGATCATGCATGCCGTGGTGAACACGGTGCATCGCATGCCACATTGGTAAGGCCAGTGTCGCGATGATAAACAATGCGCCGATGATGCTGGTGGCAAAGCTCACCACTCGGTCGTAACTCAGTGCTTCTGCATTGATCACGCCCATTGGCACGAGAATACCCAGCACCAAAACAGTAACTGGTGTGATCATGGCAAACCAAGTACCACCTGCACCAAACAAGCTCCACCAAACTGGCTCATCAGAACGTTTTGGCGCTCTATCTACGTTGTAATTCGGTTTCATCGTTAAAGCTCCTTACACCACGATAAGTACGATCAGTGAGATAAATGCCACCGCCGCCCACTGAGCGAGCACGATGATTTTCTTATCAACAGGTTTGCCCTTCAAACGAATTGGCATGACCTGAGGCATCATACTGAAGAAGGTGTGAGCATGCAGTAGGCTGCCGAGTAAGGCGACGATGTTAATCGCGATCACCACTGGGTTTGCCATAAAGTTCAACCACGTTTGCCAAGCTTCTGGCCCTTTCACCAGAGAACCCAAACCGACAGTCAGGAACAAGGTGAAGAGAATCAATGGCAGCACAGTGGCTTCACGTAGCATGTAGAAGCGGTAGAATGGGTGATCTTTCCACCAAGTGCGTTTTACTTCACGAACGTAAGGTTTACGATTGCTCATTCTTATGCCTCCACTTTCTTTGGTGAACCATCAGGTTTCAGCATTGCAATGACGAAGTCCATTGATGACTCGACTTTGCCTTGGTTAACCGCGGCAGCAGGATCAACATTCTTCGGACAAACTTCAGAACAGTAGCCAACAAACGTACAGCCCCACGCACCGTTTTCACCATTGATCAGCTTCATACGCTCTGCTTTACCATTGTCACGGCTATCTAGGTTGTAGCGGTGTGCCAAAGTCAGTGCTGCTGGACCAATGAACTCTGGGTTCAAACCGAACTGTGGACACGCTGCGTAGCAAAGACCACAGTTAATACAACCCGCGAACTGCTTGTATTTTGCCAGCTGTTCAGGGGTTTGTAGGTTAGTACCATCTTCTGGTTTGCGGTCGTTGCCAATGATGTAAGGTTTGATCGCTTCTAGGCGCTCGATGAACGGCGTCATATCGACAATCAAATCTTTCTCGATTGGGAAGTTTGCTAATGGCTCGATTTTCACGCCGTCTGGGTAGTCGCGCAGGAAGCTCTTACACGCCAGTTTTGGCACGCCGTTGACCATGATGCCGCACGAGCCACAAATCGCCATACGACAAGACCAACGGTAAGAGAGGTTTTTGTCGAGATGATCTTTGACGTAGCCCAGAGCATCAAGTACCGACATGGTTTCATCAAACGGGACTTCGAAAGCCTGAAAACGAGGTTCTGCGTCTGTTGCTGGGTCGTAACGCAGAATGTCTACTTTTTGAATGCGGTTTGCCGACATTATGCTTGCTCCTCTGCGTTTTTCTCTGCGGCCTTAGCGGCTTCTTCAGCGGCAGCTTTCTCTGCTGCTTCACCATACAAACGTGCTTTAGGCTGAGACTTAGTGATGGTCACGTCGCTGTAACTGATGTTTGGTGCTTGATCTTCTTGGAAGAAAGCCAAAGAGTGCTTGAGGAAGTTCACGTCATCACGGTCGGTACAGCCGTCGTCAAGACGTTGGTGAGCACCACGAGATTCTTTACGTAGAATCGCGGAGTGAACCATTGCTTCCGCCACTTCTAGGCCGTAACCCACTTCGATTGCGTAGAGAAGGTCGGTGTTGAACACTTTGCCTTTATCTTTGATGCTGATGCGCTTGTAACGCGCTTTAAGCTCTGTGATCTTATCGATCGTGGCTTGCATCAAATCTTCTTGGCGGTAGATACCACAGCCCGCTTCCATGGTGTGACCCATTTCCGTGCGGATATCTGCCCAGTTTTCATCGCCTTCTTGGTTCATTAGCGCTGCGATACGCTCTTCAACCGCTTTCACTTGTGCAGCGATAGACGCTTCGTTCCAGCCTTTGAATTCGGCCGCGCGTTTCACCGCTTGCTCACCCGCAACGCGGCCAAACACCACAAATTCTGCTAGTGAGTTCGAACCAAGGCGGTTTGCACCGTGCAGGCCAACAGAAGCACATTCACCCACCGCGAACAGGCCTTTAATGCGTGTTTCACACTGTTTGTCCGTTTCAATACCACCCATGGTGTAGTGAACGGTTGGACGAATTGGAATCGGCTCTTTTGCTGGGTCAACGTTGACATACGCTTTGGCGAGTTCACAAATGAACGGTAGACGCTCTTGCAGATACTCTTCGCCTAGGTGGCGCAAGTCTAGGTGTACCACGTCACCGAGTGGGTGCTTGATGGTGTTGCCTTTCTGCTGCTCATGCCAGAATGCTTGAGAAACTTTGTCACGTGGACCAAGTTCCATGTATTTGTTCTTCGGCTGGCCAACCGGTGTTTCTGGGCCCATGCCGTAATCTTGCAGGTAACGATAGCCGTTTTTGTTAACAATGATACCACCTTCACCACGACAACCTTCGGTCATCAGGATACCAGTGCCTGGTAGGCCCGTTGGGTGGTATTGCACGAACTCCATATCACGTAGAGGAACGCCGTGACGGTAAGCCATGGCCATACCATCGCCCGTTACGATACCGCCGTTGGTGTTGCAGTGGTAAACACGACCAGCACCACCTGTGGCAAGCACCACGGATTTTGCTTTGATGGTGACCAACTCACCTTCTGCCATATGGATGGCGATCAGGCCTTGAACTTCACCTTCATCAACAAGCAGATCCACCACAAAGTACTCATCAAAGCGTTTGATGTTTGAGTACTTCATCGAAGTTTGGAATAGGGTGTGTAGCATGTGGAAGCCAGTTTTGTCTGCCGCAAACCACGTACGCTCAACTTTCATACCGCCAAAGCGACGAACGTTGACTTCGCCATTCTCCTTACGGCTCCATGGGCAACCCCATTGCTCCATTTGGATCATTTCGCGCGTCGCGTTTTCAACAAAGTATTCAACAACATCCTGTTCACAAAGCCAGTCACCACCACCAACGGTATCGTTGAAGTGATTGTCTAGGCTATCCTCATCCTTGATAACTGCTGCTGAGCCACCCTCTGCTGCGACCGTATGGGAACGCATTGGGTAAACCTTAGAAATTAAGGCTACTTCCAGATCCGGGTTTGCTTCAGCCGCTGCAATAGCAGTACGAAGACCAGCGCCGCCTGCGCCGATGACTGCGATATCTGTGATGATAGTTTGCACAGTTATCCTCCAGTGTGTGAGTGCGGAAATCCGCTTGTTATTGTGAGATAGGGGCGTAGGCAAACGCATACTCCCCAAAAGTAGTAGTGACAGTGTAGAAGAGCTTTGTGATAGAAAAATTGATGTATTTAGGTTTTTGCTTCGGAAATGCAAATATGAGCATAGAATTTATAGGTTATGTGATAACTGTCACGGCAGCTTGTCTTGAGGATTCAACTGCTTGAGCGGCAAGGTGTTAATTGGATGTTGCCGATGATTTTTATCATCAATAATCGCAACCAATTTGTTGCTGTTTTTAGCTTGTACAACGTTGTTTTTGTGCTCAATGGCGCTTGAGAAGTTACTTGCAAAGGCTGAAGAAGGTGGTAAGTTCCACCGCATAGTTATTGAGTTGAGAGTCAAAAATGCAAGCCGATTGGAAACCGACCGCATCAATCGAACAACTGCGTCAACGCGCCGTTTTGATTGCCAATATCCGTCAATTTTTTGCCCAGAGAGGGGTGTTGGAAGTGGATACGCCAGCGATGAGCCACGCCACGGTTACCGATATCCATCTGCATACGTTTCAAACCGAGTTTGTGGGGCCCGGTTATGCTCAAGGTCGCCACCTTCACTTGATGACCAGCCCAGAATTCCATATGAAGCGCTTATTGGCGGCTGGAAGTGGCTGTATCTACCAAATGGCCAAGGCATTTCGTAATGAAGAGAATGGCCGTCACCACAATCCTGAGTTCACCATGCTGGAGTGGTATCGCGTTGGCTTTGATCATCACCAACTGATGGATGAAATGGATGATTTACTGCAACTGACACTCAAGTGTGGCGCTGCTGAACGCATGACGTATCAGCAAGCGTTTCTCACTGTGCTGGGTGTTTGTCCGCTAGAAGGCTCCATGGCGGAGCTGAAAATCGTCGCAGCAAGGTTAGGCTTGAGTGATATCGCAGAACCAGAAGAGGATCGCGATACCTTGCTACAACTGCTCTTTAGCATCGGTGTGGAAGCAAAAATTGGTCAGCAGGTGCCAGCATTTGTTTACGATTTTCCTGCCTCTCAAGCGGCATTGGCGAAGATTAACCCGAATGATCCTCGTGTTGCAGATCGTTTTGAGGTGTACTTTAAAGGCATCGAGCTAGCCAATGGTTTCCACGAGCTCGACAACCCACAAGAGCAGCTGAGACGATTTGAGCAAGACAACGCGAAGCGTGTTGAAATGGAGCTTACTCCACAACCGATTGATTATCATCTGATTGCGGCATTGGAATCGGGCTTACCGGCTTGCGCGGGAGTGGCATTAGGGGTTGATCGCTTGATTATGTTGGCGCTTGGCTGTACTCACATCGATGAGATCACTGCTTTTCCTTTTCCTATTGCGTGAGAGTCGCTATGAAAAAACGGTATTTGTTGCTTATATATGCGGCCTTAATCGCATTTTTGTCATTGCGTTCTTCGAGTGGATTACAAAATTGGGGCGATATACCGCACTTAGATAAGCTGCAGCATTTTATGGCGTACAGCTGTTTCTCGCTGCTCGCAGCTGTCAGTGTAAGGCATTGGTGGCAACGTGGTGTGGCTGCTTTAGCCATTTTGCTCTTCAGCGGAGCGATTGAGTTGGCACAAGCTTACGTCGGCAGGGAAAGCTCGTGGTTTGATCTGTTAGCGAACTTATCTGGGATTATACTAGGCTTACTAACGTATAAGCTCTATTGCGTTTATCGATCTCGAAATGTGAAATCGATATACTCCAATAACTAGGTCGTTTTTCTTCTTTTCCTAATATACGCTTTCCAAACGAAAGATCACCGATTGGGAAGGAAAGATAGATGCGCCAAGAGAGCAAGTTTTATCTTTCTAAGAAAGGGATTACACCACAATAATGAAAACACGTGAGAAGATCGTGCATGCTGCCCTTGAGCTGTTTAATCAGCATGGCGAGCGCAGCATCACCACTAACCATATTGCTGATCATATTGATATTAGCCCAGGTAACCTTTACTACCACTTTCGCAACAAACAAGAGATTGTGCGCGAAATTTTTGCGTTGTATGCGCAAGAACTGATTGAGCGCTTTACTCCAGTTCAAGAAAACCAAGAAAGTTTGGTGTTGTTGAAGCGCTATCTTGATTCGATTTTTACCTTGATGTGGAAGTACCGTTTTTTCTACGCCAATTTGCCAGAAATCCTCTCTCGTGATGAAGAGTTACATCAACAATACATTGAAGTTCAAGATAAGTTACAAGCTAACCTAGTGGCGATCATGCGCGAGTTTGTTGCCCTTCAGCTGCTCAAGTTAAATGAAGATGAACTTAAATCCTTAGTGCGAACTTTACACCTGATTGCTTGCAGTTGGTTGGCGTATCAGTCGGCGATGTCGCCGAAAGTGTCGATCACAGAACAGATGGTGCAACAAGGCATGTTGCAAATGATTGCGGTGGTGAAGCCGATTGCCACAGAGCAAGGTATGGAGCAGTTACTGCTGCTTGAAGATGGTGTGCGCGCGTTGCACGGTTGATCACTTCACTTCACTTCACTTCACTTGTAATAGCGCTGTATTTGATATGACCATAAAGCATGACTCATCACTTTATGGTCGTTGACTTCTTTGCCTCACATCGGAAAATACTCCACGTATAATCAATCAGATATGGACATCTTTCCCGATGAATTACGACATTTTCAATGGTGATGCCGATGGCATTATCGCGTTATTGCAACTTAGGCTGGCACAACCTAGGCAGGCAGCTTTAGTCACGGGGGTAAAACGCGATATCAAGCTGGTGGAAAAAGTCGCTGCACAAGCGGGCGATCATTTGACGATCCTCGATATTTCAATGGAGAAAAACATCGCTGGAGTGCAAGCCGCCTTAGCGGCTGGGGCGCAGCTCTTTTACGCCGATCATCACAAAGCGGGAGAGATTCCAACTCACCCCCATCTAGATGCACATATCGATTTGGATGCCAACATTTGCACGGCGTTGATTGTGGATAAGCTGTTGGACGGACGTTTTCATCACTGGGCGATCACTGCCGCGTATGGCGATAACTTGATCGCGCGTGCTGATGAGCTCGCCATCAAAGCGGGTTTGAATGAACAACAGAGAGCACAATTGTGCGAGTTGGGCACGTTAATCAATTACAACGGTTATGGCGAGAAGTTGGCAGATTTGCATTTTGACCCCGCAGAGCTGTTTTTGAGCTTGCTCGCTTACTCATCGCCTTTTGATGTGATTGCCGATGCCAGTTCGCCTTACCATCGATTAAAACAAGCCTATGAGCAAGATTTACACGCAGCGCAAGCTGTGTTACCAAAGTATCAAAGTGACAAGTTGGCTTTGATAGAGCTGCCAGATACACCAGCGTCGCGCCGAATCAGCGGAGTGTTTGGCAATTTGTTGGCGAATCAGACGCCAGTGCGAGCTCATGCGGTTCTGACGCGCAATCAAGATGACTCTTACACTGTCTCTCTACGTGCTCCGTTAACCAATAAACAAGGGGCGGGTGATATTTGCAGCTCGTTTGCCACGGGTGGGGGGCGAGCAGCAGCAGCAGGCATTAATGCCTTAACCGCAGAAGAGTTGCCCCGTTTTATCGAGTTGGTGGAAAGCTATTACTAGGTCGTTGCTTATTGAAGGGGTAGGGAAAAAGCATCCATCGCTAAACAGCCAGTTAGCGAGTCAGCCAATTTCTTGGGTTTTGTGCTTCACTGTTGCGGCGAATTTCGAAATAGAGTGACGCTCGATCTTGCCCGCCCGTGTCGCCAGCAAGGGCGATCACTTCGCCAGCCGTCACTTTATCGCCTTCTTTTTTCAACAACGCCTGGTTGTAACCATACAAGGTCATGTCACCTTTGCCGTGGTCTATCAGTACGACAAGACCATAGCCACGCAAATACTCGGCAAACACAACGGTGCCAGAATAGACGGATTTCACTTGCTGACCATAGCGCGCTGAGATCACCATACCTTTCCAATTGACTTGTCCTGTCTGCTTGGTGCCAAAGTGATGAAGAACAGAGCCTTGTAACGGCCAAGGGAGTTTACCCGCTTGCTTGGCTAAGCCATCCATTGGTATAGCATTGCGTTTGGCTGCTTTGGCAATCTCGGCTTTGAGTCGAGTTTCATTACGCTGAAGCTCGGCAAGATAGTTCTTATCACTAGAAATGCTTTGTTTGATGGTATTCAGTGTTTTCTTACGTTGGCTCTGTGTTTTCGCCAACTGCTCGCGCTTTGCCGATTGCTCCTTGAGCATTGCTTCTATTTGGTTCTGTTCGTTAAGTCGTTGCTGTTTACTCTGTTCTAACTGTTGTTTAGTCTCTTCCAGTTCTTGGATGGTCTCAGCTCTCGCTTTCGCGAGGTGTTGGAAATATTGGCTGATGCGATCTTCTTCAACACCTTGCTGCAATAACGACGCGGAAGCGGTGGCTCTTTGCGTCACATAATAGGTCTGAATGAGGGTTTCTAGACGTTTTGTTTGCGCTTTTTGCTGCCCTTCTAGCTCCATCACTTTTCGTTCAAGTTGGCTGACGTTTGCTTTAGCGGTAGCGAGAGATTGTCTGGTCTGTTGGATCTCTTTTTCGAGCTGCGCAATAGTGGTTTCTTGGCTACGCAAGGATTTTTGTAAATCGTCAAGTTGTTTTTCTTGGCTTGAGAGAGACTTCTGCTGGCGGGAGATTTCGTTCTTCACACCTTGAAGCTCATTGGGATTCGTGGCTAAGACTGAAAAACTAAGTGAAGTCAAAAGAACGCAGATGGAAAGGAAAAAAAAGCCTGATCTGTTGGTTTTCTGTTTTGCCACGTACGTTCTTTCCTGAGCTATCAATGAAATCAGCATTGCGCTTGTTATGGCGCGCTGTTAGATGCCGTCACCGTCAATGAAGTTAGGGTATTTCCCGTTAAAGCCTTGATCCATATCGAGGGAAGGTTTATCGGATTGTGGTCTGCCTACAACTCGTGCGGGTACACCTGCGACGGTAGTATGCGGTGGAACCGGTTGAAGTACAACGGAGCAGGAGCCAATTTTTGCGCCTTCTCCAACTTCGATATTGCCAAGGATTTTTGCCCCAGCACCGATCATCACCCCCTCGCGGATTTTAGGATGTCGGTCGCCGCACTCTTTACCAGTACCACCTAACGTCACGTCTTGCAGGATGGATACATCATTTTCTACAACAGCGGTTTCCCCGATCACGATCCCTGTTGCGTGATCCAGCATGATGCCTTTGCCGATACGAGCGGCAGGGTGAATATCCACTTGGCATGCTACAGAAATTTGATTTTGCAGATAGGTCGCCAGCGCGTAGCGGCCTTGTTTCCACAACCAGTTTGCAACGCGATAGCCTTGCAAGGCATGGTAACCCTTTAGGTAAAGTAGTGGGATAGAATACATAGAAACAGCCGGGTCACGATTCACCGTCGCACAGATATCGCAGGCGGCAGAATCGGTGATGTTGGGATCGGCGGCAAAAGCTTCTTCCACCACTTCACGCACTGCCATCGCGGGCATGGAGGCCGTGTTCAGCTTATTGGCTAAAATATAGCTCAATGCAGCACACAAGCTTTCATGCTTGATGATGGTGGCGTGATAAAAACTGGCAAGCATCGGCTCTTGCTCCGATAGCTCACGGGCTTCTTTGACAATGCTCTGCCAGACTTTTTGTTTTTCACAGTGTTTCATGGCGTATTCTCACTACTTTGGAATGGGGCCAAAGTGTCCTTATTTTCCTTCGGATTTCTTATCGCGAGCCAGCAGATCTTGCGCTGCCAGGCGCGCATCCTTTCCTTGATATAATACTTGATAGATTTGGTCAACAATAGGCATCTCAACGCTCATACGTTGTGCCAGCATCCACACCTCTTTGGTGTTGCGGTAGCCTTCGACCACTTGGCCAATATCCGCTTGCGCCGTATCGACGTCTTTTCCTTGCCCAAGTGCAAGACCAAAGCGGCGGTTACGTGATTGGTTGTCGGTACAGGTCAGCACCAGATCGCCCAAACCTGCCATGCCCATAAAGGTTTCTGGTTGTGCTCCAAGCGCGGCGCCCAAACGACACATTTCCGCCAAACCACGCGTGATTAATGCGGTACGAGCATTGGCACCGAAGCCAATTCCGTCAGACATCCCTGCACCAATGGCGATGACGTTTTTCACTGCGCCGCCGAGTTGCATGCCAGTAAAATCGCTATTGGCATAAACACGGAAGGTTTTACTGCAATGGATTTTTTCTTGTAGATCTGCGACAAACTGCGCGTCAGGTGAGGCAACCGAAATGGCGGTTGGCATGCCTGCAGCCAGCTCTTTGGCAAAGGTTGGGCCTGACAACACTGCCAACGAGTAGTGTTCACCCAGTACATCAAACGCGACGTCTTTTAGAAGGCGACCGGTTTCAGGTTCGAGGCCTTTGGTGGCCCAGCAGATACGAGAATCATCACGCAGATAGGGTTTTAAGCTATTGAGCACAATACCAAACACATGGCTTGGTACGACAACCAACAGATCTCGGCTCGCTTGCACGGCTTTTGCTAAATCGGATTCAACAATCAGGCTGGGTGGAAACTCAATACCTGGCAAAAATTCGTGGTTGGCGCGATCCGCTTCGAGCTTAGCCATATGCTCTGGTTCATGCCCCCAAAGGACAACGTTGGCACCGTTACGTGAAAGCGAGATAGCTAATGATGTGCCGTACGAACCTGCGCCGATCACTGTCATTGAAATCTCTTTGCCGTAGGCGTTATTAACCAGTGTTTGAGTCATGCGTTTACCTGATGGTTAGTTTCATGATGATTGGGCAGAGTATACCCTCATTAAAGCGCGCTTGGGTAATGCTTCGCTCTGCTCGATCCAATAAAAAATGCACATAACATCGTGTTTTCGGATGCATGTGCATTTCTTTTAATGCCTTTCACTGTGGCCAGTGAAAGCTTAATTCCATTCGGAATTAAGCTTGTTCTGCACCTTGTTGTGCAGCTTGCTGTTGTAGGTAGTTCATGAACAGTGCGTCAAAGTTCACTGGCGCTAGGTTCAGTTGAGGGAACGTACCTTTCACCACTAGGCTTGAAATAGTTTCACGCGCATATGGGAATAGGATGTTTGGACAGAATGCACCTAAACAATGAGCCAATTGACCTGCTTCCATTTTCTCTGCTGTGAAGATACCACCTTGTTGGACTTCACATAGGAATGCCGTTTCTTCTGCGTTTTTCACGGTGACCGTCAAGCGTAGAATGACTTCGTAAACCCCTTCACCTAGCTCACGGCTTTGCGTATCCAGATCCAGTTTCACATCTGGGTTCCACTCTTTTTGGAACATAACTGGTGAGTTTGGTGCTTCAAATGACACGTCTTTTAGGAAGATGCGTTGGATAGCAAAGTGTTGTTGGGTATCTTGTGGTGCTGCTTCAGCCATTTTTAAATCCTTCAATATTCGTTAAATCAGACCTGATGTTTCAAGCCTTGAATGTGTCTGCCCTGAGACTAACCGAGCCATTCATCAATGACCAGATCAACCCGTCATTCCGTGCCAAGTGTCACACCTTGTTGGTTCAACTGCTTTGATAATAACCACATTGATGACGGGATGGTGGGATTAACGCTTGCTACGTACCAGAGGTAAGTTTGCTTCGCTCCACGAAATCAGGCCGTTTTTCAATACGCTGACGTTTTCAAAACCCGCTTTCGCCAACAGGTTAGCGCTTTCTTGCGCGGTTTGGCCTGTTTTGCATACTACGATGATTGGGTCTGATTTACGGTTTTCAAGACCACCGAAACTGCCAGCTTTGATATCCGATGGCAAAATGTGAACTGCGTCGGTGATATGGCCTTTTTTGAACTCGTCTTTAGCACGGATATCGATGACTTGGCCGTTCTCACGGTTTACCAATGCGGTAAGTTCGTTGACAGTAATGATCTTGTACGCGGCGGTGGCCGATTTCACGAAGCTCATTATCACGGCGATCACTAGGCCAACCCAAGCCAAAAACATGATCATATTTTGCTGAATAAAGTCGGTGTACTCTTGCATCTTAGTTGCTCTCGAACCATAAGCGGAAAAATAAAGTGGCAAGGAGTATAGCGAGGTTATTGGCGAGAGGCGAGTGCGTTAAAACTTTCTAACCAATAAATGGGATCTTATCTTGCTCGTGTTCGATTGAACTATCAGAGTGATTGGTGATATCAACTTTATAAAAAGGTGTGAGTGGTGGATTATCATGACAATGAAATCTTTCTGCCCAAGCGAAACTATAATTGGTGGTTGGTTAAGCGCTTTTTTCTTTATTGCCTGTAAGAATACAACGGGGGTTCGCCAACATAATTTGATCTTACCCTACAGTTTTGCTTAAAAAGTGTAGTAAAATTACGCTAGTTTTGTTTCAAGGCAAACAGGGAATGAGCCCTAAGCGCCGAAAGTTACTGAAATTTGACGAGGTCATCACTATGTCTGCTAAGAAGCCTTTGGCTCTAGTTATCCTTGACGGTTACGGTTACCGTGAAGACACAGCAAGCAACGCAATTGCAAACGCAAAAAAACCAGTTATGGATGCGTTGATTGCAAATCACCCAAATACACTTATCTCTGCCTCTGGCATGGATGTCGGTCTGCCTGACGGCCAAATGGGTAACTCTGAAGTGGGTCACACCAACATTGGCGCAGGTCGCGTGGTTTACCAAGATCTCACTCGTATCACGAAATCAATCCTAGATGGTGAATTCCAGCAAACGGCAGCGCTTGTTGAAGCGATTGATACTGCAGTGAAAGCGGAAAAAGCGGTTCACATCATGGGTCTGATGTCTCCTGGTGGTGTTCACTCACACGAAGACCACATTCTTGCTGCGGTAGAAATGGCAGCAGAGCGTGGCGCTGAGAAGATTTACCTACACTGCTTCCTTGATGGTCGTGATACACCACCACGCAGTGCAGAGGGTTCTCTACAACGATTCCAAGATCTGTTCGCTAAGCTAGGTAAAGGCCGCGTGGCATCTTTGGTGGGTCGTTACTACGCCATGGACCGTGATAACAACTGGGATCGCGTTCAAGTGGCTTACGATCTTCTTACTCAAGCGAAGGCAGACTTCACTTATGACTCAGCTGTAGCAGGTCTTGCTGCCGCGTATGAGCGTGGTGAAAACGATGAGTTCGTTAAAGCGACAGAAATCAAAGCGGAAGGTCAAGAAAGTGCCGCAATGCAAGATGGCGATGCGGTGATCTTCATGAACTACCGTGCAGACCGTGCACGTCAAATCACCCGTACCTTCGTGGCTGATTTCGCTGGCTTTGAACGTGCAGTATTCCCAGCAGTGAACTTTGTGATGCTGACTCAATACGCAGCAGACATTCCTCTTGCTATCGCATTCCCACCTGCATCGCTAGAAAACACCTACGGTGAGTGGTTGTCTAAGCAGGGTCAAACGCAGCTACGTATTTCTGAAACTGAGAAATACGCACACGTGACCTTCTTCTTCAACGGTGGTGTGGAAACGGAATTTGCAGGCGAAGAGCGTCAGCTTGTCGCTTCTCCTAAAGTGGCGACTTACGACCTTCAACCAGAAATGAGTTCAACTGAGCTGACTGAGAAAATGGTTGCGGCGATTAAGTCTGGTAAGTACGACACCATTATCTGTAACTACCCGAATGCGGACATGGTTGGTCACACTGGTGTTTATGAAGCTGCAGAAAAAGCGATTGAAGCGCTGGATGCAAGCGTTGGCCAAGTGGTTGAAGCGATCAAAGAAGTGGGTGGTCAGCTATTGATCACAGCAGACCACGGTAACGCAGAAATGATGGTTGACCCAGAAACCGGCGGTATCCACACAGCTCACACTAGCCTACCAGTACCACTTATCTACGTCGGTGACAAAGCGGTTGAGTTCAAGGAAGGCGGTAAACTGTCTGACTTAGCACCAACCATGCTGTCTCTAGCGGGTCTAGAGATTCCAGCAGAGATGACTGGCCAAGTATTGGTTAAGTAAGCCTAAACGGCTAAATGAAAGCCCGAGCATGACTCGGGCTTTTTTGTCTCTGTGCGTCACTGAACTAAGATGGCTGTCCCCGCCACCGCGACGAAGGCACCAAGCCACGCGTAACGATTGGGGCGTTGTTTGGTGTAGAACCACAGTATCGGCAACAGCATGATTGGGGTTGTCGAGGAGAGTAAGGCGACCATCCCGACATTCCCATCGCGCAAAGCGTACAGGATCAACGTCATACCAACCGCCATGGCGAGAAAGCCGTTAATCGCGGTAATGGTAAAGATGCGCCCATTCATTTTTTGTGTTGCCCGAGAAATTTTTGCGCCAGTGGCTCGTAGGAGGCAATGTGCCACAAAGGCGCTGATCATACGGATAGCGGATGCTGCGACAGGATCGATGTCAGTCTGCATCACTGGTTTGGCAATAATTCCCCCTAGCGCTTGGCACAAAGCCGCCAGTAACCCCAAGGCGATGCCGATCCAAGCGGCACCTTTGACGGTTTCCAATGCATTCTGACTTTGTCCACGTCGGCCAAAAAAGATCGCCAGAACGACGCCGGAAAATACCAGCAGCGATCCGAGTAGCTCCATTGACGTCATGCTTTCGCTAAATAGGAAGTAACCGAGAATGGCGGAAAAGACGGCATGGCAAGAGAAGAGCAAGCCCGCTTGGCGAGGCCCCATGCGATTTAAGCAAGCAAACAGCGCGGTATCGCCAATAAAGATGCCAATTAAGCCTGAAAACATCATGGGCGTGATGTGTTCTGCCATGACACTCGACCAGCCTCCGGTAAACAGAGCCATACTGGAGAGCATGACCGCCGTGCATCCCATTCGCCAACGACTGTAAGCAAACGACCCCAAATGCTGAGCCGGCGTGACCGAAAGTAAACTGGCGATCGCCCACAGTAGTGCTGCGGCCAGTGCAAGCCATTCAAATCCCATTGATTGTGTGATCCCTAATTGAAGAGACCGACAATATGCCTCAAGTTATCATCTTGGCAAAGCACAGACGTGACTTTCTCCGCTTTGTCGTCGTGCTTTCTCATTAACCGAGAATCAAAACGGCCCCGTAGACGATGGCTAAACCAATCACACCGATCAGCAAGCCCACTTTTGCCATGTCTTTGCTCTCGATTAAGCCGGTAGAGTAGGCGAGCGAGTTGGGAGGCGTTGATACAGGAAGAATCATCCCGAGCGAGGCTGAGAATGCCACTACCACCAGCAAGCCTTGTAAGCCTCCGACGGCTTCTAAACTGCTCATTGAGGTACCGATGGCGGCCGCGATTGGCATCAACAAGTTGGCGGTCGCGGTATTGGACATAAAGTTCGCCATAAGCCAGCACACCAAAGAGAGAGAAACCACAATCGCAAATGGTGAGAGGGCTTCATAATTGATTGCATGCGCTAAGGCTTTCGCCAGCCCTGTTTTTTCCAGCCCGATACCAATGGCAATCCCCCCCGCGACCAGCCAAAGCACATCCCAGTTGATCAGCTTGAGTTCTTCTTTGCCCATAATGCCCGTCAATGTAAACACTGCCAGCGGAATGATGGCCACCACATAGGTATTCATGCCGTGTAATTGCGTGGTCATCCATAGCAAAATCGTGGCGGCAAACGTGACATACACCACCACGGCACGCCAGCTTTTCTTGAACTTGCCGTCTAACTTCAGCGTCATTTTTGCTTCGCTAGAAGGGAAAAGTTTCTGCAATAAAAACCAAGCAATGGTCAACTGGACCAGAACAAAGGGTAAACCCATTGCCATCCAACTGAGAAAGTCGATGCTGTTTTCTCCAGTTAAATATTGCAATGCAATGGCGTTGGGCGGGGTACCAATTGGAGTCGCGATGCCGCCGGTGTTTGCTGCAATTGGGATGCACAACACCAGTGCTTTTATGCCCAAATCGCCTTTTGGCGCGGAGGCCACAATTGGCCCTAATAACGCCAGCATCATGACCGTAGTCGCGGTATTGGACATAAACATTGAAAACACTGCGGTAATCAGCATCAAACCCAACATAATAAACTTGGGTTGCTGGCCAAAAGGCTTGAGCAATACCCGTGCGAGGTTGTTATCTAATTCGTATTTTGAAGCAGCAATGGCGAGCGCAAATCCGCCCATGAAAAGAATGATGATGGGCGAGGAAAACGCAGAAAAAATGTCGGTATAACCAATCAACTCACCGAGGTCGTGTCCGGTAGGAGGGGTACGAAACAGGTGTAATCCTTTATCAGAAATCATGATCAGCTCGAGGGCGATGATCAGAATTGAAGTGGCAAACACTGGCACGGGCTCTAAAACCCAAAGTAAGGCTGCAAGTAGAAAGATGGCCAGTAGGCGATGTTGAATGAGCGTCAGATCATCGATAGGAATCGCATCGATGGGCATTAACAAAATGCCGATAGGGAGCGCAAAACAAACCAGCAGCTTCCATACCACAGTCATGTTCAATTTCTGCATTCATCACACCTCAGGATTTCACGTGAAAACTTAGGTTAATTCATTGTGCAAAGAACATCTTAGAGGCGGGTTGAAGTTTCTGAATTCCGTTGATTTTTTATGAAGAGTTTTGTTTTTCGTCAAGAAAAAGCCCCAACGGTTGTTGGGGCTAAAAATAAACTTATTGCTGGTGGGCGTATGGGGTACCCATCACCGTTGGTTGGCCATTGGCCATCGACTCATCAAAACGAATTGCATCTTTGGCAAAAAGGTTAATGACGGTTGAACCGAGCTTGAAGCGACCCATTTCTTCGCCTTTCTTCAAGATAACCGAATGGTTACCAGAGGCTGGGTAATCCCATTTGTATACCGTATTGCCACGAGGTGGAGTAATGGTACCCGCCCATACTTGTTCAATACTGCCAACAATGGTCGCACCAACAAGCACTTGAGCCATAGGGCCAAACTCAGTATCAAAGATACACACCACGCGCTCATTACGAGCAAATAGGTTGGGCACATTCTCTGCTGTCAGCGGATTCACCGAGAAAAGATCACCAGGAACGTAAATCATTTGGCGTAGAGTACCATCGCATGGCATGTGTACACGGTGGTAATCACGAGGTGATAGATACAAGGTCGCGAAGCTACCGTCTTTAAATTCTTCAGCAAGAGCAGCGTCACCGCCTAACAGCTCTTGAGCGGAGAAGTCATGCCCTTTCGCTTGAATCAATTGGCCGTTGGTAATAGGACCGAACTGGCTGACACAAGCATCCGCTGGGTGGGTAATGATCGCATCACCTTCAGCAATTGGACGTGCGCCTTCTTTTAGCTCACGCACAAAGAACTCATTGAACGTCTTGTAATGTTTGGGATCGGCGTGTTTCGCTTCGTCCATATTGACGTTGTACTGTTTGATAAACCAGCGAATGATCGCTGTGGTCAGGCCGCCAGCTTTGGCAGAAGCCAATTTACCCACTAGGCGAGTTAAGCCATGTTGTGGGATCCAGTACTGCAGTCCAACTTTAATCTTATCCATTGTAAATACCGATGATGTCTGATTGATTCTTGTTTCGGGCGCGTGATGTTACTGAAATTTATTCTGTTTGTCAGTAATCAGTGACGAAAACTTACACAACAATATGCGTTATAAGTCCGCTTTCTTATTGCGCGAATATTGGCGATTGGCTTTGTTCTCCGCCATGCTTTCAATAATGCGATGGTAATTATCGTAGCGTACTTCGCTGATCTCACCATTTTCTACAGCCTCACGAATGATACAGCCTGGATCATCCGCGTGCTTGCAATCTCGGAACTTGCAGCCGCCCAAGTAAGGACGAAACTCAAGATAGGCTTTGGTGATTTCTTCTGGCTCCAAGTGCCAGAGTCCAAACTCACGAACTCCTGGAGAATCGATCAAGTTACCACCTGACGGAATGTGATAGAGGCGTGCTGCTGTTGTCGTATGTTGGCCCAAACCGGATAGCTCGGAGATTTCCCCTTCTTCAATATCCAGTTCAGGAATGAGCGCATTCACCAAGCTAGACTTACCCACGCCTGATTGTCCGACGAAGATATTGATACGATCTTGCAATTGCGCTTCGAGCTCGGCAATGCCAGCGCCAGAGCGTTTGCTCACATAAAGGATTTTGTAGCCAATTTTCTCATAGTCGGCCAACCACTCACGATACGTGGCGAGATCAGCTTCTTGCAACAAATCGATTTTGTTTAATACCAACAGCGGCTCGATACCAAGGGTCTCTGCCGCAATCAAGTAGCGATCAATGATATTGAGTGACAACTCTGGCAGCACCGATGAGACAATGACCATTTGATCAATATTGGCCGCAACGGGTTTTAAACCATCGTAATAGTCAGGTCGAGTTAACACTGAAGTCCGCGGTTCTACAGCTTCAACCACGCCTGAAATTCCGGCCATTGACTCTAAGCCTTTGCGCCAAATGACCTTGTCGCCAGACACCAGTGATTCGATACCACGGCGAAGGTTGCAACGTTCAATAAGCCCTGTCTCCGAATCTTCAATATCGGCATGTTGACCGAAACGTGTGATCACTAGCCCTCTACGGCTATCACCCAACATTGCTTCATCCCATTGAATGGTGTCGGCTTGTTTTTTCAAACGTTTTTGTTGGTTGTCGCGCACTCGACGCACTTGACCTTGAGTTAACTTCTTCTTTTTTGCCACGATATCTACTTAATCTGTTCGCTGATAACGAGCTAAGTATGACGACTTTCGCTACATTATCGAAGTATCTTGTTATCACTATTTTGAGGTATAGTACCTCTTTTAGCAGCAAACAAATAGGCAACTCATCTATGTCCTTTAGCGATCAGAACTTAATTTGGATCGATCTTGAGATGACAGGCTTGGATCCTGACGTTCATAAAATTATTGAAATAGCGTCTATCGTCACCGATAGCGAGCTAAACATTTTAGCCGAAGGACCGGTACTTGCGATTCATCAGTCAGAAGAGGAACTCGCAAAAATGGATGAGTGGTGTACCAATACACACACAGGTAGTGGTCTCGTAGAACGAGTGCGTAGTAGTCAAATTACTGAGCAAGAGGCGGTTGAACAAACCATCGCTTTCTTAGAAAAGTGGGTACCTAAAGGAGTATCGCCAATCTGTGGTAACAGCATTGGGCAAGATCGTCGTTTTTTGTACCGTCATATGCCTGAGCTTGAGGGCTACTTTCACTACCGTTATATCGACGTCAGTACTTTGAAAGAGTTGGCCAGAAGATGGAATCCAGAAGTATTGAAAGGTTTTTCTAAGCAGGGAACTCACCTCGCACTCGACGATATTCGTGAATCTATTGCAGAACTCAAGTTCTATCGCCAAACCATTTTTAAGATTTAGCTTTGATTTCATGCGTCAGGGCGATGAATTTTTGGCTGCTTTGTGCGCTTTTTCATCGAACGAGAAAAATTTAAAGATTTTTTCAACGAAGGACTTGCATCACAAAAAAATGCTCTTATAATTCGCAGCCCTGAACGACGTAAAACGTTGTTGATTGCGACACTAGCTCAGTTGGTAGAGCGCAACCTTGCCAAGGTTGAGGTCACGAGTTCGAACCTCGTGTGTCGCTCC
>NZ_JAKGCY010000015.1:0-90131 GCF_021852965.1 Vibrio floridensis | reverse complement strand
GGTGGAGCAGCTTGGTAGCTCGTCGGGCTCATAACCCGAAGGTCGTCGGTTCAAATCCGGCCCCCGCAACCAATTTTCGGACGATGACAATTCCTTGTTTTGTGCGAAAGATGCTATCCCGTCATGCAATGAGGCGGTGATCATCACCTTCTGTACTGCTCTTTCAATAATGCTGCGAAGCATGAATCCCTAAAATGAAACTTATATCCGATATAGATATTCGGATGTTTTTGTCGTTTCCTTTCTAGCTCAATTATCACTATCTCTGCTAAGTGCAGGCAGGTAGCCTCTTTACGTTGTTCATTAACAGACTTATCCACAGAAAGTTAGATGTGGATAACTTGGTTGATAACAATATCTAATGAACACTTTCTTCTTGACAATAGAGGATCATTTAAGATTACAGTGATCGTGCACTCTTGATGTTGATTGGTAAGTTGTTGTTTTTGAATGGTAATGTCGTATTTTTTTTTATTCTGTGGTGTTGTTTTTTGATCACTAAGCTTGACTTTATTGATCCTAGTCATTGATTGGATATGTGTTTAACTTTTTTTTAGTGCCACTTTCTGAGAGGCTCTGTCAATTTTTTCCACATTGTAAAATTTGAGATGGAAATCAAATATTACTGCGTAAAAATGTGTCGCCACTATCTTGCATCTCTTGGAAGTCCTTTATCGACAATACGTATTAGTCTTTGCTTTTTCATATCGAACTGAAACTCACTGCGTTGAGTCAGTTGCTCTTGCAGGGCCCATTCAATATGTTCATCGAGAAGTGCGCTTAGCCCTTTGCGTTGCTGTAGTGCGTCAATAATACTGGGTGACAGCGGTGCATTGCCCATCGCAATAGCAATGTTTCTTAACCACTGGATATGTCCAATTCGGCGAATTGCTGAACCTTCCATGTTTTTTAGAAAAGTCCCCTCGTCCCATGAAAAAAGTTCGACCAAATCGGCATTAGTGAGCGCTTCTCGTCGATGAAAATCGCCTTCAGTGGTGAGTTCGGCATAGCGATTCCACGGACAAACGAGTTGGCAATCATCGCAGCCATAGATCCGGTTTCCGATGGCTTTACGAAATTCCGGTGCGATCACGCCTGAGTGCTCGATGGTGAGATAGGAGATGCAGCGACGCGCATCGACCACTTGGTTCTCAACAATCGCTTGAGTTGGGCAGGAGGTAATGCATGCTTGGCATTTGCCACAGTGATCTTCACTAGGCTGGTCGATTGGAAGTGGAAGATCGATAAGTAACTCTCCCAGAAAAAACCAAGAGCCGGCTTCTTTATCGAGGATTAATGAGTGCTTCCCTGTCCAGCCTAATCCGGCTTTTTGCGCGAGTGGTCTTTCTAAAATGGGGGCGGAGTCAACGAAAGGTCGATAGCCAAATTGACCCACTTCGTTTTCAATCTTTTTTGCTAGTGCACTAAGTTGTTTGCGAACCAGTTTGTGGTAATCGCGCCCCAAGGCATAGCGGCTGATATAAGCTTGTGTAGGGTCAGATAAATTCGAAGCAAATTGAGCCTGAGGAGGCAGGTAATCCATACGAACGCTGATGACACGTATGGTACCGGGTAGTAATTCTGCAGGGCGAGCGCGCATCATACCGTGTCTCGCCATCCAATCCATGGTGCCGTGGTAACCAGAATCGAGCCATTTTTGTAATTGGGCTTCATGCTCACTCAAATCAATATCGCAGATCCCGACTTTTTGGAAGCCGAGTTCTTTGCCCCATAATTTGATTTGTTGTGCGAGCTGATGGTAATCCATGATGACTGTCTGTTAAAAAACGGACGCGGATCTTACTGGATCTTAGCTTAAGGTTCTACTCTAACCCTCGATCTAGAGCGATTTTTCGTTGAAATGACATTTGGGTGCTTGTCTCTCAAAATGGACACGGTTTACTATTCGTGTTCTTTTGATTTTTATATAGTCAACTTCGACATTCAGAGATACATGATCATGAACGTAAAACAGTTCGAACTGAAAGATGAGCAGGCTACCGTTCTGCTTGGAACACAACTTGCCCATCTTTGCTCCCAACAAACCACGATTTACTTACATGGTGATCTTGGTGCTGGAAAAACCACCTTTAGTCGTGGTTTTGTGAGAGCGCTTGGTCATGCAGGTAATGTAAAAAGCCCTACTTACACTTTGGTAGAGCCTTATCAGTTGGCTGATTGGCAAGTATACCACTTTGATCTTTATCGATTAGCCGATCCCGAGGAACTCGAGTTCATGGGCATTCGCGACTATTTTACTCACGATGCGATCTGTTTGGTGGAGTGGCCTGAAAAGGGTGAAGGCCTTCTTCCCAAGCCGGATCTTGATATTGATATTCGTTACCACGGCGAACAGCGTATCGCACAAGTAAAAGCAAACAATGATTACGGCCTGAAACTGCTCAGTAAATTGGAGTTATGTTGAGTTTAAAGCGCATTCGAAATGCAGCAGTCTGGCTGTCTGCACTCTATATTCTGATTCCTTCTCTTGTATGGGCCAATGTTTTACAAGGCGTGAGGGTATGGCCTGCACCGGATGAAACTCGAGTGGTGGTGGATTTAGCGGATGAAGCAAACTTCAGCTATTTTTCATTGACCAAACCCGATCGTTTAGTGGTGGATCTGAAAAGCACATCACTCAAAACTAAATTGCCGATTGCTGTTAGTGATAGCCCAGTGCTGTCTCGCATCCGTCAAAGTTCGCCACCAGAGTCTGGCACTTATCGCTTGGTGTTTGAACTTAAGAAAAGTACATCAGCGGAGCTTTTTAAACTGGCTCCAACCCCCGGAGGCGATTACGGACATCGCCTAGTGATCGACTTACCACATAACGCTCGTAGTGCTACATCCGCCACACCTAGCTCAAAACCGCAAGCTGTGAGCAAAGAGATTCAGTCAGTCCAGCATGCGGAGGAAATTCTTATTGTGATTGACCCAGGGCATGGTGGTGAAGACCCCGGTTCAATAGGTCCAACGCGTCGTTATGAAAAGAACGCTACGTTGAGTATTTCACACAAAATTGCTGCAGAGCTCAACGCGGTCCCTGGTATCAAAACCAAACTGACACGTTCTGGTGATTATTTTGTTAATCTGAACCGTCGTGTGGCGATTGCGCGTGAAAATGACGCACATTTGCTGATTTCTGTGCATGCCGACGCCTTTACTTCTCCGCAACCGCGCGGTGGCTCAGTGTTCGTGTTGAACACCCGTCGAGCCAATACGGAAATTGCCCGATGGGTAGAGAACCATGAGAAACAGTCCGAAATATTAGGCGGTTCCGGAGCGGCTTTCAGCAATATTAACGATAAGAATGTCAACCAGACATTGCTCGATCTGCAATTTAGCCATTCTCAGAAAGAGGGTTACAAACTCGCGACCGAAATTTTGTCGGAAATGGGGAAAGTTGCCGAGTTGCATAACAGCCAACCAATTAATACCAGCCTTGCTGTGTTGCGTTCACCGCAGATTCCTTCAGTTTTGGTCGAAACGGGGTTCATCTCAAACCCGACTGAGGAAAAGTTGTTGTTTCAGCGAGCACACCAAGACAAATTGGCCAAAGCGATCGCTAAAGCGGTGCTCAAGTATCTGAAAGATAACCCACCTGAAGGTACGGTGTTTGCTTCCAGCGCCAAACCTATCGTTCACACGGTGAAACAAGGTGAGTCATTGAGTGTGATTGCCCAACGTTACGGCACTTCAACGCAAGCGATCATGCAAGACAATCAGCTTAAGTCATCAAGCTTATCGATTGGTCAAAACCTAAAAATTCAGCGTGGGGTGCCAAGTTCTAAAGTGATCGCCGCTCAACCGAATACTGTGGAAACAAAGACCATCACCCATAAAGTGGATAGAGGGGAGTTTTTGGGCATGATTGCGGATCGATATAAGGTATCAGTGGCAGATATTCGCAAAGAGAACAAGCTCAAAACCGATACACTTTGGGTGGGGCAGACGCTAAAGATTACGGTGAACTTGAAGGATCAACCGATCCGAAGACATACGGTTGCTCGTGGTGAGTTTCTTAGCAAAATCGCTGCGAAGTACGATGTTAGTGTGTCGAGCATTCGCCAAGCCAACAACTTGCGTTCAGATGAGCTTGCCATTGGCCAAGTGCTGATTATTCCAAATAAGTAGGCAAAGAGATGACGATCCGGATATTACCAGCACGTTTGGCCAACCAGATAGCGGCTGGTGAAGTGGTTGAACGCCCCGCTTCTGTGGTCAAAGAACTAGTGGAAAACAGCCTCGATTCAGGGGCGACTAAGATTGACATCGATATCGAGAAAGGCGGCGCAAAGCTGATTCGTATCCGTGACAACGGTTCTGGCATTGTGAAAGATGAGCTTGGCCTTGCACTAAGCCGACACGCGACCTCAAAAATCCACACCTTGGACGATCTGGAAGCGATTATGAGTCTTGGTTTTCGTGGTGAAGCGTTAGCCAGTATCAGTTCAGTATCGCGATTAACCCTCACCTCTCGCCCTGCAACGCAAGAACAAGCGTGGAGTGCTTATGCGGAAGGGCGAGATATGCAGGTGAAACTGCAGCCTAGCGCTCACCCAATTGGTACCACCGTTGAAGTGGTCGATCTGTTTTTTAACACCCCTGCCAGACGCAAATTTCTTCGTACTGAGAAAACCGAATTTGCCCATATTGATGAGCTGCTAAAACGGATTGCACTCAGCCGCTTTGATGTGTCGATAACCTTACGCCACAACGGCAAAGTGATCCGACAATACCGTGCTGCACACAATGATCTTCAGGCAGAAAAACGCTTAGCCACCGTTTGTGGTCAAGCGTTTGTACGTTGCATGCTGAAAATAGAGCTAGAACATCAAGGCCTCAAACTTCACGGTTGGATCACCACACCAGAAGGGGCTCGCCAGCAAAGTGATCTGCAATATTGTTATGTTAATGGCCGGATGATGCGCGACAAGCTCATCAATCATGCCATTCGCCAAAGCTATGAGACGAGCTTAAAGCCTGAGCAATTTGCCGCTTATGTTTTATTCATTGAGTTGGACCCACATCAAGTTGACGTCAACGTTCATCCGGCCAAACATGAAGTGCGCTTCCATCAAGCCCGCTTGGTGCATGATTTTATTTATCAAGCGCTTGCAAGTGCGTTGGCGCAAAGTGACAGTATCGAGCAACCGCAAATCAATGAGTCAGCTTTTCATTATCAAGCCGAGCCAGAAGTTGCTCCACAAGGCAGCTTTCCTGCCGAAAGTAATGAGGTTCCACAAGCGGTTTATCACGCCATTGAAAAAGCGCCAGCCTATCCACGAAAAGCAGGACAAGAGCAACAGTTGCAGCAACGGGCACCTTTGGAAAGCTCGCTCTCCAGTGAACAAGGCTGTGAAGTTTCACCTGCGCCACACAATGAGCGCCATGTTTGGATGGAGTCACGATCCCCTGCGCGTCATACATCATCTTCAAATCAGAGTGAACGCTATGGCGAGCCAGCACCCAGCAAACAGCAAGTCAAAGCGTATGCGGAGTTACTTCATACCCCGGATTTTCCGTCCCAGAATGTGGAATGTGATCCGTCGCCCTCCATCGCCTCTCCTGTCCAAGAGTTAGGGAAGGCGGTATCTGTGGTGGCGCAACGTTATCTTTTGACGACAACGAAGGCGGGTTGCCAACTGATTTCTCTTGCTCGTGCAGAGTTCTATCGAATCCTTGGGCAACTGAATGGTGATAAAGCGGCATTGAAGTCTCAGCCTTTGTTGGTGCCGCTTTCGCTAAAACTGGAAAAAGGGTTGGTTCATGCCGCGCAAGAGCATCAAGATCGTTTTGCTCGGATGGGGATCCTCTTCAAAATGCGTAATGAGAAAGCCCTGATGGTGATGGGGGTGCCTGCGCCATTAAGACAACAAAATTTACAACTTCTTATTCCAGATCTGTTATCTTACGCCGCTTCGCAAGCCCAGAAGAAAGAGCTGGCACAAAATGACACGGCGATGGCGCAGTGGTTGGCGTTGCGTGTGGCAAAAGTGAAAAGCCACTATACACTTTCTGAGGCGATACAAATTATTTCGGAACTCGAACAACTCTGGCAAGAGAAGCTCCCGCTACAGGATGCTCAACTGGTCACGAGTGTCGATTTCTCGGCAACGATTGCACAACTGACATGACACCATGACTGAACAATTACCTTTAGCTCTGTTTTTAATGGGGCCGACAGCATCGGGAAAAACGGAATTAGCAATCCGATTGCGTCAACGATATCCAGTTGAACTTATCAGTGTCGACTCTGCTCTAATTTACAAGGGCATGGATATTGGCACTGCCAAACCTGATGAACGCGAGCAACAACTGGCACCGCATCGTTTGATCGATATTTTAGATCCGACCGAAGCCTATTCTGCGGCTGATTTTCGTCGTGATGCTCTCGCAGCAATGAACGAGATCGTTGCACAAGGCAAAATTCCGCTGCTTGTTGGTGGAACTATGCTGTATTTCAAGGCGTTACTCGAAGGTCTGTCACCACTTCCTGCTGCAAATGCTGAAATCCGTCAGCAAATTGAACAAGAAGCATTGACGAAAGGTTGGTCAGTATTGCACGATGAGCTTCAAGAGATTGATCCTGTATCGGCAGCGAGAATACACCCGAATGATCCGCAAAGATTGTCGCGTGCATTGGAAGTTTATCGGATTTCAGGTAAAACTCTTACTGAGCTGACGGAAACGAAAGGGGAAAGTTTACCGTTTCGTGTCAAGCAGTTCGCAATAGCTCCCAAGGAAAGGGCAGAGCTCCATCGTCGTATTGAACTGCGTTTCGATAAAATGATGGAAGCAGGTTTTGAAGACGAAATGAAAACCTTGTATACACGCAAGGATCTTCATCCGGATCTCCCTTCCATTCGGTGTGTAGGCTATCGACAGATGTGGGACTATTTAGATGGAAATTGCACTTTAGACGAAGCGATTTATCGTGGCGTTTGTGCGACCCGTCAATTGGCCAAGCGACAAATTACCTGGTTGCGCAGCTGGGATAATTTAACTTGGTTGGATAGCGAAAACATTGAACAGTCACTAGAAACTCTTTCAGAAGCCATAGCATCTGATAGAGATAGCTGTGTATAATGTGATCGTTTTTGCGTGAATACACTCTACGAAGGATCAGTACTGGTAACTTACCGTTTAAGCTGCTAGTAACTAAGAGTGTTTTTTGTTCGTTTAGCTCAGATGCAAAGGCATTTTCTTTTGCAGTGCACCACTAGCTAAATAATTACAACTACAAATTAAATAAGGAAAATAAAATGGCTAAGGGGCAATCTCTACAAGACCCATTTCTAAATGCACTCCGTCGTGAGCGTATCCCGGTATCGATTTACCTAGTAAACGGTATCAAGCTGCAAGGTCAGATCGAATCGTTCGATCAATTTGTGATCCTGCTGAAGAATACAGTAAACCAAATGGTTTATAAGCACGCTATTTCAACTGTGGTTCCTGCTCGTCCAGTGAGTCATCACAGTGGTGAGCGTGGTTCAGATCGTCCAAACGACAAATCAGAAGATTAATTTCGTTATCGATCATTTAAACACTTTAAGGAGTTGATTGCTTGTTTGACCGTTATGAATCCGGTGAGCGAGCCGTACTTGTTCATGTCAACTTCACGCAAAAAGGCGAGTGGGAAGACCTTGCAGAATGTGAATTGTTGGTTTCATCCTCGGGGGTAGAAACATTACAAGTTATCACTGCAAGTCGTCAGGCACCACACGCCAAATACTACGTCGGAGAGGGAAAGGCTCAGGAAATTGCACAAGCTGTGCAAATCACTGGGGCTGAAATTGTGATATTCAATCACGCCCTCTCTCCTGCCCAAGAGCGCAACCTCGAAAGATTGTGTCAGTGTCGAGTCATCGACCGTACCGGTCTGATTCTGGATATTTTCGCCCAACGAGCTCGAACTCATGAAGGTAAACTTCAAGTGGAGTTAGCTCAGCTTCGACATATTTCCACTCGTTTGATTCGTGGTTGGACGCACCTTGAAAGGCAAAAAGGTGGTATCGGTTTGCGTGGACCTGGGGAAACTCAGCTTGAAACGGACCGCCGCTTACTGCGTGAACGCATTAAGGCGATTTTGCGTCGTTTAGAGAAAGTTGCGAAGCAGCGTGAACAGGGGCGTCGTGCCCGAAATCGTGCAGAAATCCCGACGATCTCTTTGGTTGGTTATACCAACGCGGGAAAATCGACATTGTTCAACCGCATTACCGAAGCCGGGGTTTACGCTGCGGATCAGTTATTTGCCACACTTGACCCGACATTACGTAAGATCGAGTTAGCGGATGTTGGCCCTGCAATTCTTGCAGATACTGTAGGGTTTATCCGCCACCTACCTCACGATTTGGTGGCTGCCTTCAAAGCAACCTTGCAAGAAACGCAAGAAGCTGACATTTTGTTACATGTTGTTGATGCCAGTGATGAGCGTTTTCGTGAGAATATTCAAGCTGTTCACGTAGTTCTAGAAGAAATCGATGCTCACGAGATTCCTACACTCGTGGTAATGAACAAGATCGACAATATGGAAGACCAACGTCCACGTATTGAGCGCGACGATGAGGGGATTCCTCGCGTGGTTTGGCTTTCTGCGATGGATGGTCAAGGCATTGATCTTCTGTTTGAAGCACTGACGGAGCGCCTCGCGTCCGCTATGGTTGAGTGTCAGTTGCGAATCCCGCCACAGCATCAAGGTCGGTTTCGTAGTACATTCTTCCAAATGAAGTGTATTCAACAAGAAGAGTATGATCTGGATGGTAACTTGTTGATCGATATTCGAATGCAACAAGTAGATTGGTCTAGACTTGAAAAAAGAGAAGGGGCAGTTTTGCGTGACTTTATCGTCACTTAAAGGACTGCTACAGTATAACGTCATATCAAATGATGGAGCTTTCTAATGGCGTGGAATGAGCCTGGAAATAACAACGGCAACAATGGCCGCGATAATGACCCTTGGGGTAATAATAATCGTGGTGGTCAGCGTCCGGGAGGACGAGACCAAGGGCCGCCGGATTTGGATGAAGTGTTTAATAAACTGAGTCAAAAGCTGGGTGGTAAGTTTGGCAACAAGGGAGGGCGTGGGCCTTCAATTGGTGGTGGCGGTGCAATTGGCTTTGGTGTCATTGCCGTTATTGCAGTACTTGTCTGGGTTTTCGCTGGCTTCTACACCATTGGTGAAGCAGAGCGTGGTGTGGTGTTACGCTTAGGTAAGTATGACCGCATCGTGGATCCAGGTTTGAACTGGCGTCCACGCTTTATCGATGAAGTTACACCCGTTAACGTTCAAGCGATTCGCTCATTACGTTCATCAGGTACGATGTTGACCAAAGATGAGAACGTTGTGACGGTATCGATGGATGTTCAGTACCGTGTTGCGGATCCTTACAAATATCTGTTCCGAGTGACTAACGCGGATGACAGCTTGCGTCAAGCGACAGACTCGGCACTGCGTGCCGTGATCGGTGATTCACTGATGGACAGTATTTTGACCAGTGGTCGTCAGCAGATTCGTCAAAGTACACAACAAACGCTAAATCAAATCATTGACAGCTATGACATGGGCTTAGTGATTGTGGATGTGAACTTCCAGTCGGCTCGTCCGCCTGAGCAAGTAAAAGATGCGTTTGATGATGCGATTGCAGCGCGCGAGGATGAAGAGCGTTTTATTCGTGAAGCGGAAGCGTACAAAAACGAAATTCTGCCAAAAGCAACGGGTCGTGCTGAGCGTCTGAAGAAAGAAGCTCAAGGTTACAGCGAACGCACTATCAACGAAGCGTTGGGTCAAGTGGCTCAGTTTGAAAAATTGCTGCCTGAATACCAAGCTGCGCCGAAAGTTACTCGTGATCGTCTCTACCTAGATACGATGGAAGAGGTGTATTCAAGTACTTCTAAGGTACTGATCGACTCAGAATCAAGTGGCAACCTTTTGTATTTGCCGATTGATAAGTTGGCGGGGCAAGGTACTCAAACCGATACCAAGCGTAAAGCGAAATCTTCTTCAACTTACGATCAGATCCAATTGGAATCAGAGTCAACAAGTGATGATGCTCAAAACTCGCAGTCTCGTTCAACAGGTTCACGTCAAGGGAGATACTAAGAATGCGTAAGTTAATGATCCCTGTACTGGTTCTTGTACTGGCAGCACTACTGATGTCGCTGTTTGTCATCCCAGAAGGTGAACGTGGTATTGTGGTGCGTTTTGGTCGAGTACTCAAAGATACCAATGACGTTACCCGAGTTTACGAACCGGGTTTGCATTTCAAAATGCCGTTGTTTGATCGCGTGAGAACGTTAGATGCACGTATTCAGACAATGGACGGACGTTCAGACCGTTTCGTGACGTCAGAGAAAAAAGACGTCATCATCGATTCGTATGTGAAATGGCGTATTGAGGATTTCGGTCGTTACTATCTAGCAACGGGGGGTGGTAACACGCTAACCGCTGAAGCGTTACTTGAGCGTAAAGTGACCGACGTTTTGCGTGCAGAAATCGGTGCTCGTGAGATCAAACAGATTGTTTCTGGTCCACGTAACGGTGATGTGTTGCCAGAAAGCGTGACCAGCGCAGAAGTGAGTACTGAAGCGGCTCGCCAAGCTCTGGAGATCGATGGTGAACGTGACCTGATCATGTCGAATGTATTGAAGGATACGCGTGAAAGTGCCATGAAAGACTTGGGTGTTCGCGTGGTGGACTTCCGTATGAAGAAAATCAATCTTCCGGATGAAATCAGTGAGTCTATCTACCGTCGTATGCGCGCAGAGCGTGAGTCAGTGGCGCGTAAGCACCGTTCTCAAGGCCGTGAGAAAGCGGAAGTTATCCGTGCACAAGCGGAGTTAGAAGTGGCGACGATTCTGGCTGAAGCAGACAAAACAGCGCGTGTAACACGCGGTGAAGCAGATGCAAAAGCAGCGAAGATCTACTCGGACTCTTACAACAAAGATCCTGAATTCTTTAGTTTTATGCGCTCTCTAAAAGCCTATGAGAAGTCATTTGGATCTAAGAGCGATATTCTGGTACTGGATCCTAAGAGTGAGTTCTTCCAATACATGAATAACGCAAAAGGTGCTGAAAAGTAATTGAGTGGTGAAAGCTAAGCAATAGCTTGAGTGCGCAGTAACTCAGCAGCGCTAGACGACTAAACGTTGAAAGCGATATCGATGCCAGTCAGACTTTCTGACTGGCATTTTTTCTTTGGTTTTCTAGTGCTTAGAATGCAACTTCCTCAAGTAGTAATAGAACCATACCTTCTGCCGAATGGCATCGCTAATCATGGTGCGTGATCTCTATCCGTGTGTGTTTGAGCTATTGAAGTTGACCGACTTGGTCTTTTGAGGCGTATACTGAAATAGGCTTGTGTTGTCTTGGTCGATGAAGCGACGGCCTACGAGGGAAATATCCCAATAAGGAGACAGATCATGAAAGCAATATTTTCGACCGCAATTCTTATTTTGCTGGTTGGCTGCGTTCAAACCCCATTACCTCAGTCGGAGCAAGTATCAGATTGGCACCGCTTTGGCGAAGAAACTGCGTTGGATGGTAAGTTAGCTTTGAGTGAGGCTCGTTTACTCAAGTTGGCACAACCACGTGAGCTTTCCACTTCTTTGCTGACGTCATATCAAATGGGCTATCAAGAAGGTAAACAGCAGTACTGCCAACAGAATGCGTATTTGTTGGGAGTGATTGGTAAGCCTTACTACGGCATTTGTGATGATGTTGACCCTTTCTTCAAGCAAGACTACGTCTCTGGTCAAATGTCGACGGCTGGGGGTTTGTAAGAACAAAAAAGCGGTGATGATCAAAAAGAGCTGTGTTCACACAGCTCTTTTGTCTTTCAATGGGCAAGGATTATTTGTTCTGTGCACGTTGGTAAGAATCTAAGATCTCTTTACGCGCTGCTTCCACGTCTTCCCAGCCATCCACTTTGACCCACTTACCCGATTCAAGCTCTTTGTAGCGCTCAAAGAAGTGGGTGATCTGCGCTTTCAACAATTCAGGAAGATCGTTGACATCTTGGATGTGATCATACTCTTTGGACAGTTTTGAGTGAGGTACCGCGACGACTTTGGCATCTTCACCGGATTCATCCGTCATTTTAAGCACGCCCACCGGGCGACAACGGATAACCGAACCTGGCATCAATGGGTAAGGTGTTGGGACCAACACATCGACTGGGTCGCCATCCAGCGAAAGGGTATGGTTAACGTAGCCATAGTTGCATGGGTAGAACATCGGCGCTGACATAAAGCGATCAACGAACACCGCGCCAGACTCTTTGTCCACTTCGTATTTGATCGGATCTGCGTTGGCTGGGATCTCAATAACCACATACAGATCATCAGGCAGTGATTTGCCCGCCGGGACGTTATTTAAACTCATGAGTGATTTCCTTTTCTTTAGTTTTTGGGCTGAACGGTGATAATTTAGCCGCAAACAGGCAGAGCTGTAAACCGAGTGCGTTGGGCTTTCCAAAGTGGCTAACAAAAAGCGCCTGCTGTTGCAGGCGCTTTGTCTCATTCTTTAGGCTTCGTCACGGTGAATTTCTAAAAACTCTTCAACTTTTTTCACCATATTGGTGGAGCCGACGAAGAAAGGCACGCGTTGATGTAATTCCGTTGGTTTGATATCGAGGATACGTTTTATGCCATCTGAGGCCAACCCGCCTGCTTGTTCAATCAAAAAGGCCATCGGGTTGCATTCATACAGCAAACGCAGCTTACCCTGAGGGTGGCTTTGTGTGCTTGGGTAAAGATAGATACCGCCTTTGAGTAGATTGCGATGGAAATCAGCGACTAAAGAACCAATGTAGCGTGAGGTGTAAGGACGGCCATCTTCTGGCACATTTTCCTGACAATACTTAATGTATTTCTTCACGCCCATAGGGAAGCGAATGTAGTTGCCTTCGTTAATCGAGTAGATCTTGCCATCTTTCGGGATCATCATGTTTTCGTGCGACAGACAGAAGGTGCCGAGTGATGGATCGTAGGTGAAACCATTCACGCCATTGCCCGTGGTGTACACCAACATGGTGGAAGAGCCGTAAATGATGTAACCCGCAGCGACTTGTTTGTGTCCTGGTTGCAAGAAGTCTTCTTGAGTAGGAGGGGTGCCAATAGGAGAAACTCGACGGTAGATAGAGAAAATGGTGCCGACAGAAACGTTAACGTCGATGTTCGATGACCCATCAAGAGGGTCCATCAACACCACGTATTTGGCGTTTTTGTTTAGTTCTTTGTTAAAAGCGACCGCTTCATCTTCTTCTTCACTCGCTACGCCACACACTTGGTCGCGTGCTTCGAGTGCCGATTTAAACTTCTCATTGGCGTAGACATCCAACTTTTGTTGGACTTCACCTTGTATATTCTCTGCTCCCGCAGCACCAGTAATATCAACTAAGCCAGCTTTGTTGATTTCACGGTTAACGATTTTGGCCGCCAAGCGAATCGACGACAAAAGGGAAGAGAGATCACCGCTAGCGTGGGGGAAGTCCGCTTGTTTCTCAACAATGAACTCGCCAAGGGTGCGCATTCCAGACATGTTATTTCCTTAAACTTCGCTGAATAATGTTGGGGGAATTTGAGCGGCATCTCTTGATGGATGTGACGAAGGTTATCGTTTGCGCTCGAAGTAAGTGTAAGGTTTAGATCTTATTAATGGTAATGAAGTAACCGACGCAGATCTCAATTTGTTTGTCGAGTGCAACGGGTTGATTACATCCTTGGGTTCGATAAACCTAAGCGCTAATACGTGTAAATAATGGTCAGAAAAGCGTGAAAACTGGGCGAGTTGTGGCAGAAGCCAAACAAAGCCGCTCGCTTTTCTTATGGTTATCATGATAATGAGACGGTAGAAATTATTCAGATGGCAGGACTCAATTGATGCATATTCATATCTTGGGAATTTGCGGCACTTTTATGGGTGGCGCGGCAATTTTGGCTCGACAGTTAGGCCACAAAGTGACCGGTTCTGACGCGAACGTTTACCCACCGATGAGCACCTTGCTTGAATCTCAAGGTATTGAAATTATTGAAGGCTTTGACCCTTCGCAACTCAATCCTGCGCCAGATCTTGTGGTGATTGGTAATGCCATGAGCCGAGGCAACCCATGTGTGGAATATGTGTTGAATCACAACCTGCGTTATACCTCTGGGCCGCAGTGGCTGCAGGAGTTTTTGTTGCATGACCGCTGGGTATTGGCGGTATCGGGCACACATGGCAAAACCACTACCTCGAGCATGCTGGCGTGGATTTTGGAAGATTGTGGTTACCAGCCGGGATTTCTTGTTGGTGGCGTGCTCGGTAACTTCGGTGTCTCCGCGCGTTTAGGCGAAAGCATGTTTTTTGTGGTCGAAGCCGACGAATATGACAGTGCTTTTTTCGACAAGCGATCTAAGTTTGTGCATTACCATCCTCGCACCTTGATCATGAATAACCTAGAGTTTGATCATGCGGACATCTTTGATGATCTTGAAGCGATCAAGCGACAATTCCACCACTTAGTGCGTACTGTTCCTGGTAATGGCCGTATTTTGGCGCCCAAGCAAGACGTCGCATTAGCGGATGTGTTGTCACGAGGCTGCTGGAGTGACCAGGAGTTTTCTGGTCAGGACGGCGAGTGGCAAGCGGTCAAACTCAGCAAAGATGGTTCACACTTTGAAGTGTGGCTGCAGGGTGAGCAAGTAGGCACGGTGCAATGGGACCTAGTCGGCGATCATAATGTCGATAATGCGTTGATGGCGATTGCAGCGGCGCGTCATGTGGGTGTGACGCCAGATCTGGCTTGTGAGGCACTAGGGCGCTTTATTAATACCAAGCGTCGCCTAGAGCTGAAAGGGGAAATCAATGGCGTGGCGGTGTATGACGATTTTGCCCATCATCCAACCGCGATTGAACTGACTCTCGCAGGTTTACGTAATAAGGTGGGTGATAAGAAAATCATCGCGGTACTGGAGCCACGCTCAGCCACCATGAAACGTGGCGTGCACAAAGAGACTTTGGCAGCTTCACTCAAGCAGGCGGATGAAGTGTTCCTTTACCAGCCAGAGTCAATTGCTTGGTCGGTGCAGGACGTTGCGGCGCAATGTCAGCAACCGGCATTCACCAGTGATAACATTGACCAATTTGTGGCGAACATTGCGCAGCGCGCCGAGGCGGGAACGCAAATTTTGGTCATGAGCAATGGCGGTTTTGAAGGCATTCACGGCAAATTACTGACCGCTTTAGAGAATTCAACGCGCTAGAAAATACATACATTAGATGAGCATGAGAAACCAAGAAAAATCGATCACGTTAGCCTTTACGGGCGCTTCTGGCGCGCCTTATGGGCTACGTTTATTACAGCAACTACTGGCGGCAGATTACCGTGTCTACCTGCTGATCTCTTCTGCGGCAAGAGTGGTATTGGCAACCGAGCATGGTCTCAAACTGCCAGCCAATCCTGACGCAGCGCAGCAAGCGCTGGTGGCCCATTTGGCTTGTGATGCCGACAAGCTGGTGGTGTGTGGTAAAGACGATTGGTTCTCGCCAGTGGCTTCTGGCTCGGCCGCCCCTAAGCAGATGGTGGTTTGCCCTTGCTCGGCAGGGAGTGTGGCGGCGATTGCTCATGGTATGTCGGACAATTTAATTGAGCGTGCTGCGGATGTGGTAATGAAAGAGCGTGGCCAATTGATTTTGGTGGTGCGTGAAACGCCCTTTTCGACCTTGCATCTTGAAAACATGCACAAGCTTTCGCAGCTCGGTGTCACCATCATGCCCGCCGCGCCCGGTTTCTATCATCAACCGCAGTCGATAGACGATCTGATTGATTTTATGGTCGCGCGTATCTTAGATCATCTCGGCATTGAACAGGTTTTGGTGCCGCGTTGGGGATACGATCATCGTAATGACGGTGACTCTGTATAGCCAAGAGAGGTCATTCCGATTACAATCCGAACCACTCATCGGGGAGCTTATCTGTGTGCATCACAGAGGCTGAGATTAGGCCAGTGCCTAGGACCCGTAAACCTGAACCAGATAATGCTGGCGTAGGAATTGAGTCGGGATTAATTAGCAAGGACGATTAACACCTACCTCAAGCCTGTGCCGCTCAACTCATGCCAAATGGAGAGCGAGCAGTGAAACACACTCTAAACCTGATAGCCCTAGCGTCAATCACGTCAATGATGGGCATCTCTTCTTCTGCACTTGCGGCGGACAAAACCTTAACCATTTACACCTACGATTCTTTTGCCTCCGATTGGGGCCCCGGCCCGACAGTCGAAAAAGCATTTGAAGCTCAGTGCGGCTGCGATGTGAATTTTGTCGCGCTGGACGATGGGGTGTCAATTCTCAACCGCTTACGTTTAGAAGGCAGCAATACCAAAGCGGATATTGTTTTAGGTTTGGATAACAATTTGATGGCAGAAGCCAAAACCACAGGTTTGCTGGCGCCACATCAAGTGAACACCCAAGCGCTGTCATTGCCAAATGGTTGGGCTGACGACACGTTTATTCCTTATGACTACGGTTACTTTGCGTTTGTTTACAACAAAGGCAAACTGACGAATCCACCCAAAAGCTTAAAAGAGCTGGTGGAATCACGCGACGATCTGAAAGTCATCTACCAAGACCCTCGCACTTCAACGCCCGGTCAAGGTTTGATGCTGTGGATGAAGTCGGTGTATGGCGATGACGTGACGGGCGCATGGCAGCAACTGGCGAAGAAAACCGTGACGGTCACGAAAGGTTGGTCGGAAGCGTATTCGATGTTCCTCAAAGGCGAATCGGACATGGTGCTCTCTTACACCACCTCACCTGCGTACCACCTGATTGCCGAAAATG
The DNA here is from genome assembly GCF_021852965.1 of Vibrio floridensis. Lineage (NCBI taxonomy): Bacteria > Pseudomonadati > Pseudomonadota > Gammaproteobacteria > Vibrionales > Vibrionaceae > Vibrio > Vibrio floridensis. The sequence continues at coordinate 73,309 of NZ_JAKGCY010000015.1, read as the reverse complement.
ATGCGCAATATGCCGCGGCGGGTTTTAGTGAAGGGCACTACATGCAAGTGGAAGTCGCCGCAAAAGTGAAAAGTAGCCAGAACTCAGCGCTGGCTGATCAGTTTATGAGTTTCATTTTGAGCGATGAGTTCCAAGGTGCGATGCCTACGGGCAACTGGATGTATCCGGTAACGAATGTTGTTTTGCCTGAAGGTTATAGCAGTTTGACGGTGCCTGAGAAAGCATTGAGTTTCACTGCGGAAGAGGTGGCGAAGCAGCGTAAAGCTTGGATTCGCGAATGGCAAAGCGCGTTGACGTTTTAAGGCGTCGCATTGAATTCGGTTCCTAAATTGGGCATTGGGGTCGCGATGATCATCGCGACCTTTGTTGTTTCTGCTCTCTCGGTGCTCTTGTTGGCGACGCCGACGCTGGATCTCACGGCGGTATGGCAAGATCCTTATTACCGCCATGTTACGCAATTTAGTTTTCTTCAAGCGACGCTGTCGATGCTGCTGAGTGTCGGTTTGGCGCTTCCTGTCGCACACGCCTTGTCTCGGCGACATTTTGTTGGCCGCTCGCTATTGCTCAAATTGTTTGCGTCAACTTTAGTGCTGCCAGTATTGGTAGGCGTGTTTGGCTTGTTGGCCATTTATGGGAACAGTGGTTGGTTGGCGAGTGTATTGGCGAGCTTTGACGCCAAATTGCCCTTTTCGATCTACGGATTGAGCGGCATTTTGCTCGCGCACGTGTTTTTCAATTTGCCGTATGCAGCGCGATTGCTGCTGCAAACCTTAGAGTCGATTCCGGCAGAGCAGCACAAATTGGCGGCTCATCTTGGTATGAACAGCTGGCAGAAGTTTCGTTGGGTCGAATGGCCGCGATTGCGCCAGCAACTGCCACATGTGTGTGGCTTAGTGTTCATGCTTTGCTTCACCAGCTTTGCCACGGTCATGGCCCTCGGTGGCGGCCCAAAATCGACCACCATCGAACTGGCTATCTACCAAGCGATAAAATTTGATTTTGACTTACAAGCTGGAGCGCTACTGGCGATCTGGCAAATGCTATTGTGTAGCTTGCTGGTGTTGGCGTTGCAGCGATTGACTAAACCGCTGCCTGTCTCGGTTGGTAGCCACACCCGTTTCGTTCAATTAACCCCAGCTTCTAAGCGTCATTTGATGTGGGATTATGCGTGGATAGCACTGGCGACACTGCTGGTGGTTCCGCCGCTACTGTTTGTGGTGGCCAGCGGGATAAACAGCAAGCTCCCCGACGTGATCAGTGATGGTCGATTTTGGTCCGCTCTGGGGGCCTCGTTACGTGTGGCGTTTGGCGCCGCCACGTTAGCCGTGGGCGCGGCGATTGCTATTTTGCTCACCAGTCGTGCATGGCGGTTGCGTGGTCTACGATACCCCGCAGACGGCATTGAGATGGTGGGCACCATCATCTTAGTGACGCCAGGTTTGGTGGTGAGTACGGGGCTGTTTTTATTGCTGCGCAGTTTTGCAGATGTGTTCAGTTTGGCGCTGTTGATCGTCATCATCGTCAACAGTTTGATGGCATTACCGTACGCCATTAAAACGCTCGCTCAGCCGATGTTGCATTGCGAGCAGCAGTACCAATACTTGGCTGCCACACTGGGCTTAAGCGGGTGGAATCGTTTTAAAATCGTTGAGTGGCGCGCACTGCGTAAACCTTTCGCCAATGCGTTTGCGCTCTGTTTTATGTTTTCCATAGGTGATTTGAGCGCAATTGCCTTATTTGGTAGCCAAGATTTTCGTACCCTACCGCTCTATCTGTACCAGTTACTCGGCAGTTATCAAATGGAGGCGGCAGCGGTGGTGTCACTCACGTTATTGCTGCTGAGTGTCGGCTGTTTTGCCCTGAGTGAGTCCTTACTCAGCACCAAATCGAATCAACATCAGGAGAAGGCGCCATGCTAACGCTGCAACAGGTGCATTATTACTATCATCAAGATCTGTTTGCTTTTGATTTAGAGGTAGAAGCAGGCAGTATTGTGGCGTTGATGGGGCCAAGTGGGGCCGGAAAGTCAACCTTGCTGGCACTGCTGGCGGGGTTCATTGCGCCTCAGTCGGGCCAAATGGCATTGGATGGGCGCTTGCTCAATACGCTTTCTCCTGCGCAGCGTCCTTTCTCGATGTTGTTTCAAGAACACAATTTGTTTGCTCATCTCACGGTGCGCGACAACATTGCGTTGGGATTGCATCCCGGTTTGAAACTGACGTCGCAGCAACAAAAGCAAGTGGAGCAAGCGGCAAAGCAGGTTGGCATTGAAGCCTATTTAGATCGGCTGCCTGAACAGCTCTCTGGTGGTCAGCGACAGCGAGTGGCCCTTGCACGTTGTTTTGTCCAGCCCAACCCAATTTGGTTACTGGATGAGCCGTTTTCCGCACTTGATCCAGTCTTGCGTGAAGAAATGCTCTCGCTCGTCAAACTGCTGGCGCAAGAGCGCGCCATTACGGTCTTGATGGTGACACATCATTTAAGTGATGCACGTGCCATTGCTAGCCACTTTGCCTACATAGACAAGGGCACCATTGCCGCGCATGGACCCATTGCGAGCCTCAATGAAAAGCACAGCCACCCAGAGTTGGTAGAGTTTTTCCAAGCCGCAGTATGATAGATAAAAGGCGGCATGTGGTGCGGAGATAAAAAAGGTTGGCAGTGCGCCAACCTTTTTTCATATCCTCAACAGCGTCGCTGTTACGGTTTTAACTCGTTTTCGATCGAGTCTGACACCGCATCATCATTAAGCTCTTTTAAGATTTGAAAGATTTCACGATACGACTTTGGTGGTTTGTTCGCCTGTCTCTCTTTTGTCGCCATACGAGCTAACTGGCGCAAACGCTGGCGATCTGCTTTAGGGTAAAGGGCAACCACATCATCAATTGCACTGTCACCTTGTTCAACAATACGCTCACGCAGCGTTTCTAACTTATGCAGCACGGCGGTGCTTTGTGAGTGCTTGTTACGGATTTTGTCCAGCGCCGCTTGAATTGGTTCTGGATCTTCTTGGCGCATCACTTTACCAATGTATTGCAACTGGCGACGACGTGCTTCGTTTTTAAAACGCTGCGCATCTTTGATTGCATCAAGTAACTCTTCGCTGATTGGGAACTTAGCCAGCACCGAAGGTTTGAGTTCCACTAACTCTTCACCCAACTTCTGTAGCGCGTCCATATCACGCTTCATCTCAGACTTACTAACTAAGATGAACTCTTCTTCCGGTTCCCATGGCGCTTTTTGGTTTTTACGGGCCATCTTTTCTGCCTATATCACTTTCTCAAAATAAGATTAGCCCTATTTTAACAAGAATCGTGGGGAGAAAGCGAAATTCTTGTTATTCTTATGCCATTACAAATCAAAGATGATTGAGATATGGATGTAAAACAGCAAGTTGCTCAGCAAAGAGTTGAGCTCGAAGCCGCGGTTGCCAAAGCGCTCGCGCTGGCAGCGCAACATAGCGATGGTGCTGAAGTTGCGATCAACAAAACCACGGGCTTAAGTGTTTCGACTCGCATGTGTGAAGTAGAAAACGTCGAGTTTAACAGTGATGGCGCTTTAGGCATTACGGTTTATCGTGGTCAGCGTAAAGGCAGCGCATCAACCTCAGATCTCAGTGAAAAAGCGATTGAACAGACCGTCTTGGCGGCCTTGGATATTGCGCAGTACACATCGGAAGATCCTTGTGCTGGGCCTGCACCAGCAGAACTGATGGTGAAGAACATCCCTGATTTGGACTTGTTCCATCCTGACACGCCAGATCCAGATTACGCTGCCAAAGTTGCCATCGCAGCAGAAGAACACGCACTCAACTATAGCGACAAAATCAAGCAGAGTGATGGTGCGAGTTACGACAGCCATTACGGCGTTCGCGTCTACGGCAACAGCCACGGCTTACTGGCAAGTTATGCCTCGAGTCGCCACAGCATCAGTTGTTGTGTGATTGGTGAAGGTAAAAATGGCGAAATGGAGCGTGACTACAGCTATACCGTCGCTCGTCATCGCGATGACATGTGGACACCGGAGCAAGTGGGTCGCGAAGCGGCACAAAAAACCATAGAACGTTTAGATGCACGCAAGCTAAAAACAGGCAAATACCCGGTGATGTTTGCCGCGGATGTGGCAACCGGGCTTATCGGTCATTTAGTGATGGCGATCAGTGGCGGTAACTTGTATCGCAAATCGTCTTTCTTACTTGATCATTTGGGCAAGCAAGTGCTGCCAGAGTGGTTCAATATCTCTGAGCGTCCGCATATTCTGCGTGGTTTGGCATCGAGCCCATTCGACAGCGAAGGGGTTTACACGCAAGATCGCGAAATCATCACCGATGGTGTGCTCGCCACTTATCTGCTCACCAGTTACGCTGCGCGTAAAATGAATATGGCGCCAACGGGGCATGCAGGTGGTATCCACAACTGGTTTGTGCAATCGACAGGACAAGACTTCCAACAGATGCTCAAAGAGCTGGGGACTGGTCTACTGGTCACTGAAGTGATGGGACAAGGGGTCAACGTAGTGACTGGTGATTACTCGCGTGGCGCAGCAGGTTTCTGGGTGGAAAACGGTGAACTGCAGTTCCCTGTTTCTGAAATTACGGTTGCGGGGAACTTGAAAGAGATGTTCCAGAAAATTGTTGCGGTCGGTAGCGATGTAGAAACGCGTTCGCAAATTCAAACCGGTTCTATTTTGCTTGAATCGATGAAGATCGCAGGCGAATAAGTGTTTCTCGCACATTCTGTTTGATAAGCGTAAAAAAGGTTGCTCACTGAGCAACCTTTTCTTTTTAAGGGGGGATGTCGTTAAATCAAAATAGTCGCGAGGCCTAAGAAGACAGATAAGCCAATCACATCGGTGACGGTGGTCAGTGCCATACCGCCCGCCAATGCTGGGTCAATATTCATCTTCTTGAGCAGGATAGGGATGGTTACCCCGGCAATGCCCGCAATAATTAAGTTGGTCATCATCGCGGCGGAAATGATGCCGCCGAGTAGCCAGTTACCTTTCCAAGCTACCACGATACCACCGATGATCAACGCCCATAACACGCCATTGAGAAAACCGATCGCCGCTTCTTTCATCAACAGCTCGCGTTTGTTGGCATCACCGATATGGCCCAGTGCCAAACCACGGATCACCAACGCGACCGTTTGGTTGCCTGCTACGCCCCCCATGGAAGGCACTATGGTCATCAAAACGGCAATTGCTGCCATCTGATCAAGGGTCGCTTCAAACATGTTGGAAACCGATGCGGCCGCTAAGGCAGCGAGCACATTCGCCCCTAGCCAAATACTGCGTTTACGCGCCGATTTAACCACGGGAGCAAAGGTGTCTTCGTCATCGTTCAAACCCGCCATACTCATCATTGAGTGTTCGGCATCTTCACGAATAACGTCGACGACATCATCGATGGTGATACGGCCAACCAGATGCTGGTTTTCATCAATGACCGGTGCGGAGATCCAGTTTCGACGTTCAAACAGACTAGCCACATCTGAGTCACTGGTGGTGACCGCAATCGCGTCATCCACGTCTTCCATCACTTCGCTGACTTTGACGTCTGGCTGGGTGGTGATGAGGATAGAGATAGGCAGCTCACCAATCAAACGGCTCTCTTCATCAATCACATAAAGTGCATCGGTGTTTTCCGGCAGCTCACCTTTCATGCGCAAGTAACGCAGAACCACATCGACATCAACATCACCACGAATAGTGATCACGTCGGTGTTCATCAAGCCACCGGCCGTGTCCTCAGAGTAGGAGAGCGCGGTTTCCACACGCAGACGATCCGCCGCATCCATTTGCGCCAATACTTCGCGAGAAACGTTATCTGGCAGGCTACGTAGAACGTAAGCAACGTCATCGGTGTCCATGCCTTCGGTTGCTTCGGCAAGATCTTCTGGGGCCATTTTAGAGACAAGACTGTCTTTGACGTCTTCACTCAGCTCGTCAAGGATTTCACCGTAGTCTTCTGGATCGGTGAGTTGCCATAACACTTCACGGCTTTTACGAGGAGAGGCTTCCAGTAGGTGGGCAATATCTTCAGGTTCCATGTCCTGAAGTTGGCGACGGACGTGCACAAAGCGACCATTTTCGAGCGCTTCGGAGACTTCCTGGAGGGCTTGGTGAGCTTGGTCGAATTCAATTTGCTCTGCCATGATGACCTCCTGATTCCTAGATATTTACAATGTGTTGAATAATAACTTAATTCGAAACACAAGTAACCCGGAGAACCGAGTTTGCTCAACAATTCTCAGTCCATATTCTGCGAATTGATAGGCAGGAGAGTCGCATTTTTCGCAGCTATGAAAAGAGTAGCAATAGACGAACCAATACGAAGAAGAAAGAGTAAAGTAGGGTTACTCGCCTTCTTCAAACTTATCTTCGATAAGATGACAAATGGCATCGAGTGCTTGATTGGCTTGCTCGCCATTGGCATGAATGGTCACATATTGGCCCTGTGCGGATTCAAGCATCAATAGCCCCATCACACTGTCTGCTGCTGCTGTGACGCCTTCTTCGTTGTCGATAGTCACTTCCGCTGCAAAGCTTTGTGCCAGTTCGACCAGTTTCACCGCGGCACGAGCGTGTAGCCCTAAACGATTCTGTATTAATACCTTGCGACTGATTTCCACGGCTAATCCTTACTGTGTTTTTCAAAAGAGGTGTGTCGAATCTTCACCGTGTGGCCGAGTGCGCTAAAATATTCGCCAATCTGCTGAGTGAGATACACTGAACGGTGTTTACCACCGGTGCAACCAATGGCGACGGTAAGATAGCTACGATTGTTTTTTTCGAGCATTGGCAACCAATGCTCGATAAAGGCTTGAATCTGTCTTTTCAGCTCAAGCACTTCGTCATGTTGTTCCAGGAAGATTTTTACCGGGGTGTCGAGACCCGTCATCGGTCTAAGGGACGGATCCCAATGTGGATTGGGCAGAAAACGGACGTCGAAAACGTAGTCGGCATCGGTGGGTAAACCATATTTAAAGCCGAACGATTCAAACACCATGATCAACTTATTGCGTTCTTTCCCTTCTACACGATAGCGTACATTTTCGCTGAGTTCATGTAACGATTGATTGCTACTGTTGAGCGTTAAGTCGGCAATGTCTTTCAGGGGTTTGAGCATTTTTTTCTCTAAATCAATGGCCTGATCGAGAGTATGACACTCTTCACCTAACGAAAGCGGATGGATGCGGCGTGTTTCGCTGTAGCGTTTTAATAGCGTTGCTTTATCCGCATCTAAAAAAAGAATGGTTAAATCAATGCTCGATTTGAGTTTATGTAATGTGGAGGTGAGATCTTTTAACTTCTTGGGAATATTGCGTACGTCAATGCTCACCGCAACATTCTGCTTACTGCCGGTCACTGACTGAACAAAAGACTCCAGTAAGTTCACAGGAAGGTTGTCGACACAGTAGTACCCCATGTCTTCGAGGACTCTTAGAGCAACGCTTTTTCCGGCACCAGAGTGCCCACTCACCACAATAAGACGCATGATGTGCGGCTCCGTTACTCTTTGGTCATGATGTCGTAAAGTTCTTGATCACTTTGCGCAGAGCGTAGTGATCTCAGAACTTGTTTGTCGCTCAAACGCTGTGCCATAGAGGAAAGCGTTTTGAGATGCTCTTTACATTGTTCTTCTGGAACCAATAGGGCAAACATAATATCGACAGGGCGGTTATCAATCGAATCAAAATCGATCGGCTCTTCACATTGAATTAAGACCGCGATGGCTTTGTCTGCAGAATTCATTCTAGCATGAGGTATCGCAATACCATTGCCGATGCCTGTACTACCCATTTTTTCACGGCTCAGCATGCCTTCAAAAAGTTCGGTCGAATCAAGGCCGGTTTGTTCAGCGACAAGGTTACTAATGATTTCTAGTGCGCGTTTTTTGCTAGAACACTGGACTGCACTTTTGGTGCAGTCCAGTGAAAGTATAGTGCTCAGTTGCATGGTTAATGACTGTGTAATTTTTCTTTGTGTTTGTTTAACTGGCGAACCAGTTTATCCACCAGCGAATCGATGGCGGCGTACATGTTTTCGTCGTCAGAGGAAGCGTGGATTTCCCCTTGGTTGACATGGAGCGTAGCTTCCGCGATCTGGCGGATTTTTTCAACTTTAAGTACAACTTGTATGCTATTGATGTGATCAAAAAATCGTTCAAGTTTATCAAACTTGGTGTGAACATAGTCCTGCATTGAATCGGTAAGATCAACATGGTGGCCTTGAATATTGATTTGCATAGACTTTCCTTTTCAGTTGAGGCCTAAAGTAGGCGTTTTCGCTGACTTGACGGGGCAATGCCTAAGGACTCTCGGTACTTAGCGATAGTGCGCCTTGCGACCTGAATCCCTTGGTCTGCCAGTAAGGTAGCAATTTTGCTGTCACTCAAAGGCTTGGCGGTATTCTCCGCGGTGACTAACTTTTTAATGAGAGCGCGAATTGCTGTCGATGAACATTCTCCTCCTGTGTCTGTGCTGACATGACTAGAGAAGAAATATTTCAATTCAAATATGCCTCTTGGTGTGTGCATAAACTTCTGGGTGGTCACACGTGATATGGTCGATTCATGCATCTCAACGGCGATCGCCACATCATTTAGCACCATTGGTTTCATTGCTTCTTCACCATACTCGAAGAAATCATGTTGATGTTCAACTATACAACGCGCAACTTTGAGCAGCGTCTCGTTTCGACTCTCTAGGCTTTTAATTAACCACTTTGCTTCTTGTAGGTTGCTGCGAATGTATTGACTGTCGGCACTGCTGCCTTTGCCAAGTTGTGCATACTGTTGATTAACTTTTAATTTGGGAATGCTGTCGGGGTTTATGGCAACGGTCCATTTGCCATGTTCTTTAAACACGGAAACATCAGGAATGACATACTCAGGCTCAATCGCGTTAATCTTGCTTCCCGGTCTTGGATCCAATTGTTGGATCAGTTTGAGCGCTTCTCGCAGCTCTTCTTCCTTTAGCTTGGCTTCTTTGACGATTAATTTGTAGTCTCGATTACCCAACGCATCAATGTGGTCAGAAAGTACCAGCTTAGCTTCCGTCAACCACGGCGTATCGCCAGGGAAGGTTGCCAGCTGTAGCAACAAGCATTCTTGGAGGTTTTGCGACGCAACGCCGAGCGGATCAAATTGTTGAATGCGTTTGCGAACCGCTTCAACTTCATCCAGTTCAATGTCGGCACTATTGAGGCTCTCAAGAATGTCTTCAGGTGTAATCGTGAGGTAACCCGTGTCATCAATAGCGTCGATGATGGCGACAGCGATGGTGCGGTCTGTGTCAGTGAATGGTGTTAGGTCGAGTTGCCATTGCAAGTAGTCATGCAATGTTTCAGTGGTTTCGCCTTGATAGACAGGCATGTCATCGTCGAGGGCAATACCTGTATTACCAGAGTTAGCGCTGTAAACATCATCCCACGTGGTGTCAATTTCCAGTTCGTTACTGATCTCGGATTTTTCAATCACATCAGAGCTATCTGGGATGTCGGCTTCAACAGAAAAATCGTCCGCATCAGTACCTTCATTGATTGCTTTGTCTTCGCCATTGAGTTGCGCTTCGTCTTGGTGTTCTTCAACCTCGAGTAACGGATTGGATTCGAGCGCTTCCTGAATCTCTTGTTGTAGATCCAGCGTTGACAGCTGCAGCAAACGAATGGCTTGCTGGAGCTGAGGCGTCATGGCTAACTGTTGACCTAGCTTGAGTTGTAATGAAGGTTTCATTCAGTAGTACTTACCTTTTATTCTTCGAATTGGTTCTGTTGTTCTTCATTTAATCATAGTCGGAATTGTTCACCGAGATAAACTTGTTTTACCTGTTCATTGTTGAGAACTTGTTCAGGTGTTCCTTCCGCAATCAAACGACCTTGGCTGACGATGTAGGCTTTTTCACAGACGTCTAAGGTTTCACGTACGTTGTGGTCGGTAATGAGGACACCTAAGCCTCGATCGCGCAGATGTTCGATAATTTTTTTGATATCAATGACCGAAATGGGGTCAACACCGGCAAAAGGTTCATCCAATAGAATGAACTGTGGGTTGGCCGCTAACGCTCGGGCAATTTCCACTCGGCGTCGTTCACCACCGGATAATGCCATGCCCGCGCTGTGACGAATGTGCTGAATGTGGAACTCTTCTAATAAGTCTTCCAGTTTGTCCTGACGTTCTTCGCGTGTGAGCTCATTGCGAGTTTGTAGGACAGCCATGATGTTGTCTTCAACGGAGAGCTTGCGGAAAATCGACGCTTCTTGCGGCAAATAGCCAATGCCCAACTTAGAGCGACTATGCATCGGAAGAATACTGATGTCACGGTCATCGATCATTATTGAGCCTTCATCGCGAGGCACCAGCCCAACAATCATGTAAAACGAGGTGGTTTTGCCTGCACCGTTGGGGCCCAGTAATCCCACAATTTGGCCCGACTCGACCTGTAAGCTTACATCTGTAACAACTTTGCGTTTTTTATAGCTTTTCGCTAAGTGTTTTGCGCTCAATACCGCCATTAGTTATTCACCTGACTTGGCTGTAAAACGGTGGTGACACGCTCATTCTTAGAGCTATCGGCCATCAGTTTTTGTAAAGCAATTTGGTAGACAATCGACGAGCCTTTGATGACGTTGTTGTCTTGTGCCAGCTCCGCTTGGCCTTTCATCGTCAGTTCATCGGTTGCGATGCTGTAATCGAGCTGCTTCGCGCTGCCACTCAAGGTTCTACCATCATCCATCAGTTGAGAAAACGTGGCGGGTTGACCGAAGGCTTCAATTTTCTTGATGGTGTTGCTTTGCGCATCGCGTGTAACGACGATTCTATCGGCATTGATATTGATACTGCCCTGTTTTAGCGAGACGTCACCATCAAAGATGACTTGATTACTACGCATATCTAATTGCTGTGAATCGGAATCAATATAAACAGGTTGCTGGGTGTCCGATTTCAACGCGTAAACGTTGCTTGTCGCCAGCATAAGAGCAAAAAGACTAAGGTGTAAGGGTTTCATATCTACCTTGTACATGATTATACAGAGTCGCTGTGTTGGTTTTCAGGTTGCCCTTCATCGCTTCTCCGGTGGTTTCAAATTGTGGACCAATCAACAAAACCTGCTGGTCAGCATGAAAATCGCGGTTGGACAAATCTATTTCGAGCTGATCCGTCGACAGTAATTCGAAACTGGCGCCCGGTAGTAAATTCTGCATCTGAACATGATCAGACAGCGTTAAGATTTTGTTTTCGTCCAAGACGGCGCGTCGCGCGGTTACTTTCCATTCAATGGTGTCACCATCGCGATAGATCACTAAACTCGGATTTTCAAAAATGGTATCGCCACTTTTGGCATAGTGATCCAAGTGCGACGACGAGATCTGATGACTTCGCACGCCATCAGAGTTATAGCTGATATTATTAAGCGATTCACCACTGAACATGGGCAGTTCTAGGTTCGGTGCTACCTGTACCGACTGGCGTTCACGTTGACCATACAAATAGTAACTAGACCAACTGATCACAAAAAACAGCAGTAAATAAATCAGCCGAGACATACTCATATACTCAAACCTTTGTGAGTATCTAATTCTCCGCGAGCTTGCAAAATAAGATCGCAGACTTCGCGTACCGCACCGCGGCCACCTTGAATTTTTGTTACATAGTTGGCGCGTTGTGCCAAGAGCGGGTGACCATCGGCGACACACACTTGCAGTGCGACTTTTTCCATGACTGGCCAGTCGATTAAATCATCTCCAATATACCCAGTTTGTTCGGGAAGGATGGATAATTTGTCACAAATATCTTGATAGGCTCGGACTTTGTCATCTTGCCCTTGATAAATCAGTGAGATTCCGAGTGCTCTCATGCGATTTTCAACAATTTTCGACTGACGACCGGTAATGATCGCAATCTCAATGCCTGCATTCATTAGGGTTTTGACGCCATAACCGTCGCGGGTGTGGAAGGTTTTTAGTTCCTCGCCTTGATTCCCCATGTAGATGAGACCATCGGAAAATACGCCATCAACATCACAGATCAGTAGTTTGATCTGGCGAGCAATGTCAAAAACTTCTTTTTTTACAGGACCATATAAGGTTTCAACCTGTTGTGTCATTACATGACTCCAGCTTTAAGTAAATCGTGCATATTCAGCGCACCGACAAGTTTACCATCCTGGCACAACATTAGGCCGTTAATTTTCTTCTGTTGCATTAGGTTTAACCCTTCTACGGCCAGCATAGTTGGATTGGCAACAGTGGGATGTCTGGTCATGACATCACCGATTTTGGCTGTGTGAATATCTACACGCTTATCTAAGATACGGCGTAAGTCTCCGTCAGTAAAAATGCCGAGCAACAGATTGTCTTGATCTACAATAGCTGTCATACCAAGACCTTTTTGTGAAATCTCTAGTAGGGCATCTCGTACAAGCGCATCAGGAGCGACTCTCGGCAGTTGCTCTCCAGTGTGCATGATATCAGCCAGCTTTAACAACAGCTTTCTGCCTAACGCACCACCAGGATGAGACAAAGCAAAGTCTTCGGCGGTGAAACCGCGTGCTTGCAGTAGTGCAACTGCGATGGCGTCGCCCATCACTAACGTGGCGGTTGTACTAGTGGTTGGTGCTAAGCCTAGAGGGCAAGCTTCTTCAGGCACCGTGATTTGCAGATGGTAATCCGCCAAACTGGCCATGGTTGATGTCGGCTTTCCGGTCATACTAATGATGCGAATGTTTAAGCGTTTTAGAACCGGAAACAGCGCGAGAATTTCTGAAGATTCGCCAGAGTTGGAGATGGCTAGAACAATGTCACCACGTTCAATCATCCCCAAGTCTCCATGAGAGGCTTCACCTGGATGAACAAAGAACGAGGAAGTGCCGGTGCTAGCTAACGAAGCAGCGATCTTTTTCCCGATATGGCCAGATTTCCCCATCCCCATAACAACCACTTTTCCGGCGTTATTTAGGATTAATTCGCACGCTTGCTCGAACTGCTCATCAAAGTATTGAGAGAGTTGTTCAAGACCACGAATTTCCGTTGCTAACACTTGATTGGCGACGGCACGATAGTCAAAGGATAAGGTCATGTTTACTCCTAGCGAGGCAGGTTAAGCTGCCATATGCATTAACAGATAGGTCTGATAGCCAATGAAACAGGTAAGTAGAATACCACCTTCCGCTCGGCTAATTCTGCGAGATTTACCTAGCGCCATGGCAACGAGTAGCAGTGATATGGCCAACATGACCCAAAAATCACGTCCCATCGCGTATTCACTAATAAAGGAGGGATTGAGAATGCCAGGAATTCCCATCACCGCTAGGATATTAAACACGTTAGAGCCAATGATGTTGCCTACTGCCATGTCATCTTCGCCTTTGAGCGCGCCTGCTAGTGATGCGGCGAGTTCTGGAAGACTTGTTCCGACGGCAATGATGGTTAAACCAATCACCAAATCGCTCATGCCAAAGAACTTGGCGATGACGACAGCGTTGTCGACCAGCATATCCGCAGCCAATGGCAGCAGGATTAAGCCAATCACAATCCACATTCCTGCTTTGGAATTACTGACCCCTTCTGGTATTTCAGATTCCTGTTCTTCAATAAAGGCATCTCCCGCCTTCTGTTCACGTCGACTGATTTGTAGCATGGCGAGCAAAAATATGGTGAATAAAACAAACAGTAGTACGCCTTCATAGAAGCCTAAATGATTGTTCCACAGGAGCAGTCCAGCCAAGAGGGTAACGGCAATCATCAGAGGAAGTTCACGACGAACAACCACAGAATGAATCGAAAGTGGGCGAATTAATGCGGTTATGCCTAGAATTAATGCAATGTTGGCTATGTTAGACCCGAGCACGTTACCAACTGCAGTATCGGTTTTTCCGTCTAAAGCTGCGGTGGCTGAAACCATCATTTCGGGTGCTGATGAGCCCATAGCAAGGATAGTCATACCGATGATGAGCGGCGATATACCGATATTTCGAGCGAGAGCGGCAGAACCAAACACCAGTTTGTCCGCACTCCAGACCAATAAAACAAGACCTACGATAAGCAGCGCTACGGCTTCGAGCATGATGAGTTCCAGAATGTTGTGATAAGTTGAAGGAATAACCGCTAATTTTGACCTCTTGACGAGGAAAATGGAAGACCAACGACGGACAAAATGCATTCGCCACAGTCGCAAAGTTGAATATCCAAGATAACGACTCGTTTGACTATTTGGCGTTGTATCATTAAGGGCAGTGATACTTGAGCAAAGAGTTTGCGTCTGTCGTAATTAATCGAACACTGCTTTTAATTCTGAGTTTTTCTGCTTATCATGACCGACTAAGTGGTTCTTAATTGCACACATAACGTAATAATGATCACGTGATGAAGTGGATATATAAAGAGAGAGTATGTCACACAACGATTTAGTAACGATCAACGGACTGACGTTTTCCCGTGGTCAACGCAAGATATTCGACAACATTGATTTGCGCATACCTAAAGGCAAAGTCACCGCCATCATGGGGCCATCAGGTATTGGCAAAACAACGTTGTTACGTTTGATCGGTGGGCAGATATTGCCGGAAAGTGGAGACATCTGGTTTGACGGTGATAACATTCCTAATCTTTCTCGTTCAAAGCTCTATCAGGCGAGAAAAAAAATGAGCATGTTGTTTCAATCTGGTGCGCTTTTTACCGATCTCAACGTATTTGAAAATGTCGCCTTCCCGTTGCGAGAACACACTCAACTCACGGAATCCTTAATTCGTACACTCGTATTGCTTAAGCTTGAAGCTGTTGGTCTTCGAGGTGCGGCAGAATTAATGCCAAGCGAGCTCTCTGGAGGCATGGCGCGACGAGCTGCGTTGGCGCGAGCGATTGCACTTGATCCTGAGTTGATCATGTTTGATGAACCCTTTGTTGGCCAAGATCCCATCACTATGGGCGTGTTGGTTGAACTGATTCGTAGTCTTAATAGCGCATTGGGCGTCACTGCGGTGGTGGTGTCGCATGATGTACCGGAAGTGATGAGCATTGCAGATTGGGTCTATCTATTGGCAGACGGCAAAGTTATTGCCAAAGGTAGCCCTGAAGAGTTGCGGAACAATTCGGACCCTCGTGTGCAGCAATTTTTATTGGGTGAAGCGGATGGTCCAGTGCCATTTCGTTTCCCTGCCCAACCAATCGAAAAGGATTTATTCAACGATGCCTAATCCAATTGAATTGATTTCTGCACTCGGGCGTCGCTTTCTGAGCTTGTGCCAATCTTTTGGTAAGGCAAGTCTTATGCTGGCGGGGGCGTTAGCAGGAAAACCTCAACCACGTAAAACCTTGCCACTCTTGATCAAGCAGATTTACAACGTGGGTGTTCAGTCTTTGGCTATCATCGTTGTATCCGGTCTCTTTATTGGCATGGTGTTGAGCTTACAGGGCTACGTCATTTTGGTTGACTATGGTGCGGAAGGCAGTTTAGGGCAAATGGTCGCGTTGTCGCTTTTGCGAGAGTTAGGGCCTGTGGTGACGGCGCTCTTATTTGCGGGACGGGCAGGCTCTGCTTTAACTGCCGAAATCGGTCTCATGAAAGCCACCGAACAATTATCGAGCATGGAAATGATGGCGGTAGATCCGCTGAAACGCATCATCGCCCCTCGGCTGTGGGCGGGGATTATTTCAATGCCTTTACTTGCGATGATTTTCATGGCGGTTGGCATCTGGGGCGGGCAGTTGGTGGGTGTGGATTGGAAAGGCATCGACCACGGCAGTTTTTGGTCAGCGATGCAAGCATCTGTTGAACTGGGACAAGATATTGGCAATAGCATGATTAAGTGTGTGGTGTTCGCCGTTACCGTCACGTGGATTGCCCTTTTTAATGGTTACGATGCTGTTCCGACGTCGGAAGGCATCAGCCGTGCGACGACTCGTACGGTGGTTCACTCTTCTTTAGCAGTGCTTGGATTGGATTTTGTCCTGACTGCGTTGATGTTTGGGAATTAACATGCAACAAACACGTAAAACAGAATTATGGGTTGGCAGCTTTGTATTGGCGGGAATTTGCGCAATTCTTGTGATGATTTTTCAAGTTGCTGACGTAAAAGGTTTGGGCTCAGGCGATACTTATACCCTGAAAGCACAGTTTGACAATATTGGCAGTTTAAAGGTTCGTTCTCCAGTTAAAGTCGGTGGCGTGGTCATCGGGCGTGTTTCGAAGATTGCTCTAAACCCAGAAACACTTGTTCCAGTGGTTTCTCTGTCGATCAGCAGTGTGTACAACCAGTTTCCCGAAACGTCAAGTGTGCAGATTTTAACCTCTGGTTTGATTGGCGAACAATATATCGGTCTCGTGCCTGGATTTGTGTTTGATGATGAACAGATGCTCAAAGATGGCGACTTTATTGAAGATACCAAATCTGCGCTGGTGCTTGAGGATTTAATTGGTCAAGTTCTATACAGCGTAGGAAATAAGGACGAGGCGAAAAAGGAATAAACGAATGTTGAAACGACTATTTTTAGCCACGACGGCATTGCTCTTCTCGTTGAATGTTTTTGCTGGTGGGGTGGTGGATAAAACTGAACCTTATCAAATGATGAAGTTGGTCTCTGAGCAGGCATTTGCACGTTTGAAGGCTGAACAACCGAAAATTCAGCAAGATCCCAACTATCTCAAAGTGGTGGTTGAAGAAGAGTTGATGCCCTATGTCAATGAGAAGTATGCGGCGTTGAAACTGTTGGGCACCAATTTAAAAGGTGCCAAACGTGAAGATGTGAATGAGTTTATTACCGCCTTTCGCGCCTATTTGATTTCCTCTTACGCTCAAGTGTTGACGCAATACACTGATCAGCAGGTGGTGTTTTCACCAGAGCAGCCAATAAGTGAAGATCAACGTATTAGCAGCGTTAAGGTCGATATCATTGATGCGCCAAGACCGAATATCAAATTGGAGTTTAAACTGCGGAAAGAAAACAACGGCGATTGGTTGGCGTTTGATATGGCTGCAGAAGGCATCAGTTTGCTTTCCAGTAAGCAATCAGAGTGGAATGGCAAAATTCGTCAAGAGGGCATTTTGGCTGTTGCCAAAGAACTCGAAGCGTTAGCCAAACAGCCAATCCGCTTTGAGGCGAAAAACTGATGTCACACCCGCAATGGCAACAATCAACAGAAGAAACGATCTGTTTGAGCGGCAATTTGGACAGAGAGCAAGTGCCGAGTTTGTGGCGCTTTGCACAGAGCTGGAAAGCGCATGGCGGTGTGGTTGAGCTCTCTTTAAAGTCAGTTCAGAGAGTGGATTCTGCCGGAATGGTGATGCTAATTCACTTATTAGAGCATGCAAAAAAACAAAACTGTCATATAATGCTGAGTTTTGTGCCAGCGCAACTACGCACACTGTTTCAGTTAAGCAACGTCGAAGCCGTGGTTGCCAAACATATTCAAAGTTATCAGGGGTAAATTGTGGATAGCGCAAAAGTACAACAGTTACTAGAAGAAGCACTCAACCTTGAAGAGTTGCATGTAAAAGGTGAAGGTAGCCACTATGAAGTGGTCGCTGTTGATGCTTGTTTCGAAGGAATGAGCCGCGTTAAGAAGCAACAGCTGATCTACAAACCACTCATGGACTATATCCAACGCAATGATATTCATGCCTTGTCGATCAAAGCATACACGCCTACTGAATGGGCACGTGACAAGAAACTGATGTCTCTTTAAGGTTTTATAATGGAAAAGTTCCGTGTAATTGGGTCAACTCAGCCATTAGTCGGTGAGGTGACCATTTCAGGTGCAAAAAACGCTGCACTGCCGATTTTATTTGCGTCTATTTTGGCTGAAGAGCCAGTTGAAGTGGCAAACGTGCCACATCTTCGCGATATTGATACCACCATGGAGCTTCTCAAGCGCCTTGGTGCCAGAGTAGAGCGTAACGGCTCTGTGCATGTGGATCCTAGTTCGATCAACGAATACTGTGCACCTTACGACTTAGTGAAAACCATGCGCGCATCGATCTGGGCTTTGGGGCCACTTGTTGCTCGCTTCGGTCAAGGCCAGGTTTCTTTGCCGGGCGGTTGTGCGATTGGTGCTCGTCCTGTGGACTTACACATTACGGGTCTAGAGCAGCTTGGCGCGACCATTACCTTAGAAGATGGTTATGTAAAAGCACAGGTTGAAGGTCGTCTCAAAGGCGCGCACATCGTGATGGATAAAGTGAGCGTGGGTGCCACCATCACAATTATGTGTGCAGCAACCTTAGCAGAGGGTAAAACCGTACTGGATAATGCCGCGCGTGAGCCAGAAATTGTTGATACGGCAAAGTTCCTCAATACGCTCGGGGCCAAAATCAGTGGTGCAGGTACTGATACCATTACTATTGAAGGTGTAGAACGCTTAGGTGGTGGTAAGCACACAGTCGTGGCAGATCGCATTGAAACGGGCACTTTCTTAGTCGCGGCTGCGGTTTCTGGCGGTAAAGTGGTTTGTCGCAACACCCAGGCGCATCTGCTTGAAGCGGTCTTGGCGAAGCTTGAAGAAGCGGGTGCGCTGGTTGAAACCGGTGAAGATTGGATCTCTGTCGATATGACAGGAAGGACGTTGAAAGCGGTCAATATCCGAACAGCGCCTCATCCGGGTTTCCCGACCGATATGCAAGCACAATTTACTTTGCTTAACATGATCGCCAAAGGCGGTGGTGTGATTACAGAAACGATCTTCGAAAACCGTTTCATGCATGTTCCTGAGCTAAAACGCATGGGTGCAAAAGCTGAAATTGAAGGTAATACGGTTATTTGTGGTGATGTTGAACGCTTGAGTGCTGCTCAGGTAATGGCAACGGATCTACGCGCTTCGGCAAGTCTTGTGATTGCAGGCTGCATCGCAAAAGGTGAAACCATCGTTGATCGTATTTATCATATTGATCGTGGTTACGACAAAATCGAGAATAAGCTTAATGCACTAGGTGCAAAGATTGAGCGTTTTCGCCAGTCGAACTAAACTGCGTAATAACCCAATAGCCGAAACACTGGTTTCGGCTTTTTTATGTTTTAGAAGTTGTTTTACTCAGAGACGTTGCGTGTAGGTTCTCAGAACCTTGAAGTGCGAGGCTTATCTGAATGAATACCGGAGTTATAAATGATTGCTCTAGTGCGTTTATTAGCGACAGCGTTGTTTGCTGTTGTAATGTTCGTTTTTGGCTGTGGTTACTGCTTGCTTAGCCCTCGTAATCCGAAGCATGTTTTCACCTTTGGTCGTCTGTTTGGCAAAATGTCTCGCGTGTTCGGAGTTAAGTTGGAGCTGCGTCTACCAGAAGATGCCTACCAGCGTGGCCAGCACATTTATATTGCCAACCACCAAAATAACTGGGACCTCTTTACCGTTTCTGCGGCCGTAACACCCAAAGTTGTGACTGTGGGCAAAAAGAGCCTGGCGTGGTTGCCTTTGTTTGGTCAATTGTATTGGTTGACCGGAAACATCTTGATTGATCGTGCCAACAAAGCAAAAGCGAAAGGCACTATTGATCAAGTAGTATCGAGTATGAAGGCAAGTGACGTCTCGGTATGGATGTTTCCAGAAGGTACACGTTCACGTGGTCGTGGCTTGATGCCTTTCAAAACGGGCGCTTTTCATGCGGCGATTGGTGCCGGTGTACCAATCATCCCGATCGTTTGTAGTTCAACGGATAAGCTTAAGCTGAATCGCTGGAATAATGGACACGTTATTGTTGAAATGCTGGATCCCATTAGCACTGAAGGTTACGGCAAAGAGCATATCCGCGAGCTTGCAGAAATCTGTCGTGAAAAGATGAAAGTGAAATTAGAAAGCTTGGATGAAGAAGTGAAGCTGCGTAATCAGCAATAAATATTCAAGAGCAAAACATAAGATTAACAAGGGATGTCACGTGACATCCCTTTTTGATCGAACGCAGCACCAAATCGTATGGAAGGTATCCGTCGTTACGCCTGTGGTTTGACCACCAAAACGTTGATTCGAGAGTTTTCAACCACCTTACTGGCGACGGAACCAAGGACGACTTTATCGATCTTAGATCGCTTGTGGCTAGGCATGATGATCAAGTCAGCACCGAGTTTTTCTGCGTACTCTAAGATAGTCGCATAAGGTTTGCCTTCCGCCACATGGACCTTATACACAATTTCATCGGCAATATGTTGGTCAGCAAAGGCTTTCAGCTGCTGAACAACATCTTGCTTCATTTTCTGTGCCGCATCTTTAGGGAAATAGCTGGCGACCATTGACATGTGAATTCCAGGAAGGACATTGAGCAAATGCAATTGTGCATTGGCTTGGCGCGCATGCCAAACCGCCAGCTCAACGGCCCTATCTGAAAAACCTTTATCGTTTAGATCAACAGGAACAAGAATCTGTTTGTACATGGTAGGATCTCTATTGTTGTTATTTCAGCATACGAATTTGAGATAAATATAGCCCCGTTTTCACAGGGCTATGGAACCTTTACGCTTGAATGAGTTGAGACCGAATCCGGCGTTTTTGATTCGCTGCCATCAGAATGAGGATCAGCAAGCAAGGTAAAAACACCCACTCTTTCATTGGTCGCTCAGCTTCTTCCACTACCCATTTGATTTCCCAATCAAAATCGATACCGGATGCTTCTGCCGGGCTATCAAACTCAACCATGTCGACCCGCATTTTGCCGTGGTCTTCTACAAGAGAAAGTCCCATGGACTGAATGCGTTCAAGAGCGGTTTTTGCATTATCATCAAACGGTAAACGAACCGTCTTTTCAGTGAAATCACCTTCAAGGTTGGTTCCCGCTACACGAAGTTCCAGTGATTGTCCTACATCTAGTCTCTCTGTGATTTGCTCTATCTCAATACCTGGTGAAAGAACTTTCGCGGGGTAAATCATGTCCCACCAGAATCCAGGGCGGAAGAACGAAAATGTCAGCACTAGCAGTAGTAAGGTTTCCCACCATTTGTTTTTCGTCAACCACCATCCTTGAGTGGCAGCAGAGAAGATTAACATCGCAATAATGGAAGAGAAGATCGTTAGTGCGAGATGCCACCACGTATCAATGCCCATCAATAGCAGCTGAGTATTGAAAACAAACATGAATGGCAAGATAGCGGTACGAATGTCGTAAGCAAACCCTTGGATACCGGTACGGATCGGGTCGGATTTCGCAATCGCGGCAGCGGCAAATGCGGCTAAACCAACCGGAGGGGTATCATCAGCCAAAATACCAAAATAGAACACAAACAGGTGGACAGCGATGAGTGGGATGATCAAGCCGTGCTGAGCGCCTAGCGTGACGATCACTGGTGCCATCAAAGTCGATACCACAATGTAGTTCGCGGTGGTAGGGAGCCCCATACCGAGGATTAAGCTGATCACTGCGGTGAAGATCAGCATCATGATCACGCTACCGCCGGAAATGAACTCAACAAAATCGGTCATGACCAAGCCAATGCCTGTTAGTGTCACTACGCCAACAACGGTACCAGCTGCGGCAGTTGCTACACCGATGCCAATCATATTACGAGCGCCCGATACTAAGCTCTCTAACAGATCTGTCCAACCAGCCTTGGTTTGCTGCGCAATGTCGTCACTCTTGTTCATCAACGCCATCAAAGGACGTTGAGTGAGAAGAATAAAGATCATAAACACCGTCGCCCAAAAAGCCGAAAGACCAGGAGAAAAGCGCTCTACGGTCAAACACCAAACAAGCACGACGATCGGTAATAGATAGTGGAGCCCGGACTTAATGGTTGGCCCTGGATCGGGTACTTCAGTGAGCTCTGCATCGATTTCCATCCCGCCATCTTTGGCGTGGTTCGCGGAGATTTTCACTAAACCGACATAAGCAGCAAGCAAAGCAAGGCTGACCAATGGCGTTGCGGCATCGCCAAACACATCTTTCGTCCAACCAATACCGTAATAGACCACGGCACTAACCACGCAGAGACCTAAAATGGTGCCTGTAAAGGAGAGCAAGCTCTGTACTACGGTAGGGGTATGACGGCGAGGTAAGCCTGTCATACCCGCTTTGCAGGCTTCTAAGTGAACAATATAAATCAGCGCAATATAAGAAATTAAGGCCGGAAGAATGGCCGCTTTAATGACTTCAACGTAAGAAATACCGACATATTCCACCATCAAAAAGGCGGCGGCTCCCATGATCGGCGGTGTTAATTGTCCATTGGTCGATGCAGCAACCTCGACGGCCCCAGCCTTTGTTCCTGGGAATCCAACTCGTTTCATTAAGGGGATCGTGAAGGTACCTGTGGTGACCACGTTGGCGATGGAAGAACCAGAAACAAGCCCTGATAAACCGGAGGCCACGACGGCCGCTTTTGCTGGACCACCACGCATATGGCCAAGCAATGAGAAGGCCACTTTAATGAAATACGCTCCCGCGCCTGCTCGCTCAAGCATGGCGCCAAAGAGTACAAACAGGAAAACGAATGAGGTGGACACCCCAAGAGCAACGCCAAACACCCCTTCAGTGGTCAACCATAAATGTGACATCGCCTTGTTAATACTTGCTCCTTTATGAGCAATGACATCAGGCATGTAGGGACCAGCAAAGGTATATAGCAGAAACAGTGCGGCAACGAGCATTAGAGGGGGCCCCAATGCTCGGCGAGTGGCTTCAAGCAACAACACCATACCAGTGACGGCTACTACTACATCCACCGTAGTTGGAGCCCCTGAACGGCCAGCAAGCTCGGTATAGAAAATGTAGATGTAGGAAGCCGAGAAACTGCCGAGTAAGGCCAATATCCAATCAAGGGCAGGGATATAGTCTCGAGGTGAGTTCTTCAACGCAGGATAGGCGGTGAAGGCAAGAAAGACAGCAAAGGTTAAATGTACGGCTCGTGCTTGCGTGTCATTCAGAACAGCAAAATCAAAAATAAAAGGTAGCGGTGAAGCGTACCACAGTTGAAACAATGACCAGCAAAGAGGAACAAACCAAAGAATTTGTCCCTGTAACCCCGCTGGGTTACGTGCGCCAGTATCGGCTTGAGCCACCATTTCTTGCACATCTTGTGACGGAGTGGTATTCGTCGTCATGTACGTTTCCTTGTTATTGATGGTCTAATTTATGTGATGCGCCCTTGTGTAAGACAAGAGTGCGCTTTCCGTAACGCTGTCTGGTAATAAGAGTTGCAAACAATGGCATGCCAGACAACAGAAATGTTGAAGTCGGGAGCAGAATTGAATAGCAGACAGGAAGCGCGAGCCTCCTGTCTGTGTCAGTGGATGATTACTTAATCAAGCCCACTTCTTTGTAGTATTTCACTGCACCAGGGTGTAGAGGAATAGAGAGACCCGCACTCACCATGTCTTCTTTCTTAAGATTGGCAAATGCAGGGTGTAGACGTTTAAAGGTATCGAAGTTTTCAAATACCGCTTTCGCCACATTATAGGCAACCTCATCAGAAACGTCAGAGGTCGTTACCAATGTCGCTGCTACACCGAAGCTTTTCACGTCTTTGTCCGTGCCGCGGTACATATCCGCAGGGACTGTGCTATAGGCGTAGTATGGGTTATCTGCAACGATCTTATCGATTTGAGGACCTGTTGCTGAAACCAACTTCGCATCACAAGAGGTGGTGGCTTCTTTAATAGAACCATTCGGGTGACCAACCATGTAGATGAAGGCATCAATCTTGTTGTCACAAAGTGCTTGAGAACGCTCAGAACCTTTTAGCTCTGACGCTAACTTAAAGCTGTCGCTAGTCCAGCCCATAGCATCCATTACAACGCTCATTGTTGCATGGTCACCAGAACCTGGATTACCAATATTCACTCGTTTGCCTTTCAGATCTTCTAGCTTATCGATGCCAGCGTCTGAGCGAGCGATGATGTTGAATGGTTCGGTATGCAGTGAGAACATCGCTCTTAGTTTAGGATATGGGCCTTGCTCTTCAAATTTGCTGGTGCCTTTGTAGCCATGATATTGCCAGTCAGATTGCACGATACCGAAGTCTAACTCACCAGAGCGAATAGTGTTTACGTTGTAGATCGAACCACCAGTGGACTCAACAGAACAGCGAATATTGTGATCTTTACGATCTTTGTTGATCAGTTTACAGATGGCGCCCCCGGTTGGGTAGTAAACACCCGTTACAGAACCTGTACCAATCGTAATAAAATCTTGAGCGTGAACTGCACCTGCGCCGATCACAGCGGCAGCAATTGAACCCACTTTAATTAGTGTCTTAAATGCCATGAATGTTCCTTCCTTTATCCATTATTAACCCAGAAGCATAGCCTGCTATCTTCAGGGGTTTCCTTTTGGAAACGGCACCTTTCTCATTTCTATCGTTTGAGAAAGTGGCAGAATAATAACAAATAATTGGCAGATAATTATACAATTGTTAAATCTTATAGCGAAAAAATCTAAGAAAAGAGACGTTTGTTGGATATTTTTGAGTTGGTGATTAAATAGAACAATGACTTAAAATGACAATAATGCTTTTAGAGGTAATGAGGCGTTATGAGTGATATTGTTGATTTAGGTGCAAATTTAAACCATTTGTTAAAGAATGCGCTCCTTTAGTTTACAGCGGAGCGCATCGCAAGTCGCACTTTAGCCTGCGTACTCGAAGAGCTCACAAACCGACTTAAACAGCTGCTCTGTTGTGATGTTAAGGGTTGGGGTAATGAAAATGGTGTCATCTCCAGCGACGACACCTAAGATACCTTCTGACTTACCGAGGGAATCTAGCATACGGGCAATCAGTTGGGCTGCCCCTGGTCCCGTATGAATGACGACCAATGCTTGGTTATGGTCGACGTCAAGCACGAGTTCACGTAGCGAGCTGCTAACAGTCGGTACACCGAGCTCGGTTGGAAGACAGTAAACCATTTCCATTTTTGCATTACGCGTGCGCACCGCCCCAAACTTAGTGAGCATGCGTGAAACTTTAGATTGGTTGATGTTATCAAAGCCTTCTAATTTCAGAGCTTCGACTATTTCACCTTGAGACCCAAAGCGATCTTCTTTCAATAAAGCTTTGAAAGCGCGAACGAGATTATCTTGTTTTTCAGATGGACGCATGAAGTTCAATTTCCAATTATTCTATGGTTTTGCATATTTTCGCATAGGTATTCACTTAGTGCCAAAGGCTGATTGCATTCTGTTAGTTATATCACTGTAAATTTTAAACAGGTTAGCGTCCTATTAGCCGAGTAAATACGGCAACAGAGGTAAAAATGTTGTTTAATTTCTTCAAGCTTAACTCTTTGTCATACCTGCATTTTATGTGGATAATAGCGCCAAATAATGTGGCACGTGAAGATCGAGTTGCGCAAGGTCGCAAAGCGCGCGTTAATTGATTGTAATCAAGTTGTAATTGCTATAGCTTTCTGTACAGCTGTTTACAAAATACCCTACTAAAAACGTTTATAAGAGATCGCTCTCAAGGAGAACTACAATGAAAGTAGCTGTAATTGGTGCCGCGGGTGGCATCGGTCAAGCCCTAGCTCTTTTACTGAAAAACCGCCTGCCAGCGGGTTCTGATTTAGCCCTATATGATATTGCACCGGTCACTCCTGGTGTTGCTGCTGACCTTAGTCACATCCCAACACCTGTTTCGATCAAAGGTTATGCTGGTGAAGATCCAACGCCGGCACTAGAGGGTGCAGATGTGGTACTTATCTCAGCTGGTGTTGCTCGTAAACCAGGAATGGATCGTGCAGATCTATTCAACGTAAATGCTGGTATCGTCAAAGCGTTAGCGGAAAAAATTGCGGTTGTATGTCCGAACGCTTGTGTTGGTATCATCACTAACCCAGTGAATACCACAGTGCCAATTGCGGCTGAAGTACTGAAAAAAGCGGGTGTTTACGACAAGCGTAAACTGTTTGGTATCACGACTCTCGACGTTATCCGTGCAGAAACCTTCGTTGCAGAGTTGAAAGATCAAGATCCTGGCGAAGTTCGCGTTCCTGTGATTGGCGGCCACTCTGGTGTGACCATTCTGCCTCTTCTTTCTCAAGTCGAAGGCGTGACGTTCACAGATGAAGAAATTGCAGCGTTGACAAAACGTATTCAAAACGCAGGTACTGAAGTGGTTGAGGCGAAAGCAGGTGGCGGAAGCGCAACACTCTCTATGGGCCAAGCCGCTTGTCGTTTCGGTCTTGCGCTCGTGAAAGCGCTTCAGGGTGAAGAAGTGATTGAATACGCGTACGTTGAAGGTAATGGCGAACACGCTAGTTTCTTTGCACAGCCAGTGAAACTTGGCAAAGATGGTGTTGAAGAAGTTCTACCTTACGGCGAGTTAAGTGATTTCGAAAAAGCGGCTCTCGATGGCATGCTAGAAACGCTTAACGGTGACATTCAAATTGGTGTGGACTTCGTAAAGTAAGCCAGCGAATGTGAGTGGTTAGAAAAACAAAGCCGATCGTTGGATCGGCTTTTTGTTTGTGGTTGATAGCATTTTACTTAACAAAAACGAAAGGGAGCCATTGCTCCCTTTCTTCTCGTTGACTATTTGCTGCGTTTTACCGCCATGTGTGCAAGTGTAATTAACGCTTGCTTGTACTCGGACTCAGGCAATACCTTCAATTCTGCAATGGCTTTATCGGCTTCTTCCATCGCTTTTTCTTCAGTGTAGGTCAATGAGCCGGCTTGCTGCATCACCGCCAGAATGTCGTTTAAACGCTCCATTCCGTTGGCGTTTTCGATCGCTTCGCGAATCATTTGAGCGTTGTCTGCACTGGTATGACGCATGGCATGTAATAAAGGCAGTGTGGGCTTGCCTTCTGCGAGGTCATCCCCAACGTTTTTACCCATCTCTTTGCCATCTGATGTGTAATCCATGACATCATCGATCAACTGAAACGCGGTACCGAGATACTTGCCATAATTTTGCAGTGCGGTTTCGACTTCCGCTGGAGCATCATTAAGAATAGCCCCAATTTGTGTTGCGGCTTCAAACAGGCGTGCGGTTTTAGAATAGATCACCTGCATGTAGCTTTCTTCGGTGGTATCAGGATCATTGCAGTTCATCAATTGCATGACTTCACCTTCTGCAATCACGTTTACCGCATCGCTCATGAGCTTCAGGATCTTCATTGATCCTAGTTCAGTCATCATCTGAAAAGAGCGGGTGTAGATGAAATCCCCAACCAAAACACTAGCAGCATTGCCGAATGCGGCATTGGCGGTAGCTTTGCCTCGACGCATGTCTGATTCATCCACGACATCGTCGTGCAACAGCGTCGCAGTATGGATAAACTCAATAAATGCTGCCGCTGTGGTGTGCGCATTGCCCTGATAGCCTAGTGCTTTTGCCGAAATGACGGCAAGGAGAGGGCGAATACGTTTACCGCCACCACTGATGATATAAAAACCAAGTTGATTGATTAAAGAGACATCAGAATTGAGTTGGGCTTGAATTGTTTCGTTCACTTTTGCCATGTCATCGGCAGTAAGCGCTTGGATAGTTTTAAAATCCATCGTATATCCGGCTGAAGTTAGACCCTGCAAGGCTTAATCGATTTGTATAATTGTCGAATAATACACTAAAAAACATTGATTAATACATTACTAAAGGGCATGATTGCCCCACTTTTATTTGGCGATTAGCTTTTCGCCAATTTTTTCAAAATATGGCTTGTCATGGGAAGATCCTTTCTGTAGAATCTGCGCCCTATTGATGATTAGTTTAGCGCACACCCTTATCGCACAAAATGTAGCATAGGCTGTGCGGAAAGAGCGGAGTAAAATATGTACGCTGTTTTCCAATCTGGTGGTAAACAACACCGTGTAAGCGAAGGTCAAACTCTTCGTTTAGAGAAATTAGACGTTGAAACTGGTGCAACTGTTGAATTTGATAAAGTTCTACTTGTTGCTAACGGTGAAGACATCAAAGTTGGTGCTCCTCTAGTAGAGGGCGGTAAAGTAGTTGCTGAAGTTGTACAGCACGGTCGTGGCGATAAAATTAAAATCGTTAAGTTCCGTCGTCGTAAGCACTCTCGTAAGCAACAAGGTCACCGTCAGTGGTTCACGGAAGTGAAGATCACTGGTATTAACGCGTAATCTAATAGGAGAGTTTAACAATGGCACACAAAAAAGCTGGTGGTTCTACTCGTAACGGCCGTGACTCAGAAAGTAAACGTCTGGGTGTTAAACGTTTCGGTGGTGAATCTGTTCTAGCAGGTAACATCATTGTTCGTCAGCGCGGCACTAAGTTCCACGCTGGTAACAACGTTGGCCTAGGTAAAGACCACACTCTATTCGCTCTAACTGACGGTAAAGTTAAGTTCGAAGTGAAAGGTCCTAAAAACCGTAAATTCGTAAGCATCGACGCTGAGTAATTTAGGTTTCTAGCAGAATCGAAAAACCCTGCCGTAATGGTGGGGTTTTTTATTGCAGTCGACATATTCAAAACACCATCTCTTGGTGTCTTCGATCTGTCATCTGCTAAAATGTAGTGATATTGATTTACGGGCGAAATAGCCGGAGTAAGAAATGAAATTCGTTGATGAAGCGGTAATTAAGGTTCAAGCTGGCGACGGCGGAAACGGTGTTGTAAGTTTCTGGCGTGAAAAATTCGTCACCAAAGGTGGCCCAGATGGTGGCGACGGCGGTGACGGTGGTGATGTCTACATCCAAGCCGATGAAAACTTAAATACGCTGATTGACTACCGTTTTCAGCGCTTCTATGAAGCGGAGCGTGGCCAAAATGGTAGCGGTGGCAACTGTACTGGTAAGCGCGGTAAGGATATTACGTTACGCGTGCCTGTTGGTACACGAGCAGTGGATATTCATACTAATGAGATCGTTGCTGAAGTTGCTGAACATGGTAAAAAAGTCATGGTGGCCAAAGGTGGTTGGCATGGCCTCGGTAACACGCGTTTTAAATCCTCGGTTAACCGCGCTCCTCGTCAAAAGACGATGGGCACGAAAGGGGAAATTCGTGAACTTCGCTTAGAGCTTCTGCTACTTGCGGATGTAGGTATGCTTGGTTTGCCAAACGCAGGCAAATCGACCTTTATTCGTGCTGTGTCGGCGGCGAAACCGAAAGTCGCGGATTATCCATTTACTACCTTGATCCCAAGTCTAGGTGTCGTGAGTGTTGTTCCTGAGAAAAGCTTTGTGGTTGCTGATATTCCAGGGTTGATTGAAGGTGCGGCTGATGGTGCAGGTTTGGGAATTCGTTTCCTTAAACACCTAGAGCGTTGTCGTGTACTGTTGCACATGATCGACATCTACCCAATTGATCAATCGGATCCAGTGCAAAATGCGCTGACGATCATCGATGAGCTTGAACAGTACAGTGAAAAATTGGCCAACAAACCTCGTTGGTTAGTCTTTAACAAAGTCGATCTCGTGAGCGAAGAGCAAGCGGATGAGATCATTCAAGAAGTGATCGATGCGTTGGGTTGGGAAGAGCAATACTTCAAGATCTCAGCGGTGAATCGTCAAGGTACGAAAGATCTTTGTTATAAGTTAGCTGACTTCATGGAGCAATTGCCACGTGAAGAACAAGAAATGTCGGAAGCTGAGAAAGTGAACTTCATGTGGGATTACCATCCAGATGCAAATCAGGGTGAAGTGATTACTGAAGACGATGACGACGACTGGGATGATTGGGACGACGAAGAAGATGATGGTCACGTCATCTATGTTCGTGAATAATCGCCTGACGCATATTAAGAGCCGCAATGTGAATTGCGGCTTTTTTGCATCTAAATCATGTTTCAACGATTTCTTTTCGGGCAGAATATTCAGTTTTCAGGAGGTGGGTATGCCTCTTTTTACAGTAAAAGGAATTAGGACGTCGTTATGGCATCAAAACAACGATCGATTTCTCGATTGGTTGCTCAAGCTGGGCAGATGTTGCTAGCCCATGGAGCTGAAAGTACTTTGGTTGGGGATATCATGCGTCGAATCGGCGTTGCTTGTGGCGTTAGCGAAGTCGAAGTGGCTTTGTCTGCTAATGCTTTAGTGGTGACAACGGTGATGAATGGTCATTGCATCACGACGACTCGCAGTTGTGTTGATCGCGGAATCAACATGAAAGCGGTCACTGAAATCCAGCGTATTTGCATCATGATGGAAAAAGGCATTTTAGATGCCAGTATGGCGCAAAAAAAACTCAATGCCATCAGTCCTGAACGTTACAATCGCTGGTTGGTGGTGTTCATGATTGGATTGTCGTGTGCTTCGTTCGCTCGTCTTGCTGGAGGAGATTGGGCTGTATTTGCGATGACTTTCATTGCCTCTGGCTGCGGCATGATCGTTCGTCAAGAAATCGGACATCGTCATTTCAACCCACTTTTGAACTTTGCTGCAACAGCGTTCGTGACCACCCTTATCTCTGCACAAGCGGTCATTCTTGAAATTGGCAACTTGCCGACGGTGGTGATGGCGTCTTCTGTGCTAATGCTGGTTCCTGGTTTCCCATTGATTAACTCGGTTGCAGATATGCTGAAAGGCCATATCAATATGGGGATTGCTCGCTTCGTTATGGCGAGTTTACTGACGTTGGCGACCAGCTTAGGGATTGTCGCGGCGATGAGTGTAACGGGTATTTGGGGATGGTCGAGCTAATGGAATTGCTAGTCGGTTTACTCAACGATATGTTTTTTGCCGCGATTCCTGCGGTTGGGTTTGCATTGGTGTTCAATGTGCCACCGAGAGCGTTAATTTATTGTGCGCTCGGCGGTGCTATTGGTCATGGCAGTCGATATTTGATGATGAAATTTGGCATTCCGATTGAATGGGCGACGTTTTTTGCGGCTACCTTAGTCGGGATGATTGGTGTGTACTGGTCACGGCGTTTGTTAGCGCACCCGAAGGTGTTTACTGTCGCGGCATTGATTCCAATGGTTCCCGGCGTATTCACTTTTAAAGCCATGATCGCAATGGTGGAGATCAATCATCTTGGCTATACCCCAGAGTTGGTGGCGGTTTGTATGGAAAACTTTTTAAAAGCGATGTTCATCATTGCGGGACTGGCGGTTGGCCTTGCCGTCCCCGGACTGTTATTCTACCGCCGCAGACCAATAGTGTAAGGAAGAGAGATGATCATCAGTATGATTGCCGCTATGGCAAAGCAAAGAATCATTGGTAAAGATAACCAGATGCCTTGGCATCTTCCCGCAGATTTTGCTTGGTTCAAACGCTGCACGATGGGGAAACCGGTCGTGATGGGGCGTAAAACGTATGCTTCGATCGGACGTCCGTTGCCAGGGCGATTGAATATTGTGATTAGTCGTGATGAAAGCTTGGTTATTGAGGGGGTCACCATGGCCAGCTCGATTGCGCATGCCTTAGCGTTAGCGGGGGATGTGGATGAAGTGATGATCATCGGTGGCGGTTCAATTTACGCTGAGTGTTTACCAAAAGCTGACAAACTCTATCTGACGTTTATCGATGCCACGATTGATGGTGATACTCAGTTTCCTGATTGGGGGGAGCAATGGTACGAGAGCCATCGCGAACATTATTCTTCTGATGAGAAAAATCGCTACGCGATGGATTTTGTTATTTTAGAAAGAGAGAATTGCTAGTTTGCTAGTTTGCTAGTTTGCTAGTTTGCTAGTGCCTTCTGACTAAATACTTGTTTGTCTTCCCAGCGGATCAGAGTCAGGCTGCCGTCCCAAACGCAGCCTGTATCCAATCCAATCACTTCTTCGCTAATATAACCTTCTAAAGCCGCCCAATGACCAAATAAAACGGGTTTATCAAGTGCTCTACGCTGTGGCAATTTAAACCAAGGCATCAGTTCGCTTTCTTTTACTTCTGATGGTGGCAGTTTGCAATCCATATCCAAACGCCCATCGGTGAAGCAAAAGCGCATGCGTGTAAAGGCATTGATGATGTAACGGTAGCGATCCAAGCCGGAGAGATTGTCCTGCCAGAGATCGGGTTGGTTGCAGTACATATTCTCAATCAGCCAGCGGTAATTTTCGCTGCGCAGCAGGCTTTCTACTTCCTCGGCACACAAACGTGCTGTCGTAAGATCCCATTGAGGCGAGATGCCTGCGTGGCAAACTACAAATTCGGGATGTTCTGCAAGAAGCGGTTGCTGGCGCAGCCAGTGGAGGAGTTCATTACCATCTTCACTTGCAAAAATTGGCGCTGTTTTGTCTTTGGCTTTGTTATTGCGAATCCCCAGAGATACGGCAATGAGATGGAGATCGTGGTTACCCAAAACCACTTTGGCACTGTCGCCGAGTGATTTGATAAATCTCAGTGTTTCTAATGATTTTGGTCCGCGCGCGACCAAATCACCAGCGACCCAGAGTGTATCCTGGTTTTTATCAAACTGGCACTGCGCTAATAGCAGCATCAATTCATCAAAACAGCCTTGGATGTCTCCAACAATATAGTTTGCCAAATTATTGCCTCAAATCAGTTAAGAATGTTGGGAACCGCGAGGCGGAAAGGTTCAATTTCGACGACAAATTCTTTGCTTTGAGCATCGTGCATGATGTATTGACCTTGCATGACACCAACTGGGGTGTCTAATGCGGTGCCGCTGCTGTAAGTGTACTCATCACCAGCATCGATAAACGGTTGTTGGCCGACGACGCCATCGCCTTCGACAGAGATCTGTTTGCCATTGGCATCGGTGATCAACCAGCGTCGACTAAGCAGTTGTACGCTCTCAGAACTGTGGTTTTTAATGGTAATGATGTAAGCGAAGATATAGCGAGCAAGTTCAGGATTGGATTGTTCTTCGACGTATTTGGTGTGAACTTGAATTTGAATACGGGGTTGAGATACGTCCATGCTGACTCCGTGTTTGGAAAAGCAGAGAGTGAGTCTATGCTCACTCTCATACCGATAGATTTATTTATGGTTAGCATCCAGCCAGTTTGCCATCGCCACAAATTGCTGCAGCGTCAGATTCTCTGGACGCATGCCAGGGTTTACCCCGAGTTCATCAAGAACTTGCTCACTCATCAGTGACTTATAACAGTTACGCACGGTTTTGCGGCGTTGGTTAAAGCCTTCGCGGCAGACGCGTTCTAGCCATTGCAGGTTATTTGCTGGGTGAGGTAAGGTCTCGTAAGGAACGAGGCGAACCACCGCTGAGTCGACTTTCGGTGGTGGTACAAAAGCGGTTGGTGGTACTTCCAACACGGGTACCACTTTACAGTAGTATTGTGCCATCACTGTGAGACGACCATAGGCTTTGCTACCCGGACCTGCAGCAAGGCGATTCACCACTTCTTTTTGCAACATAAAGTGCATGTCTTGAATGTCTTTATGAAATTCAAATAGGTGGAACATCAGCGGTGTTGAAATGTTGTAAGGCAGGTTACCAAAAATACGTAACTTATTGTTTGGTTTCACTAATTGAGTGAAATCAAAACGCATCGCATCCCCTTCATGAATCGTCAGTTTGTCTGCCAATTCTGGATGAGTACGAAGGCGCTCCGCCAAATCTCGGTCAAGTTCGATAACGGTGAATTTGTCCACTTCGCGGCCAACTGGTTCGGTAATCGCGCCTAAACCAGGACCGATTTCAACCAGGTTTTGTCCCGGTCTTGGGTTAATGGCCGATACGATGCCATCAATAATGTACGGATCGTTAAGGAAGTTCTGACCAAAGCGTTTACGCGCTTTGTGCCCCATATGGACATCATTTCTCATTGTTTTTTCTCTACCAGTTCTATCGCATGCTGAAGTGCTGTTCGGAAGCTCCCTGTATCCGCTTGGCCAGTCCCGGCTAAATCGAGTGCAGTTCCGTGATCTACCGATGTTCTTATAAAGGGTAGACCAAGAGTAATGTTGACCGACTGACCAAATCCCTTGTATTTCAACACAGGCAAGACTTGGTCGTGATACATTCCTAGAACAGCATCGGCATCGTTTAAATATTTTTCATTGAAAATGGTGTCTGCTGGCAATGGGCCTAGCAGATGGATTCCTTTTTCTTGACGAATTTTTTCCAGCGTCGGCGTGATGGTTTCAATCTCTTCACGACCTAAGCATCCGTCCTCTCCTGCGTGCGGGTTTAATCCACACACGTAAATCTTAGGCTCGGCAATGGCGAATTTTTCTACTAAGTCGCGATGCAAAATATCGATGATCTTCTGCAATCGCTCTGCAGTGACCGCTTTCGACACATACGCCAATGGAATATGTGTCGTGACAAGTGCCACTCTTAAGCCTTCGGTGGCTAACATCATAACCACAAGAGGCGTGTTTGATAGCTCGGCAAAAAACTCGGTATGGCCGCTAAAAGCAACCCCAGCTCGGTTAATCACCCCCTTGTGAACAGGGCCGGTGACAATAGCATCAAATTCGCTTTTCATACAGCCTAAAGCGGCTCTTTCCAGCGTTTTTAATACATAATGACCATTCTCTTCATTGAGCTGCCCTGCCACACAAGTACTCGGCATATCGATATGCTCGACCACTAATGTCCCCGCTTGTTGGGGGGAGGGGGCAGCTGAAGCATCATAATCAAGCAGGGTAACGTTAATCCCCAATTGCTCTGCACGTTGGGTGAGCATGTTTTTATCTGCACACACCACTAACTGGTGTGGCCAATGCTCTTTTGATAAAGCGAGAACAAGATCGGGACCAATGCCAGCGGGTTCTCCAGCTGTCACCACTAAGCGTTTAATCATCGTTTTCTTCCTCGTTGATGATTTCGACAAACGCACCTGCTCGAAGCTCTTGCATCCAAGCGCCGACTTCCTCGTTGAATTTACGATTAAAGAGGATGCGATAGGCCTTATTTTTCATCGCAGAGTCGGTGCGGTCGACTTCACGGCGGTCAAGCACTTCAACAATATGCCAGCCATGCACGGTCTTAAAGGGCTCGCTAATAGTGCCAACGGCCAAGGTTTCAACTTGATGTTTAAACTCCGGCACATACAAATCAGGAGTTTGATAGCCCAACTCACCGTCTTGCGCTGCTGAGCCAGGGTCTTGGCTGTATTGCTGCGCCAATTCACCAAAGGTTGCTTCGCCTGCGCGAATTCGACGGATAAACTCATTCAGTTCGCGCTGAGCACCTTCATCGCTCAAAATGACCGTTGGTTTTAACAGAATATGTCGTGCATTCACTTCTGTGACAGCGACCGTCTCTAAGCCTTTCACGTCTTCGATTTTGAGAATGTGAAAGCCGACACCACTGCGGAATGGGCCAATGATGCTGCCTTTGTTCTGCATTTTAATTTGATCGGCAAAAATGGTTGGCATCTCTTCTTTACGCATCCAACCCCAATCACCACCTTGCAGTGCTTTAGGTCCTTTGGAATAAGTGTATGCCATGGTGCTGAAATCCGCGCCACTATTCAGTTTATCGACCAGTTCTTTTGCTTGTGCTTCCAGTGCTGACTTATCTTGGCCTTCAGTAAATCGCAGCTGGATGTGGCCAATGCGGTACTCAACGCTGGCATTGGTTTCTTTTGCAAGTAGCTCAGCCAGATTATCGACTTCTGCTGGAAGAATGTTAATTCGACGACGAACTAACGCATTGCGTGCTTCGGATGCTGCCATTTCTTTACGGATCTGCTCGCGAAATTCAGCGTAGCTAACACCTTCACTTACGATTGAAGCAGACAGTTCTTCTATGGATTGCTTGTTGTTGCGTGCAATCTCTTCAATCGCTTGATTGAGGCGAGTGTCATCAATTCGTACGCCGATACGATCGGCTTCTTGTGTTTGCAGTGTATCTAGGATCAATTTGTCGACGATTTGTTCGTGCAGCACTTCAGCGTCGGGCAGAGCTTGGCTGCTTTTTTTCGCATTTGCGCGCAAGGTTTTGGTGGCGGTGTTGATGTCACTTTGTAGGATAACGCCATCGTTCACAATCACAGCGACTTTATCGAGCTCAACAGGCGCGGAAATGGCACTGCTTGTGACAAACATGCCAAGTAAAAGGGTTTTCCAAACGTTCATTTTGTAATCCATGTAAACCATTGTTTTGTTTTTTTGATATGAGATCAAAAAGCACTAATTATTCAGATAGAATGGGCGACCATAAGTGATCGCGTTATCTGAGCTATCTAGCTCTTTAGCGGCGGTATCGGCTTTGTTTTTCGTTGCAAAACCTTGAATGCCGAAGTTAACACTGATGTTGGTATCGTAAACGGCTTCATTATTATCCCCACCTATAACATCATTACGCCATTTCACTAACTGATTGGTGTAGGTAAAACCGATATACCAACAATCTGATTGGTAACGCAAACTCGCCATCCATTCCAAATCGATTTCTTCGGTCAAATCGTAGTAGTACTGACCGCTAGCGGACCAATGACGGTTAATATTGTACGCACCGACAATGCCTGCTTGAGAAATGCCCTTACGAGTCACTTTGTCGAGCTCTTCAAAACTGATGGTGTCTTCAATATAGTCTTTAGTGACGTAGCGATAGCTACCTTGAATAAAACCATCGGCAAACTGGTATTCCAAGGTGCTGTTGGCCAACTGCATTTGATTCAAGTCGATATCGTACTGGATGCCACCATGGTAAAACAGGTAGTCATCATAGTTGAAATCGGTTTCGACGGCCCATGATGAATAATTTGAGGTTTCTTCTTTGTTTCCTGTTAGCTTGGTCTTCTTGTCGATGTAATAGATCTGACCAAAAGAGATGTTCAAGCGCTCTTTATGTTCATCGTCAAAGAAACGAGTGCTTGCCCCGTAGCTCAGTTGATTCGCCGAAGCAATTTTATCGATACCACTGTATTTTCGGCTACGGAAGAGTCCATAGTAATCCGTTTGCAGCAGCGTGGTATCGTAGTTATAGATAGTATCTTGCTGCTCTTCTGGAATGTAGAGGTATTGAAGTTGTGGCTCTAGGCTTTGCGTATAGCCCTCAAATAACTGAGCTTCTCGCTCTAGGTAGAGACGAGCATGGGAACGATATTCTGGAAGCACACGTGTAATCTTTTCGTCAAGTGTCGCTTTTAAATCGGCATCGGTTAATTGTTCCAAATCTTGCTCGTAGTAAGTCGCCAGCAGACGAGCTTCAGTGGTCCACGTTGCCCAACTGGTCGAAAGGGGCACGATAAGACTTGGCTCTACGTGGGCACGCAATGCGTTTGGTTTGGATTTGTCTTTGGTATTGAACTCTGTGAGCTCGCTTTTCAAATCAAAGTTTAAGTAGTTGCCAAACAGAGGAGTGTAGTAGTTGAACTTCATCTGTGGCAGCAAACGATAAGGTTGATTGTTGTCTGGCAATAAAACTTGGAAGTCACGTACTTGCAACGACATATCCCAATGCTCAGAACGGTAGGCTACCTTTCCTTGTTGCAAAAGTTGTCCATCTTCGCGGTTACCAAGATCCGAACTCAAATCACGGAAGTAGTCGATATCACTCACTTGCGAGTAATCAAGTGAGACTAACCACTGTTTATTGATGATGCCGTCATGTTTGTATTGATAACCCCAGCGGTTTTGCTCTTGATATTTATCGTCGCCGGGCAAGTACTCCCCTTTAAGCTCGCCGGCTCCCCAACCATCGGTGAGATAACGAAAATCAGCATCTTGCTTCACGCCACGCTGCTGCATATAGAGCGTAGTCAGCGTTAAATCGTAGTTTGGGGCGATGTTCCAATAAAAAGGAACCTCAATCTCTAGGCCATCGCTTGAACCATACGATACCGAAGGGAAAAGAAAACCTGTTTTGCGTGTGTTCCCAATGGGTAGGGTTAAATAGGGAGCGTAAAAAACGGGTACATCCAAGACCTCAAATCTTGGATGATAGAAAGTGGCGGTCTCTTCATCTTGGTCTACTTCAATTTTCGAGGCGACCAATCGCCACGAATTGTCATCGGCTGGACAGGAGGTAATGGAGCCATCTTCTAATTCGTATACCGCTTGACCGGTTTTTGCAATATAAGCGGCTTGACCGCGGCCTTGCTGGCAAATAAATTGGTACTCAGTGTTTTCAAGCGCAAAAGTCTCGTCGGTCATGTTGTTCGTGATCTTGCTAGAACTCGCTTTGACTTCGCCATCATTGAAGGTGACATTGCCTTCTGCCACGACAATATTATCTTGTTGGTGTAGGGTAACCGACTGTGCAGTAATTTTTTTATTACCTTGGATGACTTCAACATCACCGGAATAGACGGCTTTATCTCCATTGATGGCTTGTAAATTGTCCGCTTGAATTACGATTTCAGCATTTGCATCATTTTCTTCCGATTGGACCAAACATTGATCGGTGGTGGGCATTTTTTGCGCACTGTTGTTTTGTGTCGCTTCAGCTTGAGCGTTGGAGGCAAACAGGGCGGTCGCTATGGAAGCCGCTAAAAATGTCCGAGAGAAATGTTGCATTAAAGGAACTACCCTATGTCACTGCTGTGCTTTGGCACTATGGTGGTCGTGGTGAAAAAATGATTGCCTTATCATAAAGGAAATCCGTGCTTCCAGCACTATATGACCGTCACTGACGGGAAAAATTCATAGATTGAGAACTCACAAATGCAGATTTTTGGCAAAATTCTTGGTGTCTTTTTTGGTTTTTTGTTCGGCGGGGTGTTTGGTGCGCTGTTCGGTTTATTTCTTGGACACCAGTTTGATAAAGCGAGGCGATTGAGTCAAGCGGGCTTTAAAACCGCAGGTTTTGGCCAAGGACCAAGCCAAACGCAGCGACAGGAAGAATTTTTTAAGTCCGCGTTTGCGGTGATGGGGCATGTGGCAAAAGCCAAAGGCCAGGTCACTAAAGAGGAGATCCAACTCGCCAGTGCGATGATGGATCGAATGAGTTTACACGGTGAGCAGCGCAGGGCTGCACAAGAGGCATTTCGTGCAGGAAAAGAGCGAGATTTTCCGTTAGAACAAGTGCTTGAAAGGGTAAAAATCGCCACTAGTGGCCGTTTTGATTTATTGCAGTTTTTTTTAGAACTGCAGATCTCTGCGGCTTTTGCTGATGGTGATGTACACCCGAGTGAGCGTAATGTTTTACACAAAATTGCGCGAGATCTAGGATTTTCGTCTGAACAGCTCGAGCGTCGTTTGCAGATGCAAGAAGCGGCCTTTCGTTTCCAGCGTCAAGGTGGGTTTGGTGGGCACCAGCAGCAGTCTAATCACTCTTCCTCTCACGGAGATTGGCAGCAAGCGTCGCAAACTGACCGTCTCGCGGATGCCTATAAGATCTTGGGTATTGACGCCAATGCCGATGGCAAAGAGGTCAAGCGAGCTTATCGTAAGTTAATGAACGAGCATCACCCAGACAAACTGATGGCCAAAGGCCTACCGCCAGAAATGATGAATGTTGCAAAAGAAAAATCACAAGAAATTCAGAGTGCCTATGATCTGATTAAAAGAGAAAAAGGTTTTAAATAGTGATGGCTCAGTCAGAGGATCTTATCGATCTTTGAAGACGAGAAAGCCATTTTTGCTAGCTGTTTGGAACAAGTGGAAGAATCCGTTCTCAGAACAAAAAAATCCGAGCACATTGAGGTTGCTCGGATTTTTCATTAGGTGTTACTACGACTAAAATGAGTGGGTTTGATTAATCAATAAGATTAAGCTCAGCCAGCACTTCTTCTGCCCAGCGTACCCAAGCTTCACGCATCATCAAATTACGGCGCAAGGTGAGGCGCTCTAGGCGGCCTTGTTTATCCAATGTCGATGGTGTCGCGTAGTAAGCGGCTTCAATTTCTTTGTAGTGTGAGACAAGCTTGCGGGACTCTTCTACTAACTCAGCAAGCTGAGCGCGGTAAGGTGCAGAGGGTTGTACTGAGCAAGCCATCAGTTTTGCTGAAAACTCGTCGCGTACAGTTGGGTGGGCTGTCGGTTGATCAAACCACTCACCTAATGCTGAGCGTCCAGCGTCGGTAATTGAATAAACTTTGCGATCCGGCTTGCCTTCTTGCGGTTCCAATACACAAGTTACCAGCTCTTTCTCTGCCATTTTATTCAGCTCACGGTACACCTGTTGGTGACTTGCTTTCCAAAAGTAGCCGATAGAAGCGGAGAATTCTTTAGTGATATCGTAACCGGTCGCATCACGAGTGCTTAAAACGGTTAGAATTACGTGTGGTAATGACATGTCTTCAATCCAAATGGTCAATAAACTTATGAACAAGCTGCCTGCACGGCGTTTACATTCTTGTTGATGCAATTTGTTTATGTGCAGTCAGCACCAACAATGTTGGTCCTGTCACCTTTAAAGCCGTTTATCACCTAGGGTGGATGGAGCGATTCCATCAGGCTGCAGAAATAATATTTGATGTGTGATCCGCAGCGGATGAGTAGTATATCTAAATAATAAGCATAAAGTGGAATAGCAGGACAATATTACCCAAAAAACTAACAAAATGCTCAATAGTGAATTTTGTTAGAATAACACGCTTTAAATGTGCGTCATTTCGTTTTTAATCTAGCTTAATATTCTAGTTTTTTGTTGTTGCGCTTACATGGTGATGGTGATCTAGAGCACAGAATGAGTAATTTTTATAAAATGCCAGCAAGGATGATCGTGGCTGAAATGAGTTCTTGAAACGCCTGATGATGCTTTCCGCTTATTGAGAGAAGTGGGGAGAGAATGTCAGTTGCAAGAGGAAAAATGTCATGAGGCCATTGAAGAATGAGAGTGGTATTGGATGGGTTCCGAAACAAAAAGAGCTGGCGTAAGTCGCCAGCTCTTTTACGTCTCAATGAACTTAACCTGTGTTACGCATACCTGCGGCGATACCCGCGATGGTCACCATCAACGCCTCTTCAAGCGCTTCCGATACCACGCCTGCTTGACGAGTGCGGTAAAGCAGTTCTGCTTGAAGCATATTCAACGGTTCGATGTAGATATTACGTAGTCGAATGGACTCTTGACCCCAAGGATCGCTTTGCATCAAGTTCTCGTTGTTTTCGACGTTAAGCACGGCTTTGATGTCGCTTTGTAGCTGATCACGTAAGCGATCACCAAGAGGTAGCAGCGATTTGTCAGCGAGACGTTCATCATAGTAACGAGAAATCTCACTGTTACACTTGAGGTACACCATCTCAAGCATGCCCAAACGCGTGGAGAAAAATGGCCATTCACGGCACATTTCTTCTAAAAGTGCTTGATGGCCTTTGTCAATCGAGTACTGAATCGCTTCACCAGCACCTAACCACGCAGGCAATAGTAAGCGGTTTTGGCTCCAAGAGAAAATCCAAGGAATTGCACGTAGGCTTTCCACGCCACCATTTGGGTTGCGCTTGGCAGGGCGAGAGCCTAGTGGCAGTTTACCCAACTCCAGCTCAGGTGTTGCTTGGCGGAAGTAAGGGACAAAGTCTGGCTCACCACGAACCACACTTCGGTAGGCTTCACAGCTTACTTGCGACAGCACTTCCATCAGATCACGCCACTCTTGTTTTGGCTCTGGTGGTGGCAGCAAGTTGGCTTCAAGGATCGCACTGGCGTACATGTTGAAGCTGTTAACAGCCACATCAGGCAAACCGAGTTTGAAGCGAATCATCTCACCCTGTTCGGTTACGCGTAGGCCGCCTTTCAAGCTCTTTGGTGGTTGAGACAGCAGTGCTGCATGTGCCGGAGCACCGCCACGACCAATGGTACCGCCACGGCCATGGAATAAGGTCAGCTCAATGCCTTCTTGTTCAGCGACGTTCACTAAGGCTTCCATCGCATGGTATTGAGCCCAGCCTGCCGCCATTACGCCGGCGTCTTTTGCTGAGTCGGAATAACCGATCATCACCATTTGATGGTTTTGAATAAAGCCACGATAGAGGTCAATGCTCATCAATTGTTTGATCACCGCTTCGGCGTTGTTTAGATCGTCGAGCGTTTCAAACAGCGGGCAAACGTCCATGCGATAAGGGCAGCCTGATTCTTGCAGCAGTAGATGCACCGCGAGTACATCAGAGGCTGTTTTGGCCATCGAGATGACGTAAGCACCAAATGCTTCACGAGATTGCGCGGCAATGATTTTGCACGTATCGAGCACTTCTTTGACTGGCTCTGAAGGTTGCCAATCACGTGGTAGTAGAGGGCGCTTCGATGACAGTTCATTGGTCAAGAAAGCGATTTTGTCTTGTTCACTCCAGTGATTGTAATCACCAATGCCTAAGTAACGTGTCAGCTCTGAAAGGACATCAGCATGACGGGTGCTTTCTTGGCGAATGTCTAGGCGAACCAGATGTACACCAAACGCTTTGACGCGACGCAGTGTATCGAGCAGTGAGCCTTCTGCGATCATGCTCATGCCACATTCACGTAGTGACTGGTAACAGGCAAAAAGAGGATCCCAAAGTTGCTCAACGCTTTGCAGTGGCGCTTTTACCGCCAGCTTCTGGCCGTTAATTTTCGCATCCAGGATCTCTTTGGTATCACTCAGCAGCGTGCGCAGTTGTTTCAAGATGGCGCGGTAAGGCTCGTGTTCATCTTCCCCTGCCAATTGACGAACGGTGTCGTTGCACTTGGTCATTGACAGCTCGCTGATCAACTCATTGATGTCTTTGAGGTAAAGATCCGCCGCTTTCCAGCGCGAGAGGAGTAACACTTCACGTGTCACAGTATGGGTCACAAATGGGTTGCCATCTCGGTCACCGCCCATCCAAGATGAGAAGTGAACAGGGCGAGCATCGATTGGCAAGCCTTGGTCTAGATAGTCTTTGAGCTTTTCATCAAGCTCGCGTAGAAAATCTGGCACTGCTTCCCAGAGTGAATTTTCCACTACGGCAAACCCCCACTTCGCTTCATCGAGTGGTGTTGGGCGCTGTTTGCGAATCACGTCGGAGTGCCAGCTTTGTGCGATAAGTTGCTCGAGGCGTTTTTCTGTCTTGTGGCGCTCTTTGTAAGAAAGATCGCTCAGCTCTAACTTAGACAGGCATTCGTTGATTTTGACCAGTTTATTGATCATGGTGCGGCGCGTGATTTCCGTCGGGTGCGCAGTCAGCACCAGTTCAATGTTCAATTCACGAATCGCTTGGGCGGTATCGAGTTTATTGATGCCGTTTTGACCAAGCTTAGCAAACAGCGTATTGATCGCATCCGGCTCACACACGTGTGCATCGCAATGGCGAGAGATGGTGTGGTATTGCTCGGCAATGTTGGTCAAATTCAGAAATTGGTTAAAAGCGCGAGCCACCGGGGTGAGCTGCTCATCTGGCAGGCTTTTGATTTCTTCAATCAGGTTGTTACGATCAGCCTGATTGCCTGCGCGGGCAGATTTGGAGAGCTTACGAATGGTCTCCACCTTCTCTAAGATTTCGTCGCCATGGGCTTCTTGAATGGTGTTACCCAATAAGTGCCCCAACATGCTGACATTACTCTTGAGCGCGGCGTATTTCTCGTTCATTGTCATCCTGCCTCGTAAAAAAATTACATCCATTGTTCCTTGTTAAGCCACCAATCTAGCGAAATTTAATATATTTAGTCAAATAAAGCAGACTAAGTTTGCAAATATTCGCTCGCTGTTCTGACTTAAAGCAAAGTATTGCTTTGTAAATAAACGATATTGAAAATTTATTACAATTTATAAGGCAGAGTGGCGCAAGGCAACTCTGCCGATATGCAACTAAAAACAGTATTTGCGCATTGCTTTACTGAGCACGTCAATCGTCGGGTCGATAAAGTCAAACGCCAAGAACTCATCGGGTTGGTGAGCTTGGTCGATAGAGCCTGGGCCCAGC
Source organism: Vibrio floridensis (assembly GCF_021852965.1). Classification (NCBI taxonomy): domain Bacteria; kingdom Pseudomonadati; phylum Pseudomonadota; class Gammaproteobacteria; order Vibrionales; family Vibrionaceae; genus Vibrio; species Vibrio floridensis. The sequence goes on along the minus strand of NZ_JAKGCY010000015.1, from coordinate 29,798 downwards.
ACCAGTGTGGGGCAGAGCTGCTGCAAAAATGGCGCTTCGGTACAGTAGTTCACGGTTTGTGATGGTGTACCACAGAGATCTTCTATGCTATGAATAAATGGATGATCATGTTGGCACTCGTAACCAGGGATTGGCTCGTGCAGCGGCACGATCTCAATCCGTCCCGGCCATTTTGCTTGCACCTCTTTGAGTGCCCCACGCAGCAGATTATCCAAACCGTCGAGACTAATGCCAGGCAGCGGTCTTACGTCATAATGCAATTCACAGCAACCGCAGATGCGGTTGGCACTATCGCCCCCATGAATATGGCCAAGATTCAGTGTTGGAGAAGGGATCGCAAACCCAGGGTTATGATACTGTTTGATTAACGTATCACGCAGTTGCATCAGCGCGAACAGGACTTCATGCATGATCTCGATGGCATTGACCCCTAATGATGGATCAGAGGAGTGGCCCGATTTCCCTGTGACTCGCACGACATTAGCGACATGGCCTTTGTGCCCACGAACGGGCACTAAACTCGTTGGCTCACCAATGATGCAGTAGTCAGGTTTAAAGGGGGTATGCGCACTAAAGTGGCGCGCACCGAGCATGGTGGTCTCTTCATCACACGTCGCCAGCACATAAAGGGGTTTATTTTGTCCTTTCCAATCCATGCGTTTGGCGGCTTCATAAATAAAAGCAAAGAAGCCTTTCATATCGGCGGTGCCTAAACCATAGAACTTGTTGTCTTTCTCGGTGAGTTGGTGAGGGTCAAAGCTCCAACGGCCTTGATCAAAAGGCACCGTATCACTGTGTCCAGCCAACAATAGGCCGCCCTCTCCCTGACCTTTCTGTGCCAATAAATTGTATTTACCCGGTTCGACTTCGGTGACGTCCACATCAAAGCCTAACGCGGCAAACCAGTCGGAGAGCTTTTCGATCACCGCCTGGTTGCCTTGATCCCAACTTGGGTCGCTAGAGCTGATGGATGAGGTGGAAATTAAGCCACGGTAAACATCAAGAAAACTCGGTAATTGCATAGATTATTCACTTCCCCTGTTGACAGTTGGGTAACAAAAAGGTAAAACACATATTAACTCATATTTATTGAATAAAAAATCAATATAAAGCAATTTTTAAATATGAATAGTCACTTTTACGCTTTCTTAAGTTTACGGATGTACTGAGATGTTAAAAACCACAATCATAGGTGCCAGCGGTTACACAGGCGCTGAATTGGCACTGATGGTAGAGAAACACCCAGAGCTCACGCTAGCAGGTTTGTATGTATCCGCCAATAGCAGTGATGCGGGCAAGTGTATTTCTCAACTGCATGGCAAACTCGCGGGTGTGATTGAAATGCCCGTGTTGCCGCTAACGGATCCGCTCGGGGTAGCCCAAGACTCTGATGTGATCTTTTTGGCGACGGCACATGAAGTCAGCCATGACCTTGCTCCGCTATTTTTAGAGCAAGGTTGTCAGGTGTTTGATCTCTCTGGTGCATTCCGTGTGAAAGGGGATGATTTCTATACTCAGTTTTACGGCTTTGCGCACCAGCACAGTGAGTGGTTGGACAAAGCAGCATATGGTTTGGCTGAGTGGAATGAAGAAGCCATTAAAGCCAGCCAATTGGTGGCGGTTGCTGGGTGTTACACCACTGCGGCACAATTGGCAATTAAACCGTTGCTGGTCTCTCAGTTAGTGGATACCAATCAATGGCCGGTAATTAACGCCACCAGTGGTGTCTCTGGTGCAGGTCGTAAAGCATCGATGACCAATAGCTTTTGCGAAGTCAGCTTACAGCCTTATGGCATTTTTAATCACAGACACCAACCGGAAATCGTTCACCACCTTGGCTGTGATGTGATCTTCACGCCTCACCTTGGCAACTTCAAACGTGGCATTTTGGCGACGATCACCATGAAGTTGCAGGATGGTGTGACGAAAGAACAAGTCGCGCAAGCTTTTGCGCAAGCCTATGACAGAAAACCTGCAGTGCGCCTTAAAGGGGATGTTATTCCACGCATTCAGGATGTCGAATTTACCCCATTCTGCGATCTTGGCTGGAAGGTTCAAGGTCAACACATCATCGTGATTTCGGCCATCGATAACCTATTAAAAGGGGCATCGAGCCAAGCGATGCAATGCCTAAATATTCACTACGGTTTTTCACCACTAACAGCCTTGCTGTAACGCTTTGGGTAAGGAAAAGAAGATGACACAACCAAGCTTAAATCCTCTTGTAATCAAACTAGGTGGTGCGGCGCTATCGTGCAGCCAAACCTTGAGCCAACTATTTGGAGCCATTGCCAGCTATCAACAAAAAGAGCAGCGACAAATTGTGATTGTGCACGGTGGCGGTTACCTAGTGGATGAGCTGATGGAAAAGTTACAACTTCCGACAGTGAAGAAAAACGGTTTACGTGTAACACCTTACGATCAAATTCCGCTGATTGCAGGCGCGCTCGCAGGGACAGCGAACAAATTGCTGCAAGGACAAGCGATGGCGGATGGTCTGAATGCCATTGGATTAAGCCTTGCCGACGGTGGCTTATGTCAGGTTGAAGAGTTGGATCCAGAGCTCGGAGCGGTAGGCAAAGCGACGCCTGGGGATTCAAGCCTGTTGCAAACGATTTTGAACGCAGGTGCCTTACCGATCATCAGCTCAATTGGTTTAACAGCGCAGGGGCAGCTCATGAACGTCAACGCTGATCAAGCTGCTGTTGCAGTGGCTGGGGCATTAGATGCGCAACTGGTCCTTCTGTCTGATGTGAGTGGTGTGCTTGATGGCAAAGGGCACTTAATTAAGAGCTTAAACCAACAAGAAGCCGATGCCTTGATTGCCGGTAAGGTGATTACCGATGGCATGATTGTAAAAGTCCAAGCTGCCTTAGAAGCCGCAAACGATTTAGGGCGAGCGATTGAAGTCGCAACCTGGCGCTATCCAGAAAATCTGGAAAAACTGTTTGCCGGAGAAAGTATCGGGACCCAGTTCTTACCTGCATAACTATTTGAATGAAACAGCTATACCCAAACAACTTGAAGCTGTAGGTAGGCGGCAAATGAGTGAATCCCCATGAGCATAGATACGCTATGTGATTGGGGTGAACGAATGCAGCCAACACCGCTGCAGCTTCAAGTAGGAAGGGTATAACTCAACAAGATTAAGAAGTCGTATGGCACTGACCGCCGAGTGCAGGCCAGACAAATGGAGAATGGAAATGAGCAAATTAAATGTCAATAAAGTGGTTGTCGCTTATTCAGGCGGTTTGGATACGTCAGTGATCATTCCTTGGTTAAAAGAGAACTACGATTGTGAAGTGGTGGCCTTTGTTGCTGATGTGGGTCAAGGCGAGGAAGAGCTTGTCGGTATTGAAGAGAAAGCGATCGCCTCTGGCGCTTCAGAATGTTATGTCGTCGATCTGAAAGAAGAGTTGGTCGCTGACTACATCTACCCAACACTGAAAACGGGCGCTTACTACGAAGGCAAATACCTCTTGGGGACGTCTATGGCGCGTCCGGTGATTGCCAAAGCACAAGTTGAAATTGCCCGTAAAGTGGGGGCTGATGCACTGTGTCACGGCTGTACTGGTAAAGGGAATGACCAAGTGCGTTTTGAAGGTGCCTTCGCCGCATTGGCCCCTGATCTGAAAGTGATTGCGCCTTGGCGTGAATGGGATCTTGTGAGTCGTGAGCAGTGTTTAGACTACTTGGCTGAGCGCAACATTCCTTGTGCTGCGTCGTTGACCAAAATCTATTCTCGTGACGCGAATGCGTGGCATATCTCTACTGAGGGTGGCGTACTAGAAAGTACCTGGAATGCACCGAATGAAGATTGCTGGGTATGGACCGTCGATCCAGAGCAAGCGCCGAATGAAGCAGAATACGTTACCCTGCAAGTTGAAAAAGGTGAAGTTGTGGCGGTGGATGGTGAGCAAATGACGCCGTACAACGCGCTGGTTTACTTGAACGAAAAAGGGGCGAAACACGGTGTTGGTCGTATCGACATTGTAGAAAACCGTCTAGTTGGCATGAAGTCTCGTGGTTGTTATGAAACCCCAGGGGGCACCATTATGATGGAAGCGCTGCGTGCGGTTGAGCAGTTGGTGCTGGACAAAACCTCTTTTGAGTTCCGTGAAGAACTGGGTTTAAAAGCGTCTCACCTTGTCTATGATGGTCGCTGGTTCACACCACTGCGTAAATCGATCATGGCTGCGGCAGATGAGTTGGCACAGGATGTCAATGGTGAAGTCGTGGTGAAGCTGTATAAAGGTATGGCAACAGTGACGCAGAAACGTTCTGAAAACAGCTTGTATTCCGAAGCGTTTGCAACCTTTGGTGAAGATGAAGTGTACGATCAAAGCCACGCAGGCGGCTTTATTCGCCTTTACTCACTTTCTAGCCGCATTCGCGCACTCAATAGCCAGAAATAACCAGCGCGGTTATTGTTGAATACAAGAAAGGCTCAGCAGGCATCTGCTGAGCCTTTTTGTATGGGAGGTTTTAAAATTATTCATGAATAAATATGTAAAAATAATGAATTTATACTTTATTTTTTGGCGAGTTTGTCGTAACGTGGGCACATAACAATACCTGCATTCCTTACCATGAATGGGTAAGGGATCGAGCAACACACTTACACCGGTTAGCAATAGTCATCAGGAGAGACGCAATGGCATTATGGGGCGGAAGATTTACCCAAGCGGCAGATACCAGGTTCAAAGATTTTAACGATTCGCTTCGCTTTGATTACCGACTGGCCGAGCAAGACATTGTTGGCTCTATTGCTTGGTCTAAGGCGTTGCTGTCAGTCAATGTGCTGAGCAAAGAAGAGCAGCAAAAACTGGAGTTTGCGCTGAACGAATTGAAACTTGAGGTGATGGAAGATCCTCATCAAATTCTTCATTCCGATGCGGAAGATATTCATTCGTGGGTTGAACAGCAACTGATTGGTAAAGTGAGCGACCTGGGTAAAAAGCTTCATACTGGTCGCTCGCGCAACGACCAAGTCGCCACTGACCTGAAATTATGGTGTCGCCAGCAAGGGCATCAGTTGCTGTTGGGATTGGATAAATTGCAGACGCAAATGGTGAATGTGGCAAAACAGCACCAAGCCACGGTCCTGCCGGGCTATACCCATTTACAACGTGCTCAACCTGTGACGTTTGCACATTGGTGCTTGGCCTATGTGGAAATGTTTGAGCGTGACTATTCGAGATTGAGCGATGCACTGACTCGTCTTGACACCTGCCCGTTAGGTTCAGGAGCGTTAGCGGGCACAGCGTATCCGATTGATCGTGAGCAACTGGCACAGGATTTGGGCTTCCGTCGTGCGACACGCAACTCACTGGATTCGGTCTCTGATCGCGATCATGTAATGGAGTTGATGTCAGTTGCTTCGATCTCGATGTTGCATTTATCTCGTCTTGCGGAAGACATGATTTTCTACAACTCTGGTGAGTCGGGCTTTATTGAGTTAGCCGATACGGTGACCTCAGGATCGTCCTTGATGCCACAAAAGAAAAACCCAGATGCGCTAGAACTGATCCGTGGCAAAACGGGCCGCGTGTATGGCTCTCTTGCGGGCATGATGATGACGGTAAAAGCCTTACCGCTGGCGTACAACAAAGACATGCAAGAAGATAAAGAAGGGCTGTTCGATGCTCTCGATACTTGGAACGATTGCATGGAGATGGCAGCGCTTTGTTTTGATGGGATTAAAGTCAATGGAGAGCGCACGCTTGAAGCGGCGAAACAAGGTTACGCTAACTCGACTGAACTGGCCGATTACTTGGTGGCCAAAGGGATCCCATTCCGCGAAGCACACCATATTGTCGGTGTTGCTGTGGTCGGGGCCATTGCACAAGGCTGTGCACTTGAAGAGCTATCGCTTGAGCAATTGCAATCTTTCTCTCCCGTGATTGAAGCCGATGTTTACCAAATTCTGACCATAGAGTCGTGTCTTGAAAAGCGCAGTGCGTTAGGTGGGGTATCACCAAAGCAAGTGGCGTATGCGGTTGAACAAGCGGACAAGCGCCTTGCTGCACGCGATACGACGTTAGTTAAGGTTCGCCCTGCTCGCATCACCGATATTGAAACCTTAGAGAGCATGGTGGCTTACTGGGCAAACCTAGGGGAAAATTTACCGCGTACACGCAGTGAGATTATTCGCGATATCGGTTTGTTTGCGGTGTCGGAACATCAAGGCTTGGTGACCGGGTGTGCATCCCTTTACATCTACGATTCTGGTTTGGCAGAGATCCGCTCTTTAGGCATCGAAGCGGGCTGGCAGAGACAAGGTCAAGGAACGGCAGTGGTTCAGTATCTGATTGATAAAGCCAAAGACATGGCCATCAAAAAGCTGTTTGTGCTGACTCGTGCCCCCGAGTTCTTCCTGAAACAGAACTTCGTGCAAACCTCGAAGTCGCTGCTTCCTGAGAAAGTCTTGAAAGATTGCGACAAATGCCCAAGACAGCACGCGTGTGACGAAGTCGCGCTCGAATTCAATCTAAGTGAGCAGATTATTTCTCAGGTTAAAGTTGCATAGCGTTTGATTTCATTGAAAATTTAGTTCGGGCGAAAAAAAAGATCAAAAAAGATCGTATTTTATGGGAACTATCAGAAAGCAGTGCAGTCTATAAAGTTACCACTGCTTTTTCTTAGAAATATCTAGGAAGACCCCGACACCGAGATTGGTTGCGGGGTTTTTTTATTTCTGCTTATCATGCGGTTTTTCACTGAGCTTGCGAGCCTGCCAAGGCAAAATCACGTACTTCATCCATAAATGCAAAAAGAGCAAAAGGTTAAAAGCAAATCCGGCCACGATCAGAGCAATTGATTCGATTGCGGTCGGGTTGTCTCTGAATGCGAACCACCAAATGATCCAGCATACAACGGACAACACGGTCAATTGATCGAGGCAGCGCTGGCATCGCCCCATCTTTTTCCAAAACCAGTGTTGAGAGCAATCGTTACATGACATGTGGTCAATTCCATGGATAAATTGAGTAAAGTTTCATGACAAAACCTGCCGCCTATTGGGTATAGTATAAAAGTAACGTACGGAAACTTAAGTACAATATGAAATAAAAACCGCTGTGAGGCGGTCGTTATTTGCTTGCGGCAAATTTCCTTTGTTCTGGCGTCGAGAATGGGATGAAGATGAAACATCTCATCATTAAACACGACGAAAAATTTTGATAGTTATTAGAATCTGATGTTATGTTTTTGATAGCTATATTCTATTGAGGTGGGTATGAACATTCGCGATTTCGAATACCTAGTGGCTTTGGCAGAGCATAAACATTTCAGAAAAGCAGCTGAAGCTTGTTTCGTGAGTCAACCAACACTAAGCGGACAAATTCGTAAACTGGAAGAAGAGATAGGGACAACGCTGCTTGAGCGTAGCAGTCGTCGAGTGCTTTTTACCGATGCTGGTTTGCAACTCGTTGAGCAGGCAAAAAATATTCTCAAAGAGGTCAAAACCTTTAAAGAGATGGCAAGTGGTCAAAGTGGGGCGATGACAGGGCCGATGCATATTGGCTTTATTCCAACGCTGGGGCCTTATTTATTGCCAAAAATTGTACCTCAACTCAAAGAGCGTTTCCCTGAACTGGAGCTGTTTTTGCACGAAGCACAAACACAACAGTTAGTGCGACAGCTCGAAGATGGCAAACTCGATTGCTTAGTACTGGCATCGGTAGCAGAGACTGAACCATTTAAAGAAATTGAAGTGTATAACGAACCATTAAGTGTTGCGGTGCCATGCCATCATGAATGGGCTGCGCTCGAACAGCTGGATATGTTAGAGCTCAATGGAAAAACCGTATTAGCGCTTGGGGATGGTCATTGCCTTCGCGATCAGGCGTTAGGATTTTGTTTCGCGGCAGGTGCTCGTGATGATGAACGCTTTAAAGCGACCAGCTTGGAAACGTTGCGCAATATGGTCGCTGCGGGGGCTGGGATCACCTTGCTGCCAGAGCTCTCGGTACCAAAAGAGAAGCAAAAAGATGGCGTGAGTTATATAAAAGCGGTCAATCCGGTGCCTTCTCGGACGATCGTGGTGGTTTATCGCCCTGGCTCTCCACTGCGTGCGCGTTTTGAGCAGTTGGCAGCAACCATCAAAGAACTGCTCGTGAGTGGTTCAGAGCAGTAATGTTTGTCTGCTGCGCCAATAAATAAAAAGGTTGCCAAATGGCAACCTTTTTTGTTTTTGACTGGCTAACTTAGAACAATGCTTCTTCATCACTTGAAGAAGAATAGATGCTTTCTTCCTCGACGCTCGAAACATACTCGGTCGGCTCTGTACCACGAATGAAATACTCAAACAGAGAGCTTTCGTCTGTTTTGTTGGTGAGTAATCCTGTTTCTCGGTCAATACGGACACGAACAATGTTGGCCGGGAGTACTTTCTCGTGCTCTGGAACTCCGTCGAGAGCCAACTTCATAAAATCGATCCACGCTGGCAATGCGGTTTTTGCTCCCGATTCGGCCCCAGAGGTTTGTTGGCTATCTAAGTTGGCGTTAGTGGTGGTTTTACCGAGTGTACGGCTATGATCATCAAAGCCCACCCACGAAATCGCTACCACACCCGGACCATAACCGTTATACCAAGCATCTTTGGAATCGTTGGTTGTGCCGGTTTTACCGCCGATATCGCGTCGCCCCAAGGTTTGTGCGCGCCAGCCGGTACCATTCCAACCCGTGCCTTCACGCCAGTTACCACCACCCCAGATATTGCTGTACATCATTTCGCGCATGATAAAGGCGTTCTGTTCGCTGATCACTTGCTTGGCAAATGGCTGAGTAATCTCGGTGCTTTCACCATTCTCATTCTCTACAACGGCTTCTGTGGCCACTGGGCAATCTTGCTGACAGATGGTTTGTGGCTGCGACTCAAACACGACATTGCCATAAGGATCTTCAATATGGCTGATGTAATAAGGCTCTACATAGTAGCCCCCATTGGCAAAAACCGAGAATCCCTGTGCCATTTTCATCGGTGTTAAACTACCAGCACCAAGTGCAATCGTTTCTGAACGTGGCAGTTGGTCGAGCTCAAAACCAAAGCGAGTGAGGTATTCACGCGTTTCGTCCAGCCCTACTTCACGTAGAGTACGAACCGCCATGACGTTTTTCGACGTCGCTAGGCCGATACGTAAACGGGTTGGACCAATATAAGTCGGAGGCGAGTTCTTAGGACGCCATGCCGTACCTTGGCTTTCATCCCACTTGTTGATTGGTGCGTCGTTGATCAACGTGGCCAGAGTCATGCCTTTATCGACCGCAGCTGAGTAAATAAAGGGTTTGATACTCGAACCCACTTGACGAACGGACATGGTGGCGCGGTTGAACTTGTTATGGACAAAGTTGAAACCACCAACGAGAGAAAGTACCGCACCATTATCAGGATTCATGGCGATAAAAGCCGTGTTTGCATTTGGCACTTGGCTTAGTTGCCAGCTTTCATGCTGATCACCCTTTTCATCTTGCGTCATCATTTTGCGCACCCAAACTTGCTCACCTTCAGCAAGGATTTCTTTGGCTGAAGTTGGGGCGCTGCCTTGGCGTTCATCAGTAATGAATTTACGTGCCCAATTCATACCTGACCAAGCGATGGTTTGGCTTTGTTCACGTTTAACCCAAAGGGTTGCGTTTTTGCCTTCAACCTTGGTCACAATGGCTGGTAGCAAATCGCCGTAAGCCGGTTGGTTGCTTAGATGCTCGTCCATCTTAGTTTCATCCCAAGCGGACTCGCCTGCTTTCCAAAGTACACTTTCTGCGCCACGGTACCCATGGCGTTCATCATAGGCCAACAAGTTGTCAATCGCTGCTTTGTTGGCTGCGGCTTGGAGCTTGGAGTCGATGGTCATATAGACATTCATACCAGAAGTATACGCTTTCTCTTCACCGTACTCCTGTACCATCCAAGCTCGAGCAAGTTCAGCAACATACGGTGCGCTGACTTCGATCTCTGCGCCATGGAACTGAGAGATCAGAGTTTCCGCACGTGCGGCATCATACTCTTCTTGGGTAATGTATTTTTCATCCAACATACGCATTAGAACGACATTGCGACGATTGGTCGCACGTTCTAGAGAGTAGATCGGATTGAGCGTTGATGGTGCTTTTGGCATTCCCGCCAAAGTTGCAATCTCGCTTAAGGAGAGATCTTGCAAATCTTTGCCAAAATAAACACGAGCCGCCGCGCCAAAGCCATAAGAGCGATAACCAAGGAAAATCTTGTTAACGTACAGCTCCAAAATCTCTTCTTTTGATAAGAGCTGTTCGATGTGAATCGCAATAAAAATCTCTTTCACTTTACGCATCAATTTCTTCTCGTTCGAGAGGAAGAAATTACGTGCTAGCTGCTGAGTGATGGTGCTTGCCCCTTGTTTGGCAGAGCCTGACATTGCGACAACTAACGCCGCTCGGGTAATGCCGATTGGGTCAATCCCGTAATGGTCATAGAAGCGACTGTCTTCTGTCGCGATCAGCGCGTGGATCAACGATTGAGGAATTTGATCGTAGGTGACTGGAATACGACGCTTCTCACCAAATTGCGCAATTAATTTCCCATCTTGGCTAAACACCTGCATCGGCGTTTGCAGTTCGACATCTTTAAGTGTCGCGACATCGGGTAGGTCTGGCTTTACGTATTGATAAAAGCCAAAAATTGTTGTGACTCCAAGAATTATGCAAACTAATGCAAATATAAGTAATCGCTTTATGAACTTCACCGGAGAATCCCTGTTTAGTTGAGGCTGTATGACGGCAAACCCTTGTACTCTAGGCTAAAAAGTTAGCTCGCTGCTATTAACTCTTATTTAACGGTTAATAACAACCTTTGAGCTAAAGAAAATGGGAGCTATTTTGAGATGGGTAAGCCGTTCGTTACCGGAATTGATATTGGTCATCGTAGCCTCAAGGCTGTCATTCTGAAACCTTATGGAGAACGCTACGCTCTATTGGGTTATAAAGAAATAATCATTAATGAGGGCATTTTCTCAGATAATCACACTTTGAATCATCAAGAAATTGTCAATAGCTTGAAAGAACTAAAGAAAGAACTGCCTCTCTTTCGTTATCAAGTTTCTCTCGCTGTGCCAGATAGTGCGGTGATCAGCAAGATACTTTCAATCGACTCTGAACTTGATGGTCGCGAGCGCGAGTTTGCTATTATCCAAGCTTTTGCACATCAATCTCCTTTTCCTGTTGATGAGCTTTTTATCGACTACGTCAAGTTGGTGGATGAGAGCGTAAAGAACCACTCTAGTTATCAAGTATACGCAACCAAAAAAGAAGTGGTGGAAAGTCGTATGCGCGTCACCCAAGAAGTTGGATTGAAGCCTGTCTTGGTGGATGTGCATGCTCACAGCTTATGCCATGTCTTAACCTTGGCAGCGCAGCAGCATCCAGATAAAGCCAATTATTGCCTTCTCGATGTCGGATATGAAACGACGTCGTTAGTGATTACGAGACGTAATGAGCTGCCTTTGGTCAAGGAGTTTGCATATGGAGTTTCACATCTTAATGCTTCAATTGGAGGTGATCTGACTGCTCCTGATGCTCATGAAAAAACCGACATCTTTAATAAAGAGCTGACAGAGCGAGTGCGCCGGCAATTGCAATTGTTTCAATCGATGGAAACGCAGAGCAAAGTGAATGGTATCTGGCTTTGTGGAGAGGGCGCAGTGACGCCTTTACTCAGTGAAACATTGCAGCGAAAGCTGAGTTTGGATTGCGAAGTGCTTAATCCGTTAGGGCTATTCGAGCAAAAAACCGCAAAGAGCAAGCGACGGGTTGTGGATTGGCATCATTTTTCCGTGGCGGCCGGTTTGGCGGTGAGCGGCATTCAATGGTTGGAGGGCAATGATGCAGCATAAGATCAATCTCCTGCCATGGCGTGAGCAAAAACGCGAGGAGCATAAACGTCGTTTTGTGGGGTTACTCGTATTGGGTACGTTGATTGCGGTTGGCTTCCAGTGGGGCTTTGGGCAGTACTTTTCATACCAACAACGTTTGCAGCAAGAGCGGCTCGATTATCTCAATCATTATATTGCCCAGCTGGATAAGCGCATTCAATCTATGAACATTGCTAAGGAAGAACATAGTCAGATTCTTGCTCGGCTCAAAGTGGTTGAATCGCTTCAAGCTGAACGTAACAAAACCACCATATTTATGAGCTTGATGACCGAAGTGATTCCAGATGGCGTTTATGTCGACAAAATCAAAATGAACGCCAACGAGGTAGAAATCGCCGGAATCAGTGATAGTACCGCGCGTTTGGCAACGATGCTGGACAATCTTGAACGCTCACCATTTTTAAAAGATGTCGAAATGCACTCGATCGTTCATGACAAAGAACGTTTTGGAAAGAGTTTTCAAACCTTCACGGTTTCATTTGTTTTTAATGAGCACATCTCTGAAGAAGCGCAGAGGGAGAAATCTCATGGCTAGTTGGCAAGATTTGGACATGGATGAAATCATGGATTGGCCAATATGGCCGCAATTGATAGTCGTCACTTTGCTGATTCTAGTTATCCAAGGTTTTGGTTATTGGTTTTACCTCAAACCTGAAACGGAAACGCTGCAGAGTTTAATTGAGAAGGAGCACACACTCAAAGTGACCGCCAGAATCAAAGCGACCAAAGTGGCGGCGTTACCTCAGTTGCAATCGCAGTTGGATGAACTGACACAGCGATATGAGTACTTATTGCAACAGCTGCCAGTTCAAAAAGAGCTAGCCACTATGTTGGCATCTGTTAATGAGCTGGGGCTGCAGAATAAGCTCACATTTACTCGTATTGATTGGGGAGAAAAGCTCAACAAAGATTTCCTCTATCAATTGCCATTGAACATTGAGTTGACGGGGGATTATCACGATATTGGCTCATTTTCTGAGTCGATTGCTCGATTGCCTCGCATTATTAGTTTTACCGATGTGACTTGGCATCGTGTCAGTATGGAAAGTAGCACGCTTCATTTTCGAGTCAGGGCAAATACCTATCAGTTTAAGTCAGTGGGTGGTGACGATGAAAAATAGTTTACCACTTATCCTGACGCTACTGGTGCTAGCCGGGTGTCGAGCGAACACCGAGTCAATAGAAGGGTTTGTTCGTCAAGTTGAGCTGGAGGCACGCCAAGAAATGGCCAAGTTGCAGCCTGAGCGAGAGTATATCCCCCTCGAATATCTAGTGAAGGACAATCGGCGTCCTTTCGAGTTACCTAAAGAGGCGGTTATTGCCTCTCAGCCTGTGGTCAAAAAAGATTGTTGGCAGCCAATAGCGAGAGCAAAAAATGGCAAACTGGAACGTTATCCGCTTAGTCAGTTGCGCTTAAAAGGGGTAATGGGAAGTGGTGATACGATTGCTGGTCTGATACAGACACCACAAGGCAAGGTTGAGAAAGTTCACCCAGGACAATTTATTGGCCAAAACAATGGCAAAGTGACGTTGGTTACACCGTCTTACATATTGATCAATGAAACCCTTCCTGATGGATTAGGTTGTTGGCAACAACGTAAAGTCAGACTGGCATTGAGATAGGCAAGAAATTTAAGTGATTTGTGAGTTGAAGATGAAAAACAAAATCCAATTGTTTGCGGGAATCCTTTCCCAAATCGTCTGCCTGTTGTCTGTTTGCATTTTTTCTACTGTTGCAAACGCACAATCTGATGCAGAGAACGCGCTTAAAAGTATTGATTTCAGAACTAATGCGGCTAAAGACGCAATGATCATTGTAGAGTTAGCAACACCTGCTGCGGTAGTAGATTTGAAACCTGTCAAAGAAGGGTTAAGCATCGAACTGATCAATACTTCCGTGAAAGACGAACAGCTTTATCTTTTAGACGTGAAAGATTTTTCGACCGTGGTTGAGAGCATTGAAGTCTTCAGAGAAGTATCAAAGACACGCCTAGTGGCTAATGTTAACGGCGAATTTCGTCATGATTATCGTCTTTCAGGACGTTACCTTGAAGTGACGATTTCTCGTGTTGAGTCATCGACAGAAGCGCAAGAAAAGAGTGTATTGGAGAAAGAGGGGAAACTGATATCCATCAATTTTCAAGACATTCCAGTACGAAACGTGCTGCAGCTGATTGCTGACTATAACGGGTTTAACCTCGTTGTGTCGGATTCTGTCAAGGGCAATGTTACGTTAAGATTGGATGGTGTGCCGTGGCAACAAGTTCTGGACATCATTCTCCAAGTAAAAGGTTTAGACAAACGGGTCGAAGGGAATGTGGTGTTGGTTGCACCGAAAGATGAGCTAGACCTAAGAGAAAAACAGCAGCTTGAAAAGGAGAGGCTGGCTGAAGAACTGGGCACTCTTAAATCTGAGATCATTAAGGTTAACTTTGCTAAAGCCTCTGACATTGCAGAAATGATTACCGGGACAGACTCCGTTAGCATGCTATCAGAGCGTGGTAGTGTAGCGATTGATGAGCGTACTAACTCTCTTTTGTTACGTGAGTTACCGGAAAATATTGAAGTGATTCGCGAGATCATTAATTCATTGGATATTCCGGTCAAGCAGGTTCAGATTGAAGCACGAATAGTGACGGTGAATGAGGGCAACCTTGATGAACTTGGTGTCCGTTGGGGATTTACCTCCATCAATGGCAGTAACACTGTGGGTGGCTCGATTGAAAACAATCTAGCAACCATTGGCTTGTATACGGCAGGTAGTGGCAGTGGCAGTTCAAGCAAGGACGGTGAAGGTGGTTCTAGCAGTATTGATGACTTCCTTAATGTCAACTTGGCGGCAACCTCTGCGAATGCATCCAGCATTGCGTTTCAAGTGGCTAAACTCGGTTCAGATCTTTTGTTGGATTTGGAGCTGTCCGCGCTACAACGTGAATCAAAAGCAGAGATTATTTCGAGTCCTCGTTTGATTACGACCAACAAGAAACCAGCATACATAGAACAGGGTACTGAAATTCCTTATCTTGAATCTTCTTCGAGCGGAGCGACCACAGTATCATTCAAAAAAGCGGTGTTAAGTTTGAAAGTGACGCCACAAATCACTCCAGATAATCGCCTGGTGTTGGATTTAAGTGTTACACAAGATAGACCCGGTGAAATTGTTAAAACAGGTACAGGAGAAGCGGTCGCGATTGACACGCAGCGTATTGGTACGCAAGTGTTAGTAAATAATGGTGAAACGGTAGTGTTAGGCGGTATCTTCCAACACAGTATTACCAATACCACGGATAAAGTGCCGTTGCTGGGTGATTTACCATTGTTAGGGGCGTTGTTCCGCCGTAGTTACGAAAACATTGGCAAACGAGAATTACTGATTTTTGTTACGCCTAAAGTGATTTTGCAGTAGCGTGCTTTTTCCCACATCTCGAGTGACTGAGCAATTAGATAAAAAATAAAGTTGCATTAGCGGCACCATACCTTGATAATTTCGGGTCTTATCACGAGTATCTGTGAGGAATTGGTGCCACAAGCGCATATTTGAACGGAGTTATTTCCGACTATTCTTGTGGCGATGTCATTGAATTAACGTTGTAAGTTACTGCTAAACATGGCTGAGAAACGTAATATTTTCCTTGTTGGCCCAATGGGCGCTGGCAAAAGTACAATTGGTCGATACCTAGCTCAACAACTCCACATGGAGTTTTTGGATTCTGATACTGTTATTGAAGAGCGCACTGGTGCGGATATTTCTTGGGTATTTGATGTTGAAGGTGAAGAAGGTTTCCGTAAACGTGAAGAAGCGGTTATCAATGATTTAACCTTAGAGCAAGGTATCGTCTTGGCTACGGGTGGTGGCTCGGTGAAAAGCCGCGAAAACCGCAACCGTCTTTCTGCGCGTGGGATTGTGGTATACCTAGAAACGACCATTGAAAAACAGCTCGCGCGTACGAATCGCGACAAAAAACGTCCTTTGTTACAGACGGATAAACCACGTGAAGTACTAGAGTCGCTTGCGGGTGAGCGTAATCCGCTATATGAAGAAATTGCGGATTACACCGTACGCACAGATGATCAAAGTGCAAAAGTGGTAGCCAATCAGATCGTAAAAATGCTAGAAGAAAACTAGTTTTTAGTTTTTCTTTTTTTGTGGAGTGCAACCATGGAACGGATTACGGTCGAATTAGCGGAGCGCAGCTACCCAATCACAATAGGCGCCGGATTGTTTGAAGATTCGGCGCACCTCTCTTTTCTCCCCGCAGGGCAGAAAGTGGTCGTGATTACCAATGTCACGGTAGCCCCTCTCTATGCGGATAAAATTCTTTCTTTATTGCAATCTTTAGGTTGTAAAGCCTCGTTGCTTGAACTACCTGATGGTGAGCGATATAAGAGTTTAGAAACCTTCAACCAAGTGATGAGCTTTCTTCTTGAGGGAAGCTTTGCCCGTGATGTCGTTGTTATCGCATTAGGTGGTGGTGTAATTGGTGATTTAGTTGGTTTCTCTGCGGCTTGTTATCAACGTGGTGTGGATTTTATTCAAATTCCAACCACACTATTATCCCAAGTGGACTCTTCTGTTGGTGGTAAAACGGCGGTTAACCATCCACTAGGCAAAAACATGATTGGTGCATTCTATCAGCCTAAATCGGTGATTATTGATACCAACTGTTTGAAAACTCTTCCTGAACGAGAGTTTGCTGCAGGTATTGCTGAAGTGATTAAATACGGCATCATTTATGACGCTGAGTTTTTCACTTGGCTCGATGAGCATCTTGATGCGCTGTATTCATTAGATGAACAAGCATTAACTTACGCCATTGCGCGCTGTTGTGAAATTAAAGCCGAAGTTGTGGCTCAAGATGAAAAAGAGTCAGGCATTCGCGCTTTATTAAACTTGGGCCATACCTTTGGACACGCGATTGAAGCTGAGCTTGGCTACGGCAATTGGTTACATGGTGAAGCCGTTGCAGCGGGTACGGTTATGGCGGCACGCACCGCGCAACTGCAAGGTATGATCGATCAGCAGCAATTTGATAAGATTTTTTCTATACTTAGCAGAGCGAAGCTGCCAGTACATACACCAGAAAGTATGACGTTTGACGATTTCATGACTCATATGATGCGCGATAAGAAAGTGCTATCAGGAAAACTGAGATTGGTGTTACCAAGCAGTATTGGCACTGCAGAAGTTGTGGCAGACGTTTCCCAAGAAGTCATCCGTCAAGCCATTGAAGATTGTCGCACAATCAATTAATTAAGCCTTAAAATAGCTCCATTTGGAGCTATTTTCACAAGGAATCGCTGATGAGTCTTGCCTTGCCTAATATCCTTGAACTGGATTCTCAAACCGAGCTATTAGAACGACTTGAGTTATTAACTAACTTTGGTTCCAACCTTATCACTATTAACGGTGCAAAGGGCTTTGGTAAATCTTGGTTGGCTCAGCGCTATTTAGAGCAATATGCGCAGGAGAAAAATCAGTGTTTGGTGCTTTGCCATCCGAGCCAAGATGATAGCCAACACAGAACTCTAATCTTAAGTCAGTTGGTGAACGAGCCCCTTTTTAATCCCAATGATGCCCTCATAGAAAGTGCGGAACACCTTTTTTCGAATCAAGTATGTGACTTTGCCATCGTCATTGATGATGCGCAGCTTTTGAGTGAAAACCTAGTATCAGAATTATGGGTATGGGTGCTAGAAGCACAAACTAATCCTCAATGGACAGTCAACGTTTTATTGTTTAGTGAATCTGACTCGTTAGAGTCGCTCTTGACTCGCCTTGGATACGGTCAAGAACATAAGCCCGTTGATCTTGATATTGACCGACTCAGCGAGACTGAGGCAATGCGATTCTTTGAAAGCATGGTGGTGCGCTATGTAGACGAAGCCAATGAAAAGAAAGTGCGCTCGGCATTTAAGAAAGTTGCCCCTGTACCGGGGGCAATCATGGCATTAGGAGATCTTAAGGTGGAAAAAAGGATAATTATCCGCTCGATTGTGGCTTCCCCAGTCAATATTGTTTTAACAATTTTGTTGCTACTGCTGTTGGCTGCGGCAGGATATTGGTGGATGTTCAGTCAGCCATCCGCAGACGATAAGGCGGCAGAAATGTCTCGAACGCTTGAACAAACTGCCATTCCGACGCTTGAACTTGCGACCGAGCCTGAGCTGTCAACGAAATCCGTCGTTGATCAAGCAGAGCAACAACGTCAGCAAAATGCAGAGCAGTTGCTACAAGATGCGCAAGATGACACCAATGCCTTACCGCCAGCAGTGACAGAGCAAACAGCCAGTGTGGGCATTAGTGATCATCATCAACAGCGTGTGACGATCGAGTCGGATGTGGTAGACGCGTTGTTGGCTGACAAACCAAAGCAGGTGAATACCGACAATATTGATGCGCTGGTGGCCGAAAATACCACCACAACTCCTGTTGTTGCTTCAGAACCACTTTTGGAGGAAAACAATGCGTTGGTACCTGCGGTGGTGAGTTTTTCTTTTGCTCGAGAAGAACTCAAAGCACTTTCACCACGAGGCTACACTCTACAGTTAGCTGCGATGACCTCAATGCAAGACGTCCAGGTATTCTTAGATAAGCACCAATTACAAAATCAAGTACGAATTTACCCAACGCTGCGTAATGAAACGGAATGGTACATCATTACCTATCAAGATTATCCAACCATTCAAATGGCAAGAGACGCTGTATCAGGATTGCCTAAATCTTTACAGTCGCTGGGGCCTTGGGCAAAATCGCTTAGTCAGGTACACCGAGAGATAGACCGAGTGAAATAAACCTGAGTTTCGTTGGAAAATATGTTACATTCCGCACCCTTGAATTGGGTTGATAGTTAGAGCAGTAAAGAGCATTTGATGAAGAAGCAGCGAGCCTTTCTAAAATGGGCAGGCGGAAAATATGGCCTTGTGGAGGATATCCAAAAGCACTTACCGCCAGCTCGTAAACTCGTAGAACCTTTTGTCGGTGCGGGTTCTGTGTTCTTGAACACGGACTATGAGCAATATTTGTTGGCCGATATCAACCCAGACTTGATCAACTTATACAATTTGCTCAAAGAGCAACCTGAGCTCTACATCAGTGAAGCAAAGCGCTGGTTTACGCAAGAGAACAATCGTAAAGACGCCTACTTGAGCATCCGTAGTGAGTTCAACAAAACCGATGACGTGATGTTTCGCTCATTAGCGTTTCTCTACATGAACCGTTTTGGTTTCAATGGCCTATGTCGTTACAACAAAAAAGGCGGCTTCAATGTGCCTTTTGGTTCGTATAAAAAACCGTATTTCCCTGAAGCGGAATTAGAGTTTTTTGCGGAGAAAGCGCAGAAAGCGACGTTTGTATGTGAAGGTTATCAAGAGACATTTCGTCGTGCACGCAAAGGGTGTGTGGTGTATTGCGATCCACCGTATGCGCCACTTTCAAATACAGCCAATTTTACGTCATACGCAGGTAATGGCTTCACATTGGATGATCAAGCTGCCTTAGCGGATATTGCGGAAAAAACCGCGAGCGAAAGAGGCATCCCAGTACTTATTTCAAACCACGACACCAAACTGACACGCCGTTTGTATCATGGTGCAGAGCTGAATGTCGTTAAGGTAAAACGCACTATCAGCCGCAATGGTGGCGGGCGCAACAAAGTAGATGAACTGATGGCGCTTTTCCATAAGCCTGACATCAGTTAACCTCAGCGATTCATTCTTCACATTCACACTATTTCACCGAAATGGTGGATCTCCACACTGGCTTCGGTAAAATTGCGCGCACATTGGTTTGCTGTTTTGCTCGTGATTACTGAGGTCAGGTATGAAAGATTTTCTTATTGCTCCATCCATTTTGTCTGCAGATTTTGCTCGTCTAGGTGAAGATGTTGAAAAAGTCTTGGCAGCTGGGGCGGATGTTGTCCATTTCGATGTGATGGATAACCACTATGTTCCGAACCTCACTTTCGGCGCGCCAGTGTGTAAAGCGCTACGTGATTATGGCATTACCGCGCCGATTGATGTGCATTTGATGGTCAAACCGGTCGATCGCATCATTCCCGATTTTGCCAAAGCGGGTGCGTCGATGATCACCTTCCATATCGAAGCGTCTGAGCATGTCGATCGAACCTTGCAATTGATCAAAGAGCACGGCTGTAAAGCGGGTGTTGTACTTAACCCTGCGACGCCGTTGGCGCACCTAGAATTCATCATGGATAAAGTGGATCTCATTTTATTAATGTCGGTGAACCCAGGCTTTGGTGGGCAGTCATTCATTCCTCACACTTTGGATAAGCTGCGTGCAGTACGTAAGATGATTGATGCGACTGGGCGCGATATCCGCTTGGAGATCGATGGTGGTGTGAAAGTGGATAACATTCGTGAAATCGCCGAAGCGGGTGCGGATATGTTTGTTGCAGGTTCAGCCATTTTTGGCCAACCAGATTATAAAGCCGTGATTGACGAAATGCGTGCAGAGTTGGCTAAAGCGTAAATTCCAGAAGCGAGGTTGCTAGATGAGTAGTTTTCTAGTTTTCTAGTTTTCTAGTTTTCTAGTTTTCTAGCTCCCTAGTTCCTAGTTCCTAGTTCCCTATCTTCCTCGCTCTCGGTTGTTTAAAAATACTCCTTGCTTAAACTGAGCCCTTTCTGTACTATTTGCCGTCCTTAAACTCGGTCAATAACCCTTAGTTCCTTGCTTCCTCTGGATGACTGAGCCAAATGTGGAAGCTAATAATCCGTAAGGAGCAAACAATGCGTCATTACGAAATCGTATTCATGGTGCACCCTGATCAAAGCGAGCAAGTTGCTGGCATGATCGAGCGTTACACAGGTTCTATCACTGAAGCTGGCGGTAAAATCCACCGTCTAGAAGACTGGGGTCGTCGTCAACTGGCTTACCCAATCAACAAGCTTCACAAAGCTCACTACGTTCTAATGAACGTTGAAGCGGACCAAGCTGTAATCGATGAGCTAGAAACTGCTTTCCGTTACAACGATGCAGTTCTACGCAACATGATCATGCGTACTAAAGCAGCTATCACTGAGCCTTCAATCATGCTTAAGCAGAAAGAAGAACGCGCTCCTCGTCGTGAAGCTGAAGCGAAAGAATTCGCTGCTGAGTAATTGATTTTATGACCAATCGAATGGAGCTGAGCGGCACCGTCGTGAAAGATCCGATTCGAAGCCAAAGCCCTGCTGGAATCTCACATTGTCGATTTTGGCTCGAGCATCGCTCGGTAGTGGTTGAGGCGGATTTACCAAGACAAGTTTTCTGTCGAATGCCAGTGGTTGTCAGCGGTAAAGGGTCACAAGAGATAACTCAACAAATAGTTTTGGGCAGTAACATTAAGGTAAGTGGCTTTGTTGCTTATCAGACCGGCCGAAATGGCGTAGGTAAATTGGTGTTACATGCCGATGACATAATTCATATTTAAGATCAGGAGATAGCCCATGGCTCGTTTCTTCCGTCGTCGTAAATTCTGCCGTTTCACTGCAGAAGGCGTACAAGAGATTGATTACAAAGACGTAGCAACTCTTAAAAACTACATCACTGAAGCTGGTAAAATCGTACCTAGCCGTATCACTGGTACTAGCGCTAAGTATCAGCGTCAACTAGCTCGCGCGATCAAGCGTTCTCGTTACCTAGCTCTACTACCGTACACTGACAAGCATCAGTAATCGGTACCGTTTATTAAGAAAGAGGATTAAACAATGCAAGTTATTCTACTTGATAAAATCGGTAACCTAGGTAGCCTTGGCGACACAGTAAACGTTAAGTCTGGTTACGCTCGTAACTTCCTTATCCCTCAGGGTAAAGCAGTTATGGCTACTAAAGGCAACGTTGAGATGTTCGAAGCTCGTCGTGCTGAACTTGAAGCAAAAGTTGCTGAGCAACTAGCTTCTGCACAAGCTCGCGCTGAGAAAGTAAATGCTCTAGAAGCAGTTGTTATCTCTTCTAAAGCTGGTGACGAAGGTAAACTGTTCGGTTCTATCGGTACTCGTGACATCGCTGATGCAATCACTGCAGCTGGCGTTGAAGTTGCTAAGAGCGAAGTTCGCCTTCCTGAAGGTGCTCTACGTACAACTGGTGAGTTCGAGATCAGCGTTCAACTTCACTCTGAAGTTTTCGCGACCGCTAAACTACAAGTTGTTGCTGAGTAATTTTCAGTTTCAAGACGAAATTTTAAAGCACCTCTCTGAGGTGCTTTTTTTATTGCTCGAGTTTATCGTATCAGAGGATTGAGATTAGAAAGCAAACAGCAGATTGACAGAGAACACGCTGTCAGCTTTGCTTAGACCATCGGGCACTCGGTCGTGGTACTGGCGAGAGTGGGCAATCTTAAGGGCAATGTCTTCGGTAATGTTATTGGTCAAACTTAAATCACTGTCGGTTCGCGTATTGCTGTGACCACTGACGACCGTAATATCGGCCGAGAGACGCAGATTCTCTAACGCTTGCCAACTGGTTTTTAAATTGCCACGGAAAATCCCTTCTTCGACGATTTCAGGGAAAATAATGTCATCGTCATCAATTTCATCCAGATTGGGCTCTTGATAACGAAAGCCAGGACCGAATTCGAACTCAAACACAAAGGTGTCCGTGCTGGCAAACTGATAACCCAAACCCGCTGAAATTGTGTAGTCTTTGAAGTACGCACTGTAGCGTGAATCAATGCCTTTAAAGCTGCCGTAAAGGTAGGTTTTAGGGGATAACTTGTAGTCAGATTGCAGGCTGTAAGTTGACGTGCGCTTATCTTCTTCGCCATCTTTGTATAAATTGTAGAATTTCCACTCTCCATTTGAACGGTGGCGACCTTCCGTGTATTCCCCACTGAGGCGTGCGTTGAGCGCTTTAGAATCCGAGTTGCCTGAGTGAGCTTGATAGCCAAACTCCACTTCACTTTTCCACGGAGAGGGAAGGGCGATGTCCTTATCCAAATTATCTTCAGCATAAGCAGTTAGGCTAACGGCGTATAAACCTAACGACAGAAACCAGCGATTGGACACGAACACCTCTTATAATGTGAGCTTATGGCTCAGGATAGTACGAACATACGAGAATAGGTGCGTCAGCCTAAAGTTAAAACTTGTCAGATGGACAACAAACTCTGCATGCGGAGGCGCACATCTTAAACCATTTTGAGTATAATGACGCTAAACATAAGTTACAGAGTGTAGTCATGGCGGATAATCGAAAACGCAAAATTCCGGATAGCCAAGTAGATGCAATAAAAGTTCCTCCTCATTCCTTAGAAGCTGAGCAATCGGTGCTTGGTGGTTTGTTATTGGATAATGAACGTTGGGATACGGTTGCTGAGCGTGTGGTCAACAAGGATTTTTATAGTCGTCCCCACCGTTTGATTTTCGATGCCATTAAAAGCATTTTGGAAGAGAACAAGCCGCTCGATCTGATTACCCTGTCCGAACATTTAGAGCGCCGTGAGCAGTTGGAAGATGTCGGTGGTTTTGCGTACCTTGCCGATTTGGCGAAAAACACGCCAAGTGCTGCCAACATTAATGCTTATGCTGATATCGTTGCGGAGCGAGCTTTAGTACGTAATCTGATCAGCGTTGCCAATGAAATTGCGGATGCGGGCTATGATCCTCAAGGGCGCAGTTCGGAAGATCTGCTCGATCTCGCTGAGAGTAAAGTGTTCGCCATCGCGGAAGAACGCACCAGCGAAAATGAAGGCCCACAAAATGTCGATTCCATTCTAGAGAAAACCTTAGAACGTATCGAGCTACTGTACAAGAGCCCACAAGATGGTGTCACCGGGGTGGATACTGGCTTTACGGATCTGAATAAGAAAACCGCAGGTTTGCAAGGATCTGACCTTATCATTGTCGCCGCACGTCCATCGATGGGTAAAACCACCTTTGCAATGAACTTGTGTGAAAACGCGGCGATGGATCAAGACAAGCCTGTGCTCATTTTCTCACTGGAGATGCCCGCGGAACAAATCATGATGCGTATGCTGGCCTCTTTGTCTCGTGTTGATCAGACCAAGATTCGTACCGGTCAGCTGGACGATGAGGATTGGGCGCGTATTTCTTCGACCATGGGTATTTTGATGGAGAAGAAGAACATGTACATCGATGACAGCTCTGGTCTAACGCCAACGGAAGTGCGTTCACGCGCGCGTCGTGTGGCGCGTGAGCATGGTGGTTTATCGATGATCATGGTCGACTACCTTCAATTGATGCGCGTGCCAGCTCTCTCTGATAACCGTACTTTGGAAATTGCGGAGATTTCTCGCTCACTGAAAGCATTGGCGAAAGAGCTGAATGTACCCGTGGTGGCCCTGTCGCAGTTGAACCGCTCGCTAGAGCAACGGGCAGACAAACGTCCAGTGAACTCGGATCTGCGTGAATCTGGCTCTATCGAGCAGGACGCCGACTTAATCATGTTCATCTATCGAGACGAAGTATATAACCCTGACAGCGCGCTGAAAGGTACGGCGGAGATCATTATTGGTAAGCAGCGTAACGGTCCTATCGGTTCGGTGCGCCTGACATTCCAAGGACAGTGGTCTCGCTTTGACAATTATGCAGGCCCGGCGTTTGATGATGAGTAACACGATGAATTACATGAAAGCCGCCACGGCTTGTATTGACCTTGCGGCTTTGCAACACAATTTGCAGTTGATCAAACAGCAAGCCCCGCACAGTAAGTTGATGGCGGTGGTTAAGGCAAATGGCTATGGTCATGGTTTGCGTCACGTAGCTAAGCATGCGGTTGGTGCTGATGCCTTTGGGGTTGCGCGAATTGAAGAAGCGCTACAACTGCGAGCGTGTGGTGTTGTTAAACCCATCTTGCTTTTAGAAGGATTTTACTCTTCGGGTGATTTGCCTGTCTTGGTGACCAACAACATTCAAACGGTGGTGCACTGCGAAGAGCAGTTGTGTGCTTTGGAAGAGGCAGAGCTTGAAACTCCAGTGATGGTGTGGCTCAAGATCGATAGTGGCATGCATCGCCTTGGAGTGCGACCAGAGCAATACCAAGCATTTGTTGAGCGTTTGCATCAGTGCCCGAATGTGGCCAAACCTTTACGCTATATGAGCCACTTTGGTTGTGCTGACGAGATGAACAACGAGATGACGCCGAAACAAATCGAGCTGTTTTTGTCGCTAACTCGAGGTTGCAAAGGTGAGCGCTCGCTTGCAGCTTCTGCAGGATTATTGGCTTGGCAAGAAAGTCAATTGGAGTGGGTGCGCCCGGGCATCATTATGTATGGTGTTTCTCCATTTGGTGACAAGACCGCCTCCGAGCTAGGCTACAAACCAGTGATGACCTTAAAGTCTCATTTAATTGCGGTTCGAGATGTCAAAGCGGGCGAGTCAGTGGGATATGGCGCAACCTGGATCAGCGAACGCGATACCAAAGTAGGGGTAATTGCTATTGGTTATGGTGATGGCTACCCACGAACGGCACCCAACGGAACTCCCGTGTTGGTCAATGGCCGTAAGGTGCCGATTGCCGGGCGAGTCTCTATGGATATGCTTACGGTGGATCTCGGCCCCGATGCAACCGATCGTGTCGGTGATGAGGCGATTCTTTGGGGCGCAGATTTACCAGCGGAAGAGGTGGCGCAGCATATCGGCACCATCGCTTATGAGTTAGTGACTAAACTTACTTCACGCGTTGAAATGTCTTATAGCGAATAAATCAATAATGAAATCAAAACCTGTTTTTCGCTTGGTGGTTGCGGCAACTGGCTTGTGCGCTCTGCCAACTTGGGCTGATGGTTGGCCAAGTTGGTCTCCAGAAACGGCCGTGGTTCCTTACTATTTTGTCAGCGATAGCATGGGTAATACTCTGGGTGTCGCTGGACTCGCACTGCATGTAGGGCAAGCTAATGCTTCGGTATTGGGTACCGCGCTTTACTCTGACAAAGGAAGCTATGTCACTTATCTTGCTGCATCAAATTACCAAGTGGGTGATTTCTGGTTGCTCGGTGCGGAAAGCTATCAAGGGAAGTTTGTTGATTACGACTATTACCTTGGTGCCAACGCTAGTAATGATTCAACAGCGGCCGATCGAACGATAGCGACAGGTAAAGAATCGATCACGCGTTTCTCCTTCCGTTATATTGTGCCTTGGGGGCATGCGGCGTTTCGCGGAGCGCGCGCGGCATTAGAACCCACTCGGCAAATTAAAGGCTTCTCGCCAGATCGCAGCGGTATCACCACCATTGAGTTTCAGCCGTTTCATACCTCTCGAGAAATTAATGCTATTGCTGGCCAAGATAGCGATTCTACCGGGCTCAGTTTGAAGTTGGATTGGGATAACCGAAATGATGTTCGCAACCCGACTCAAGGTTTTCGCACTCGACTGGATATCACCTACGCAGATGAAAACTGGGGTAATGATAACGATTGGTTGAAATATGAGTATTCCAGTAGTGGCTTTTGGAATCTCGGTGGTGTCGATGATCTTCTCGACCAACAAGTGTTTGCGTTTAACTTCTATATTGCCGATACGCCTACTTGGAATAATTGTAATGCTCAAACATGTCAAAGACCGCCAGAGTTTGATCAGGTAAGTCTAGGTGGTTTATACCGATTGAGAAGTTTTTCCTCTGGGCGTTTTCATGGCAAATCGGCCATCAACTACAGCGCTGAGTACCGTGTTTTACCCAAATGGCAACCTTTGGATGATATTCCAGTGCTGAATATCTACGATATCCCTTGGTGGCAATGGGTCGCTTTTGTCGATATGGGACGAGTGAGCGACGAAAGCAGTTTCTCTGAACTGCACAGCGATATGCAGTGGAGCGCAGGTGGTGCCGTGCGTTTTCAAGTGGAAGGCATTGTGGTGCGAGCCGAAATGGCATGGGGAAGTGAAGAGAGCCTTTTTCGTGTCATGGTCAACCAGCCGTTTTAACGTTTGCCACATCTTATCATCACTCAAGCCGAGCTATTTGCTCGGCTTGTTTTTTATTCCCCATAGAGCGTGGCCATTATACGACGTTGTCCACCATGATCTCGATGTTCGCCTAAGTAGATCCCTTGCCAAGTGCCTAACGCTAAACGCCCCTGAGAGATTGGAATAGTGAGATGGCATCCTAATGTCGAGGCTTTTATGTGGGCAGGCATATCATCATCGCCTTCATAATCATGCTGATAGTAAGGGGCCCTTTCAGGAACAAAGCGATTAAAGTGTTGCTCCATATCATGTCGAACGGTGGGGTCTGCGTTCTCATTGATGGTCAAACTGGCTGAGGTATGTTGGATAAAAAGATGTAACAAACCAACGGATAATTTTGATAATTCTGGTAATTGTTGTTCAATTTCATCAGTGATCAGATGAAAGCCACGCTTTCGGGCGGGTAGGGTTAAACACTTCTGATACCACATATCCCATTCCTTATAATCTATTTGGCAAATGGATAATTCAACGCTATCTTTGGTTGCAGCGTATGAGAGAGACAACACACTATAGTGAGCCATCACGCTAAGTGGCTTGCTCAAAACAGAAACGGTTTACGTGACTTAACTCAAAGAGCGCGCAGCGCGAGTGCGTCATAATTGCACTCTGAAAAAAAATTACAGATTTATGGTTGTCTTGCGCGAGAGTGCAGTCGACAATCACAATTATTTTTTGCTAAATCGGGGATTCCACCAGTTTTCGCTAGACTGTATGGAATGGAACCTACTGTAACATCGGGATAAATACCATGTTGAAAACTATTAATCCAACGCAAACACAAGCTTGGAACGCGCTGACAGCGCATTTTGAATCTGCACAAGATATGGATCTGAAAGATCTTTTCGCTCAAGACGCAGCGCGTTTTGATAAGTTCTCAGCACGTTTTGGCAGTGATATTCTTGTCGATTACTCAAAGAACCTGATCAACGAAGAAACGTTAAAACACCTATTCGCACTAGCGAAAGAAACGGAACTAAGTGCTGCTATTAAAGCAATGTTTAGTGGTGAAGCGATCAACCAAACGGAAGGCCGCGCGGTGCTCCATACGGCGCTACGTAATCGCTCAAACCAGGCAGTCCTGGTTGATGGTGAAGACGTGATGCCAGCGGTAAACGCAGTACTTAAGAAAATGAAATCGTTCACTGACCGCGTTATTGGCGGTGAATGGAAAGGTTATACAGGTAAAGCGATCACAGATATCGTCAACATCGGCATTGGCGGTTCAGACCTAGGCCCTTACATGGTGACGGAAGCGCTTGCACCATACAAAAACCACCTAAACTTACACTTTGTTTCTAACGTTGATGGTACTCACATCGTTGAAACACTGAAGAAAGTCGATCCTGAGACAACACTCTTCTTGATCGCGTCTAAGACGTTCACGACTCAAGAAACCATGACAAACGCTCACACTGCGCGTGATTGGTTCCTAGCTACGGCTGGCGATCAAGCACACGTTGCTAAGCACTTTGCGGCACTTTCTACTAATGCTCCAGCGGTATCTGAGTTCGGTATCGACACAGATAACATGTTTGAGTTCTGGGACTGGGTTGGTGGTCGTTACTCTCTATGGTCAGCCATCGGGCTTTCAATTGCACTTGCTGTCGGTTACGACAACTTCATTGAACTTCTAGACGGTGCTCACGAGATGGACAACCATTTCGTCTCTACAGAGTTAGAAAGCAACATTCCTGTTATTCTTGCCCTGATTGGTATTTGGTACAACAACTTCCATGGCGCTGAGTCAGAAGCTATTCTACCTTACGACCAGTACATGCACCGCTTTGCGGCGTACTTCCAGCAAGGTAACATGGAGTCGAACGGCAAATACGTTGACCGCAATGGTAACCCAGTGACTTACCAAACTGGTCCAATTATCTGGGGTGAGCCAGGTACTAACGGTCAGCACGCGTTCTACCAACTGATCCACCAAGGCACCAAGTTAATCCCTTGTGACTTCATTGCACCGGCTGTGAGCCACAACCCAGCAGGTGACCACCATCAGAAACTGATGTCAAACTTCTTTGCACAAACAGAAGCGTTGGCATTTGGTAAAAATGAAGAAACCGTCAAAGCGGAATTGGTTAAAGCCGGTAAAAATGCAGAAGAAGTGGCGGCGATCGCCCCATTCAAGGTATTTGAAGGCAACCGTCCAACCAATTCTATCTTGGTTAAGCAAATCACCCCTCGCACACTGGGTAACCTGATCGCCATGTACGAGCACAAAATCTTCGTTCAAGGCGTTATCTGGAACATCTTCAGCTTTGACCAGTGGGGGGTGGAGCTAGGTAAACAACTGGCAAACCAAATCCTACCTGAGCTAGCTGACGGTTCTGAGATCAGTTCACACGACAGTTCGACCAATGGTCTTATTAACGCATTTAAAGCTTTTAAAGCGTAATCTATAGTTAATAGTAAAAGACGAGAATAATTAGCTTGTCTTCATTTTAGCTAAAAAACCGATATTGCTTCAGTATCGGTTTTTTTTTTTGAGTGTAAAACGTCAGGTAATAGCAATTAGTCTATTCTTCGGTCTGTGATGAGTGAAGGAAATAGAATGTCAATGCTATTAAAAATGCGATTTTGTGGATAATGTTGTGTATATCGTGTTGGAATGTGTTGAGTAAAATTGAATAAAACAAGGGTTGAATGAAAATCCATCGCTTAAGCTCTATTTTTGCATTTTTTAATAAAAAGGGCTTGCCAACGTGACGCTGATCCCTATAATGCCACCTCGCTGACACGGCAAGGCTTCGAAAGAAACCAGAGCCCATCAGCCAAGGCATTTAGCCAGGTGAGTCACCTGAAAAAAGTTTTGAAAAAAGTGGTTGACACTAAAACTTAACTCGCTAAAATGGCCGCCTCTTCCGAAGTGATGCGATTCACAAAAGAAGAAAGCTCTTTAACAATATAAACCTATCAATCTGTGTGGGCACTCGTTGATGATAATCCAAAAGATTTATCAATGA